>NZ_JBEZNG010000032.1:90803-107760 GCF_040653035.1 Streptomyces malaysiensis subsp. malaysiensis
CACAGCCAGGGAAGCCGCACGACGGACCGCAGCCGGGGAAGCCGTACGACGGCGCGGCGGCAGCGGGCCGGGGCGAAGCGGCCCACCCGGCCGCAAAGACCCCCGCCGCCCCCGCACCACCCCCACAACGGCAGCACAGCCCCGGACCGTACGGCCCCAGACTGCGGCGCCCCACACGACGGACGCGCGCCGCGTGCCCACCGCGTCCCGTGTGCCGACCGCGTCCCGCGCGGCGGCAGTATCGCGCTCCGCTGCCGCCACCGCGGCGTGGCGGCAGCGGGATCGGCTGCCGCGCTACTGGTTCGCCAACCGGCTGGTGCTCACCCTCAGCGGTCAGCGCCCCGTTCACACCCTCCTCGGGCACGCCCTCCCGGCCGCCTACGACCAACTGATCGAACTCGCCCCGCGCGCCCCGCTGCGCCCCGCCGGAACGCGTGCCACAGCGCCCGTCGTACGGCGCTGTGGCGAGTACCAGCCCCGGCACGGGGTCATCGAGGCGTTCGCCCGGATCGCCTCCGGAGACCGGCTCAGCGCGCTCGCCTTCCGGCTGGAGCTCGGCGCCGACGCCCGCTGGCGCTGCGCCGCAATTGACCTCGGCCCACTTGCCTGAGCCCCGTCCGGCGGATCTCGCCGCTCGCGGCGGGCCGCTCCCCTCCCCTGCCCCTTCCCGCAACATCGATATGCGGCTCGGCCCCACGGCAGGACTCCGCCCCTCCTGCGCTCCGGGGGTCCAGGGGCGGAGCCCTGCCACGCGGCGGAGCCGCATATCGATGCCACGGGAAGGGGCGGAGCCAATCCAGCCCCTCCGGCGTTTGAGGAGCGGGGTCCAGGGGCGGAGCCCATGGTTACGGGAAGGGGCGGGGAGGGGAAAGCATCGACATACGGCCCCGCCGCGCGGTCCGCCGGACCCCGTAGAGCCCGGGACGCCAGGGCCGACACCGTAAGCCGGCCCGATCCGCGAAACCCGCCCACAGGGCGAGGACGCGACGGGCCGGGTGCCGCGCTCCCGCGCGGCACCCGGCCCGTTCACAGCAACCGAGAACTACTTCTTGCGGCGGCGCCCCTTCTGCGCCTTGCGCCGCTCCGCCCGCGTCAGCCCGTCGGCCTCCGACCGGGGCGGAGGAGGCGTCTCGCCATTGGGGAAGTCGCCCTCGACGACACCGCCCTCACCGTCCACCGTGGGGGCGGAGAAGTGCAGCCGGTCCGGCCGCTGCGGCGCCTCGAGGCCCTTGGCGCGGATCTCGGGGCGCCCCGATGAGCCCGCCGGGCCCGCGGCCGGCGCGCCCGCCGGCACCGCGTCCTGCACGTCCTTGACGAGGTCGACCTGCTCCTCCGACGCCTCGACCGGGACCTCCTCGACCTGCTGCTCGACCTGGACCTCCAGGTTGAACAGATAGCCGACGGACTCCTCCTTGATGCCCTCCATCATGGCCTGGAACATGTCGAAGCCCTCGCGCTGGTACTCGACCAGCGGGTCCTTCTGGGCCATCGCGCGCAGCCCGATGCCCTCCTGGAGGTAGTCCATCTCGTAGAGGTGCTCGCGCCACTTGCGGTCGAGGACCGAGAGCACGACCCGCCGCTCCAGCTCACGCATAATCTCGGAGCCGAGCTGCTCCTCGCGCGCCTCGTACTGCTGGTGGATGTCGTCGTTGACGGACTCCTCGATGAACTCGGCGGTGATCCCGGCGCGGTCGCCGACCGTCTCCTCCAGCTCCTCGATCGTCACACTGACCGGGTAGAGCTGCTTGAAGGCGTTCCACAGCCGGTCCAGGTCCCACTCCTCGGCGAAGCCCTCGACCGTCTCCGCCCGCACATAGGCTTCGATCGTGTCGTCCATGAAGTGGCCGATCTGGTCCTGGAGGTCCTCGCCCTCCAGGACGCGGCGACGCTCGCCGTAGATGACCTCACGCTGGCGGTTCAGGACCTCGTCGTACTTCAGGACGTTCTTACGGGTCTCGAAGTTCTGCTGCTCGACCTGCGACTGGGCGGAGGCGATGGCCCGGGTGACCATCTTGTTCTCGATCGGGACATCGTCCGGGACGTTCGCCATCGCCATGACGCGCTCGACCATCTGCGCCTTGAACAGCCGCATCAGATCGTCGCCGAGCGAGAGGTAGAAGCGGGACTCGCCGGGGTCGCCCTGACGGCCGGAGCGGCCGCGCAGCTGGTTGTCGATCCGGCGCGACTCATGGCGCTCGGTGCCCAGCACATACAGCCCGCCGAGCTCCTTGACCTCTTCGAACTCGGCCTTGACCGCGGCCTCGGCCTTCTCCAGGGCGGCGGGCAGCGCGGCGGCCCACTCCTCGGCGTGCTCCACCGGGTCCAGACCGCGCTGGCGCAGCTCGGCCTCGGCGAGGTCGTCGGGGTTGCCGCCGAGCTTGATGTCGGTGCCGCGGCCCGCCATGTTGGTCGCGACGGTCACGGCGCCCTTACGGCCGGCCTGGGCGACGATCGTCGCCTCCCGGTCGTGCTGCTTGGCGTTGAGCACCTCGTGCGGCACGCCGCGCTTGGCGAGCTGCTGGGAGAGGTACTCGGACTTCTCCACGGAGGTGGTGCCGACCAGGACCGGCTGGCCCTTGGCGTGCTTCTCGACGATGTCCTCGACCACCGCGTCGAACTTCGCGACCTCGGTGCGGTAGATCAGGTCGGACTGGTCGAGGCGGGCGAGGGGGCGGTGGGTCGGGATCGGGACCACACCGAGCTTGTAGATCTGGTGGAACTCGGCGGCCTCGGTCATCGCCGTACCGGTCATGCCGGAGAGCTTGTCGTAGAGGCGGAAGAAGTTCTGGAGGGTGATCGTGGCGAGCGTCTGGTTCTCGTCCTTGATCTCCACCGCTTCCTTCGCCTCGATGGCCTGGTGCATGCCCTCGTTGTAGCGGCGGCCCGCGAGGATACGGCCGGTGTGCTCGTCGACGATCATGACTTCGCCGTCCATGACGACGTAGTCCTTGTCCTTCTTGAAGAGCTCCTTGGCCTTGATCGCGTTGTTGAGGTAGCCGACCAGCGGGGTGTTGACCGACTCATAGAGGTTGTCGATCCCCAGCCAGTCCTCGACCTTGGTGACACCGGACTCATGGATGCCGACGGTGCGCTTCTTCTCGTCGACCTCGTAGTCCCCGGTCTCCTCCTGGCCCTTCTGCGGCTCGGCGGCCTGGCCCCTGGAGAGCCGGGTGACCAGCTTGGCGAAGTCGCCGTACCACTTGGTGGCCTGGTCGGCCGGGCCGGAGATGATCAGCGGCGTACGGGCCTCGTCCACCAGGATCGAGTCGACCTCGTCGACGATCGCGAAGTTGTGGCCGCGCTGCACCAGCTCGTCCTTCGACCACGCCATGTTGTCGCGCAGGTAGTCGAAGCCGAATTCGTTGTTGGTGCCGTAGGTGATGTCGCACGCGTACTGCTCGCGGCGCTGCGCCGGGGTCATGTTGGCGAGGATGCAGCCGACCTCCAGGCCGAGGAACCGGTGCACCCGGCCCATCCACTCGGAGTCGCGCTCGGCCAGGTAGTCGTTGACCGTGATGAGGTGGACGCCCTTGTCCGACAGCGCGTTCAGATACGCCGGGAGGGTGCCGACCAGGGTCTTGCCCTCGCCTGTCTTCATCTCGGCGACATACCCGAGGTGCAGCGCCGCGCCGCCCATCAGCTGGACGTCGTAGTGACGCTGTCCGAGCACCCGCTTGGCCGCCTCGCGCACCGTGGCGAACGCTTCGGGCATCAGATCGTCGAGGCTCTCACCGTCGGCGTACCGCTGCTTGTACTCGTCGGTGAGGGCGCGGAGCTCGGCGTCGGAGAGCGACAGGAAGTCCTCTTCGATGGAATTGACCTGGTCCGCGATGCGGTGCAGCTTGCGCAGGATCTTTCCTTCGCCTGCACGCATGAGCTTGTTGAGGACGGACACGTAGGCTGGCTCCTTGCCGGTCGGGCCTGGCACGGTCGGGGTGCGCTGGCGCGGCATTGTCAAGGGGCGCAGGCCCCGCCGCAACGGCCATCGTAAGACAGACCCCGGCACGCCGGGAGGTCCGTCACCACGAGGACCGGATGTCACCTCACCGTGTCAACGCCCGGGAGGCCCCCCAGGTGCCCTCCAATTCACCGAAACCGCTCGCGGTGAGTGACAACGGCGGCGCAGACTCGGGACGCATGGAGCCTGTCACCCTCACCACCGAGCGCCTGGTCCTGCGCCCCTTCCGTCCCTCCGACACGGACGCGGTCTTCGCGGCTTGTCAGGACCCCGACATCCAGCGCTGGACCAGCGTGCCCTCCCCGTACGAACGTGCCCACGCGGAGGACTTCACCCGCCGGATCTGCCCGGAGAACTGGCGTGACGACCTGACCTACGACTTCGCCGCGGTCACCAAGAGTGACGGCGCGCTCATCGGCACCATGGGCCTGGTGCGGCTGGCCCATCTGCGCACCCCCGAGCACCAGGCCGAGCTGGGCTACTGGACGGTGCGCGAGCACCGCCGGCGCGGCTATACGGGCGAGGCGGCGCGGGCCGTGATCGAGTGGGCGTTCACCCGGCTCGGGGTGGAGCGCCTGGAGTGGTGCAGCGAGGCCGGGAACGAGGGCTCGCGGGCGGTCGCCCTCGGGGTGGGCTTCCGGATGGAGGGGACGGACCGCGCCCGGATCGTCCACCAGGGGACCCGGCGGGACGCCTGGCGCGGCGCGCTGCTGCCCTCCGACTGGGGTCTGCCGTCGACCACGCCGTATCTGCCCGCCAAGGCGTCCGAGGCGGCCAACGCGCCCGGGGCGCCCGACAGGGCGTCCACGGCGCCGTCGGCGGTCTGAGGGGGCGCCGTCGGCGGTCTGAGGGGGCGCCGTCGGCGGTCTGAGGGGGCTGGGGCGGCGCCAGGGCGCATCGGACGGGCGTCGGACGGGCGCCAGGTATCGGGCGGGCGTCGGTGGATCCGGGCATCGGGCGAACCCGGCCGTCGGCGGCGTTGTCAGTGGGTGCCACTACGGTGACGCGCATGACGAACGCCGCCACCGGATCCACCGTGGACCGCACGCCCGAGACCGCACTCTCCGCCGACGAGGCGCGCCGGATCGCGCTGCGCGCCCAGGGGCTGCTGGGCGCCCCCGACCGGCGTGGCGGGGTGCGGGGCGTGCTGCGCCATCTGGGCGCGGTGCAGTTGGACACGATCTCGGTGCTGGCCCGCTCACATGAGCTGATTCCATACGCGCGGCTGGGCGCGGTCGGCCGTAAGGACGTCGAGTCGGCTTACTGGACCGGCACCCACGCGTTCGAGTACTGGTCGCATGCCGCCTGTGTGCTGCCGATCGAGGAGTGGCCGCACTTCGCCTTCCGCCGCCGCGCCTACCGCGACCGTCCGCACTGGAACCACGAGCTGCCGGACGGGGTGTACGAGACGGTGGTGAAGCAGCTGCGCGCGGAGGGCCCGCTGACCGCCACCGAGCTTGGCGGGGCCAAGAACGGCGGGCCGTGGTGGGACTGGTCGGCGGCGAAGATCGCGGTCGAGCGGGCGCTGATGTTCGGCGAGGTGGTGTGCGTCGAGCGGCGCGGCTGGAAGCGGGTGTACGACCTGGCGGAGCGCGCCGTGCCGGACGCCCTGCTCCATGACGACCTGGACGACCTGGAGTGTCTGCGCCGGCTGGTCCGGCTGGCCGGGCAGTCCCTGGGCGTGGGCACCCGGGCGGACATCGCCGACTACCACCGGCTCAAGGGCGAGCAGGTGGAGGCGGTGATCGCGGATTCGGGGCTGGTGCCGGTCGCGGTCGAGGGCTGGGACAAGCCCGCCTGGGCCGACCCCGAGGCACTGGCCACCCCACCGCGCGGCCGGCACCGCACCACTCTGCTGTCGCCTTTCGACTCGTTGATATGGGATCGGGCGCGCACCGAGCGGATCTTCGGCTTCACCCATCGGCTGGAGGCGTATGTGCCCAGGCCCAAGCGGATCTACGGCTACTTCGCCATGCCGCTGCTGTCGGGCGGGCGGCTGCTGGGCCGGGTCGATCCGGCCCGGGAGGGGAAGACCCTGGTCGCCCGGCAGGTGTCACTGGAGTCGCCGAAGGCCGTGGCCCCCATGGCGCAGGCGCTGTGGGAGGCAGCCTCATGGGTGGGCTGTGACTCCGTACGGATCGAGCGCGTCGACCGCCCGGAGCTCGCCGCACCGCTCACGGCGGCGGTCGCGGCGACAATCGCCTGAACCGCCCCGAACAGCCCCGGGGGAGGCCCGGCATCGACGCCGTCGGCCCGCTTCTGTGGGGTCGAGGGCGGTCTCCTGACGGTCTCCGCTCCGGCCAGCAGCAACGATGAGCAGGCCAGGGCCCGGCGGCCCCGGGCACCCCGCACGATGTACGCCAGCAGCCCGGCCGTCCGCCCGGGGCTCCGGGTTGCCGGGGCTCCGGGCGGGACCCTCATCTGATCTCGAGGATCTTCTCCCGCATCGCATAGACCACGGCCTCCATCCTGGAGTGCAGCTGCAATTTCTCCAGAATGTTGCGGACGTGGTTCTTCACGGTGTTCTCGCTGATGAACAGCTCCTTGGCGATATCCCGGTTGTTCATACCGGTCGCCACCAGCTTGAGCACCTCCAGCTCCCGGTCGGTGAGCCGGGGCGCGGGCACCAGCCGCCGCTCATCGGTGCGCTGGATCATCGACTTGAACTCGGTCAGCAGCTTGGCCGCCATCGACGGGCTGATCTGCGACTGGCCGTCCGCCACCGCCCGGATGGCGGTCGAGACCTCGTCGGTCGAGATCTCCTTCAGCAGATAGCCCGTGGCCCCCGCCTTGATCGCGTCGTAGAGATCGGCTTCCTCATCGCTGATCGTCAGCATGATGATCTTGGCGCTGGGTGCCACCTCCTTGATGGCGGTGCATGCCTCGATCCCCCCGCGCTTGGGCATCCGCACATCCATCAGGACGATGTCCGGCAGCAGATCCGCCGCCTTGTCCACCGCCTCGGCCCCGTCCCCCGCCTCGCCGACGACCTGGATGTCCTCCTCCTGGGCCAGGACGATCTCCAATCCACGCCGGAAGAGCGCGTGGTCGTCCACTACGAGGACCCGAATCGGCTCCTTGCGCGGCTCGCCGCGCGGCTCGTCCCCGTCCGGACCGACGCCATGGTCTTCACCGGCGTCGGACACGGGCCCGAAGCTGTCCGCCATCGTTCCTCCCCCTGAAGGCCATGGCCCTTGCGGTCCGCACCTTTGGTGCACTCGGTCTGGCGTCAACCGGTGCTTTCGGTACACCGGTTGGCCGCTCGGCCATGATTTCATGCCCGGACGGCGGAATGGTCCCGCCGTGGTCGCACGGAGGTGCCCCGGGGGGCGCACAGGCGCTCCGGGGCACCACTCACTTGTCAGGATGGATTCGGCTGAATTTCTCGGTCAGCCACCGAGCGCGCCACCGGCGCCACCGGGTGCCTCTCCGACGAACGCTTCCGGCTGAAGATGAATCACCCCGTAGTCATAACCATGCCGCCGGTAGACGACGCTGGGCTGGTTGGTGTCGGAGTCGACGAAAAGATAGAAGTCGTGCCCGACCAGCTCCATCTCGTAGAGAGCCTGGTCGAGCGTCATCGGAACCGCGGCGTGGGTCTTCTCCCGGACCACCAGGGGGCCCTCACCCTGCACCTCCAGGGGGCCCATCCGGGTGGTGGGGACGGTTTCCGCGGTGCGCTGCGGGGCGATCTCACCATGCCCGTTGATACGCGCCGCGTTGGGCACGGTGACAGCCACGTCGCTGGCCGGAATGCGACCGTTGCCACGGCGCGTATGGCGCTTGTCGTGCTGCTTGCGCATCCGTGCCTCCAGCTTGCTGGCCGCCAGGTCCAGCGCTGCGTACGGATCGGCCGCGGCGGCCTCCGCCCGGATCACCGGGCCCCGCGAGCGGAGCGTGATCTCCACCCGGTCGGCGCGGTCGGACTGCCGCGGGTTGTGCTCCTTGGACACCTCGACGTCGAGGCTGATCACCTTGCCGTCGAGCTTCTGGATCTTATCCAGCTTCAGCTTCTCGGCCACGTGCTTCCGGAACCGCTCGGGCACCTCAGTTTTACGGCCCTTGACGACGATGTCCACGCAGAACTCCGTTCCCGGGTAGCTCCAAAGTCAATATCGGAGCGTCATCCCTTGTGCACTTGGCTCCGGTGTCTTCCGGAGCCGCCGGCTTGGCGCTTTCAGCTCCTCCTTCCCACGGAGAGGATCTCAACCCCGTTTGTTCCAAGCCTCACCAGAATGCAGGCAAAACACGCCAAGCGGATGAGCGAGTCATAGCACCCGCCATCCCTCACAACCGAACATAGCTCGGCCGGTCGGAAGTCGGCACCCCCTACCGGCACGTACCTCCGATCAGGTGCTTTGCCGCGCTTACCGCCTGCAACGACGCGGCTTCGTATTCAGTTCCGGGGTCGGTGTGCGTCAGGGCATCAGGGGTGCGGCCACCACGGCCGCGCCGATGACCAGCCCACCGGCCGCGGTCACCGCCCGCGCCGCCTCCGCGAGCGACGCCCCCGTCGTCATCAGATCGTCCACCAGGACGACCGGGCCCGCCGCCAGCAGCCGCGCACTACCGGGGACCGCCCCCAGCGCGCCCGTCACATTGGCCCGCCGCTGCCGCGCGTCCAGCCCCGACTGGTCGGTCACCCGGCGCCGCTGGCGCAGCACCGCCGGAACCCTCGCCGGGCGCCCACCACCGCGCAGCACACCCGCCGCGGCCAGCGCGATCCGCCGGGCCGGGTCATGGCCCCGGGCGCCCACCGCGCGCCGGGCCGATGGCACCGGCACCAGCAGCAGGCACCCGCGGGGTCTCGCCCCCGGTCCGGCCCCCGGTCTCGCCCCGCATATGGCGCCCGATCTCGCTGCCACCCGCCCCCGGGACCCCGCACCGGGCCCGGAACAGGCCGCCCGCACCGCTCTCGCCAGCGCCTCGCCCAGCGGCCGCGCCAGCCTCAGCGCTCCCCGCTCCTTGTGCGCGAGCAGCACCGCCCGCGCCTCGTCCACGTAATCCACCGCCGCATGGACCACCGGCAGCCCCGGCGGCACCGGGCTCGGCTCCACCCGGCGCGCCCCGGAACCAAGCAGCGCCCCACGGCAATGGCCACACAACGTGCCGCCCGGCCGACCGCATCCGGCGCAGTCGCCCGGCAGCACCAGATCGGCGATCTCCTGCCACCAGCCCCGCATGACCACCACTGTCCCGGCGGCCGGGCCACCGCGCCACCCCCTGTGGACAACCGCGCACATGTGGACAACCAGCCACCCCCGATCGGTGTTCTGGCCTAGGACACACCGTGGCCGCCCCACCCGACGGGGGCAGCCCGACCGGGACAGAGCCGACCGGGGCAGCCCGCCCGACCGGGGCAGAGCCGGTTGGGGCAACCCGCCCGACCGGGGTAGAGCCGACCGGAATCGCGCCGACCGGGGCAGAGCCGACCGGCCGGGCTCGTGACCGTGCCCTAACCGGGGTAGACCGGCCCCGAACCGTCCTGGTCCACGGTCTTCCAGTCGGTGTTCGGCAGCAGCCGCACGATGCCGTTCTCCCTGGTCTCGGCGATCAGCGGCCGCGTCTGGTCCTCCGAGGCACCGATCGACTGCACCCCATTCGGCCCCGGCACCTCCGGGACGTTCGACGGGGAGCCGTCCGTCTCCACGTATTGCAGCTGCTGCACCCCGTCCGACTCCCGGCCCGCGACCACCAGCCGGCTGTCGCCCGCCCAGGAGAAGGTGTCCACGTCCTCCAGCTTCGGCGCGACCGCCCGCAGCGCCCCGACCGACAGCTTCGGGGCGGCCTCGGTACCCCGGCGCTCGATCCGGCCGAGCCGCAGCGTGGTGTGGCCGGACCGCTTGACCAGCATCGCGATCCTGGAGCCGTCCGCGGACACCCGCAGCGCCGTGATCCGGCCGCCGTCCAGCCGCGGCAGCGCCACCTCGTCCGCCGGTCCGGTGCCGCCCCGCAGCCGCAGCAGCCTCGGCTGCCGCGGATCCCGGTCGGCCACCCACAGACCGCCAAGACCGTCCCAGCTCGGCGCCGTCAGACCGTGCTCCACGCTGCCGCCCCGGCTGCGCAGCCGCACCTTGCCGCGCTCCGCGGCGGCCGCCAGCTCGCTCACGTACAGCGACTGGCCATCGGCGGTGACACCCGCCACGTCCCGCTCGTCGCGGGAGACGGCCACCGAGCCCAGACCCGCGCCATCGGCGCCGAACGGCCCCGGAACCGGCCGTGGCCGTTCCTCGTCGTCGGACAATCGGACCATCCGATGCTCGGAGTCGACGAAATACTGGTGCCGCGGATGGCCCTCGACCCCGTCCGGGGCGTACGCACGCGCCCCGTCACTGGAGAGGGCACATAGCTCCGAACCGTTCTGCCGCTCCAGCCGCACCCCGCTGACCTGGGACGATCCCTCTCCTAGATCCTGGACCGTGAACAGCGTCTGCGCCGCCATCCGGGCACAGCGCGGCGCGCTGATCCGCGCCGCCCGGTCGTTCAGCCGGATCTTCAGCGCATTCGAATCGTCCAGCGAGAGCCGCTCACCCGGGCTGCCGAGCGCCGCACCACGGGGGAAGGAGCTGCTGACCACCGGCTCCAGCCACCCCGTCGGACCGTCCAGCAGCGCCTTGACGGTCGCGGTCACCGGGTCGATACGGCGCCGTACATAGACCGGATCGGCCACCAGGACGTTGTCCCCGGCCCTCGACTCCTCGGCGTCCGGACCCAGATCGGCAAAGTAGTACTTATTGACCGAGCGGTAGATGCGCTGGAAGTCGGACTCACCGAGGATCAGCCCCCGCGGCGGCCCGTCGATCCGCCACTCCGAACCGCTCAGCGTGAGATGGATGCGCTCCTCGTACGGCTGCTCATCGGGCTTGTAGGCGTGTGTGTCGTCCACGACGGCGATCCGCTTGCCGGACAGCACGACCGTCTTACCGCTGCCGTCCCGGTCGCCGGGATCCGTTTCCACCCGAACGTCCGGCGCCTGCTCCAGCACAGTGGTGGCCGCGAACGGCTGCCACCGCTTGATCGCGCTTCTGGTCAGGTACTCCTTCGCAGTGCCGAAGTTCTCCTCGTCGCTCGTCGTGGCCTCCAGGAAGCCGGAGACCAGCTCCGCGGGCTGCTCACCCTTGCCCGGACTCACCCCGTAGACCCGCACCTGGGAATCGACGTCGGAGCGCGGCGAGGAGTCCACCCGCCGCACATCGCCGCTGTCGGGCATCGAGGCACAGCCGGACAGCAGCAGGGCGCCACAGGCCAGCAGCACCGGCGCGCTCAGGCCCCGGCCGCCCGGGCGGCGCGCACGGCGGCTAAAACGGCGGCGGTCGGCACGGTCAGCGCCCACGAGGGCGGCCCTCCCCTTCGTTCGATGTCGTCGGCCGGGCGGCCGTCTCCCGGCCGCCACGCGGCCCGTCGGACGGCGTCTCCGGGGCACCGCGCACCACCCGCGCCCCATTGCCCGGCAGGGCCGTGGGGTCGGCCGAGGGCGCCGCGGCGTCGGCGGGCAGCGGGGACCGCGGCTGCGCGGGCACCGCCGCCAGCCGCTCCGCCGGGGGCTGCGCGGCCCCGGTGTCATCCGGCCGACGGTTGCGCCGGGAGTCCGCGGGCTCCAGCGGGATCGGCGAACCGCGCAGCACATCCCCCGCGGTGCGCGGCAGCGTCAGCCGGAACTGCGAACCGCCGCCCGGCTCGCCCCACGCCTGGAGCCAGCCGCCGTGCAGCCGCGCGTCCTCCACCGCGATCGACAGGCCCAGACCGGTGCCGCCGGTGGTGCGCGCACGGGCCGGATCGGCCCGCCAGAAGCGGTTGAACACCCGTGTCGCCTCGCCGGGCTTGAGCCCCACGCCGTAGTCCCGCACCGCGACGGCCACCGCACCGCCCGCCGTCGCCAGCCGCACCACCACATCGCGGCCCTCACCGTGCTCCACGGCGTTGACCACCAGATTGCGCAGCACCCGCTCGACCCGGCGGGGGTCGGCCTCCGCGATCACCGGCGCCTCGGCGCCGCGCACCAGGATCCGGGTGCCCTTGGCCTCGGCGAGCGGCTCGGCCCCGTCCACCACCCGGTGCACCACATCGCGCAGATCGATCGGCTCGGCCTCCAGCGCCGCCGCACCCGCGTCGAACCGGCTGATCTCCAGCAGATCGCTGAGCAGCGACTCGAAACGGTCCACCTGGCCCCACAGCAGCTCGGCGGAGCGCGCGGTGATCGGATCGAAGTCCTCACGCGCCTCATGGATGACGTCCGCCGCCATCCTTACGGTCGTCAGCGGGGTGCGCAGCTCATGGGAGACATCGGAGACGAAGCGGCGCTGCATCCGGGAGAGCTCCTCCAGCTGCTGGATCTTGAGCTGGAGGTTCTGCGCCATCTTGTTGAACGACTCCCCCAGGCGGGCGATGTCGTCCTCGCCGGTGACCTTCATCCGCTCCTGGAGCAGACCGGCCGCCAGCCGCTCGGAGATCCCGGCCGCCATCCTTACGGGCGTCACGACCTGCCGCACCACCACCCAGGCGATGGCCCCGAGCAGCACGACCACGAACACCCCCGCCGTGGCCAGGGTGCCCTTGACCAGGCTCAGCGACTTCTCCTCCTGGCTGAACGGGAAGAGGTAGTACAGCTGGTAGGCGTCACCGTTGTTGTCGTCCAGGCGCTTGCCGATGATCAACGCGGGCTCGGCGTCCCCGGAACCCGCGTGCACGATCTTTCCGTAGCGCTCATACGGCGCGGTCCGGCCCTCGTCCACCCGACGGCGCAGATCGGCGGGCACGCTGTCCGGCTGGACATCGCCCGAGGCCCTCGGCCCCCGGCTGGCCACATACGGCGTCTCACCGGAGTCCGAGCTGAGCGCCACCACCGAATACGCGCCCTTGCCACCGCTGGCGAGCTGCTCCACCAGCGCGTTCAGCCACGCCCCTGAGTCCTGGGCACCCGCCCCGGCCCCGTCCTGGCCACGGTTGTCGCTCTTACGGTCGGCCATCTGCTCGGCCACCTCGAAGCCGCCGACGGCCTGCCCCTGCGCCGCATGGCGCTTGGCGTCCAGCAGACCGTTGCGCACCTGCCCGATGACCACCAGGCCCAACAGCAGCACCACACCGAGCGACATCAGCAGCGTGGTGGCGACCACCCGCAGCTGGATGTTCCGCCGCCACAGCCGGGCGGCGGGCAGCAGCGGACGGCGCACCCACCGGCCGAACAGCCGGATCAACGGATGGGCCGGCCCTCCGGACGCCCCGTCGGGCAGCAGATGTCCACCGCTCCACAGCCTCCGCAGCAGCGGTATCTCGCCCGCCGGGTCGGGCCGCCCCATCCGGGCACCCTCCGGAGCCCCGCCTCCCGGTCCCCCGGGCTGCGGCGCCGTGCCACCGCTCATCTCAGCTGGGCCCGGCCTTGTAGCCGACACCGCGCACGGTCACCACGATCTCCGGCCGCTCGGGGTCCTTCTCGACCTTCGACCGCAGCCGCTGCACATGCACATTGACCAGCCGGGTATCGGCAGCATGCCGATAGCCCCACACCTGCTCGAGCAGCACCTCGCGGGTGAACACCTGCCACGGCTTACGTGCCAGCGCCACCAGAAGATCGAACTCCAGCGGGGTCAGCGCTATCGACTGGCCGTCCCGCTTCACCGAATGCCCCGCCACGTCGATCACCAGATCGCCGATGGCCAGCTGCTCCGGCGCCGGCTCCTCGGAGCGCCTCAGCCGCGCCCGGATCCGGGCCACCAGTTCCTTCGGCTTGAACGGCTTGACGATGTAGTCATCCGCCCCGGACTCGAGCCCGACCACCACATCGACCGTGTCGCTCTTGGCCGTGAGCATGACGATCGGCACCCCGGACTCGGCCCGGATCAGCCGGCAGACCTCGATGCCGTCCCGGCCGGGCAGCATCAGATCGAGCAGCACAAGATCGGGCTTGGTCTCGCGGAAAGCGGCAAGAGCCTTGTCGCCGTCCGACACGAACGACGGTTCAAAGCCTTCGCCGCGCAGCACGATGCCGAGCATCTCTGCCAGTGCGGTGTCGTCGTCGACGACAAGGACGCGTCCCTTCATATCGACATCATCCCATTACCCGATCGTGACCTGGCACACAGCTCGGCGACACCGTCCGCGGTGACCGGAGAGAGCACGCCGTGCTCGGTGACGATCGCCGTCACCAACTCCGGTGGTGTGACGTCGAAAGCCGGATTGTGGGCCTGTGTGCCCAGCGGGGCGACCGGCACTCCGGTGCCCGCCTCATGCCCGGCGATGGGCGCATAGGGGATTGTGATGTCCGTCACTTCATATCCAGGGCGTTGTTCGACTTCGATCCCGGCTCCATCGGGGGTGGCCGGGTCCACCGTGGTGGTGGGGGCGACCACCACGAACGGCACATGGTGGTAGCGGGCCAGCACGGCGAGCGGATAGCTGCCCACCTTGTTGGCCACCGAGCCGTCCGCCGCGATCCGGTCCGCCCCGATCAGCACCGCGTCCACCTCACCGGCTGCGAACAGCGAACCCGCCGCGTTGTCGGCGAGCAGCGTGTACGCCATACCGGCACGCGCCGCCTCGTACGCGGTCAACCGCGCCCCCTGGAGCAGGGGCCGGGTCTCGTCCACCCAGAGCCGCCGCAGCTGCCCCGCCCGGTGCACCGCCTTGACCACGGCGAGGGCGGTCCCCTCACCGCCGGAGACCAGAGCGCCGGTGTTGCAATGCGTGAGGATCCGGTGACCACCCGCGGGCAGCAGCTCATCGAGGAGAGCCCGACCATGGGCGGCCATACGGTCGCTGGCCTCGGCGTCCTCCCGGTGCAGGGCCCGGGCCTCGGCAAGGGCGGCCGCGGCGGCCCGAGCCTCGTCCGCGTCGTCCCGGATCGCGGCGTGGTACGCGGCGGCGGCCCGGCGGACGCCATAGGCGAGGTTGACGGCGGTGGGGCGGGCATGGGCGAGCGATTCGGCGGCCTCGTCCACATCGAAGCCCCGGGCCGCGGCCAGCGCGATCCCGTACGCCCCGGCGAGGCCGAGCAGCGGGGCGCCGCGCACGGCGAGGGACCGAATCGCCTCCACCAGCGCCGGCACATCGGTGCACACCAGATCGACCTCTTCGGCGGGCAGCCGGGTCTGGTCGAGAAGTACCAGTACGGGCCCCTCCGGGGGCTCCTCCCAGCGCAGCGCCAAGGCAGTGGGAGGTATGGAGCCTTCCGGGGACACCGGATACTGATCAGCCATCCGCCCAGTTTGCCCTGTGCGCCACCGACTATTGAAGTGTCGGGCCGCCCCCAGTGACCGGTACGGGGCGCAACGCACCGTGGCACGATGGCTGACATCCGCCCGCCGCGGACGCCGCGGCCGGTCAACGAACAACCTACGGAGCGACGATGAACGACTCTCCGGGCTGGGCCCCGCCCGGATCGTCCCCTTCCGACGAACCGGACCACGGCGCTCAGCAGCAGGGCAAGCCCGCCGACCAGCCCGCCCCCGAGCAGCCCGTATGGGGTGCTCAGTGGGCCCGGCGCCAGCCGCCGCCCGGCAGCTGGGCCGCGTCGGGAGGACGCCCCACACCACCGCCGGGGCCGCACGCTCCCCCGCCGGGCGGTTGGGGCACCGGCCGGCGTCAGTCGGCCGCTCCCCGCCCCGGGGTCATTCCGCTGCGACCGCTGAGCATCGGCGAGATCCTTGATGGTGCGGTGGCGATCATGCGCGCCCACTGGCGCACGGTCCTCGGCATCTCGCTGATCGTCTCGATCGTCACCCAGGGGCTGATCACGGCCGCCACGGGGCTGTGGTTGAACGACGCCCGTGGGAACGAAAGCGATGTCCTCAACGATCCGGACGCCACCATCGGTCAGGCGATGCGCGCCGTCGGCGACTCGCTCGGGGACAGCGGAGTCACCCTGCTGCTCGGCGTCCTCGGAACGATCGTCACCACCGCCCTGCTGACCGTGGTCGCCGCACAAGCGGTGCTGGGCCGATCCGTGTCGACCAAGGAGGCATGGACGGGTGCCAGGCCGCGCCTCCTTCAGCTGTGCGGGCTGCTCCTTCTGGTCCCCACCATCGCCGTGGCCATCATCGGCGCCGGTATGACGCCGGGTCTGCTGCTGGCCGCCGCGGGCGTGCCCAGCGAGGGCGCCGCACTCGCCTCTCTGGGCGGGCTCGCCGGGGCCGGCGTCGCCGCCTGGCTCTGGGTCCGCTTCAGCCTCGCTGCTCCCGCGTTGATGCTGGAGAAGCAGGGGATCGTCAAGGCCCTGCGACGCTCCTTCAAGCTGGTGCGCGGTGCGTGGGGGCGCGTCTTCGGCATCCAACTGCTGGCCGTCGTCCTGGTCTTCATCGTCGGCGCCATCATCGAGATCCCCACCAGCCTGGTCGCCATGGTGATCGGCGGGGACAACGCCATGGACTGGCTGTCCGGTGAATCCGTCTCCGTCGGTTGGACCTTTCTGATCGTGGTCGGTGTCGGTGGAGTGATCAGCTCGGCCATCACCTTCCCGATCAGCGCGGGTGTGACGGCCCTTCTCTACATGGACCAGCGCATCCGGCGCGAGGCGCTCGACCTCGAGCTCGCCCGCGCCGCGGGAATGCCTGAAGGCTCTCCGGGAGCCAACGGCGAGGGTCAGCCGACCGTCGGCTCCACATCGGGAAACTGACGGCGTCGCATATAAGGACGGACGGGGCGTCATCCCACGCCCCCTCACCGCACAGGCCGTCACTCTCACAGGCCATCACCTCCCCCTCCGCCAGCTCGGGCATCGCGCCCCCGGTGCCTGTTGACCACTCGTCGACAGGACCCAGCCGACCGGCCTCACTGACCACTCTGCGTGACAACCGCCCTGCCACGCCAGGATGCTGATGCGTTTTCACTCGATCCGGTGGAACATCCGATCGAGTGGGAACGCAAAAATGCCTCGGTCCCGAGCACTAAGTACTCGGGACCGAGGCTAAAAATTGTTCGGCGGCGTCCTACTCTCCCACAGGGTCCCCCCTGCAGTACCATCGGCGCTGAAAGGCTTAGCTTCCGGGTTCGGAATGTAACCGGGCG
>NZ_JBEZNG010000033.1:0-101837 GCF_040653035.1 Streptomyces malaysiensis subsp. malaysiensis
TTTCAGCGCCGATGGTACTGCAGGGGGGACCCTGTGGGAGAGTAGGACGCCGCCGAACAATTTTTAGCCTCGGTCCCGAGTACTTAGTGCTCGGGGCCGAGGCATTTTTGCGTTTCACCGCGATATCCCGCGATATCCGTGGCCGGTCCCGCGGCCGGCGATCCTCGTCCGCGAAGCGCACCTGGCTGACGGGGGCACGTTCTGGCACGTTGGGGACGGCTGACCCGGCTTGGCTGACCGGGGGACTCCTCGTGCGTGCCGTCGTCGCGCTGTCAGCGCGATTCCTGGCTCACCAGGGAGCGGTGCGGCCAGCGGGCTCGTGCCTGTTCCTGGGAGCGCATCAGGGCCAGTGTGGGCAGGCCCTGGGCCGCGCCCTGGGCGAGGAGGTCGGGGAGCGCCGGGAGCGGGGCCACGGCGGCGACGTCGTCCAGGACGAGGGTGAGTGGTGGGTCGAGCCGACCGGAGGATGACCGTTCGGCCATGCGCCGGCCGTGCTCGACCACGTGCGAGGCGAGTGCGGTCAACAGGGGCATCGCACCCGGCTGGGTTCGGGGATCCTCGATGGATTCACCCATCAGATAGAGCGTTCCCCCTTCGGCGACGAATGACTCCAGCGCGAGCGTGTCGGCTCGTCCCGGATTGCAGGCGTCCCGGATGTGGATCGAGGAGAGCGCTCCGAGGGCACGGGCGGTCAGTTCCTGGGCCATGTCCCGGCGTTCGCGGTGTGCGGTGAGCGTGGCCTCCAGCTCGCCGGCCGCGCCGCCCGCCGCCTTGGGATGCGTACGGAGGATCCGTACGGGCTCATGGGCCGAGTTGCCCTGCGCCCAGCGGTGCACATGGCGGAACGGTCGGCCGTCCACCGCGGCGGCGTGCAGCCAGCAGCGGAGCATCGTCTCCGCGGCCTCCGCTAACGGCCGGTCCATAGCGTGCATGGGCCGTACCGGGGCGAGGAGGGCGGTGGCGCGGGCGGCCGCGATATCGCGGGAGCCGCAGTCCGCCGCCGGGTTCCAGCGCAGCCGCGCGGGGGTGTCGAGCACATGGGACGGGTCGAAGACGTGGGTGGGGCCGAACTTGGCGCGCGCGTCCTTGGTCGTGGACCAGAGCTTGGGATCGCTGGTGACGACGAGGACGGGGCCGATGGCCTCCAGGATGGTGTGGGCCGCGGACTCGCCGCGCTGGGCGCCGAAGAGGACGCGGGACTGGACGAGTTCGCCCTCGGGGAGGGCGGCCCCAGTCAGCGGGCCGGTGCGTGGGGTGGGGAGCGGCTGCGCGGAAGCCGGGTCGAGCGGGGCGTACAGGCCGTCCTGGGCGGCGGGCGTGGTCGCGTTCTCGCTGGGCGCGCCCGCGGTGGGGGCGTTCTGCGCGCCGGCTCTCTGCTCGGAGATATGGGGGTGTGGCTTGGGGCCCGTTCCGGTGGCCGCTTCGGCGGCGGCCTCGGTCTGGTGATGGTGACCGGTGGCGGGTGCGATGGCGCCGTTGCCGGGGGCTGCCTCGGCGGGGGCCGGCGCGGGGGGCACGAGGGGGCGCTCCGGAGTGACGTTCTCGGGCCAGAGGGCCGGGGAGTGCGCAGAGGGTCCGAAAGTGGCTCCTGGGGCCGCTGAGCCGCTTGCTGGGCCGGGCGCGGGCGGCGCCTCCATGCCCGGGGCCGGTCCCGTTCTCGTAGGTCTCGTACCGTTGCCGGTCGCGGTCCCGGTGACGTCTTCGGCGGCCTCCGCGTCTGTGCGGCCGAGCCGCTTCGCCTCTGCCGCCTTCGCGCGGGCGGTGGCGAGGGCGGCGCTGCGCTGGGCGCGGACCATCCGGTAGCGGGCCAGTGTGCCGATCACGAAGATCGTCAGCACGATCAGCACCATCAGCTCGCTGATGAAGATGCCCCAGAAGAGCCCGTACCCCGACAGCTGGTCCTCCGGGGTGCTGGGCCATGCCGCCGCCAGATTCTGGGGCTCCGTGACCAGATGGCGCAGTGCCACCGGGGTCCGCATGAAGGTCAGGTTGTCCGGCCAGGCGCCGTGGGCCAAGAGCCCGGCCAGGCCGGTCGCCGACCACATCAGCCCTAGCGCGCCCAGCAGGAGGGCGACGCAGCCGACCAGCAGGGCATCCGGAATGCCGCGCTCGGCGGACTGTGATCTTCCGGGCTCCGCGGGCCCGCCGTGATTCTGTCCCGCTGCCATCTCACGCCACCGTGGATCCGTACGACGGCCCGCCGTAGGTGTCCGCCTCCGCCGCCTCGACCGCCGCGGCGGCCCTCTCCTCGGCCTCCGCCTCGGCGGCCATCTGCAACGCCAGGCCGTCCTCCGTCATCGCCCGGTCCGTGTAGACGAGGGGTCGCTCGGCCTCGGTGATCAGGTGTTTGACGACCTGTACGTTGCCGTTGACGTCCCATACCGCGATACCGGGGGACAGCGTCGGGATGATCTCGACGGCCCAGCGGGGCAGCCCCAGGACGCGGCCGGTGGCCCGTGCCTCGTCCGCCTTCTGGGCGTAGACCGTGCGGGTGGAGGCCATCTTGAGGATGGCCGCGGCTTCCCGTGCCGCCGCGCCGTCGACCACGTCGGAGAGATGGTGGACGACGGCGACGAAGGACAGGCCGAGCCGTCGTCCGAACTTCAGCAGCCGTTGGAAGAGCTGGGCGACGAAGGGCGAGTTGATGATGTGCCACGCCTCTTCGACCAGGAAGATGCGCTTCTTACGGTCGGGACGGATCCAGGTGTGCTCCAGCCAGACACCCACGATGGCCATCAGGATCGGCATCGCGATCGAGTTGCGATCGATATGGGACAGGTCGAAGACGATCAGGGGCGAATCCAGATCGATTCCGGCGGTGGTGGGGCCGTCGAACATACCCCGCAGATCACCGTCGACCAGTCGGTCGAGCACCAGGGCGACATCGAGGCCCCAGGCCCGTACATCGTCTATATCGACGTTCATCGCCGCGGCCGACTCCGCCTCGGGGTGGCGCAGCTGCTCCACGATGTCGGTCAGCACCGGCTGGCGGTCGACGACGGTCTCGTTGACATAGGCGTGCGCGACCTTCAGGGCGAATCCGGAGCGCTCGTCCAGTCCATGCCCCATCGCGACCTCGATGATCGTGCGGAGCAGGGCGAGCTGACCGGTCGTGGTGATCGCCGGGTCCAGGGGGTTCAGGCGGATACCGCCGTCCAGGGCCGCCATGGGGTCGAGCCGGATGGGCGTTATCCCCAGCTCCTGGGCGATGAGGTTCCATTCGCCGACGCCGTCCTCGCCCTGGGCGTCCAGCACCACCACTTGGCGGTCGCGGAACCGCAGCTGGCGCAGTACATAGGTCTTCTCCAGGGCCGACTTGCCGTTTCCGGACTCGCCGAGCACCAGCCAGTGGGGGGCGGGCAGCTGCTGGCCGTAGAGCTGGAAGGGGTCGTAGATATAGCCCTTGCCGGAGTAGACCTCGCGGCCGATGACCACGCCGGAGTCGCCGAGGCCGGGGGCCGCGGTGGGCAGATAGACGGCCTGGGCCTGGCCGGTGGAGGTGCGCACGGGCAGCCGCGTCGTCTCCACCTTTCCGAACAGAAAGCTGGTGAACGCATCGGTGATGGCGCTCATCGGATCGGCCACGGCGGAGCCCCTATCGTCCCTGTCGTCCCAGTCGTGTCTATCGGCTCTATCGGCGGATGCCGGTCGCGAACGGCAATGTGTTCACAAAGGCCCGGTGGTGTTCGCGGTCGCACCACTCCAGCTTGAGGTAGCTCTTCCCCGCCGACGCCCGGATGGTCCGCTTGTCGCGCGCGAGACCCTCCGGCGAGCGGGAGGACACGGTGATGTAGCCGACGAGATTGACGCCCGCGGCGCCGCTGGCGAGATCCTCACCGCGCTGGTCGAGCCGGCCGTGGGCGGCGATGTCACGCGGGTCCACGGTGCGGTTCATCTTCGCGGCGCGGCTGGCCTCGGCCTCGTCGTTGGTCTTCTCGGTGAGCATCCGCTCGATGGCGACCTCGGTGGGCTCGAGGTCCATACAGACGGCGACCGTACGGATGACATCGGGGGTGTGGACGAGCAGCGGGGCGAGGAAGTTGACCCCGACGGGCGTCATGGGCCACTCCTTCACCCAGGCCGTGGCATGGCACCAGGGCTCGCGGGTGGTCGACTCGCGCGTCTTGGCCTGGAGGAAGGTGGGCTCCATGGCGTCCAGCTCGGCGGGCCAGGCGTTCCGCTTGGTCATCGCCTGGATGTGGTCGATGGGGTGGTCCGGGTCGTACATGGAGTGGATGAGCGACGCCAGCCGCCCCTGCCCCAGGGGCTGGCGCACCCGGATGTCGGCCTCGGCGAGCCGGGCGCAGATGTCGGTCAGCTCACGGGCCATCACCACGGCGAGGCCCGCGTCCTTGTCGAGGCGGCGGCCGCCGCCGCTGTGGCGGGCGGCGCGCGCGATGGCCTGGGCCTCCGCGGCCAGCTCGCGGGTGTAGTGCATACAGGCGACGAGATAGGCGCGGTGCTGCTCGGAGGAGGTGGAGACCATCGACTGGAGCTGGTCGTAGGAGTCCTTGAGCCAGCTGGGGGCGTGCTCGTCGCCGCGCCGCTCGACGTCCTTGGCGTGGGCGTCGGGGTCGGCGGGGAGGGTGCGGGCCAGCATCTGGAGACGGGTGACGAAACCGTCGCCGTTGGCCACATGCTTGAGCAGGGTGCCGAACCGGTCGACGAGGGCCTCCTGGTCCTCGCTGTCGCGCAGCCCGACGCCGGGGCCCTCGATCTCGATGGCGGCGGTGACGGTGCGGCGATCGGCGTGCAGGAGCACGGCGATCTCGTCCGGGCCGAAGGGGGCGGCCAGCCAGTTGATCCGGCCGATGCCGGGGGGCGGGCCGACCTCGATCTCACGGCCGTCGAGGCGGGTGCCGGCCTCGGCGGCGCCGGAGCGGTAGGCGGTGGTGCCCTTACGGACGCTGCGCTTGTAGGAGCGGTTGATCTCGAACCACCGGTAGAACGTCCGGCCGTTGTACGGGACGTACACGGCGGCGAGGGCGAGGGTGGGGAAGCCGACCAGGGTGAGGATGCGGAACATCAGCACCGGCACCAGCAGCCCGCACATCATCCCGATGAACGCCCCCGCGATGATCAGCGCGATCTCGCCGGTCTCGCGGTTCTTGCCGACGATCGCGTTGGGGCGGGGGCGCCCGATCAGATATGTGCGACGGGGCGCGATGGGGTGCGACTGTGCTTCGATCGTCACCGCCGGTCACCTCCCGAGTTGTTGCCGGAGCTGCGGTTCGTGGCGGAGGCGCCGGAGGAGCCCCCGGTGTGGCCCGTGCGGCTGGCGGGCGCGGGGGAGGCGCCTCCGCTGCCGGTGCGGGTGCTGTGGGCCGCCACACCGCCGGAGACGGGGTTGGCGGGCTTGGCCTGCCCCGGGCTGGCGCCGCCCCCGCCGGCCTCGCCTCCGCCGCGGGCGCTGTGGGTGTTGATGCCCTGCTTCACCAGGGCGGCGGGGGAGCTGATGACGGCGGCGGCCTGGCGGGACGCGGGGTCGGCGCTGGCGCTGCGGGCCTTGACGATCTCGTCGCCGAAGCCGGGCACGAAGCGGTAGATCATCGCGCTGGCGAAGATGGCGAGGATGATGATGGCCAGGCCGGAGACGACGGCCGAGAACGCGTCGGGCTTGTCGCCGGAGGTGGAGAGCGCGCCGGCGAGGGCCAGCACGATCATGATCACCGGCTTGACGAGGATCACGGCGATCATGATCCCCGCCCAGCGGCGCACATGCCCCCACATGTTCTTGTCGACGAGGCCCGAGTAGACGGCGGTGCCGAGCAGCGCGCCCACATAGAGGAGGGCGGCGCGGATGACGAGCTCCAGGCAGAGGACGCCGGCGGCGAGGATCGTCACGAGCGAGACGACGATGAGCATGATCGGGCCGCCGCCGATGTCCTCGTCCCGCTTGAGGGCTTGGGCGAAGGAGCCGAAGAAGGCGTCATTGTCCGCACCGGTGCCGGAGGAGATGGCTTCGGTGACGGCGTCGGTCGCGGTGACGACCGTATAGAGGATGAGGGGGGTGAAGGCGGAGGCCAGGACCGTCAGCCAGAGGAAACCTATGGCTTCGGAGAGCGCCTCGCCGAGGGGGACGCCGCGGATGGCGCGCTTGGCGACGGCGAGGAGCCAGAGGATGAGGGTGAGGACGGTGGAGGCGGCGAAGACGACGGCGTACTGGCGGAGGAAAGCCTCGTTGGTGAAGTCGACGGTGGCCGTCTCCTTCACGAGCTTGGAGAGCTTGCCGACGAGCCAGGCGGCGGCGTCGGCGCAGCCTCGGGCGAGGGAGGCGGCGGGGTCCAGGGGGTTGGAGGGGTCGGGGGGGCCGCTGGAGCCGCCACCACCGCCCTTTTCGCAGTTCTCTCGGACCTGACCGAGGAGGAGGTCGCAATCGTCGCCCTGGCCGCCGGACGGTGTGGGGGTCGGCGTGGGCGCCGCCGCGGCGCGGTCGGCCAGGAGGATGGCGGCCGTCTGCGCCGCGGCCAGGGCTCCGGCGAGGGTGAGAGCGCGTCGGCGGGGGCTAGCGGGCATAGGTGAACCCTCCGTACTGCTCGACTGCCTTGGCGATCTCATCGGCTGTGGACGCGGTGCGGTCGCTGTTGACCGGGGCCGGCCCGGCCTTCTGCGAGTAGCTCTCGGCCTTCCAGTCGTTGTTCACCCACCGCAGCTTGAGCGTCAGGGTGAACCAGTCGTTGGTGACCGGGTTCTTCGATCCCTCTCCGGCCGTTCCGAACACGCCGGTGCACCAGACCGCGACGGTCGCGGTGGTGTCCGAGAACTTGCCGACCTTGGTGCCCAGGGGGGCGGTGCGCGAGACGTAGGTCATGCCGTCGGCCGCCTTGCCGTTCGCGTCCAGGCCGATTCTCTCCAGCGACGCGGCGGAGTAAGCCTTGTCGAGCCTGGGCTGGAGCCGGTCGGCGGCCGCGCTGGTGAAGATCTCGGGGAGGATCGCGTGGCGTTGGTCGCGGTTGTACATTTCGGCGGACCCCAGCGCCACCGCGTAGTTCGCCGCCGCGCTCTGGGCGCCCTGTTCGGATTTGGCGAAGCCCGAGGCGATGCCCGTGGTGTTGTTCTTGCCGTCGACCGGGCGCTCGCCCGTGGGGGCGGTGGGGCGGGCTTCGGTGCCGGTGCCGCCGCCGGAGTCGCCGCCGCTGCTGGAGTCGTCCTTTTGGCCGCCGCGGTTGACGAAGGCGATGGCCGCGAGGAGGAGGACGACGACGCCGACCACGGTGATGAGGTTGCGGCTGGGCTTGCCGGCGCGGCCGGGGGCACGGCGGGGCGGGCCGTAGGGGTCGCCGTCGCCCTCGGGCAGGCGGGTGCGTGTCAGATGACCTTCGGAGGCCGCGCCGCGGCCGCGGCGCGGCTCATGGCCCTCGTAGTCACCGCCGTATCCGTCGTCGCCGCCGAGACTCATCCTGCGTACGCCCCTTCGCCCATACCTAGCCTGCCGAGCCTGCTGATCCCGCCGATCCTGCCGTCCGTGCCGACCGCGTCATCCATGGTCCCTCTTCCGTCACCCGCATACGACGGTAACCGCGAGGACTGACGCTCGGGCGCGCTGGTGTGAGTGGACATCAAGCTGACACGACCTCAGCGTGGTGAGCGGGAGCGGGCATCAGGGAGCAGCCTCGGGTACGGGGTGTGGGGCCGGTAGGGGGACTCGGGAGCGGAGGCTTGCGGCCAGGGGCGTGCGCCCCGCGCGAGAGGGGGCGGTTCGGGGCGGGCGGGGAGAGCGGCTAGATGGCCATGCCGTACACGATCGTGAATAGCGTGCCCAGCGATCCGATGATGAACACACCGGTGAGGCCGGCGACGATCAGTCCCTTGCCCTGCTCCGCGCTGAAGGTGTCCCGCAGGGCCGTCGCGCCGATCCGCTGCTTGGCCGCGCCCCAGATGGCGATGCCGAAGCAGAGCAGCAGCGCGACCGCCATCACGACCTCGATCATGACGCGCGCCTCGCTGCCCAGGCTGCCGAACGGACCCCAGTCTGGGGCGATTCCGCCGATGATGGTGTTGATGTCGCCCTTTTCGGCCGCTAGGAACATGATGAACTCACCGCCCCTTGTGGGTTGTTGTGTCCCCCGCCGATGTGGCGTGGGTCAGGCTCTATCTTCGCTGATGAATCCGCTTCCGCATGTCGACTTGGCGGCATTTCTTAGCGGATCTCGTGCGTGTTGTGGGACACGGCCGTCTGGCGGACGTGGTAGGCGTGTCAATAGAGTGTCGTATGGTCACTCTGTGTATCACGCGGGTGGGTGTAGGGCAACGATCGGTAAGGGGCGTCGGCAGGGCCGTCGGTGAGGGGCCATCAGCGGGGCCGCGGTGAGGAGGGTCGGCCGTATGCGCCGTGAGCCGGTCACGGGCCCCGGGGCGGGTCCCGCTCGTCCGCCCCGCCGCTCACTTCCCCGCGGGGTCGTCGCTCTCCGTGAGATCGGCGAAGTCGTCGAACTCGCCCGCCTTGACGCCCTTGAGGAACGCCTCCCACTTCGCCCGGGTCGTGACGACGACGGTCTCCGGGTCGTTGCTCTCGCGCATCAGGATCTGGTCGTCGGGGCCCACGGCCACCTCGAGGTACGCGCTGCCTTCTTCGATGTCGTCGGGCGCGGCCCGCTGCCAGTCGAGCTCTCGCCAGTCGCGCCGTGTCATCTGCGGTCCCCAGGGTCGTGCTGCTCGGACGGCTGGACTCTACGCGTTCGACGGCCCCGCGAGAGGCGGCCGGGGCGAGGTGGGGAGGCGTGCGGGGCGGGGCGGCGGCGCACAGGGGGCGCGCGTCGGGGCCCGTCGTATGGTTTCGGCTGGGGAGCGGCTGATTTTCGCCGTGCGTGCGGAAACACGTTCGCACCGCGGGCGAATGGGGGAGGATGGCCGGGTGCGTAAGGTCTGGCTGGGTGTCAGTGTCGGTCTCGGAGTCTCCTTTTCCTTTGTCGCGCTGCTCGTCGTCGGTACCTATATGGTCGCGGCGGACCTCCTCGGCGGTGCGGGCGGCAGAGCGGTCGGGCTGGCGAAGGGCTCCGTTCCCGCTTCGTACGAGCCGCTCGTCCAGCGGTATGGGAACTCCTGCCCCGCCATCAACCCCGCGCTTCTGGCCGCGCAGCTCTACCAGGAGAGCGGCTGGAACGCGAAGGCGCAGAGCCCGGCCAACGCCAAGGGGATAGCGCAGTTCATCCCCGCCACCTGGGCCTCGCACGGGGTCGACGGCAACAAGGACGGCGTCAAGGACATCTGGGACCCGCAGGACGCGATCCCGTCGGCGGCCGCCTATGACTGCTCGCTCGCCAAGTACGTCAAGGATGTGCCGGGCGATCAGACGCACAACATGCTGGCCTCGTACAACGCGGGCGCCTATGCCGTGATCAAGTACGGCGGGGTGCCGCCTTACCGCGAGACCCAGAACTATGTGAAGACCATCACGACCCTCGCCAAGAGCTTCGAGGCGCCGGTCCAGAAGGTCCAGCCCTCCCGGCAGTCGGCCGGGGCGATCTACTTCGCGCAGAAGCAGCTCGGCAAGCCCTATCTGTGGGGTGGGAACGGCACGCCGGAGGAGGGCGGGCGGTTCGACTGCTCGGGGCTGACGAAGGCGGCGTACAAGACGGTCGGGATCGATCTGCCGCGCGTCGCCAACGACCAGTGGAACGCCGGGCCGCACCCCAAGCGGGACGAGCTGCTCCCAGGAGACCTGGTGTTCTTCGCCTACGACCTCGACGATCCGAGATCGATCCACCATGTGGGGATCTATGTGGGCGGCGGTTACATGATCAACGCGCCCTACACCGGTGCGGTGATCCGTTTTGACAAGATCGACACGCCGGACTACATCGGTGCTACGCGGGTGACCCAAGATGGCGCGAAAGCGCTGCCAAGGGCGGACTCCGCGTAAGGATTCCCCCTGAGCTGCGACGATCGGTCACCCTTCGATAACGTCCCGGTGATCGTTGGGTGGATTACGGAACCCCCGGCGAGAAGAGGGCGTTCCCTGGAAGTGGATCGAGTGTGGATCAGCGCGGATCGACGGCGGATTCTCCGGCGCCGGTCGCGTTGCCACGGATCGCAAGGCATTACGGGGGTCGGCAGCTGCACGTAGTGACAGGCAAGAGATAAGGGGCCACGGCATATGGCTGGACTCGCACTGGACGGGTCGAACCCCGATGTCAGCCTTCTCTACGACATCAACGGGCTGGCGAAGGACGCCCCGCACTGGTTCGACCGCGTCATGGAGTTCGTCGGCGAGTACGGGATCGTCATCGGGCTCGCCCTGGTCGGCCTGGCCGCCTGGTGGAGCGTGCGGAAGCGGCCGCAGGAGGCCCCGTCCGCCGTCGCCGGGCTGATGTGGGCCCCGTTGGCCGCCGGGTTGGCGCTGATCGCCAACATCCCCATCCGCGGCTTCGTCGAGCGGCCCAGACCCTTCAGGGACCATCAGGGGCTCGAGGTACTGGTGGCGGGCAAGACCGACTTCTCGTTCGTCAGCGACCACGCGACGCTGACCATGGCCGTCGCCGTCGGCGTCTTCATGGCCCACCGGGCCTACGGGGCGGCCGCCATAGGGCTCGCGCTGCTGGAGGGGTTCTGCCGTGTCTATATGGGTGTCCACTACCCGACCGATGTGATCGGCGGGTTCGCCCTGGGGACGGCGGTCACGCTGCTGCTGGCGCCGCTAGCGATGATGCTGCTGACGCCGCTGACCACGGCGATCGCGAATTCGCGGGTGGGTCGGCTGATTCGGGTCGAGCCCGCCGCCGTCGGCCGGGGCGCGGACGAGGCGTGTGCGGAACTCGCGGAGTCCCGCTCGGTGGGCGGCGACCACGGGAACAAGGACCTGGCGGCCTAGCGGCCCGCTGCGGATGTGCCCAGCGGCCTCCTTACGGTTGCGATGAGGCCACGGCACCGTGGTGACGAAGGCCCGGCGGCTGCCGGGCCTTCTGCCTTTCCCGAGCCCGGGACCGGGCCTGTGCCCTCTCGCTCGTCACCCCACGGCGCGGGGCCTCACAGCGCCTGCGGGAAGTCGAAGAGCCGGTCCGGGTCGTAACGCTTCTTCACCCGCGACAGCTTGTCGGCGGCCGAGCCGTAGTAGGCCGTGCGCCAGTCCTTCAGCGACGCGTCCGTGTAGTTCTGGTACGCCGCCCCGGAGGCGTACCGCCGCATCGCCGTATGGGCCCCGTCCAGCCAGGCGTTGCCCGCGGTGCCCGAGCCGCTCGCCGCCCAGGACGCGGTGTACTGCGCGAGGAACCGGGAGCGGCGGTGGACGAAGGACGTGGCGGTGGGCGAGACCCGGTTGACCGCCCCGCCGAGCGCGGTGAGCGCGATGCTGACCGCGCCCCCGCCGCCGGTGCGCCGCCCGTAGCGCTCCACCTGGTCGAGCATCGCCCGTACGCCCGCCTGGCTCAGCGAGCGGTCGTAGAAGTCCGAGCGCGCCGCGTAGGTCTCGCGGTTGAGCACCCCGGAGGTGTTGCGGCCGGGCTTGTCACCCGGCAGATGGCAGTTGGCCGTCGAGGTGTCGCCGCAGCCCGCGTACATCCGCATGGCGTCGACATAGCCACGGCGGCGCAGGCTGACCTGCGAGGCGGGGCCCGGGCCGCCCGGTCCGTCGGCGAGCCGGTCCACGGCGTTCTGGAGCGCGCCGTAGGTGCCGAGCGAGAAGCAGCTCACGGAGACGGTGGGGGCGCCGCCGGGGGCGGCCGACAGGTGGAGCGCCGACCAGATCTCGTCCGGCTGGTCCGGACCCCACTTCTGCCAGGCGCTCAGCACCTTCGCGGCCTTGGACCATGGCCATGACATATAACAGGTCACACCGTCCGCCGCTTCATGCGTACGGAAGCGCAGTTCGGTGACGACGCCGAAGTTGCCGTTGCCCGCGCCGCGCAGCGCCCAGAACAGTTCCGCCTCGCGGTTCTTGGAGACCTCCAGGGCCTTGCCGTCCGCGGTGACGATGGTCGCGCCCGTAAGGCTGTCGGCGGTCAGTCCGTACGCCCGGGAGACCACACCGTGGCCGCCGCCGAGGGTCAGCCCCGAGATGCCGACGCTCGGGCAGGAGCCGCCGGGGACGGTGACCCCGCGGGCGCCGAGCGAGGTGTAGACGTCGATGAGCTTGGCCCCGGCGCCGATCCGCGCCTCGCCGGAGCTGGTACGGATCGATGACAGCGCGGAGACGTCGATGACGAGGCGGCCGTCGCCGCTCGACCAGCCGGCGTAGGAGTGGCCGCCGTTGCGGATGGCGACGGGGGCGCCATGGCGCCGGGCGAAGTCCAGACAGGCGGATATGTCCGAGGTGTTCGCTATATAGGCGACGGCGGCGGGGTGAAGGTGGTCGAAGCGGGTGTTGTAGAGCCGGCTGGCCGAGGTGTAGTCGGAGTCTCCGGGGCGCACCAGGTCGCCCTGGAGGTCCTTGCCGAGCGCGCTCCAGTCCGCGGACTTCGGCTTGCCGTCGACGGCGCCGCGCCTGCCGCTCGCGGAGGCCGAACGGGCGTCCGACGCCGAGGAGGAGGCGGAGCCGCCGGAGGATGAGTCACCGCCAGCCTTCCCCGTGCCGTCGTCGCACGCGGTGACCCATGTGGCGGTGGCCGCCAGCCCCGTGCCCGCTGCCAGCAGTGTCCGCCGGTTCATGGCGGTGTCCCCTCCCTGTCGACACTCTTCCCGACCGTCGACCGGGCCACCGTGAAGTCGGCCCGGTCGCTTGGTCAGAGGGATGGACCGGGGAGCGCGGTTCCGCTCGTGTCCAAAGAGTTGTCGGCGGACGGACAAGAAGCGCTAATCGGGCGAGTCCGATGAATCGCTTGTGTCGGACGGGGAGTGACGGGTCGTCGCATGCACCGCCGCGTCGTCACGGGCGATGGCTCTGGCTCGACGGGCCGGACCGGACCAGCCGCAGGTGCATCTGGCGATGGAGAAGGACCCCCGCTCCACGGTGGTGGTGCGGTTCTGGCCGGGGCGTATGTCGCCTGAGTCGAGCACATGACCACGCTACCGGGCCGTTACGGGCCGCCGGGGTGAATCGTTAAACGAACAAGTATCAAGCGTGGACGAGCGTGGCCAGGGGGTCGGCGGTCGATGGAGTTCCAGCAGCGCGGGCTCGGCGTACGGAGACGGGTGAGAGCGGCCGCCGGGCTCGTGTCGGGTGGTCTGCTGGCGGTGTCGCTGGCGACGGTCAGCGGCTGCTCCACCGAGACCGCGGCCGATGAACGCCCTGCCGGCGCCGCGCGGGAGAGCGCGGTCGCGGCGCTCCACCGAGCCGCGGATGTACTGGTCAAATCGGGCAGTTCACGGGTGCGTACGACCATGGAGACGGCGACCGGCGGCACTCGCGTGTCCATCCGGGGCGCCGGTGCGTACGACTTCGAGAAGCGGCTGGGCCGGCTGCGGCTGTTGTTGCCGAAGGACGCGATGGGGACCGCCGAGCATGCGCCGATCACCGAACTCCTGGCCCCCGGGGCGCTTTTCATGCGCAATCGCGGCGCGGGCATTCCCCGCGACAAATGGGTGCGGGTGGATACGACGGATATCCCCGACGGCAATCTCGTCACCGGCGGCGCCACGGATCCGCTGATCGCCGCCGAACTGCTGCGCGGGGTGCGGAAGGCCAGTCTGGTCGGTGAGGAGGGGCTCGGTGGGGATCTGGTGCGCCACTACCGCGGTACCACCGACATCGGCCGGGCGGCGCGGGTCGCGTCGGAGGGGGTGCGGGGGTCGCTGATGGCCGCGGCCAGGGGGTTCGGCGAGAGTACGGTGCCCTTCGACGCGTATCTCGACGGGCTCGGCCGGCTGCGCGAGGTGCGGCACCGGTTCACGATGGCCGGCCGGGCCGACGGCCAGGAGGCGACGGAGGGCGCGGGCGCCGCCGGACGGCCCGACGCGCTGGGCGTCGCCTCCACGACGCAGCTGTACGACTTCGGGGCGCCGGCCCTGATCGAGCTCCCCAAGCCCACGGATATCTACACAGGGAAGGTCGGATCACCTCAGAAGTAGTCGGAGGGGCTCCCTTTGCCCTTCGAAATGGCCCATCCGTGCCATGCGCGGAGTGTGTACCGATCCCTACGCTGGGAAGCCGCTGCTCGAAAGTGCTCGCAGGTGCTCGCTGGAGGAGGTGAAACACGTGGTTGCGCGTCGCGGCTCGTCGGGCCCGGACCCCGTGGCCCTCATCGAAATCGATCTCTACGGTGACTTGATGATCGCTGCGTCGAGCGCGGACGAGGACAGGCTCAGTACGGACCGTATCGACGAGGTGCTCCGGGTGCGGGCCGACCGATCAGATTCGGCCGAGGGAGCCAAGGGTGCCAGGGGCGCCAAAGGCGTCAGACGACCCAAGGGCGCCGGGGGTGCCGGGGGCGCCGAAGGCACCAAGGGAGCGCAGGGCGCTCAGCGCGCCGAGGATGCGAAGCGTGCCCAGGAGATGAAGAGCGCCCCGGACGCGAATCGTGCCCAGGACGTGAATCGTGCCCAGGACACGCATCGCGCTCAGGACATGAAGGGCGCCCCGGAGGCGAATCGCGTCACAGAAGCGAATCGCGCCCAGGACGCGAAAGGCGCCCAGGACGCGAAAGGTGCCGAGGGCGCGAAGGGCGCCCCCGAGGCTCTTGCCCCCGAGGCCGGGGGCCCGGACGCCCCGTAGCGGAGTCGCCGTCTCGCCGGCGGGCGCCCGGCGGCCCCGTCCGGCGAGGGGGCGGTCATGTCCAGGCCCGCGGACGTGGCCACGGTGCCGGCCCTCAGGTCCGCAGCAGCCGGGCGATGGCCGCCGTGGCCTCGGCGACCTTGGTATCCACCTCGCTTGTGCCCTCCTCCTCGCCCCGGGCGGCGCTCTCCACGGCCGCGCTGGCGACGCAGTGGCGCAGATGCTCCTCGAGCAACTGGAGGGCGAAGGACTGGAGCGCCTTGGTGCCGGCCGAGACCTGGGTGAGTATGTCGATGCAGTAGACATCCTCCTCGACCATCCGTTGCAGCCCCCTGATCTGTCCCTCGATCCGGCGCAGCCGCTTGAGGTGCTGATCCTTTTGTTTGGCGTACCCATGGCCACCGTGGGGTACGGACTCCTGTGCGGAGGTGTGGCCGGACGCCTGGCCCCGCTCGTCGCCGTCGTTGGGCGCGGTGGTATCGGCTGCCGTGGTCGTCATGGCGTCCTCCCGTTGATTGCGCTATGTCCGCATATACCCCCAGCGGGTATATGGTACCGGGTTTTCCGGTCGAACCGGGCCCCCGTGCTGAGCACTCTGCCTGATGGGCGACACTGGGGACGCCGGTTACCGTGGCCGGAAGATGCGCCTAGCATCGTCGAGTCCCCATCCGCTGCATTCCGAGGATCCCCAGTGCGCTTTCGTCTGACCCCCAGGGAGACGAGCTTTTACGACATGTTCGCCGCGTCTGCGGACAACATCGTGACCGGCTCCAAGCTCCTGATGGAATTGCTCGGGGCGGACTCCTCCGCTCGTGCCGAGATCGCAGAGCGGATGAGGGCCGCGGAGCACGCGGGGGACGATGCCACGCACGCGATCTTCCACCAGCTGAACTCCTCCTTCATCACACCGTTCGACCGCGAGGACATCTACTCCCTGGCCTCGTCCCTCGACGACATCATGGACTTCATGGAGGAGGCGGTCGACCTGGTCGTCCTCTACCAGGTCGAAGAGCTGCCCAAGGGGGTCGAGCAGCAGATCGAGGTGCTGGCGCGGGCGGCCGAGCTGACCGCCGAGGCGATGCCGAATCTGCGCACCATGACCAACCTCACGGAGTACTGGATCGAGGTCAACCGGCTGGAGAACCAGGCGGACCAGATCCACCGCAAGCTCCTGGCCCACCTCTTCAACGGTAAGTACGACGCGATAGAGGTGCTCAAGCTCAAGCAGATCGTCGATGTGCTGGAGGAAGCGGCCGACGCCTTCGAGCACGTGGCCAACACGGTCGAGACCATCGCCGTCAAGGAGTCCTGAGCCCCGGCATGGACACCTTCGCGCTTGTCGTGACCATCGCGGTCGCGCTCTTCTTCACCTATACCAACGGCTTCCACGACTCGGCCAACGCGATCGCGACCTCGGTCTCCACCCGGGCGCTGACCCCGCGGGCGGCGCTCGCCATGGCCGCCGTGATGAACCTCGCGGGTGCCTTCCTCGGCAGCGGCGTCGCCAAGACCGTCAGCGAGGGCCTGATCGCCACCCCCACCGGCGATCAAGGCATGATGATCTTGTTCGCCGGGCTGGTCGGCGCGATCACCTGGAACATGGTGACCTGGTACTTCGGCCTGCCGTCCTCCTCCTCGCACGCGCTGTTCGGCGGGCTGGTGGGCGCGGCGCTCGCGGGGGCGAGCACGGTCCACTGGGACGGGGTGCTGGAGAAGGTCGTCATCCCGATGGTCATCTCGCCCATCGTCGGCCTGATATTGGGCTACTTCGTGATGGTGATCATCCTCTGGCTGTTCCGTGACGCGAACCCGCACAAGGCCAAGCGCGGCTTCCGGATAGCCCAGACCGTCTCGGCGGCGGGCATGGCGCTCGGCCACGGCCTCCAGGACGCCCAGAAGACCATGGGTGTCGTGGTGATGGCCCTGGTCATCGGGGGTGTCGAGGACGAAGGCGACGCGATTCCGGTGTGGGTGAAGATCTCCTGTGCCGCGATGCTGTCGCTCGGCACCTACGCGGGCGGCTGGCGGATCATGCGCACGCTGGGACGGCGGATCATCGAGCTGGACCCGCCGCAGGGGTTCGCGGCGGAGACCACTGCCGCGGGGGTCATGTACACGGCGTCTTTCATGTTTCAGGCGCCCATCTCGACCACCCATGTCATCACCTCGGCGATCATGGGTGTGGGGGCTACGAAGCGGGTGAGCGCGGTCCGCTGGGGGGTCGCGAAGAACATCGTTCTCGGCTGGTTCATCACCATGCCCGCGGCGGCCGGAGTCGCCGCACTCAGCTACTGGATCGTCAACCTGGCCTTCGGCTGAGCCGTGCGCCGAACCTGATCTGTACGCCGAGCCTGCTAGCCGTACGCCGAACCTGATCGCCGTACGCTGACGCCGTGCACGAAGTGGACCCATGAAAGTGGGCCCGCCCCCGGGAGCCAGGGGCGGGCCCTTTCGTCTTGCGGTGGCACCGCCATGCAGCACCGCAGGACGTTCTTTCCTCGCCGGTCGCGCGAGGGGCCTGATCAGCCGAAGCGGCCCGAGATGTAGTCCTCGGTCGCCTGCACCGACGGGTTGGAGAAGATCCGCTCGGTCTCGTCGATCTCGATGAGCTTGCCCGGCTGGCCGACACCGGCCAGGTTGAAGAAGGCCGTACGGTCCGAGACGCGCGCCGCCTGCTGCATGTTGTGCGTCACGATGACGATCGTGAAGCGCTCCTTGAGCTCACCGATCAGATCCTCGATGGCGAGCGTGGAGATCGGGTCGAGCGCCGAGCAGGGCTCGTCCATCAGCAGCACGGCGGGCTCGACCGCGATGGCGCGGGCGATGCACAGCCGCTGCTGCTGACCGCCGGAGAGGCCGGCGCCCGGCTTGTTGAGCCGGTCCTTGACCTCGTTCCACAGGTTGGCGCCCTTGAGGGACTTCTCGACGACGTTCTCGAGCTCGCTCTTCTTGTACGAGCCGTTGAGCTTCAGCCCGGCGGCGACGTTCTCGAAGATGGACATCGTCGGGAACGGGTTGGGGCGCTGGAAGACCATGCCGACCGTGCGCCGCACGGAGACCGGGTCCACCCCCGAGCCGTAGAGGTTCTCGTCGTCGAGCATCACCTTGCCCTCGACCCGGCCGCCGGGGGTGACCTCGTGCATCCGGTTGAGGGTGCGCAGGAAGGTGGACTTGCCGCAGCCCGACGGTCCGATGAAAGCGGTCACCGAGCGGGGCTCGACCGTCATCGAGATGTCCTCGATGGCTTTGTGGCTGCCGTAGTAGGCGGTCAGCCCGCTGACGTCGATGCGCTTGGCCATGTGAATCACTTCTCTTCTTCTCGGCCTCAGCGGCCGGACTTCGGGGCCTTCCAGCGGGCGATGCCGCGGGCCACCAGGTTCAGGATCATGACGAAGGCGATGAGCACGAGCGCCGCTGCCCAGGCCCGGTTGAAGGAGGCTTCGTTGCCGAGCTGCCACTGCTCGTAGATGTAGTAGGGCAGCGACGACTGAGCGCCTTCGAACGGGTTGTTGTTGATCCCCGTGGCGCCGAAGACCAGCAGCACGATGGGCGCGGACTCGCCGGCGACTCGGGCGACCGCGAGCATCACACCGGTGGTGATTCCGCCGATCGCGGTGGGCAGCACCACCTTGAGGATGGTGCGCCACTTGGGCACGCCGAGCGCGAGGGACGCCTCACGCAGCTCGTCCGGGACCAGCTTGAGCATTTCCTCGGTCGAGCGGACGACGATCGGCATCATCAGGATGGCCAGCGCCATGGCACCGGCGAAGCCCGAGTAGCTGAAGCCGAGAATGATGATCCAGAAGCTGAGGATGAACAGACCGGCCACGATCGAGGGGATACCGGTCATCACATCGACGAAGAAGGTGACGGCCTTCGCCAGCTTGCCGCGCCCGTACTCCACCAGGTAGATGGCGGTCAGCAGGCCGATCGGAACGGCGATGAGGGCGGCGAGGCCGACCTGTTCCAGGGTGCCGATGATCGCGTGGTACGCGCCACCGCCGGGCAGGATCGTCTGCACACCCTCCATGGAGTGGCCCAGGAAGTAGCCGTCGAGCACCGTCCGGCCCCGGTCGACGGTCTCCCAGATCAGGGAGAGCAGCGGGACGACGGCGAGCAGGAAGCAGACCCACACCAGACTGGTGGCCAGCCGGTCCCTGGCCTGCCGGCCCCCTTCGACCACCGCGCCGAGGACGTACGAGGCGACGATGAACACCAGGGCGGCGAACAGGCCCCACTGGAACGGACTGTCCATTCCCAGGGCGGTGCCGATGCCCGCCCCCAGGGCCAGCGAGACCACGACCAGGGCGTACGGGGCCCACTGCGGCAGCCGGGCCTGCTGAAGGCTCGAACCGTGGCGAGAGCCGCCCTTGTCAACGACAGCGTTACTGCTCATGCCGTGCCCCCTACATTCGCTCCGCCGCGCCGGCGGCTGATGTGACTGTCGTCCACGCGGCGCGGAGGTGCGGGTTTCGTCGTCTTCTGCGGCTCAGCGGCCGCGTGTGCGTCGCTCATGCGGTGTCTCTTACATTCGCTCCGCCGCGCCAGCGGCTGATGTGACTGTCGCCCACGCGGCGCGGAGGTGCGGGTTTCGTCGTCTCCTGCGGCGCAGCGGCCGCGTGTGCGTCGCTCATGCCGCGGTCCCCGAGTACTCCTTGCGGCGGGCGATGATCATTCGCGCCGCGCCGTTCACCAGCAGGGTGATGACGAACAGCACCAGACCGGAGGCGATCAGCGCGTCACGGCCGTCGTTGCCGGCTTCCTTGAAGCGGCTGGCGATGTTCTGGGCGAAGGTGCCGCCGCCCGGGTCCAGCAGGCTGGTCTCGATCAGGAAGTTGGGGGACAGCACGGTGGCGACCGCCATGGTCTCGCCGAGCGCGCGGCCCAGGCCCAGCATCGAGGCGCTGATGATGCCGGAGCGGCCGAAGGGGAGGACCGACATCCGGATGACCTCCCAGCGGGTCGCGCCGAGCGCGAGCGCCGCCTCCTCGTGCATCTTCGGGACCTGCCGGAACACCTCGCGGCTCACGCTGGTGACGATCGGCAGGATCATGATCGCCAGCAGGATGCCGACGGTGAACAGGGAGCGGGCGGCGCCGCCCTGGTAGCTGAAGATCCCGGTCCAGCCCAGGTAGTCGTCGAACCAGGTGTAGAGGCCGGTCAGATGCGGCACCAGGAAGAGCGCGCCCCACAGGCCGTAGACGATGCTGGGGACCGCGGCGAGCAGGTCGATGACGTAGGCGACCGGGGTGGCCAGCCGGCGCGGGGCGTAGTGCGAGATGAACAGCGCGATGCCCACCGCGACCGGAACCGCGATGACCATCGCGATGATCGAGCTGACGACCGTGCCGTAGGCGAGGACGGCGATGCCGAACCGCATCGGCGAGGTGCCGGTGTTCCACTCGAAGGTGGTGAGGAAGTTGGCCTCGTCCTTGGAGATCGCGATGGCGGCTCGGTAGGTGAGGAAGGCCGCGATGGCCGCCATGATCACCAGGAGGGCGATACCGGAACCTCGGGAGAGGCCGAGGAAGATCTTGTCACCGGCGCGGCCGGTGGAGCGGGTCTTGACCTTGGATGGTGACCCGGCAACTGATGATGTGGGTTCTATATCCGTTTTCATGAGTTCTCCGGTCTGCGGAGCCTGATGCGGATGAGGCTCCTGGTGCGGCGGTGCACCGGACGATGCGGCTGACTCCGCCGCGGCGATTGCCTTGGCGGAGTCAGCCGCATTCGGGTCAGGAGAGGCTCTTGACGCTCTCGCGGACCTTGTTGGCGATCTCGGTCGGCAGCGGGGCGTAGCCGAGCTCCTTGAGGGAGGTCTGGCCGTCCTCGCTGGCGACGTAGGTCAGGAAGGACTTGGTGGCGGCCAGGGTGTCCGCCTTGTTGCCCTTGTCACAGGCGATCTCGTAGGTCACCAGGGTGATCGGGTAGGCGTTGGCGGCCTTGGTGTCGTACGCCAGGTCCAGGGCCAGGTCGCTGCCGGTGCCCTTGATCTTGGCCTCGGAGATGGCCGCGGAGGCGTTGTCGACGGTGGCCTGGACCGGGGCGGAGGCACCGGTGTCCAGGTCGACGGTCTTGATGCTGTTCGCGGTCGCGTAGGACAGCTCGAAGTACGAGATGGCCCCCGAGACCTGCTTGACCTGCGAGGAGACACCGGAGGAGCCGTCGGCCGACTGGCCGCCCTTGCCCTCCCACGCCTTGCCCGGCTCATGCGGCCACGCCTTGGGGGAGGCGGCCTTGAGGTACTTGGTGAAGTTGTCCGTGGTGCCCGACTCGTCGGAGCGGTGGAACGCCTGGATCTTGAGGCTCGGGAGCTTCGCGTCCTTGTTCAGCGCCTTGATCGCGGGGTCGTCCCACTTGGTGATCTCGGAGTCGAAGATCTTGGCGAGGGTCTCGGCGTTGAGCGTCAGCTTGTCCACGCCGGGGACGTTGAAGCCGACGGCGATCGGGCCGCCGACCATCGGCAGGTCAATGGCCTTGCCGCCCTTGCACACCTTCTCGGAGGACTTGACCTCTTCGGGCTTCAGGGCCGAGTCGGAGCCCGCGAAGGCGGTCTTGCCCTGCAAGAACTCCTGGATGCCCGCGCCGGAACCGGTGGCCTTGTAGTTGAGCTTGGTGTCCTTGCAGGCCGCGCCGTAGGTCTTGATCCACAGGTCCATGGCGTTCTTCTGCGCGGAGGAGCCGGAGGCCAGCAGCTGCCCCTTGCCGTCGCACTTGATGTTGGAGGCGGCCTTGGAGCCGCCGCCGTCCTTCGCGTCGCCGCTGTTGTCGTCGGAGCCACACGCCGTGAGGACAAGGGCGCCGGAGACAGCGAGGGCACCGGCGACGATGGCGCGAAGCCGGTTCTTGCGCTGAAGCTTCACTTTCAGGAGTTCCTTCCAGGAGCCGCCGGTGGGGGACGGCGCGCGAGATGGGTTGAGCGCACTTGTTGTGGCGTTCGCCGGAGCCGTACTCGACTCACGCTCAGTAGGGCCGAAAGTAGGCAGATCAGGTGAAGCGGCCTGAGGGGGCGAGTTAACGGATGGTGAACCTCGGCCGTCAGTGTGGTGGCCATGTCACGGCCAGGTCACGGCCGGATCGCAACGCGGACGACCCCCTTGCGGAGGCCCTGCCAGGCCCGTCCGACACGTGTACGACACCCGTCCGGTGAACCGGATCGGGGTGGCTGCCGGCGTAACCGGCGCGTGTCTCTGTCGAATTGCGGTACGGCATGTCACTATCCGTCCCTACGTGCCGGTACGTCAGGTCTGGCGCGCTGGAGGGACAGGAGCGCGCACGGCCGGAGCGGAACGAGAGGAGACCGCGGGTGAGGCGGGACGGGAAAGGGAGGGGTGTGAGCGTCGCCGCGGCCACCGCGCTCGTCTGCGCGCTGGGGCTGTCGGCCGTGCCGGAGACGGCGTACGCCGCGCCGGGCGAGCCGGGGCCGGCGCCGAGCCCGGGCGGCGGGAACGGTGGCGGCGGGACCGGGGGCCGGAGCCTGGAGGAGGTCCGTCAGGAGGTCGACGGGCTCTACCGCAAGGCGGAGTCGGCCACGGACGCGTACAACCTCGCGCGGGAGCGGCAGGCCCGTCAGGAGAAGGCCATCCTGAAGATCGCCCGAGCCGTGGTGAAGGCCCAGAAGGAGATGGCCGGGCTGCGCAAGCGGGCCGGGGCGATGGCGCGGGCGCAGTACCGGGGCGGCGGGATGCCGGCGGAGGCGCGACTGTTCCTCAACGGCGACCCGGGCGACTTCCTCGACGGGGTCACGCTCGCGCGCAAGGGCCAGCAGGCGACCCACGGTCTGATCGGCCGTCTGGAGCGCACCCAGGTGGCGCTCGACCGCTACGCCGACTCCGCCTCCCAGGAGTGGGAACGGCTGGACCGGAGCCGGGCGAAGAAGGCGGCGGCGAAGAAGGAGATTCTGCGCAAAATGGCCCGGGCGCAGCGGCTGGAGTCCCGGCTGGCAAAGGACGAACGGGAGCGGCTGCGCCGACTGGAGGAGGACAAGGCCCGTGGCGCGCAGGCGAAGTGGCTGGACACCGGGATACTGCGGAAGCTGGGCAGCGGTGCCACCGCGATGGGCGGACGCGCCGTCGACTTCGCAAAGGACCAGCTCGGCAAGGACTATGTGTGGGGCGCGGTGGGCCCCGACACCTATGACTGCTCGGGGCTGACCCAGCGGGCGTGGTCGGCGGCCGGCCGGACGATCCCGCGGACCTCGCAGGAGCAGTGGAGGCTGCTGCCGAAGGTGAGCGTGCGGGACATGCGCCCGGGTGATCTCATCATCTACTTCAGGGACGCGAGCCATGTGGGGATGTACGTCGGCAGCGGTGCGATGATCCACGCCCCCCGACCGGGCCGTCAGGTCACGGTCGCGGGCGCGGGCTCGATGCCGATCCTGGGCGTGGTCCGGCCGGACGCGAGGTAGCGCGGCGGGAGTTTGGCGTCGGTCGGCGGTGGGCTGCCGTCGATCGGCGATGGGCTGTCGTCGATCGGCGGGCGTCCGCCGTCGAAGGGCCTGCCTGGGCCGCCGGGTTCGGCGGGGGTCCGCCGCGGTCCGGTGCGGGGCTGCCGTCAAGGGGCCGCTACGGCCCGCCCGGCGCGCTACGGCCCGCCCCTCGGCTCGGACCGGCCCGGCGCGGCTCAGGCGGTCGCCCGGCGGCTCGGACCGGCGCCCACCGGGCTCAGGCCGGCGGAAGCTCGTTCAGGGCCGTCTCGAAGGCGTCGTACGCACGCTGGTCGAAGAGGACGAAACGGGCCTCGGTTACCGAAGTACCCATATCGCGCACGGTGGTGAGTGCGATTCGGGCCGCGCTGTCGAGGGGCCAGCGGTAGACGCCGGTGGAGACGGCCGGGAGGGCGACCGTACGGGCGCCCAGTTCATCGGCGATCCGCAGCGACTCGCTGTAGCAGGAGGCGAGCGTGGCCGACCGGTCCTCGGTCGTGGAGAAGACCGGCCCGACCGTATGGATCACCCAGCGGGCGGGCAGTCGGCCGGCCGTGGTGGCGACCGCCCGGCCGGCCGGAAGGCCCTTGCCATAGCGGGACGCACGCAGATCGCGGCATTCATCCAGAATGTCGGGTCCACCCCGCCGATGGATGGCTCCATCGACCCCACCCCCTCCCAGCAGGGAGGAGTTGGCGGCGTTGACGATCGCGTCGACCCGCTGCTCGGTGATGTCGCCCAGCGCCAGCGTGATGTTCGTCATCTCGGGATTGTCACCTGGTTTGCCAAGTGCCGCAGGACGTGGGGCATATGACAAAAGTCAGTGCCTGGAGGTCATTCCATGAAACCGCCGCCTAGCGCTAAGGTCACCTGGCAGTATCCGGTACCCGCCACCTGACGCCGCTGAAACCGACCAGTCGGTGTGTGTGCGTACCGGATTCCCACAGCGCTCCGCCGGTCGGTGGGGCGCGCCCTCGGGGGGAGGGAAGGAATCGAGCGATGTCCGTACCCGTGCCGAGGCAACGGGAGGCACCGGCCCCGTCAGCCGGTCCCGCCACCCTGCCCGAGAACGGGCTCACCCTGCTGGTGATCGAGGACGATCCGTCCGGTGCCTTCAACGTTCCCGAGATGCTTGATACCGAGGGTAACCGAGTCCGTATCCGTACGGCTCGCAACCTCACCGAGGCCAGCCGGCTGCTGACCGACGGGGTGCAGTGCATCCTCCTGGCCCTGCCGGGCCCGTCCGAGGACGGGCCGGACTCGCTGGCCACGCTGCGCAGGGTGCTGAAGCTGGCGCCCTCGCACGCCGTGCTCGTCCTGACCGCGGAGGACGACGCCGAGCGCGCCGCCGAGGCGGTACGGGTCGGCGCCCAGGACTTCCTCTTCCGCGGCGAGCTGGACGGCCGGGTCCTCAGCCGCGCCATCCGCTACGCCGTCGAGCGCAAACGCTCCGACCTCGCCCAGCGCCAGCTCACCGAGTCACGGCTGCGCGCCCAGGAGAACGCCCGGCTGGAGCGCGGACTGCTGCCCACTCCGCTGCTGGACGGCTCGGGGCTGCACTTCGCCGCCCGCTACCGGCCCGGCCGCAGCCGCGCCCTGCTCGGCGGCGACTTCTACGACACCGTCCGCACCCCGGACGGCACGGTCCACGCGATGATCGGCGACGTCTGCGGCCACGGCCCGGACGAGGCCGCCCTCGGGGTGGAGCTGCGGATCGCCTGGCGCGCCCTGACCTTCGCCGGGCTCTGCGGCGATCAGCTGCTCGGCACCCTTCAGCAGGTGCTGGAGAACGAACGCGCCGACGATGAGATCTTCGCCACACTGTGCACCGTCGACATCGCGCCGGACGGCCGCCGGGCCGGGGTCTGTCTGGCCGGGCACCCCTCACCGCTGGCGATCCGCCCGAGCATGGCGCCCCGGCTGCTGCCCACCGACGAGAACGGCCCGGCGCTCGGCCTGCTGCCGAACGCCCGCTGGCCGCGCCGCGAGGTCGAGCTCGGCGGGGCCTGGAGCCTGATGATGTACACCGACGGGCTGATCGAGGGCCGCGTCGGATCAGGGGTGCAGCGGCTCGGCCAGGACGGCATGGTCGAGATCGTCGCGCGTCAGGTCGCGGAGGGGCGGCGCGGCGAGGAACTGCTGGACGCGACCGTCACCGAGGTGCGGGCGCTGAACGGCGGGGAGCTCACCGACGATCTGGCGGTGCTGCTGCTGGACCGCGACTGACCGGCCGCGGCCGGTCTTTTCGCTGACAACGACCGTTTCTCGGCCGTTTTGCCGACCCGTTATCGGCCGTTGAAGGGTCCGTAGGGGCCGTCTGAGCTGGAGCCGCGGCCGCGCGGCCAGCGGCGGCCGCCGCCGGAGACCTGCCGCAGCGCGGGCCGGACGTCGACGATGTACACGATCGTCGCGATGAGCCCGATGATCGGCAGGAAGTCCAGGATTCCCATGAAGAAGTTCACCGCGGCGGCGAGGCCGAGGATGATCAGCCAGAACGCCTTGCTCTGCTTGTCCGCCGCTCGATACGCGTCCTCCCGGCGGATCGCCGAGTCGACGAAGGCGAAGAGGCTGAAGAGGAGCAGGGCCCAGGAGACCCAGTACATCAGCTTGCCGAAGCCTTCAACCAGCACGCCGTCCACCGCCTAGAAGATATGTATGGGTAGCGTTTCTGCGGCCACCGTACCCGCCCACCGGGCCGGGCACGCAGGGGTGTGCCCGGCGTACCCGGCCCGATCGTGGATGTGTGCTCCTCAGCCGGCCGACTTCGGCTCGGGCTTCTTGGCGGCGGTGGCGGGCTTGTTGCCACGCGCCGGGGCCTTCTTGGCCTGGGCGGACGAGGAGTGCGCCGGGGTGTGCGCGGCGGAGGGGCCGGAGCCGCTCGACGCGGCCGGGGTGGCCGGCTTGGCCGGGGACTTCGGCGACTCCTTGGACGAGTCCATGTGGACCGACTGCGACGGCGCCTTCGACCGGGCCGCCGCGTGGCCGTCCCGCTCCTGCTTGGGCTCGATCGCGTCGGCGATGTCGACGACCTCGTCGGCCGCCTCACCGCGCCAGGTCCGCACGACCTCCTGGCCGTGCTCGGCCACCTCGTCGTACCGCTCCCGCGCCTTCACGGCGAGCTCGGCGGCCCGGCCCACGCCTTGCAGGGCGAGGTCCTGCGCCGTGTCGCGCAGCCGCTTGATGTCGGTGTCGATCGTGCCCAGCATCTCGCTGAGCTTGTCCTGGGCACCCTTGGCCTGCTGGGAGACCCGCTCCTGCACGGCCTTGGGGTCGGTGTTGCGCACGGCGTTGATCCGCTCCGGGGCCTCGGCGACGATCTTCTCGACGAAGGACGGCACCTCCTTGAGCTTTTGCGCGGCGAGGTCGGCCGTGCCCGCCACGAAGTAGAGCGGGGTCGGGTCGGTGAGGGTCTTGCGTACGTCGTCGGTGATGGCCATGGTGATGGTCCTCCCGGATCAGTTCGAGGGTGTGGCGACGTCGGCGCCGGCGTCGGAGGGTTCGGGGGCGTCGTCCGAGGCGGTCTGGAGCCCGTTCTCCTTGCGGAAGGACTCGTAGATCTGGAGCAGTACCTGCTTCTGCCGCTCGTTGATCGAGGGGTCGGCGAGTATCACACTGCGCACCTCGGTCTCTTCGCGGTCCCGCTCGTCGAGGATCCCCGCCTGTACGTACAGGGTCTCGGCGGATATCCGCAGCGCCTTCGCCAGCTGTTGCAGGATCTCGGCGCTCGGCTTGCGCAGCCCGCGCTCGATCTGGCTGAGGTACGGATTGGACACCCCGGCCGCGTCGGCCAGCTGCCGCAGCGACAGCTGCGCGCTGCGCCGCTGCTCGCGCAGGAACTCGCCGAGGTTGCCGACGTTGAGTGATGCCATACCTCGATGCTGCAACAGGGGTGCTAACTATTGCAAGCATTTGCTTGCAATAGTGGCGCGTGTCATGTCGGGGCCGGTCGGCGCGGCCGGTCGCGGCCGGTGGAAAGAATTTCGCGGGGGCTGTCGATCCGGGCGGTGGCCGTTCGACGCAGGGGTGAGAGGCGGGGAAGCGCCCGGCCTCCGTCCCGTATCCCGTTTCACATGAGGAGTCACCATGCCGCGCTATCTGACGATGATCCGTATCGATGAGCAGAACGCCCCCGCCGAGGGCCCCAGCCCCGAGCTCATGGAGCGGATGGGCGCGCTGATCGAGGAGGCGACCAAGTCCGGCGTCATGCTGGAGACGGCCGGGCTCACCCCGACCTCCGCGGGCACCCGGGTCACCTGGTCCGGTGGGAAGATCACCTGCACCGACGGCCCCTTCACCGAGAGCAAGGAGGTCATCGGGGGCTATGCCATCCTCCAGGCCAAGGACAAGGCCGAGGCCGTGGAGTGGACCAAGCGGTTCCTGCGGACCCATGAGGAGTACTGGACGATCACCATCGAGGTCCGTGAGATCGAGGAGGGCTGAGCCGGTAGTGCTTGCTCCGTCTCCATACGGCTGCTCTGATAGTGGCCGTGACGGCAGCAAGCCCGGCCGATCCGGCGAAACCACCTCAAAGAGTCAAAGCGACTGAAGCGACTGAAGCGACTGAAACAGCTGAAACGGCTGAGGCGGCCGCGACCGCCGCAACGGTCGAAACGGTCTTCAGGATCGAGTCCGCGAGGATCATCGCGGGCGTCGCCCGCATCGTGCGGGATGTCGGCCTGGCCGAGGAACTCGCGCAGGATGCCCTGGTCACCGCGCTGGAGCGGTGGCCGGAGTCGGGTGTGCCGGACAATCCGGGCGCCTGGCTCATGGCCACCGCCAAGCACCGTGCGATCGATCTCGTACGCCGTAAGGAGACCTACGCCCGCAAGCTGGCGGAGGTCGGGCGGGGCCTGGAGGACGTCTCACCGCCCGACCCGGCGGATCTCGCCGGGACGGCGGAGGACATCGACGACGATCTGCTGCGGCTGATCTTCACCGCCTGCCATCCCGTGCTGTCGACCCGGGCCCGGGTCGCGCTCACCCTGCGGCTGCTGGGCGGGCTGACGACGGAGGAGATCGCGCGGGCGTTCCTGGTCCCGGAGCCCACCGTCGCCCAGCGCATCGTCCGGGCCAAACGGACGCTCGCCAAGGCCGAGGTCCCCTTCGAAGTGCCCTACGGCGACGACCGGACGGCCCGGCTCTCCTCGGTCCTGGAAGTCATCTACCTCATCTTCAACGAGGGCTACTCCGCGACCACGGGCGACGATCTGGTGCGCCCGGCCCTGTGCGAGGACGCGCTGCGGCTGGCGCGGGTGCTGGCGGGGCTGCTGCCCCAGGAGCCCGAGGTCCATGGGCTGGCCGCGCTGCTGGAGTTCCAGTCCTCGCGTATCGCGGCGCGCACCGGCCCGGACGGTGCGCCGGTGCTGCTCGCCGACCAGAACCGCACCAGGTGGAGCGGGCTGCTCATCCGCCGGGGCGTCGACGCCCTCCAGCGGGCGGGCCACGGCCCGTACTCCCTCCAGGCCGCCATCGCCGCCTGCCACGCACGCGCGATCCGCTACGAGGACACCGACTGGACGGCCATCGCCGCTCTCTACGGCCGGCTGATGGCGCTGGCCCCGTCCCCGGTGGTGGAGCTCAACCGGGCGGTCGCCGTCGCGATGGCGGAAGGGCCCGCGGCGGGTCTGAAACTGGTCGAGGCGCTCGCCGAGGAACCGGCGCTCAAGGACTACCACCTGCTGCCGAGCGTCCGCGGGGATCTGCTGGAGCGACTGGGGCGGCATGAGGAGGCCCGGGTGGAGTTCGCCCGCGCGGCGGCCCTGACCCGTAACGCCCGGGAGCGGGCGCTGCTGCTGGAGCGCTCTTCGGGCTGATCTTGTGGTGGGGGCGAAAAGGTGCGCATGCTGCCCCATGACCTCATCTTTCTCATCCCCATCACCCTCATCATCCTCATCATCCTCATCGCCCTCATCAGGTTCGTCGCCCTCATCAGGTTCGTCGCCCTTGTCCTCCGGGTCCTCCTCGTTGCTCGCTCAACTCTCGTCACCGGCCGATCGGCTGGGCTTCGGCGCGATGCAGCTGCCGGGGAGGTGGGCCGGTCCCGTCGTCGAGCGGGCGACGGCAGTGGCGGTCGCGCGGCGGGCCGTGGAGCTGGGCGCCCGTCATATCGACACCGCCGCCTTCTACTTCTCCGCCACCGCGCGGGCCAACGACATCCTGCGCGAGGCCCTGCGCCCGTACCCCGAGGGCGTCACCATCGCCACCAAGATCGGGCCGCTGCGCACCGCGACCGGGGAGATGTACGCGGAGGCACGGCCTGAGCAGCTGCGGGGGCTGGTCGAGGAGAACCTGCGGCAGCTGGGCGTCGACGCGCTCGACCTGGTGTATCTGCGGGTGGGGCGGCTCAAGGCGGTGGGCGGGGCGTCGATCGGGGAGCGGTTCGCGGCGCTGGCCGCACTGCGCGAGGAAGGGCTGGTGCGACGGCTCGGGGTGAGCAATGTGAGCGCCGACCAGCTGGCCGAGGCCCGCGCGATCGCGCCCGTCGCGGCGGTGCAGAACCGGTTCGGGGTGCTCGATCAGGCCGATGGGCCGCTGGTGGACGAGTGCGCCGGGGCCGGGATCGCCTATATGCCGTTCTTCGCGCTGGGCGGCGGCCATACCTCCCTGGAGGGCGAGAACCTGCGTACGGTCGCGGAGCGGCACGGCGCGACCGCGCATCAGATCGCCCTCGCCTGGGGGCTCGCCCGCTCTCCCGCGATCATCCAGATCCCCGGCACCAGCTCGCTCGCCCACCTCGAGGAGAACATGGCGGCGGCGCGGATCGCCCTGGACGAGGACGACATGGCGCTGCTGGAGCCGGTGGCGGACTGACGCCGGGCCGGGCCGTGACCCGGGCGCGGGGCCGTTGTCGTACCCCCGTGGTCGAATGAACGGAAGGCGGGCGCAGGGTGCGCCGACGGTGGGAGGCGGCGGATGTCCGGTGCGGCGAGCGGGGTGCGGGTGCGGCTCGAGCCGTGGGAGGACAGCGCGTTCTGCCTCGAGCTGCTGCGGCGTGTCAACAGCGCGGAGATGACGGCCCACCTGGGCGGACCGGAGAGCGAGGAGCAGATCCTGGTCCGCCATCGGCGGTATGCCGAGCTGACCGGGCCGGGCGCCGGGCGGATGTACCGGGTCGTGCTGGTGCCGGAGGAGGAGACGGTCGGCAGCATCGGGTACTGGGAGCGGGAGTGGCGGGGTGCGTCGGTGTACGAGACCGGCTGGGCCGTGCTGCCGCCGTTCCAGGGGCGGGGGATCGCGGCCGCGGCCGCGGGGGAGGTGGCCCGGGCGGCCGCGGCGCAGCGGACCCACCGGTATCTGCACGCGTATCCGTCCGTCGGCCACCCGGCGTCGAACGGGGTGTGCCGCAAGGCCGGGTTCACCCTGGTCGGCGAGTGCGAGGTCGAGTATCCGCTGGGGACGATGATGCGGTGCAACGACTGGCGGCTGGAGCTGTGGCCGCCCGCTTAGGCGCCCCGCGCGGCGGGGGTGGCCGGGGCGTCCTGGACGGCTGGCGAGTGCTGGGCGGCCGGGGCATCGTGGGCGGCGGGGGTGTCGGTCAGGGCCTCCTGGGTGGCCTCGTCATGGGGGTGGGCGTAGTGCACGGAGAGCCCGGTCCGGCCCGGCAGAAGGTCGGGCCGGAGCACCAGGCGCTCGTCGTAGTCCCCGCCGTTCTGGCGGCGGAAGGGGATCGGCTCCTCGGTCGGCAGGGCGGCCAGCCGCTTCCGCAGCGCCGCGGCATGGGCCTCGTACGCCTCGGCCGGGACCCGGTCCGCGCCGTACACCACATACGGCGGCAGGACGGACATACCGCTGTACCAGAAGGTGCCGTGCTGGAGGGGGAACAGCAGGTCGTCGATCTCGCCGTTGACGCCGCGCGGCCCCATGGTGGCCTCGGGCGCCCCCGCGGTCAGGACCACCATGGCGCGCTTACCGGCCAGCTTGCCGTCCCCGTAGCGCAGGGTGCGTCCGTCCGGCCCCCTGACCCCGTAGGCGAGGCCCTTGACGAAGACGCGGTCGAACCAGCCCTTGAGGATGGCCGGCATCCCGTACCACCAGAGCGGGAACTGCACGATCAGCGCGTCCGCCCAGGCGATCTTCTCCTGTTCGGCGCGGATGTCCTCGCTCAGCGTCCCCGCGTCAAAGGCGCGGTGCGAGGCGGCTCCGACGATGAGGCGTTCGCCCTCGTCATGGCGGAAGTCGGCGCCGTCCACCACGGGGTTCCAGCGCATCGCGTAGAGGTCGGACAGCCGGTGGTCGTGGCCCGCCTCTCGCAGGGCGCGCAGACCCTCGTCGCGCAACGCCCCGCCGAGGGAGCGCTGTTCGGGGTGAGCGAATATCCACAGCACATTCATGCCCACCATGCTCGGAAATGGCCTCCGGGCCGACGAGTGGCCGGATGGCCATGATATGGAAGAATCTGGCCAGCTGTGGCCAGCTGTGGCCAGTGAGCCAGGACCAGCCAGTGTGGTCGGCGAGTGTGAGCGGCCGGTGTGGTCAGCCAGGGTGAAGGGACGGATCCCGCGTTGAGGGGATCCGGGGGCTGGGCAGTCAGCTCCGGGCGCTGATCAGCGCTTCCACACCGTCGAGAATCCGCTCCAGCCCGAAGACGAACTCGTCGTCGGGGCCGCCCGGGGTCTCCAGCTCCCCCGCCCGCAGCGCCGCCGTCACCGCCGGGAAGCGCTCGGCGTCGGTCACTTTCCCCAGCAGCCTGGCCCAGGAGGCCAGAGAGGTCTCGATGCTGTCCCCGGTGCGCCGGTTGGCCGCCAGGATGTCGAAGGTCATCCGAACCTCGTTGCGGACAAAGCCGCTGACCAGCATCAGCACGGAGATCTTCTCGCCCTCGCCGAGGTTCGTATGGCGCAGACAGGCGAGTCCGCGCTCCATCCAGGCCACCGAGTTGGGCATCGAGGGCGGGGTGTCGATCGGGACGCTCACCACCCACGGATGCCGGGCGAGGGCGGTGCGCAGCGCCCAGGCCCAGTCGCCGAACCCGGCCCGCCAGTCCGCGTCCTTCGCCGGGTCGCCGGGCGGCGGTGGGCCGTAGGCCGCGTCCTCCATCAGCGTCAGCAGCTCGTCCTTGGCCGAGACATAGCGGTACAGCGACATGGTGGAGGCGCCGAGCTCGGTCGCGACCCTGCTCATGGAGACCGCGCCGAGGCCGTCCGTCGAGGCGATGCCGACGGCGGCGTCGACGATCCGGGCCAGGGTCAGCCCCGGGCGTGGTCCCTTGCTCGGGCGTTCCCGGAGTCCCCAGGCGGTCTCGATGCTCGCCGGCAGGCCGGTGCCGCTCACTTCGCTGGCCATGGCCTCGGGACCTCCGTACGTGGATGTTGCTCATGTTCGCTCGATTGACCGCCATCCTAGAGATGTGTATACCATACGCAGTAGCGCGTATGTCATACGCAGAAGGAGGAGCGGGGGAATCATGACCCATCGACCAGCCGTCGAGGCGAGCGGCCTCGAGAAGTCCTACGGGGCCGTGAAGGTGCTCAGGGGCGTCGATCTGTCGGTCGCGCCCGGCAGCGTCTTCGCACTGCTCGGCCCCAATGGGGCGGGCAAGACCACGACCGTGCGGATCCTGTCCACGCTGACACCGCCGGACGCCGGGCGGGCCCGCGTCGCGGGCTTCGACGTCATCACCGACCGCCGCCGCGTCCGCCGCGTCATCAGCCTCACCGGGCAGTACGCCGCCGTTGACGAGATGCAGACCGGTGAGGAGAACCTGCGGATGATGGGGCGGCTGGCCCGGCTCGGCCGCGCCGAGGCCCGCGGCCGCGCCCGCGAACTGCTGGAGCGCTTCGACCTCACCGGCGCCGCCCGCCGCACCGTGGGCACCTACTCCGGCGGGATGCGCCGTCGGCTCGACCTCGCCGCGGGGCTGGTCGGCCATCCCGAGGTGATCTTCCTGGACGAGCCGACCACCGGTCTCGACCCGCGCAGCCGACGGGCCATGTGGGAGGTGGTCAAGGGGTTGGCGACGGACGGGGTGACGGTCTTCCTCACCACCCAGTACCTGGAGGAGGCCGACCAACTCGCCGATCGCATCGCCGTGGTGGACGGCGGCCGGGTGGTGGCCGAGGGCACCTCGGCCGAACTCAAGGAGCGCGTGGCCGGGCAGCGGCTGGACCTGGTGTTCGGCGATATCGCCGGGTACGAGAGGGGCGCGCTCCGGCTGGGCGTACGGCTCGTTTGGAGCGACGCCGACCGGCTGACGCTGGGCGTCGCGACGGACGGCAGCGCCGCCCATGTACGGGCCCTGCTCGATGAGATCGACCCTGAGCGCCGGGCCGTGGACCGCTTCAGCGTGCGTGGCGCCACGCTCGACGATGTCTTCATGGCCCTGACCGGCCACGCCGCCGAGGGCGAGAGCGGTGCCGAGGGTGAAAGGCGTGCCGCCGAGGGTGAAAGGCGCGCCGCCGAGGGCGAGAGCCGTGGCGCCACGGGTGAGAAGGAGGCGGCCGGTGTCTGACGCGATCGTTCTGACGGGCCGTACGATCCGGCTGACCAGGCGCAATCTGGACGCGGTGCTCACCGCCATGCTGCTGCCGATCATGCTGATGCTGGTCTTCGTCTACTTCTTCGGCGGTGCCATCCACACCGGCACCGAGTACGTCACCTATGTCGTCCCGGGTGTGATGCTGCTGTGTGCGGGCTTCGGCTCGGCCAATACGGCGGTCACCGTCACTAATGACATGACGGGCGGCATCATCGACCGCTTCCGGTCGCTGGACATCGGCGGTACCGCGATCCTGGCGGGCCATGTGGCCGCGAGCGTGCTGCGCAACACGGTCGCGACCACGATCGTCTTCGGGGCGGCCTTCCTCATCGGCTTCCGGCCGGTCGCCGGTCCGCTCGACTGGCTGGCCGTGGCCGGCATCCTGCTGATGTTCATCCTCGCGATCTCCTGGCTGTCGGCCTGCTTCGGCCTGATCGCCAGGTCACCGGAGGCGGCGGGCGGATTCACCTTCCTGATGATGTTCCTGCCGTACCCCAGCAGCGCGTTCGTGCCGATCGACACCATGCCGGGCTGGCTGCACGGGTTCGCGGAGCACCAGCCGGTCACCCCGGTCATCGAGGCCCTGCGGGGGTTGCTGCTGGACCGGCCGGTCGGCGACAGCGCCTGGCAGGCGCTGGTCTGGTGCGGCGGGATCCTGGTGGTGGCCGCCGGTCTTTCGGGCGCGCTCTTCCGCCGCCGCACTGTCTGAGCCACGTTCCCGGCGGCGCCGTTCGACGGGAACCGGCGCCGCCGGGAGGGGTAGCTGGCGTACGGGGGCGGCTGCCGTGGGGGCTGGTCGGCTTTCGTGCGGCTGGGTCAGGCGCCGTACGTGCGGGCGGGTCAGGCGCCGTACGGGTGGGTGGTGCGGGCCGTGCGCAGGGCCCGCGCCCACCAGGTGAGCTGGTCGAGCATCGCCCCGGCGGCGGTGTCCGGACCCTCGGGGTCCTTCAGCCGGCCGTCCGATTCGAAGAGCCCGCCCGCGTTGTGGAAGCTGACCGTGTCCCGGACGGTCACGGCGTGGACCTCGGCGAAGACCGGCCGCAGATGCTCCACCGCGCGCAGGCCCCCGGAGATGCCGCCGTAGGACACGAAACCGACCGGTTTGGCCTGCCACTGGGTGTAGTGCCAGTCGATCGCGTTCTTCAGAGAGGCGGGGTAGCTGTGGTTGTACTCGGGTGTGACCACGGCGAACGCGTCGGCCGCGTCCAGCCGGGGTGTCACGGCCTCCAGGGCCGTGCGCTCCTCCGGGCCGGGTCGATGGGTGAGGGCCGTGGGCAGCGGGGTCTCGGCCAGGTCGACGACATCGACGGTGATATCCGGGCGGAGCGTCGCATGACCGGCGAACCAGTCCGCGACCTTCGGCCCGAAGCGTCCGTCACGGGTGCTGCCGACGATGACGGCGAGCCGGATCGGGGAGTCGATGGAGTTGGCGCGGGTGCCGGTGCGGGGTTCTGCCGTTGCCGTGGGTACGGCGGTGTCAGTAGTCATGGGACGAGCCTCGGACTTAAACAAAGGTTGAAGTCAAGCTACCCTCGGCATATGACGCAACTGACCTGGAAGACCCATGAGCTCACGGTCGGCGAGCTTTCGCAGCGCAGCGGGGTTCCCGCCTCCGCACTGCGCTTCTATGAGCGCGAGGGGCTGATCCACAGCCGCCGCACCACCGGCAACCAGCGTCGCTACACCCGCGATACGCTCCGCCGCGTCGCCTTCGTCCGCTCCTCGCAGCGCGTCGGCATCCCGCTGGGGAGGATCCGGGAGGTGCTCGCGCTCTTCCCCGAGGACCACGTCCTCACCAAGGAGGACTGGGCCCGGATCTCGGAGTGCTGGCGCACGGATCTCAACGAGCGCATCGAACAGCTGGAGAACCTCCGCGACCACCTCACCGACTGCATCGGCTGCGGCTGTCTGTCGATCGACAAATGCGCGCTGGCCAACCCGTACGACCGGCTCGGCGAACAGGGCGCGGGCGCGCGCCGGCTGCTCAAGTCCTGCTGCTGAGCACCGGCCGCCCAACGTGAGCACCGGCCGCCCAGCGCTGATCCCCCAGCGTCGGCCGCCCAGCGCCCAGCGCGGACCGGGCAGGTGTCGGCCGGACAGGGGCCGGTCGCGGGGCCCTGCCCCCTCCTGGGCGGCTCAGAAGCCGTCGGGGCACCAGGGGCGGCGCGGGGTCCGCAGCAGCCGGTCCGCCAGTGCCGCGGCGCCCGGGCGCTCCTCGGCTATCCGGCCGAGCGAGGTGAGCCGGACCGCCGACTCGTCGCCCAGCCACAGCGTGCCCAACTCGCCGATGTCCATGGTCAGATCGGCCGCGCGGCCCGTGGTGGCACACGCCGCGCCGTCGGGGCCCGCCTCCAGGAAATAGCGGCCCCCGGCCAGCCCGGCGTCGTCGCGCAGCTCGAGCACCAGCGAGCCCTCGACCGGGTATGTACGGGTCTCCAGCAGCCGGGGCACATCCAGCGGGCGCAACCACAGCCAGTCGGCATACGTGGTGACCTGGGCCGCGCGGGGATCGCCGAGCAGCAGCGGAAGCAGATCGTCCGGGGCGCGCCGGCCGGTGTTCACCCGGGTCACCCAGTCGACCGAGAGCAGGAAGTGCCACAGCGCCCGCTCGGCGGCCGGGGTGACCGCCAGCAGCTCGAGCACGGTGGCCGTGTTGTGCGGTCGCTTGTTGCCCTCCCAGCGGTCATCGGCCGTGTAGGCGAGCAGACCGTCCACCGAGCCGTCGGGGGAGCGGTAGAGAACATAGAACGGCTCGGTCCAGGGACGGCTGGGGAACTGCCGCTGACCGGTGTTGGTCCGCCACCAGAGGTCCGGGCGGTCGATGACGCCGTGCTGCCGGGTGCGCAGCCGCTCATGCAGTGCGGGGCCCAGCTTCCGCACCTCCTCGCCATCGGCGAAGTCGACCCGGCCGCCGTCGACCGGAGCCGAGTGGCGCGGATCGAGACCGGCCCGGGGGACGTCCACCTGCCATTCGCTGATCCAGGTGGCCGGGCCGAAGCCATACCGCCCATAGATCGGGTACTCGGCGGCGATCAGGGTGGCCACCGCCTCGCCCCGCTCCTTCGCGGCGCGCAGATCGTGCTCCATCATCCGGCTGAGCAGGCCACGGCGGCGGTGGGTGGGCGACACCGCGACATTGCTGACCGCGTCGGCGGGTACATCGGCCCCGCCGACCGCCGTCAGCCGCTGGGCGAAGCTGCGGAAGGTGGCGACGCAGCGGTCCCCGTCGAAGAACCCCTGGGTACGGGACAGATCCATCTGCTCCCGGCGCAGCTCCACCTCCTCCTTCGGCGCCTCCGGCGGACGCAGAAAGCCGGTGTTGAGCGCGACAATCCAGCTGGTCAGATCGGAGTCGGCGAGTGAGGTGCGAAGTTCGAGGGCCATGCGCACACGCTAAGCGTCCGCCACAACCCGCCGCACGCCGATTTCCCCAGCCTTCGGAACAGGTCCTTTTATCACACCGCACCCTGTGGACGGCCCGGCGAGCGCCCCGCCGACAGTGACCCGAGCTCCTCACCGAGGGCTGCCCGAGCCCCTCGCGGACCGTTGCCCGAGCACTTCGCCGACAGCTGCCGGAGCACCCCGCCCCCTACGCCAGCAGGTCGTCCACCTGCGCCTCTCCCTCGCGGTACCGGCGGGCGATCTCCGCACTGCAACCGTCCGCCGTCCGCTGGAGCTCCTGCCGCCGCCGCGACACCTGCTGCTCATGGCCGACGAGGCGGGCCATCGCGCCGTGCAGCTCCTCGTCCGTACGGGCCCGCAGATCGGAGAGGCCCACCTCGGCCAGCATCTCCTCGGCCAGCCGCTCGTACTCCTCACCGTGCGGCGTCCCGAGCGTGACATGGCGGGCCGAGGAGCGGTGCCGTGAGGGCAGGTCCGCGAGGATCTCCGGCAGCCGGTCCACCAGCGCGGCGGGCGGCTCCGCCGCGGCCGCCGCGGGCGCCGGGTCACGGCGATGGCCAAGCTCGGCGCGGAGGATGTCGATCCGGCCCTGGAGCAGCCTGCGCAGATAGCTCAGATCCGCCTCCTCGCGCTGTGCCGCGCGGCGCAGCTCCCGCAGCTCCGGCAGCCGCAGGGTGTGCAGACCGCCCGCGGTGGCGGATGTGGCGGTGATGGCCGCCGCCGGTACGGCGGCGGAGTCGGCCAGCCGTCCGCCGCGCTGGCTCGGCGGCCGCGGCGGCAGCAGGCTCTCGGTGGCCATGGGCTGGCCGGTGCCCGATGTGTTCATTGGTGTCCGTCCCCTCCAGCGATGCGTCATTCCCGCATTTCCTGCCCGCCTGCACCGCCTGCACGCATCGTGCCACCAGTGATGCTCCCTGTGCAGCGGCTCTCCACCCGATCGGCCCCGGATGGACGCACGGCATGATGGTCGCCATGCGTGCTGTGGTACAGAGAGTGAACGGGGCGAGCGTCGTCGTGGACGGCGAGACGGTCGGCGAGATCGTCGGCCAGGGGCTGTGCGTGCTGGTCGGGGTGACGCATGACGACACCCCGGAGAAGGCGGCCCAGCTCGCCCGCAAGTTGTGGTCCGTAAGGATCCTCCAGGACGAGAAGTCCTGCTCGGATCTGGCCGCTCCGCTGCTGGTCGTCAGCCAGTTCACGCTCTATGGCGACGCCCGTAAGGGGCGCCGCCCCACCTGGAACGCGGCGGCGCCAGGCCCGGTCGCCGAACCGCTTGTCGACGAGGTGGTGGCCCAGCTGCGGAAGCTGGGCGCGCAAGTGGAAACGGGCCGGTTCGGAGCGGAGATGAAGGTCTCGCTCACGAACGACGGCCCGTTCACGGTGCTCATCGAGGTCTAGTGGCTTGCCGAGGTCTGGGGGCTAGCGGCTCACCGAGGTCCAGGGGGCTAGCGGCTCACCGAGGTCCAGGGGGCTGGCGGCTCACCGAGGTCGGACAGCTCCGCGGGGTCGGACGGCCCCGCGAGATCCAGCGAATCCGCAACCGGCTCATGGCTCCACGACCGTCTCCTGTGCGGCGGCCGTGGAGTCCGCGATCAGCTCCGCATCCACCGGCACATTGCGCTTGACCAGCGCGAGCGCGATCGGCCCCAGCTCGTGGTGGCGGGCCGAGGAGGTGATGAACCCCAGCTGGCGGCCCTCCTCGCCCTCCGCGGCCAGTCGTATGGGCGCGCCGTGGGACGGCAGCTTCACCTCGCTGCCGTCGAGGTGGAGGAAGACCAGCCGGCGCGGTGGCTTCCCCAGGTTCTGCACCCGGGCGACGGTCTCCTGACCGCGGTAGCAGCCCTTGTGGAGGTGGACGGCGGAGCCGATCCACCCCAGCTCATGCGGAATGGTGCGGTGGTCGGTCTCCAGGCCGACCCGCGGCCGGTGGGCCTCGACCCGCAGTGCCTCGTACGCCAGCGCCCCGATCGGCGGGCCGCTCGCCTCGGCGAAGGCGGTAAGGCGCTCACGGGGCAGGAAGAGGTCCCGGCCGTGCGGGGTTTCGCGGACGACGGCGTCCTCGGGGGCCTCGGTGATGCTGCCCGCCGGGAGATGGACGATCGCGTAGTCCTCGGTGCGGTCCGCGATGTCGACCCGGTAGAAGAACTTCATGCTCTCCAGGTAGGCGATCAGATCGCTTTGGCTGTCGGGCTCCACATGGGCCCAGGTGGTTTCGCCGTCGTCGACGAGATAGAGCGCGTGTTCGATGTGGCCGTGGGCGGAGAGGATCAGGGCTTCGGTGGCCTGGCCCGGCGGAAGGTCGCTGACGTGCTGGGTGAGCAGCAGATGCAGCCAGCTGAGCCGGTCGGCACCGCTGACCGTGACCACTCCGCGGTGCGAGAGGTCCACGAAGCCGGTGCCGTCGGCGAGCGCGCGCTGCTCGCGGAACAGGTCGCCGTAGTGGGCGGCAACGCCTTCATCGGGGCCCTCGCCGGGGACGGCGCCGGGCAGCGACAGCAAGGGGCTCTTCATGAACTCAGCCTACGACCTGCGGGCTCGGCCCTCATCGGCGCCGTTTTCGGCGTCGTCGCCACCGCGCCGCCCGGCGGAGCACGCGGCACACCGGCCGAAGATCGCGAAGTGCTTCAGATCGGTGTCGAAGCCGAAGTCCGCCCGCAGCTGCCGGGTGAAGGCGTCGGCCACGGAGACATCGGCCTCGATCACATCGGTGCAGTCCCGGCACACCATGTGGATGTGGTGGTGCCGGTCGGCCAGGTGGTACGTGGGGGCGCCGTGGCCGAGATGGGCATGGCTGACCAGGCCCAGCTCCTCCAGCAGCTCCAATGTGCGGTAGACCGTGGAGATGTTGACGCCGCTCGCGGTGCGGCGCACCTCGGTGAGGATGGCGTCCGGAGTGGCGTGCTCCAGACGATCGACGGCTTCGAGCACGAGCTGGCGCTGCGGGGTCAGCCGGTAGCCGCGCTCCCGCAGATCGCTCTTCCAGTCGGTGGTCGCCACGGTGCAAGTGTAGGCGCGCCCGCGCCCACCGGCCGGACGCGGAGGACAGAACCGGACGCGGCACGGAAGAGCCCGACCCGGCGGAAAGGTGGAAGAGCCCGGGAAAGCCGGACCCGGCAGACGCTGGAAACGCCGAAGAGGCCAAACGCCGAAGACGCCGGAAACGCCGAAGGGCTCAGCGGAAGAAGGCGATCCCGTCGTCCGGCAGGTCCTTGAGGTCCTTGGCCCACTCCCGCGGGTCCACGACCTTCTTCAGATGCGCGGACATGTACGGGCGCAGCTCGACCTCGGGGGTGGCCTTCTCGCCGACCCACATCAGATCGCTTTTGACGTAGCCGTACAGCCGCTTGCCGCCCGAGTACGGGGCCGCGTGCGCGGTGCGCGCCACCGCGTCCGTCGCCAGGTCGATCTGCGGCTTGCCCTCCGCGAGCTCGCCGTACCAGACCTCGATGATGCCCTGGTCGCGGCTCATCACGACCTCGACCTTGCGGTCCTTGTCGATCCGCCAGTAGCCGGACTCGCTCTCCAGGGGGCGGACCTTCTTGCCCTCGGAGTCCAGCACCCAGGTGTGCGAGACGTACTCGATGAAGTCCCGGCCGTCGTGCGTGAAGGTGGCCTCCTGCCCGAAGTTGCACTTCTCGGCCCCGGGGAAGTCCGATACGCCGGCCCCTTCCCAGTTGCCCAGGAGGAAGGCGAGCGGCACGAGGTCCGGGTGGAGGTCGGACGGAATCTGGATCATGAATTCAGGCGATCTGTCGAGGGACGAGCCGTGGCAGTGGGATCAGGAGCGGTTCAGCGCTGGCCCTGGTACAGCTTCTTCCAGGTCAGCGCGGCGAAGCCGAGCGTGGCCACGGCGACCAGGATCATCAGGGTGGTGAAGACTGCCTCAAGCACGAGCGCGCTCCTAGGAACAGATGACGGACGGCACCGATTCTAGTCGGCACCGGAACGGCCGGTGGAGACAGGTGGCCGTGCGGCGCCGCGCCCAGGGCGCCGAGCCTAAGGTTGACGCATGGCGAAGAAGCTCGTGATCAAGGTGACGGCGGGCGCGGACGCTCCCGAGCGGTGCTCCCAGGCGTTCACGGTGGCGGCGGTGGCCGCGGCGAGCGGGGTGGAGGTCTCGCTCTGGCTCACCGGGGAGTCGACGTGGTTTGCGCTGCCCGGGCGGGCGGCGGAGTTCGAACTGCCGCATGCGGCGCCGCTTCCGGATCTGATCGACGGCATCCTTACGGGCGGCGGATCGATCACGGTGTGCACTCAATGCGCTGCGCGCCGGGACATCGAGGAGAAGGATCTGATCGAGGGTGCCCGGATCGCGGGCGCTCAGGTCTTCGTGAGCGAGATCATGCCGGACGGCGTCCAGGCGCTCGTGTACTAGGGCGGTCCCCGAACGCCCCCCGGCCGGGCCCCGGTCAGCGGGGTCGCTGTGGCTGTGTGCTCGTGGTCAATGCCGGTGGTTGTGCTCGTCGAGCTCCCGCCACCACCGGTCGGACTCCTCGTCCCCCGATTCGTCCCACCATCGGTCGTCAGGGCCCCGGCGATTGGCGACTATGGCCGCCAGAGGCGGGATCACCATGGCGACGATGCACATCGCGACCGCGGCGGGTACGGACCACAGGCGCACAAAGGCCCACGCCGAGATGAAGAGCGTCAGACACGCGCCCATCAGGAAAAAGTATGCGTGGCGGCGTCGCGCGTACATATCTCAAGGGTACGTCCGGGACCGCCACGCCGATAGGCGAAGGCGGACGCGGACGAACCCCCGTGCCGACAGCCCATGGCCGGCCGACGAGAACGGCCGGCGCGGCCGGGACGGGCCGAGGGCCGCACCCCGCCGAGGCGTCCAACCCCGGGGTGCGGCCCTCGGACCGTGTGTCACGGCGCGCCGTGGCCGTCAGACGGCGATGGCGACCTCCGCCAGCCCGCCCTTCTGGGCGACGACCGTGCGGTCAGCGGTGGCGCCGGGAACCAGGGCACGCAGCGTCCAGGTGCCCTCCGCGGCGTAGAAGCGGAACTGTCCGGTCGCGGAGGTGGGGACCTCGGCGGTGAACTCACCGGTGCTGTCCAGCAGCCGCACGTACCCGGCGACGGGCTCGCCGTCGCGGGTCACCGAACCCTGGATGGTGGTCTCACCGGGCTTGATCGTCGAGGCGTCGGGGCCGCCGGCCTTGGCTCCACACATGGGTGTCTGTCCTTACGTTCGGGGAAGAGGGTCAGCTGTCGGCGCCGAGCTCGACCGGCACGCCGACCAGCGAGCCGTACTCGGTCCAGGAGCCGTCGTAGTTCTTGACGTTGGGCTGGCCGAGGAGCTCGTGCAGGACGAACCAGGTGTGAGCGGAGCGCTCACCGATGCGGCAGTAGGCGATGGTGTCCTTCGACAGGTCCACGCCCGCGCCCTCGTAGATCTCCTTGAGCTCGTCGTCGGACTTGAAGGTGCCGTCGTCGTTGGCCGACTTCGACCAGGGGATGTTGCGGGCGCTCGGGATGTGGCCCGGACGCTGCGACTGCTCCTGGGGGAGGTGGGCCGGGGCGAGCAGCTTGCCGGAGAACTCGTCGGGGGAGCGCACGTCGACGAGGTTCAGCGCGCCGATGGCCTCCACGGCCTCGTCGCGGAAGGCGCGGATGGAGGCGTCCTGCGGCTTGGCCTTGTACTCGGTCCGCGCACGGGTCGGGACCTCGGCGACCAGGTCGCGGGAGTCGAGCTCCCACTTCTTGCGGCCGCCGTCGAGCAGCTTGACGTCCTGGTGGCCGTAGAGCTTGAAGTACCAGTACGCGTAGGACGCGAACCAGTTGTTGTTGCCGCCGTAGAGGACGACCGTGTCGTCGTTGGCGATGCCCTTCTCCGACAGGAGCTTCTCGAAGCCGGCCTGGTCGACGAAGTCACGGCGCACCGGGTCCTGGAGGTCCTGCTTCCAGTCGATCCGGATGGCGTTCTTGATGTGGTTCTTGTCGTAGGCCGAGGTGTCCTCGTCCACCTCGACGATGACCGTCTTGGGGTCGTCGATACGGGCCTGGACCCACTCGGCGTCCACCAGGACGTCACTGCGGCTCATGTCTGTCTCCTCCGGGGCAGTTGCGGCGGTACGGGCGCGCTCGCGACGCGACGCCGCGCGGGGGGCGTGCGGCGAGCGTACGAGCGAAGGTGCGGGAAGGCCCGGCTGACGGGCCGAGAGGGGGCCGGTCCTAGGCGTGAACGGACCACGGTCCCATTCAGATGGCGCGACAGAGCATGGCGGCGACGCGGCACAGGTCGACTGCCCGCCGCTTCGTGAGATCCGCCTGTCGCTTCATGCGTCCGATCGTAGGGACGGACAGCAGGCATGTCACCGGTATGTCGAATCGTGAGACGTCATCGTCCGAGGAGTGAGATGGGAGAAGCGTGAACGGCCGGTGCGCGCGGGTGTGGGGGCATGCGGCGGCCACGGGCGTCCATATACGCGGACGAGATCGTCTCAGTGGTTGGACCAGGGGTGTGGGGGAGTGCCCCTGGTCGTGATCGCGTCAGCCCGTCAGTTGGACGTTGTTACCCGTGACCGAGACGTCTATGCCGTCCTTGGTGGCCTGTACCTTCTCCAGCCGCATCCCGGTGGGCAGACCGTCGATCTTCCGCTCGATATCGGCCTTCTCGCGCACCTTGTCCTCCCACTGGGGGATGCTGCCGCCCGGGATGGAGTCGGCGTGCAGCCGGATGGTGTCGCCGTTCACGATGGTGACCTGGGAGTGGGCGGTGAGGCTGAGGCCCAGCAGACTGCCGGTGATCTTGACCTTGTTGGTCCCGGACGCGTCGTAGGCGACCGTCACCCCGGGACCGGCGGCCTGTGAGAGGTCCGCGTAGCTGATGTGGGCCGAACCGGTGGCGCGGTCGGCGCTGGCGGACGAGAAGTTGCCCGAGATGCGGACGTCGTGCAGCTGGGCGTCGAGCTCGGTGACGCGGACGCTGCGGCCGTCGACCGTGTCCGTCGTCAGGTCGTCCACGCCGACGTCGACCTCGTCCAGCTCCTTGCCCGCGACCTGGGTGAGGAACGGGAAGCCCTTGATCGAGACATTGGGCGTGGTGGTGAGGCCCTGCGAACTCTTGATCTTGTCGGCGGCCTTCGACTCCGCGATGTACACCGCGATGCGGTCGGCGGCCACGAAGAGGCCGCCGAGTATCACGACGACGATCAGTGTGATGCGTAGTGCGCGCATGTGCGTGGGTCCCCCACAGGCTCTCGCTCAGGCGCTCGCCTGAGGCATGCGAGCCTATCCGGAGCAAATGAGCGGGAGCCGGGCAGTCAGCCCATAGCGCGACCGATCACATAGACCACTGGGGCGGCGGCCGCCAGCGGCAGCGCCACACCGGCCGTCATATGGACGAAGCGCGAGGGGTAGTCGTAGCTGGCGACCCGGTGCCCGATCAGCGCGCACGCCCCCGCCGCGAACCCGAGCAGGGCGGCGGTGGAGGTGCCCGTTCCGGTGAGCTGCCCGGCCCCGACCCCGCCGCCCGTGGCAGCCGCCAGAGCGATTACGACGGCGGCCGCGGTGGGCAGCGGCAGCGCCCGGACCAGCAGGCCCACGGCGACGGCGGCCGCCCCCACCACGACGGCGTCCGAGGACTCGGCGGCGGCGGCCAGATAGCCGCCCGCGAGCACCGCGAGGGCCGTGGACGCCACGGCGGCCGTGAGGCCGTACAGCCGCTCGTCCGGGGAGGCGTGGCTGCGCAGCTGGAGGACCAGCACCAGCAGCAGCCAGACGCCGATGGTGCCGATGACGACCGTCGGCGCGTGCCCGGGCTCGGTGGCGAGCAGACCGACATCGGCGGCCAGACCGCCCGCGAAGGCGAGCGCGATGCCCTGCCGGGCGGGCCACATGCCGTTCAGCCGGAACCAGCCGGCCGCCGTGACCGCTTGCAGCACCGCCACCACGACGGCGACCGCCGGGCGGCCCAGCGGCGCGGTGGCCGCGAGCAGGGCGGCGAGCGCGGAGGTCAGGGCGGCGGGGACGAACCCCGGGTGGAGGATCTGCGGACGGCCCTCGGCGCGGGCCTTCTCGGCGGCGGTGAGCGGCCGCTCCGGCTGCGCGGCGGGCGGCTCGGCGGTCGCGGTCGCGGTGGCGGCGGCGGGCATGGCCTGTGTCTCGGCCTGGGCGTGGGCGTGAGCCTGCGCGTGGGCCCGTGCCTGTGGATGGGCCGGTACCTGTGGATTGGCCTGCGTCTGGGCGTGAGCCTGTGCCTGTGGGTGGGCCTGCGTCTGGGCCTGTGCCGCGGTCTGGGGCCGGCGCGGCGCCTGGGACGGGTCGGCGGGCTGGTACGGGTGCTGCTGCTGGTCCCAGCCCTGGGCGTACTGGCCCTGGTGGCCCTGGTGGCCCTGGTGTGCCTGCTGGCCCTGGTGCCCCGGGTGCGGCTGCTGCCCGTGGTGTCCCTGCTGACCCTGCTGGCCCTGCTGGGCGGTGGCGTAAGGGTCCGCGTATGGCTGCTGCTGGTATTGGTGCTGCTGCGGGTGCTGGTACTGCTGCGGCTGACCCTGGGCGTACCCCTGCTGCTGCGGATACCCCTCGTACCCCGGCCAGTCGGCCGGCTGCTGGGCGCCGTGTCCGTTGCCGCCGGGACCGCCAGGGCTGCCGTGGCCGCCGTAAGGATGCCCGCTCTGGTCGTATCCACCGTAAGGAGCCTCGTACGCCCCGTACGGGGGATACGGCTGCTGCTGTCCCTGCTGCTGATGAGGCTCGTGAGGCTGATGAGCCTCATGGGGTTGATGAGGCTCGTGGGGTTGATGCGGCTGGTTGCTCATGAGCTCGGGGTTCACCCTCCTGCGAACGGCGGGAGCACCTCGACCGTGCCGCCCTCGGCGAGTTGGATCGTCTTGTGGTCGCGGGTGCCGACCGGGGTTCCATCGACCAGAAACGCACAGCGCAGCAGGACCCGTGCGAACTCCGGCCGTGCCGTGTGCCGCTCCCGGGCCGTGTCGAGCGCCTCCGCCAGCGTCCACGCGGTGTACGGCTCCTCCGAGGTACCGGCCGCGGCGCGGGCGGCGGCCCAGTACCGGATGGTCCCGGCGGGCGTGTTCATCATCGCCATCGCGATCCCTTTCCCGTCTTCTGCCGCCTCCATGATGACGGGTTCGGGGCCGCGACCGGGACCACGCTCGGTTCGTCGAAAATACGGCCGGTTCGGGACGAGAGTCACTTAAGGTTTGCGTGTGCTGGTACGACTGATACGGGCGTATCTGAGGCCCTATACCCGAACGATCACGCTGATCGTCTTATTGCAGTTGGTGCAGACCCTCGCCACCCTCTACCTGCCCGCGCTGAACGCGGACATCATCGACAGCGGAGTGGTGAAGGGCGACACCGGCTACATCCTTCGTGCCGGCGGGCTGATGATCGCCGTCACTTTCGTCCAGATCGTCTGCGCCGCGGGAGCCGTCTACTTCAGCGCGCGCACCTCCATGGCGCTCGGCCGCGATGTGCGCGCCGCCGTCTTCGACCGGGTGCAGTCCTTCTCCGCGCGTGAGATGGGCCACTTCGGGGCGCCGTCCTTGATCACCCGTACCACCAACGATGTGCAGCAGGTGCAGATGGTGTGCCTGCTGGCCTTCACGCTGATGGTCTCGGCGCCGATCATGTGCGTCGGCGGTGTCGTCATGGCGCTCGACCAGGACGTTCCGCTGTCGGGGCTGCTTCTGCTCATCGTTCCGGCCCTGGGCCTCGTCGTCACGCTCATCGCCCGCCGGATGCGGCCGCTGTTCCGCCATGTCCAGGAGCGCATCGACACCGTCAACCGGGTGCTGCGCGAGCAGATCACCGGCATCCGGGTGATCCGGGCCTTCGTCCGCGACACCCATGAGCGCGACCGCTTCAGTGCCGCCAACACCGGGCTGATGGATGTCTCGCTGCGCGCCGGACGGCTGATGTCGCTGATGTTCCCCGCCGTGATGCTGGTGGTGAACGTCTCCAGCGTGGCCGTCGTCTGGTTCGGCGGGCACCGCATCGACAGCGGTGGGATGCAGGTCGGCGCGCTGACCGCGTTCCTCAGCTATCTGATGCAGATCCTGACGTCCGTGATGATGGCCACCTTCATGTTCATGATGGTGCCGCGGGCCGAGGTGTGCGCCGAGCGCGTCCAGGAAGTGCTGGACACCGTGACCAGTGTCGTACCGCCGCTCCAGCCCGTGGCGCCCGTGCCCGCCGACGCTGGACGGGGCCTGCTGGAGCTGCGGGGCGTGGAGTTCCGCTACCCCGGCGCCGATGAGCCGGTGCTGCGCGACATCTCGCTGATCGCCCGGCCCGGCCGGACCACCGCCGTCATCGGCTCCACGGGCAGCGGCAAGTCGACCCTGCTCGGGCTGGTGCCGCGGCTGTTCGACGCGACCGACGGCAGTGTTCACATCGACGGCGTGGATGTGCGCGACCTCGACCCGGGGGTGATGACCCGGACCGTCGGGCTCGTCCCCCAGAAGCCGTATCTCTTCGCCGGCACGGTCGCCTCGAACCTGCGGTACGGCGACCCCGGCGCCACCGACGAGGAGCTGTGGCGGGCCCTGGAGACCGCCCAGGCGCGGGAGTTCGTGGAGTCCATGGAGGACGGTCTGGACTCCCCGATCGCCCAGGGCGGGACCAATGTCTCCGGCGGTCAGCGGCAGCGGCTGGCGATCGCCCGCGCCCTGGTCGGCAGGCCGTCCGTCTATCTCTTCGACGACTCCTTCTCCGCGCTCGACTACGCCACCGACGCCCGGCTGAGGGCGGCGCTCGTGGACGAGACGGAGAGCGCGACGGTCGTCATCGTCGCCCAGCGGGTGTCCACCATCCGGGGCGCCGACCTGATCGTGGTGCTCGACGCGGGCCGGATCGTCGGCGCCGGTACCCACGGCGAGCTGATGGCCGGCAACGAGACCTACCGCGAGATCGTGCTCTCCCAGCTCACCGAGGAGGAAGCGGCATGAGCGACGCACACGCGGCCACCGCGCCGCGGAAGACGACGAAAGCCGCACCTCCGCGCCGCGTGGGCGACCGTCACATCAGCTGCTGGCAGGGCGGGGCGAATGTAAGAGGCACCGCATGAGCGGCACCACGGCGCCCCGCAGGGGACCGGCGCCCGCCGCCGGGCCCGGGCGTTTCATGGGCGGGCAGCCCACCGAGCGGTCCATGGACTTCCGCGGCTCCAGCCGCCGGCTGCTGGCCCGGCTCCGCCCCGAGCGCGGTATCGCGCTGCTGGTGCTCGCGCTGGGCACGGTCAGCATCGGTCTTTCGGTGGTGGGCCCGAAGATCCTCGGTGCGGCCACCGACCTGATCTTCGCGGGCATCGTCGGACGGCAGCTGCCCGACGGCGTCAGCAAGGAGCAGGCCGTCCAGTGGCTGCGCGACAGGGACCAGGGCACGGTCGCCGACATGGTCGCCTCGATGGACGTCACCCCCGGCCAGGGCATCGACTTCCACGCGGTCGGCGTCGTCCTGCTGTGGGTCACGGCGCTGTATGTCGTCTCCTCGCTCCTGAACCTCCTCCAGGCGCGGGTGGCCACGGTCGTCGTGCAGCGCTCGGTCTTCCGGCTGCGCGAGGACGTGGAGCACAAGCTGGCGCGGCTGCCGCTCTCGTACTTCGACAAGCAGTCGCGCGGCGAGGTGCTCTCCCGCGCCACCAACGACATCGACAACATCCAGCAGACGCTCCAGCAGACCCTCAGCCAGATCATGGCCTCGCTGCTGATGATCGTGGGCGTGCTGTCGATGATGTTCTGGATCTCGCCGCTGCTGGCGCTGGTGGCGCTGATCACCGTCCCGGTCTCGGTGTGGGTGACGACGCGCATCGGCAAGCGCGCACAGCCGCAGTTCGTGGCCCAGTGGAAGACGACGGGCAAGCTCAACGCCCATATCGAGGAGATGTACACCGGCCATTCGCTGGTGAAGGTCTTCGGGCGGGAGAAGGAGTCCGCGGAGCTGTTCCGGGAGCAGAACGACAAGCTCTACGAGGCGGGCTTCCGGGCCCAGTTCATCTCCGGGCTGATCCAGCCCTCGATGACGTTCATCGGCAACCTCAACTATGTGCTGGTGGCCGTGGTCGGCGGGCTCCGGGTGGCCTCCGGCGCGCTGTCGATCGGCGACGTCCAGGCGTTCGTCCAGTACACCCGGCAGTTCAGCCAGCCGCTCACCCAGGTGGCCTCCATGGCCAACATGGTCCAGTCGGGCGTGGCCTCCGCCGAGCGGGTCTTCGAACTGCTGGACGCGCCGGAGCAGAGCGCGGAGCCGGTGGAGGCGCGGCGGCCGGAGGTGGTGCGCGGGCAGGTCGCGTTCGAGGAGGTCGCCTTCCGCTATCAGCCGGACAAGCCGCTCATCGAGGGTCTGTCGCTGTCGGTGCGGCCGGGGCAGACCGTGGCCATCGTCGGGCCGACCGGCGCGGGGAAGACCACGCTGGTCAATCTGCTGATGCGGTTCTACGAGGTCAGCGGCGGTCGGATCACGCTCGACGGGGTGAACATCGCCGAGATGTCACGGGAGGAGCTGCGCTCCCATTTCGGGATGGTCCTCCAGGACACCTGGCTGTTCGGCGGGACGATCGCCGAGAACATCGCGTACGGCGCGCAGGGCGCCGGTTTCGAGAAGATCGTGGCGGCGGCGAAGGCCACCTATGTGGACCGCTTCGTACGGATGCTGCCGGACGGCTACGACACGGTGATCGACGAAGAGGGCTCCAACGTCAGCGCCGGTGAGAAGCAGCTGATCACGATCGCGCGGGCGTTCCTCGCCGAGCCGTCGATCCTGGTGCTGGACGAGGCCACCAGCTCGGTCGACACCCGCACCGAGGTCCTCATCCAGCGGGCGATGGCCTCGCTGCGGAGCGGTCGCACCAGCTTTGTGATCGCGCACCGGCTGTCGACCATCCGGGACGCGGACGTGATCCTGGTGATGGAGTCGGGGCGGATCGTGGAGCAGGGCTCCCATGACGCGCTCCTCGCGGCCGGCGGTGCGTACGCCCGGCTCTACGCGTCCCAGTTCGCCGAGCCGGTGGCGGAGGCCGAATAGTCCACCGGCCGAATAGCCGACCGGCCGAATAGCCGTAGCGCAGGACAGCCGGAGCAGCCGACCGCTCGGCCGTACGCCGTTCAGGCGTTGGCCGCGGCCCAGTCGGCGATACGGGTCAGCAGGGCGGGCGAGGCGGCGGTCTCGGCGTGGCCGAAGCCCGGTTCGATCCACAGCTCCGAGGTGGCCGGGTCCGCAGCCGACGCCAGCATCCGTGGATGGTCCAGCGGGAAGTACGGATCCCGGTCGCCGTGCACGATCAGCAGCGGCGTCGGGGCGATCAGCGGCGCCGCGGCCACCGGGGGCAGCGGATCGACGTCCCAGCCGCGGGGGTCGATCCGGGTGCCCAGCCCGTAGCGGGAGACCAGCCGTCCGGCCGGTCGGGTGACCGCCCAGTGGACCCGCCGCATGGGCGCGGTGCCGCGGTAGTACCAGCGGGCGGGTGCGCTCACCGAGACCACGGCGTCGGGCGCGGCGCCGTCGGCGGCCTCGCCGGGAGCGGTGGTGGGTTCCCCGTTCACCCGGTCCGTGCGCCCCGGCGAGCTCCCCGTGCGCTCCCCGTGGGGTATGTCTTGCATCGGCCGGATTCGATCGGTCTTCCCGGACAGCGCCGCCTGCCGGATCACCACCGAGCCGCCCATCGAGAAGCCGACCGTGACGACCCGCCGATGTCCGAGCCGTCGCGCCCAGCGCACCGCGGCGGCCAGGTCCAGCACTTCGCGATCGCCGACCGTGGACCGTCCGCCGGACCTGCCATGGCCCCGGAACGAGAATGTGATCACGGCCGTGTGCTGGTGAAACGCCGAGGCCACCCGCCGTAGCGCGGGCCGTTCGAGGGCGCCGGTGAACCCGTGCCCGACCACCAGCGCGAGCCGGCCCCAGGGTTCGGTCCCGGATGCCGGGGAAGGTTCGTACCGCGCCTCGATCGAGACCCCGTCATCGGTCAGCAGCATGGCCCGTTGTCCTGCCGCGGCGGTCGCGGAAGGACAACGGGGAGCAGATTGAGCCTCTCCGGCACATGTCATGTGGGTTATTCTGCTGTGAAGAGGATCCGGGCAACGTAGCCCCCGGGTCCTTTTGTGCTTTCGGGGCGTGGTGCGCGTTTGAGCGCACCGTCGCTCCAAGGGCGCGGATCGTAACCGTACGAAGTAGTAGCCGCAGACTCCCCCGGGCGCTGCCCGGGAGGTGCCCCTCTCGCACAGGGACCGAGGAGGAACCGACGTAATGGGCGAGCGAAGCGTGCACGACATCGAGATCACGGCCGGGGCAGGTGATGGACGATGAGTTCCCTCCTGCTGCTGACCAATGCACTCCAGCCCTCGACGGAGGTGCTCCCCGCCCTCGGCCTCCTGCTGCACAGCGTGCGGGTGGCCCCCGCCGAAGGCCCGGCCCTGGTGGACACCCCGGGTGCCGATGTCATCCTGATCGACGGCCGCCGCGATCTGCCGCAGGTGCGTAGCCTGTGCCAGCTGCTGCGGTCCACCGGCCCCGGCTGTCCGCTGATCCTGGTGGTGACCGAGGGCGGGCTCGCCGCCGTCACCGCCGACTGGGGCATCGACGACGTCCTGCTGGACACCGCGGGCCCGGCGGAGGTCGAGGCCCGGCTGCGGCTGGCCACCGGCCGCCAGCAGATCACCACCGACGACAGCCCGATGGAGATCCGCAACGGCGATCTCTCGGTCGACGAGGCCACCTACAGCGCCAAGCTCAAGGGGCGTGTGCTCGATCTCACATTCAAGGAGTTCGAGCTGCTGAAGTACCTCGCCCAGCACCCCGGCCGGGTCTTCACCCGGGCGCAGCTGCTCCAGGAGGTCTGGGGCTATGACTACTTCGGCGGCACCCGTACGGTGGACGTTCACGTCCGGCGGCTGCGCGCCAAGCTGGGCCCGGAGCACGAGTCCCTGATCGGCACCGTGCGGAACGTGGGCTACCGCTTCGTCGCCCCGGAGAAGGTCGAGCGCGCCGCCGAAGAGGCCCGGGCCAAGGCGAAGGCGCGGGACGCCGGAGTGGGCGACGCCGCGCGGGGAGAGCACCCCGAAGGGGCCGCCGGCTCCGAGGCGAGGGCAGCTGCCGCACGACCGGCCAACAGCTAGCTGGACCCGCGTAGACTTCGCGCGTGGCCAAGGTGACGCGGGATGATGTGGCAAGGCTTGCGGGAACGTCGACCGCGGTCGTGAGTTACGTCATCAATAACGGACCCCGGCCGGTCGCCCCGGCCACGCGCGAGCGGGTGCTCGCCGCGATCAAGGAGCTCGGCTACCGGCCGGACCGCGTCGCGCAGGCGATGGCGAGCCGCCGGACCGATCTCATAGGGCTGATCGTCCCGGACGCGCGGCAGCCGTTCTTCGCGGAGATGGCGCACGCCGTCGAACAGGCGGCCGCCGACCGCGGAAAGATGGTGCTGGTCGGCAACTCCGACTACCTCGACGAGCGCGAGGTCCACTATCTGCGCGCCTTCCTGGGGATGCGGGTGTCCGGGCTGATCCTCATCAGCCAGGGCCCCAGCGAGAACGCGGCGGCCGAGATCGAGGCGTGGGACGCCCGGGTGGTGCTGCTGCATGAGCGACCCGAGGCGATCGACGACGTGGCGGTGGTGCTGGACGACGTCGGCGGCGCGCAGCTCGCGGTGCGGCATCTGCTGGAGCACGGCCATGACTACGTGGCGTGCCTCGGCGGCACCGAGATAACCCCGACCGTCGGCGACCCCGTCACCGACCACGTCGAGGGCTGGCGCCGCGCGATGCACGAGGCGGGCCGGCCCACGGAGGGGCGGCTCTTCCAGGCCCCGTACAACCGCTACGACGCCTATAAGGTCGCCCTCGACCTGCTCGCCGGCCCCGACCGGCCCCCGGCCATCTTCTGCGCCACCGACGACCAGGCGTTCGGGGTGCTGCGGGCGGCGCGCGAACTGCGGATCGAGGTTCCCGCGGAGCTGGCGGTGGCCGGTTTCGACGATGTGAAGGAAGCCCACCTCACCGACCCCCCGCTGACCACGGTCGGCTCCGACCGCCCCGCGATGGCGCGCGCCGCGGTCGATCTGGTGCTGGAGGACGGCGTCCGCCTCGCCGGCTCCCGCCGCGAACGGGTCAAACAATTCCCCTCGGCGCTGGTGGTCCGCCACTCCTGCGGTTGCGCGTAGCGCTGCTACCCGAGTCGGGGCCCTGGGGGCCCCGACGGCCCCTGTCGTCGTCGCTGACGGTGCGGTTGGCCCTGCGGGCGGCCCGGTTGACCCTGCGGGCGGGCGCTCGCCCTGGCGGCCGTGCCCGCGCCGCACGGGGGCCGTGCCCCCGCCGTGTCCCCGCTGAGCCCGCGCCCTGCGGTTGGTGTGCACCTTCGGGGTGGGGCGTCTGGGGTGGAGCGTCTGCCATGCCCCGCCCGCCCTGCGGGGGCCGTGCCGTAGCGCCGCTACCCGAGTCGGGGCCCTGGGGCCCCGACGGCCCTTGTTGTCGTCGCTGACGGTGCGGTTGGCCTTGCGGGCGGGCGCTCGCCTTGGCGGCGGAGCCCGCGTCGTGTGTGGAGGCTGTGCCGCCGCCGAGCCCGCGCCCTGCGGTTGGTGTGCACCTTCGGGGTGGGGCGTCTGCCATGCCCCGCCCGCCCTGCGGGGGCCGAGCCTCCGCTGAGCCCGCGCCCTGCGGTCACCTTCGGGGCGAGCGTCCGCCCTGCGCCGAGGCTGGCGCTGAGGGGGCGCGACTTCCCCGTTCCGCAGCCGGGCTTTGCCGCCCTTCGGCCGCGGCCGCGAGGGGCGGGCTCCGACCGGCCCGCCTCGTTCCCCGCTGCCCGTGTGCTGCGCGGGCGGCGGCGGTGCCCCCGCCGAGCTCTCGTCCTCCGGTGAGGCCGTGTGCTGGCGGTGGGGCGTCTGCCTTCGGCGGGGCTGGGACTCTGTGGCTGGGCGCCTTGCGGGTTCCGTCTGCTGACGGGCGGCTCGCGGGCCCTGCGGCCGTGGCTTTATGGGCGGTGCGTGGTGGTCCGGCTGCCTTACGGCGTGGTCCGTGACGTTTCGGGCAGTTCTGCGGGCGGTGCCCGCGCTCGCGTCCTTATGAGTGGTGTGTCCGCTACGCCCGGACTGCCCTGCGGGGCCGTTCGGCGGGGACCCGAGGACGCCGGGGCCCTGGGCGGGCCCAGTGCTGCCCGGGGCCTTATGGCGGGCATATGGACTTCTGGTGGGGTTCTTAGCGGGTCCTCAGGGGACTCTCATACTTCGGTCGCACAGTCATAGACATGACGGACAGCACACGCCGCAGCGGCGCAGACGAGCCCTATCCCTACTCGTACGGCGGTGGTGCGGGGTATCCCGATCCGCCCGCGTATCAGCCGCAGCCGTCGGTCACCACGCCGTCCGGGGTCACCGTGTGGCCGGGTGGCGACAGCGGCGACAGCGGTGGCAGTGGCGGCGGTGGCGGGGACGAGGGGGGCGCGTTCGCGGGCGAGGGGGCGCACGGTGGCGGAGGGCGGCGCAGGGCGCGGGTCCCGCGGCCGATCGCGCTGATCGCCGCCGTGGCGGCCGTCTCGGCGCTCGTGGGCGGCGGGGCGGCCGCGCTGGTCACCAACGCCACCCAGAAGTCCGACACCACGATCTCCACTCCCGTGGTCAACGCCAAGTCCAGCAGCAACAGCGGGGTTTCGGCCGTGGCGGCGGCGGTCAGCCCCAGCATCGTGGAGGTCAGCGCCGGCGGCACCAGCGGGCAGTCCACCGGCTCCGGCGTGATCATCACCAGCGGCGGCGAGATCATCACCAACAACCACGTGGTCTCGGGCGCCGATTCGATCAGTGTGACGTTCAGCGACGGCAGCAAGAAGTCCGCGACGGTCGTCGGCACCGACAGCAAGAAGGACCTCGCGCTGATCAAGGTGGAGGGGGCGAGCGGGCTGAAGCCGGCGTCCCTCGGCGACTCCAGCAAGGTCACGGTGGGCGACCAGGTCGTGGCCATCGGCTCGCCCGAGGGCCTCACCGGCACCGTCACCAGCGGCATCGTCTCCTCGCTCAACCGTGATGTCACCGTCTCCACGGACCAGGAACAGGGCGGTCAGGGGCCGAGCGGCGGCGGGCAGTGGCCGTTCGAGTTCGGCGGCGGCCGGTACAACGGCGACGTCGGCTCGTCGACCACCACCTACAAGGCCATCCAGACCGATGCCTCGCTCAACCCCGGCAACTCCGGCGGTGCGCTGATCAATATGAGCGGCCAGGTCATCGGGATCAACTCCGCGATGTACTCCTCGGCCTCGGGCCAGAGCTCCGGTGACGCGGGCAGCGTCGGCCTCGGCTTCTCGATTCCGATCAACACCGTCAAGTCCGATCTCGACTCCCTGCGCTCGGGCGGCAGTGGCGGCAACGCCTGACCGACGTGCGAGGCTGGCAGAGCGGCGCCGCACCGCCCGGCGCGGCCCCCGCCCCAGCCCATCGTCAGCGTCAGAGTCAGTCACGTCACCCGCACCGTCACCGCTAAGGAAATCGACCCATGAGCCCCGACCACGGCGATCAGCCGGCCCGCATCCTGATCGTCGACGACGAGCCGGCCGTCCGGGAAGCCCTGCACCGCAGCCTCGTCTTCGAGGGCTATGCGACCGAGACCGCAGTGGACGGGCTGGACGCGCTGGCCAAGGTGGGCTCCTACGACCCCGAGCTGATCGTGCTCGATGTGCTGATGCCCCGGATGGACGGGCTGACCGCCGCGCGGCGGCTGCGCGCCACCGGGGTGACGCTGCCGATCCTGATGCTCACCGCGCGGGACACGGTGGGCGACCGGGTCACCGGGCTCGACGCGGGCGCGGACGACTACCTCGTCAAACCCTTCGAACTGGACGAACTGCTGGCCCGCATCCGCGCCCTGCTGCGCCGCAGCTCCTACGCGGCCCAGCAGGGCGCGGCGCTGCCCGAGGAGGATCTGCTGACCTTCGGCGATCTGCGGATGGACCTCACGACCCGCGAGGTCGCCCGGGGAGGGCGCCGCGTCGAGCTGACCCGCACCGAGTTCACCCTGCTGGAGATGTTCCTGGCGCACCCCCGTCAGGTGCTCACCCGGGAGCAGATCCTCAAGGCGGTATGGGGCTTCGACTTCGAGCCCTCGTCCAACTCGCTGGATGTGTACGTGATGTATCTGCGCCGTAAGACCGAGGCGGGCGGCGAGCCGCGGCTCGTGCACACCGTGCGCGGGGTGGGGTATGTGCTGCGGTCCGCGGAGGGCGAGCCCTCGTGAGGTTCCGCACCCTGCCGCTGCGTTCGCGGCTGGCCCTGCTGACCGCGGTGGCGGTGGCGGTCGCGGTGGCGGTGTCCGCGTTCGCGTGCTGGCTGATCGTCCGGGAGCAGCTCAGCGCCCAACTCGACTCGTCCCTGCGCAACGTCAAGGTGGACGAGCGCAATGTGCTGAGCATCCTGGAGGCGTGCCAGAACCCCGACGGCGCCGACGGCCACACTCCGCACGCCCTCGGCTCGTACTCCGTGCAGATCGTGCTGGCCGACGGGAGCCGCTGCACCCAGCCCGGGGCGACCCAGCTGCCGGTGACCACCGCCGATGTGGCCGTGGCCGTCGGGCAGCGGCCGAACGCGCTGCATGACGCGACGGGCGCGGGCGGCGGGGACATGCGGGTGTTCACCTACCGGCCGACCGAGGGCCCCGGCAGCCCGCTGCCGCGGGGGATCGCCGTCTCGATGGCCCGCCCGCTGAGCGAGGTCGAGCGTCCGCTGGGCACGCTCGCGCTGGTCCTCGCCCTCGTCACCGGGGGCGGCGTGGTCGGCGCGGGCGCCGCGGGCCTGTGGATCGCCAGGACCGGGCTCAAGCCCGTGGACCGGCTGACCGAGGCGGTCGAGCATGTGGCCCGCACGGAGGACCTGGCCGTCCGCATCCCTACGGAGGGCGATGACGAGATCGCCCGGCTGTCCCGGTCGTTCAACTCCATGACGGCTGCCCTCGCCTCCTCCCGCGACCGTCAGCAGCAGCTGATCGCGGATGCCGGGCATGAACTGCGCACCCCGCTCACCTCGCTGCGGACCAATATCGAGCTGCTCGCCCGCAGCGAGGAGACCGGCCGCGCGCTGCCGCCCGGTGACCGTAAGGCGCTCATGGGGAGCGTCAAGGCGCAGATGACCGAGCTGGCCGCGCTGATCGGCGATCTCCAGGAGCTGTCCCGCCCCGACGCCGAGCCCGGCAGCGGGCCCCCGCAGGTGATGGCCCTGCACGAGGTGGTGCGGACGGCCCTGGAGCGGGCCCGGCTGCGCGGTGCGCATCTCACGATCAACGCCTCGATCGAGCCCTGGTACGTGCGCGGCGAGGTGGCCGCTCTGGAGCGGGCGCTGGTCAATCTGCTCGACAACGCCGTGAAGTTCAGCCCTTCGGGTGGTGTGATCGACGTCGTCCTCAAAAGCGGAGAGGTACGGGTGCGGGACCATGGCCCCGGTATCCCCGCCGAGGAGCTGCCGCATGTCTTCGAGCGCTTCTGGCGCTCCCCGTCCGCCCGCAGCATGCCCGGCTCGGGCCTCGGACTGTCGATCGTGGCCCGTACGGTTCAGCAGTCGGGCGGTCAGGTGGGGCTGGAACCGGCCCCGGGCGGCGGCACGGTCGCCTGGATCAGGCTCCCGGGTGCGCCTACGGCTCCGCCGGGGATCGACCTCGACTGAGCGCGGCCCCATCCGGCTCGGGCCCGGTCCGGCCCGCTCTGAGGGACCGGTCCGGCTCTCGGAGCGGCCCGAGCCGGAGTGTCGGCTGCGGGCCCGTCTCGGTCAGCGAGCCGCCCCCGCAGCCGTGCAGCCGTGCGTACGTCCCGTCCAGCGCCAGCAGTTCGCGATGGGTGCCCGTCTCCACGACCCGCCCGTGGTCCAGCACCAGGATGCGGTCCGCGTCCGGCGCCAGGTTCAGATCGTGGGTGATCATGATCGTGGTACGGCCGGACATCAGCCGCCGCAGCGGCCGGACCACCCGCCGCGCGGCCGGCGCGTCCAGACCGGTGGTGGGCTCGTCCAGGACGAGGACGGGCGCGTCGCGCAGCATCGCGCGGGCGATGGCGATGCGTTGGAGCTGGCCGCCGGACAGCCGCGCGGTGTGCGGGTCGATCCGGGTGCCGTAGCCCTCGGGCAGGGCCGCGATGAAGTCGTGCGCGGCGGCGTCCCGCGCCGCCCGGACGATCTCGTGCTCGGCGGCGCCGGGGCGGCCGCAGGCGATGTTCTCGCGGATGGTGTCGTGCAGGATGAGCGTCTCCTGCGGCAGCAGCGTCACGTTCGTCCGCAGAAAGCCCAGCGGCATCGCGTACAGGGGGACGCCGTCGAGCCGTACGAACCCCTCCCCGGGGTCGTAGAAGCGCGTCAGCAGCTTGGAGACGGTGGACTTGCCCGCCCCGCTCGCCCCGGTGATCAGCACGAACTCACCCGGCCGGGCGGTGAACGAGACTCCGGCCAGGGTGCGCCGGTCGCCCCCGGGGTAGCGGAAGCCGACCCGGTCGAACTCCACCGTGCCGTGCACCCGCCACGGCGCCACCGCCGCCCCCGGCGGCGGATCGCTCACGGCGGGCTCGGCGTCGAGGATCTCCAGCAGCCGCTCGGCGCCCGCGGTGGCGGCCGTAAGGGTGAGACCGAGCTGTCCGAGGTTGCGGATCGGCGGGTAGAGGTAGCCGAGGAAGGCGGCGAAGGCCAGCAGCTGTCCGATGGTCATCCGGTCCCGGGAGATCTCCCAGGCGCCGAGCCCGATCACGGCCAGGACGCACAGCGTCTCGATGACCTCGACCAACTGCTCGTACAGCTCGCTCATCCGGGCACCCGCCACCGACGCCCGCATCCACGCCCGCGCCTCCCGGCCCAGCCGCCGCTCCTCGGCGTCCTTACGGTGGTACGCCTGCGTCAGCACGACGTTGCCGAGCGACTCCTCGACCACGGAGGTGATCGCGCCGTCGGCGACCCGCTCCTCCCGCGCGACCGCGCCGATCCGCCCGGAGAAGCGCCGCGCGGCCAGCCAGAAGAGCGGCGCCAGGAAGAAGGTGACCAGCGCCAGGTCCCAGCGCAGCCGGAACGCGGCGATGGAGAAGAAGACCGTGCTGAAGACGGCGGAGACGGTGCTCACCACCCCGGAGACCACCATCTGCTCGATGGCCTCCACGTCCCCGGTGAGGCGCTCGACCAGATCGCCCTGGCGGTGGCGCTGGAAGAAGTGCGGCGGCAGATCCTGCACATGGGCGAAGACCCGGGCCCGCAGCCGCAGCACGAACCGCTCGGCGGTCCATACGGCGAGCGAGTTGCCCGTATAGCCGACGGCGGCGCCGAGCACCGCGACCGCGAGCCACTGCGCGGCGGGGGCCCAGAAGGCGCCGAGCGAGCCCTGCCGCAGGGCGTTGTCGGTCAGATCGGAGAAGAGGAGGATCGCGGCGGTCTCGGCGAGCGCCGCGGCGATGACACAGCCGCAGATGAGTGCCAGCCAGCGCCGGTCGCCCTTGGTGAGCGGCCAGAACCGGCGGAACGCCTGCCGTGCGGCCAGCCGCGGAGCGGACCGTTCCGCCCCCGCCTCGGCTCCCGCGGCCGGGTCGGACCCGAGCGCGCGCAGCTCCATGGTGGGCTGGTCTTCGTACGAGGTCACGGTCGCTCTCTCCCGCTCGGCTCCGGACATGGCCGAGGCGGGCCCGCGGCGCGCTGCCGCGGACCCGCCTGAAGGTGGTGTGTGGGTCAGCCGCCGATGGGGCGACGGTGGGGCTTCTTCGGCGCCTTCTTCGGGGCCGGCTTCGGGGCGTGGTGCTTCTTCTTCGGCTCGGACTTGCGGGCGGGCTTGACCGGGACGATCTTGTGGAAGCTCATGATTCTGCCTCTCGGAATTCGGTCTTTCATTTCCTTTGCCGGAGCCGTTCGGCTTCGACATGGAAGACATTAGGAGCGATATCCGTGAGGAAGATCGGACTGAGCTGTGCGTTTGCCAAGAACGGTCTCAAGGAATTTTCATGCGAGATGTGGAACCGCGGCGCGACCAGCCGCGTCCGGGCGCCTCGGACATGCGCATGCCCCTGTTCAGGGGCATATAAAAAAGCGGAATCCGCCGACCGGCAGGTTTCAGCGGGTCTTTCCGAAATTCAGCTCCGCACCGACCAGATCCGCCCGAATCCCCTCCGGGGAGACGCCGATGTTCGCCAGCCGGATGCCCTTGGCCTTTTTGGGCAGCTGGAAGGAGAGCTCCAGCTTGTCCGTCAGCTCCGGCACCTTCAGCCGCGTCAGCGCGGCGGCCACCATCGGGTCGATACCGAGCTTCCTGGCCAGATCGGGATGGTCGTTGGCCGCCCGGACGAGGTTGACCGCGAGCAGCGCGGGGACGAAGCGCGGCGACCCGGTGATCCGGTCCAGCTTCTGGCCGTCGTTCAGCGCCTGCCCCGCCTCCGCGGGCGGCACCCCCAGCTTCTCCGCCACCGAGGGGATCGCCAGCAGCGCCCGCGCCTTCTCGGAGTCCTCGCTGATCCGCGTGGCCGCCTTCTTGTGCAGATACAGCCCGGCGCGCGGTTCGGGGCCGGGCCGGTAGGAGGCGATCCCGGGGATGTCCAGCCGCATATCGGTGACGCTGGTGGAGATCCCGCGGTCGCCCTGGCGCTGGATATGCGCCTGGGCGTGCAGCGACACCTGCTGCCCGGCGACGGGGAGCTTCCCGTCCGCGCGCACCGAGCTGGGCCCCAGCGCCCGGAACCGCACCTGGGAGGCGCCCAGTTCACGGCTGAGGTCCTCGAAGGACAGCAGCACATCGCCCTTCATCCGGCTCACCACCGCGCCCCTGAAGGAACTGGGCAGATCCCCCACGATCCGGATGCCCTGCGCCTGGGCGCGCACCTCGGCGAGCGAGACCCGGTCGGCCGCCACGTCCGGTACGGCGATGTCCACCTGCTGGAGGTGCTTGCCGAGCACCTGGGTGAGGAACGGGAAGCCGTGGATGGTCACGTTCGGCGCCGTGGCCAGGTCCAGCTTCTTCTGGAGCTCCTGCTCGGCCTGGCGCTCGGCGTACATCACCGCGCAGCGGTCGCCCAGCACCAGCAGCAGGGCCAGTACGAGCAGCCCGATCAGCGCCTTCGCGGTGCGCGGCACCGCCCTGAAACGGCCGCGCCGACGCCGGGACGAGCGGCGGTGGTTGGGCGGTGACCACGCCTCGCCGTCGTCCGCCTCCGCCGAACCCGAGCTGACCGTTTTGCCCCTGCGCCCGCCGAGGTCATCGTCGTCGTCCTCCGACGTCGGGCCGAGGCCCAGGGGGTCATCCGGATCGTACGGATCGGCCAGCTCGGCGAGTTCCTCGTAGGGGTTGCTGTAGTGAACCCCGGGTGAACCGCTGTGAGGATGTGAGGACTGGGGTGAAGGTATGCGTGTGGGGGATCGCATCACTCAATACCACCACGCCACACTCCGCCACCCGCAAGTCCTAGCGGCGATACGTGGCGAACGGCACGTTCCGATTTTGCCTTCCGTACACGCGCCGTTTCTCAGCGTGTGCCACGTGAGACGGCCCGCGCCTCGGTGACGGTGACCGCCCTGCCGTCCATCTCCGAGCCGTCGAGCTCGGCCATCGCCTTGTCCGCGGCCGCCTCGTCCATTTCCACGAACCCGAATCCGCGCGAGCGGCCGCTCTCCCGGTCGGTGATCACGGTGGCGTCCAGCACCTCGCCGAACTGCCCGAACAGGGTCGCCAGGTCCCTTGTTGTCGTCTGGTAGCTCAAGTTGCCCACATGCAGTCGTTTGGACATGACCGGCTCTCCTTGTTCTCCGTGGTTCCCAGTGGAGCGAACCGGGTCAATCCTCTCAACTAGGTACGAAACCGGCCATTCGCATGGGCTGAACCGGTCATCCGGCTCAGTGCAGCGTGCCCAGCAGCTCCCTGGCGTACGGAACCAGCGCGTCCGTACGCCCGGTGAGCACCTTCTCGGCCCACTCGGGGTCGGCGAGCAGCGCGCGCCCGATCGCGACGAGATCGAACTCATCCCGCTCCAGCCGGTCCAGCAGATTCTCGATGTCCGCCACCTGGGCCGGCCCGCTATAGGTCCCGGGGACGAACGTCGGCAGGAAGTCCTGGTTCAGGCCGACCGAGCCGACCGTGATGGTGGGCCTTCCGGTCAGCTTCTTCGTCCAGCCCGCGAGGTTCAGGTCCGAGCCCTCGAACTCCGGCGTCCAGTAGCGCCGCGTGGACGAGTGGAAGACATCCACCCCCGCCTCCACCAGCGGCGCGAGCAGCGCCTCCAGCTCCTGCGGGGTCTCGGCCATCCGCGCGTCGTAGTGGTCCTGCTTCCACTGGGACGTACGGAAGATGATCGGGAACTCGGCGGAGACGGCCTTACGGCAGGCGGCCACGATCTCGGCCGCGAAACGGGCCCGGGAGACCGGGTCGCCGCCGTAGCCGTCGGTACGGCGGTTGGTGCCGCTCCACAGGAACTGGTCGATCAAATAGCCGTGTGCCCCGTGCAGTTCGACCCCGTCGAAGCCGATCCGCTCCGCGGCGGCGGCCGCGTCGGCGAAGGCGGCGATCACCGCGTCCAGGTCGTCCTGCGTCATCGCCCGCCCGACCGGCTCACCGTTCAGCCCGAGACCGGACGGGCTCAGCACGGGCGCCTCGGGGTACGGCGGGGCGCCCTCCTCCCGCGAAACCCCCACATGCCAGATCTGCGGCGCGATCCGCCCACCGGCGAGATGCACCCGCTTCACGACCTCGGCCCACCCTGCCTGGGCCTCCTCCCCGTAGAACCGCGGCACGCGGTCGCTCAGCCCCGCCGAGGGGTGGTCGACATAGGTCCCCTCGGTAATGATCAGCCCCACCCCACCGGCCGCGCGGCGCCCGTAGTAGGCCGCCACATCCCCGGTGGGCACGCCGCCGGGCGAGAACATACGGGTCATCGGCGCCATGGCAATGCGGTTGGGCACGGTGAGCCCGCCCACGGTGAAGGGGCGCGACAGAACCTGGGCCGCGCGCTCGGCACTGCTGCTTATGGACACGTGGATACTCCTCGACCGGACCTCATCGCCCGCGCGGAATCGCGCGGCCCGGCCAAGGTAAAATCTGACGTCGGCGTCAGGGGCAAGTAGCGGAGGCCGCCTCCGCGAGGCGCGCGACGGCACGGTCCGCCCCCCCGTTGGTGCGTTCACGCCCTACCGTCGGCCGACGGGCAGACCCACACTGGTCGCTCGACCAACGATGTGAGGGGGCCCGACATGGGAACGCACGGCAAGCCGCCCACCCCGAACCCGCAGCCGAAGCAGCCGAGCCCACGGGACTCGGACGGACAGCACCCGGACGTCTCCAGGCCGGGTGGTGGGACGCACCGCAAGTGACTGACCTGGAAGAGCTGCGCGCACGGGCGGCCGAGACGCTCGACATCACCGAGCCGTGGATACGGCAGGCGTTCGAGACCGTCCCCCGGCACGAGTTCGTCCCGGGCACCGTATGGGTGGTGGACGGCGGGGTGTACCGGCCGCTGCGCCGAGCGGACGACCCGGACCGGTGGGCCCGCATGGTGTACGACCCCGCGCGGGCCATCACCACCCAGGTGGACGACGGGGCCCCTGCCCCCGCTGGCGGCGATGTGCCCACCAGTTCCATCTCGGCACCGGCCGCCGTGGTGACCATGCTCGCCGAGCTGGACCTGCGGCCCGGGCACTGGGTGCTGGAGATCGGGGCGGGCACCGGGTACAACGCGGCGCTGCTGGCGGAGCGGGCAAGCGCCGGGCGGGTGATCACGCTGGAGATCGACCCGCATGTGGCCGACGGCGCACGGGCCGCGCTGCACCGGGCCGGGTACAGCGGTGTGACGGTGCTGGAGGCGGACGGCGAGCAGGGTTGGCGTGGCGGCGCGCCGTACGACCGCCTGGTGGCGACGGCCTCGGTGACGTCGATCCCGCAGACGTGGGTGGAGCAGGTGCGGCCCGGCGGCTTGATCCTGGCTCCCTTCCGGACCGCGTTCTGCTCGCACGGTCTCGCGCGGCTGACCGTCTCGGACGGCCGTGCCGAGGGGCGGTTCGCGGGCGCGGTGACGTTCATGGCCGTACGCGGCCAGCGGGCGCGCCCGCGTATCGATGGAGTGTTCTCCACGGAGTCGTGGGAGGAGAGCCGCGAGAGCAAGGCGGAGTTGGACGTGGCGCTGCTCGCCGACCCGCACGCCGAGTTCGCGGTCGGGTTGAGGCTCGCCGAGGTGGCGCACTGGCCGCAGGACGGCGGGCACTGGTGGTGCAGCCGCGACTCGTGGGCGTACGCGGCGGATGGCGCGGTGCACCAGTGGGGACCGCGAAACCTGGCCGACGAGACCGCCGAGGCTCTCACCTGGTGGGAGGGCGCCGGAAGGCCGGAGCTGTTCGACTTCGGCCTCACGGTCACGGCCGACGGCCACCACCGGGTATGGCTCGGCGATCCCTCGGAGGCGTGGCCCCTGCCACCCGCCGCGTAGCCCGGAGCGCCGTCCCGTCAGCCGGGGGCCGTCCCGCGCGCCCGACGGGCCGCCTTCGCGGAGGGTGCCGCATCGGTCGGGGGTGCCGTCTCCGTTGGGGGTGCCGCATTGGTCGGGTGCGGCGCCGTCTCGCGCGCTTCGCGCGATTGAGCAGCGGGGCAGGGGGGCGGGGGCGTCGGGCCGATTGCCGACCGCCGGGCCGGTGGGAGCGACCGCCGGTGGCGGCATCCGTGTGCGGGGGCGAGGCCCGTCGCCGGGCCGCCGGACTCCGCATCCACTGCGACGCTGGCCACCCATCAGGCCGCGCCTGGACGGTCCACCGTCGCACTCGACGCCGCAGGGGGTACCCCTCCCGAAAACCTTTGACAAAGTAGTTGCTTCAGATCAAGCGTTTTCGGAGGGGGTACCCGGAGGGGGCGCGCCACCCCTGCGCTCCCGATTGGCATGGGCCCCCACCGGCCCGGCAGCCGGCAATGCGCCCTGCGCCCCGGCCCCCGCCCGCCGCTGCTCAATCGCGCGAAGCGCGCGAAACGATGCCCGCACCTGACATCCGGCCTGTGCTCAGAGGGTGTGGTCCAGGCGGCCAGCCTTTATGGCACCTATGAGGACGCCGAGCGCGGCGGGACTGGTGCGGATTACCGCTTCCGGCTCGTCGCTCTCGCGTATGTGGATGCCTATGCCGTCGGTGACGGCGAGTTCCACGCAGTTAGCCGCACCAGCTTCACTGAACGATGACTTCTGCCAGGTGAGGTCGGACATGACACCTTCCCTAGAGGGTGTACAGGATGTGTTGGAGGAGGCCCCACGAGTCACGCTGTTCGTGGAGTTCGGGGGCCGCGTCTGCGACTACCGGTGGCAGTGCGCTCTGGCTCAGATCGCTGAACGTGGATTCGTAACGCGTGATGGACTCGGCGTCGCCGAGCCGCAGGTTCGCGGACGGGTGGTCCGCGACCACTGTCTCCAGGCCCGGAACTCCGACTCCCAGGATGAGGAACGGCGTGCTGTGCCAGAAGCGCACGCCAACTTTGAACGGCAAGAGCTGGATGGTCACATGCGGGTTCATCGACACCCGGATGAGCTCTATCAGCTGCTCCCTCATGACTTGTGCACCGCCTACCTCCATGCGGAGCGCAGCCTCATGAATGACCGCCTGGAAGGTGACGGGCTGTTCAGGCCCCAGGATGGCCTGGCGGGCTCTTCGGAAGCGGACGAGTTGCTCGATCTCCTCGGGTGAAGCGTCAGGAAGTCCGCTGCGGAACAGGGCGCGCATGTAGGACTCGGTCTGCAACAGGCCGGGGATCAGGAGGGTTTCGTATGTCTGGACCCTCGTCGTCCGGGATTCCAACTCGGCGAGGTCGAGCGTGGACTGCGGGAAGGACTTCCGATACGTCGACCACCAACCCTTGCCGCTGCTCTCGGCCATGCTGACAAGCTCGTCAATGTACGGCTCACTCTTGCATCCGTAGGCATCAACGAGCCCGCGAAGACGATCTGTTGGGATGGCCGTCCGCCCCGCCTCGATGTGGCTCAGGTGCGGCGCGCCCATCTCGATCAGCTTGCCGCCCTCGGCGATCGACAACCCGGCTTGGAGTCGTAACTTCTTCAGCTCTACGCCGAGTCGGCGTTGCCGTTCGGTGATGAGCGTTCTCAGCGCCACGGCCGGTCCTCCAGGGGAATCGGTGTCAGTGTGCCCCGCGCGGGTGGGGCAGTCCAATCATCTTCGCGCACTGGTTGCAACATTGCTGAGCTCTGCCATACCTTGGGTGTTGCCTTGCTCACACAGGGTATTGAGCTACGAGCGCCACGGAGGCGTCGCATGGGAGCACCCGCACACCCGGAACATCCGCACCGCTACACCCTCTCCGCCCCCGCCCTCCCCACTACCCCCCGTCTGTGCCGCGACTTCGTGCGCGGGATCTTCGCGGCCTCGGGACTCTCCCAACTCGCCGAGGCGGCAGCCCTTTGCACGTCGGAGTTAGTGACCAACGTCCATCGGCACGGCAAGGGCGATGTACGGATGGCCGCCACCGTCCGGCACGACCGCGTGCGGGTGACCGTCCACGACGACAGCCTCGAACTCCCCTCGCCCCGCCGCGCGGCGGGCCATGAGACCAACGGCCGCGGCCTCTTCCTGGTCACGGCCCTCTCCGACATCTGCGGTATGACCATCGACGAACCGGCCGAAGGCACAGGCAAAGCGGTGTGGTTCGAGTTCAACCTTCCGCCCACGAACACGAAAAGCACCGCATGAACCCCACCCCCGCCGAGCGGGTCGCAGCAATCCTCCGTGACGAGTTCGCCGCCCATGGCGTACGGCTCCCCGACATACGGGCCGACCTCGGCGACGCCCGGCACCCGCGACTGGAACTCGGCACCGTCCCGCTCGGCACGGGCTTCGCGCTGCTGCGCGTACTCACGGACTACCAGCGCCTGTTGAAGGCTGAGCGGGTCCGGATCAGGCCCCCCACTCGGGGAGGCTGCGATGAGCCTCCGAGCGGCCACGTGTAGTCAACGGGTACCGCCGCGATCGGGGCGGTTGTGCGTCTGCCGGGCACCGCTCATCGAGGAAGGCCGGGGCCTGTCCTCGATGAGCGGCATCGTGGCGGGTACCGCCTACCGTCCGCTGCCCGCCGGACGGCCCGGCCTCACTTCAGGTGTCGACCGAAGAACCGGTCCCCGTCCTCCACCTCGAACCACGGGGTGCCGAGATGCCCGCCCAGGTTGGCGTGCAGCGTCTTCTCCTTGCTGCCGAAGGCGTCGAACAGGTCCAGGGCCCGTTGCCGGGGGTTCCCTTCGTCGTCCCACTGGAGCAGAAGCAGCAGCGGAATGGTGACCTGCCGGGCCTCCTCGCGCTGGGCGAGGGGTACGTAGCCCCCGGCGAAGAAGCCGGCGGCCGCGATGCGCGGATCGACCGCCGCGAGGCGGATACCGAGGGCGGTCCACCCCGAGTATCCGACCGGGCCGCCGATCTCGGGCAGCGCGAGGAGGGCGTGCAGGGTGGACCGCCATTCCGGGGCCGCCTTGTCGACCAGCGGGCCGACGAGGGATTCGAAGATCTCGTCGACCGGCTCGCCGGTCTGCATCGCCCGCCGGAGGTCGGCGCGGGCCTGCTCATCGACGGCGGAACGGGGCCGGGCACCGCATCCGGCGGCGTCGATGGTGGCCACCGCGTAGCCACACGCCGCGGTGTACCGGGCCCGTGCCACCAGCCGGGGTTCCGCCTTGGGCAGGCCGTTGTTGTGGGCCATCAGGATCAGCGGGGTCGGTGCGGCGGATCCGGGTGTCCACAGGGTGCCGGGGATCTCGCCGAGGGTGAATTCGCGCTCGAGGACGCCGTCGTCGAGGCGCTGTTCGGAAGTGAATCGCATGGTCGTGCCTTTCGGGAGTGCTGCTGAACGGCGCTCCCGGACGACCTATCGCCCGACCGTGACCCCGGAGGAGAGCACCCATGTCGATACGTTCACGGGTACCACCTCCTCGTTCTCTCGCACGGCCTCCGGAAAAGTAGCAGTGGCCGCCGAGGCCCGCCAACGGGTTTTCGCGGAGGCTCGGTGACGAGTCGGCCGCCTCCGCGCCGCGATACCCGTATAGGGGGCTGTCTCAGCCGCGTATGGTCACGCCGTGGCGTGTGCGCAGTCGGTGCAGTTCCCACAGGGAGAGCGCGGTCACCGATAGCGGGCCGCCGAACAGGGAGCAGAGCTGGACCCACAGCGGCCCGCCCGGCATACCGCCCCCGGTCGCGTTCAAGACGGCGATGATCCACACCATCACCACGGTGATCACGGCCGGCAGCGCGGCGTGCACATAGGCGGTGTTGAAGGCTGAGCGGGCGACGTAGGCCGAGGCCAGGAAGAAGAACGGCAGCCCCCACAGCACGAACACGAGCGCCGGGACCGCGGCCACGAACAGCCACACCCCGTGCAGCCCTTCCAGCACCTGGGGGTTGGCCGAGAGCCCCCACAGCGTGGCGGCGAGGACGGCCACGGTCAGGACGTACCAGCCGACGGTCTTGGCCGGGACGCTGAGCCGGGAGCGCAGCATCCGCCGCCGCTCCGCGGGCGCGTAGCGGATGAAGAGGGCGATGATCACCGGTCCGGCGATGAGGAGCAGGACCGGGGTCACGATGAGTTGGGCGGCACTCTCGCTGGCCTGGTCCTCCAGGTCGCCGTCCGATCCGTACGCGTAGTAGAGCGCGAACGTCGCGAGGACGCCGAGCACCGTCCGGGTGATCTGGACGCGGCCGACCACGGGGTCGTGGACGCGCCCGCCGCCGTCCTGGTCGAAGAGTTTCCGCGCGGGCCGGTGTGCCAGGCGGAGCAGGGGGACGAGGATGAAGAGGAAGGGCACTCGCCGATACCAGCGCCGACCCGCGGGCCTCGGCCGGTAGGGCCCGGGCGGCGGGGGCGGGGGCCCGTAGGGGTTCGGCGGCGGCGGCCCGTACGGATCGGGGGTCGGCGGCGGCCCGTACGGGCCCGGAGGCGGCGGCGCGTACGGATTGGGTGCCGGGGGCGGCGGCCCCCAATGATTGCCTCCCTGCCCAGGGTCGTTCGGCAGACCCCATCCCCCCGTTGCCATCGTGACTCCTCCCCGTCCACGCGGTCGACCGCGCGTTTTTCGCCAGTGGCCGGGGAATTCTAGGGCACGAAGACGAACCGCGCCCTGCCTCGGAGTGCTCAGTTCTCATGGCCCAGTTGGAGATCGCGCTCGGTACGGCCGCCGTCCGTGACCTGGAGGACCGCCGTCACCGACGGGCAGCCGACCGCGATCACCGGGTATCCGCCCGCCGCCAACTCCTCCATTACACAGCCCACTTCGCGGCCGCCGCGGCTGGCCGGATCAACTCGGTGAGCCAGGCCACCGGCCCTCCGGACCGCCTGGCCCTGATCACGCGGCGACGTGCAAGCCGTTGGGCGGACGCCGCCGCGGCAGTGGTGTTCGATTCGGTGCGCTATACTCGATCTTGTCGAAGCCGCCCGAACTCCGGGCAGTCGGCCGCGCGTTGGTGGTCCAAGGAAAGACGCCCCGCTTCCTGCGGGGAGATGCAGGTGCAAGGCTTGCCCAGCGCTCAAGAGACGAGCCCACTCCGCATGCGGAGTGGGCTCGCCGGGTTTCAGGGCCTTTACGGGCGCGCGCCGTGAAACGGAAGGCCGCTGCCCCGGTGTGACGCACCGGCCGTGACGCACCGGCGGGGCAGCGGACCTTCATGGCGCGGCTCCGAACCAATCAGCCGATGGGGTTGACGAAGGTGCCGGGGTGGGTGGCGCTGCGCTGGTCGACGAGGGTGTCGCCCTCCCAGGGCCACTCGATCTTGAGGGCCTCGGTCTCGTTGGGCGGGGTGATCTCGACCCAGGCCGGCTGGTAGAAGCCCTCTTCCTCCTTGGTGAAGGCGAGGTTGAGGGTGAACTCGGTGCTCTGGCCGGCCTCCACCTCCATGGAGCTCCACTTCTGCGAGGAGCGGACCAGCGACCAGCGCTGGCCGCCGTTCACCGAGGTCAGGTCCACACCGGGGAAACCGCCCAGCTTGCAGGAGTAGGAGCCCTTGTTCGTCAGGACGATGGTGGCGGTCGTCGAGCCGTCCGCGTCCCCCTCCGGCACCGGGAGCGCGTCCTCACCCGTGGCGAAGGCGGCTTCCAGGTTTTCGGTGTGGCAGCGCTCGACGCCCGCGTGCGCCCTGCCGCCGCCTTCGGTGGCGGCCTGTCCGCTGCCCGGCGCATTCTCCCCGGCGCCCGTCTCCGAGCCCCCCTTGGCCTTGGCGTCGGAACCCTGCGCACCGTCGGAGGAACCCTGTGCACCGTCGGAGGAACCCTGCGCACCGTCGGAGGAACCCTGTGCACCGTCGGAGGAGCCCGAGGAGCCGGACCCGGCCGGGGCCGTGTCGGCCTGGCCCGCGGACTTCGCGTTGCCGGCGTCCGAGTCGTTGCAGGCCGTCAGGGTCAGGGCGGCGGCCGCGGTCAGGACCGCGGCGGCGACGCGGAGGGTGCGACGGCGGGCGGTGCGGGCAGTGGTGTTGGAGCGCATTTCGGGTCCCCCAGGGTGGTCGGTGTCGTGGTCCGCTCGGTACGACAACAACTCTGGCCGGGGCCACTACCGCGAAACTGCCGCCCCGCTAACGCCCGGCTGACCCGGTTGTGACCAGGGCGGCCAAGGTCCTTGGTCCCGAATCGGACATCCGAAAGTCCCGGCGAAGGTGACTTCCCGCACATGGTTTTTGGGATCTACTACGGGAAATAGGGGATCTCGCAGGTCAGGGGCGTGATGGAGATTTCCGGGAATTCCGCTCGGGAAACGTCCCGGATGGCAATTGACTACGTACCCGCTTAGTAGAACAACGCCTTGGCCTATTAACGAGAACGGGATAACAAGAGGCGACCCAAAGACGCCTCTGGAGGTACTTCCCATGGTCCCGCGCGCCACAAACCGCCGATTTTCGCTTACGCCCGTGTCCCGAGGACGCGCCGCCGTGGTCGCCGTGGGCCTGGGTGCCTCGCTCGCGCTCGGCGCCGGGACGGCGTTCGCCGTGGGGGCGGGCACCCCCGCCTCCGCCCCGTCCATCAGCCCGGCCGTCGCCAATGCCCCGGCCCCCAAGGCCCCCGCGAAGGCGAGCGACTGGCAGACCCCGGTCGACAAGTACACGATCGGCGCGGCCTTCGGCCTGGCCGGCAACCTGTGGTCGCACAACCACAGCGGTCAGGACTTCGTCGTGCCGTCGGGCACCCCGGTGCACGCGGCCCACGACGGCGTGGTCGTCAAGGCGGGTCCGAACGGCGGCGGCGACGGCCCCGCGTACGGCAACGCGATAGTGATCAAGCACGACAACGCGACGTACTCGCAGTACGCCCACCTGTCCCGGATCGACGTACGGATCGGCCAGACGGTGCGCGAGGGCCAGCAGATCGGCCTGTCCGGCAGCACCGGCAACTCCACCGGCCCGCACCTGCACTTCGAGATCCGTACGACGCCGAACTACGGTTCCGCCGTCGAGCCGCTCAAGTTCCTCCGCGACCACGGCGTCAAGGTCTGACGCCGGTCAGCTCCCATCGCGCGTTCTCAGCCGTGTGCCGATGACGCATGGGCCTGCTTCAGCAGATCGAGGGCGACCTCCAGGACAGCCTCGCGCTTGTCCTCGGGGTCGCCTTCGACCGTCTGGAGCGCGAACATCCGCGCATGCATGCTGAACAGCGCGGTGATGCTGCGGACCTGGTCGACCAGGGGCGCCTCGGGGTCCCGGATCAGGGCGGACATCGCGAACATCCGGTTCTTGAAGATCTGGCCGATGCTGAGCTCGCGCACCGTCGCCTGGTTCTCCTGCATGAACCGCATCAGCGGCTCGCCGATGTCCAGGGCCGTGTTGTAGCGGCGCAGCAGCTCCTGCTTGGTCTCCAGGGTGCGCGGCTGCTGCTCGCCCCAGGCGATCAGCTCGTCCAGCGGTCGGCCCAGGTCCTGGAACAGGCTGAGGACGATATCCTCCTTGGTCTTGAAGTGGTAGTAGAGGGCCGCCTTGGTGACCTCGAGCCGCTCGGCGATCTCGCGCAGTGACGTTTTCTCGTAGCCATGCTCCGAGAAGAGCTCCAGGGCCACGTCCTGGATGCGCTGGCGGGTGTCGCCCCGCCGCGGTGTGCTGGCCATGGTGCTCTCCTGTGCTGGGTGTGGCTGCCGTCGGCAGGCCGAACGTAACTTACTTGACGCCCGGCTAGTTGGCGCCTTACCGTCTCCACTGTACTGAACTAGCCGGGCGGCAAGTAAGTGGGCGTCAGGGCTCTCATCACCTGGGGGAGACGGAGAACATGGTCCGTAAACAATCAGACGACGAAGCGCCATCCGCTTCGAGATCGGCTCAGGCACCCCAGGCGGTCCAGGAGCCCCCGGCCAAGGCCGGGCCGAAGCAGCGCAGCACCAGTGTGGTCATTTTCGCGTTGATGATCGCGATGCTGCTCGCGATGCTCGACAACATGATCGTGGGCACCGCGATGCCGACCATCGTCGGCGAGCTCGGCGGCCTGGACCACCTCTCCTGGGTGGTGACCGCGTACACCCTGGCCACCGCCGCCTCCACCCCCATCTGGGGCAAGCTCGGCGATATGTACGGCCGTAAGGGCGTCTTCCTCACCTCCATCGTGATCTTCCTCGGCGGCTCGGCGCTGTCCGGTATGGCGCAGAGCATGGGTGAGCTGATCGGCTTCCGGGCCATCCAGGGCCTGGGCGCGGGCGGTCTGATGGTCGGCGTGATGGCGATCATCGGCGATCTGGTGCCGCCCCGGGAGCGCGGCCGCTACCAGGGCATCATGGCCGGGGTGATGGCCGTGGCCATGATCGGCGGCCCGCTGGTCGGCGGCACCCTCACCGACCACCTCGGCTGGCGCTGGATCTTCTACATCAACCTTCCGCTCGGTGCCATCGCCCTCGCGGCGATCACCGCGGTGCTGCACCTGCCCAAGAAGCGCTCCCAGGGACGGATCGACTACACCGGCGCGGCCCTGCTGACCGTGGGCATCACCGCGCTCGTGCTGATCACCACCTGGGGCGGCAACGAGTACGCATGGGGCTCGTTCGAGATCATCGGGCTCGGGGCGCTCGGTGTCCTCGCGCTCGTCGCGTTCCTCTACGTCGAGACAAAGGTCGCAGAGCCCGTACTGCCGCTGCACATCTTCCGGAACCGCAACTTCACGCTGGTCACCGCGATCGGCTTCCTCACCGGTTTCGTGATGTTCGGCTCGACCACCTTCCTGCCGCTCTACCAGCAGACCGTCCAGGGCGCCACGGCCACCAACTCCGGGCTGCTGCTGCTCCCGATGCTGCTGGGCATGCTGGTCGTCTCGCTGGTCGCGGGCCGGGTCACCACCCAGACCGGCAAGTACAAGATCTTCCCGATCGTCGGCGGCCTGCTGATCACCGTCGGGATGTTCCTGCTGTCCACGATGGACACCGGGACCACCCGCTTCACCTCCGGTCTCTACATGGCGGTGCTCGGCATGGGCATGGGCTGCCTGATGCAGACGACCATGCTCGTGGCGCAGAACAGCGTCGAGATGAAGGACATGGGCGTCGGCAGCTCCTCCGCCACCCTCTTCCGCACCCTGGGCGGCTCCTTCGGCGTCGCCATCCTCGGCGCCCTGTTCACCAGCCAGGTGCGGGACACCATGACCGAGCGCGGCGGCGGGAAGGCCGCGGCCATCACCTCCGGAAGCGCCCAGCTCGACCCGGCCAGCCTCAAGCTGCTGCCGCCGCCCATCAGGGACGCGTACACCCACGCGGTGGCCAGCGGTGCCCACCAGGTGTTCCTGTGGGGCGCGCTGATCAGCATCATCGGTGCCGTCGCCGCCTGGTTCGTCAAGGAGGTCCCGCTGCGCGGGGCCGCCGCCAAGCCCGCCGACGGCGACGGGGCTCCGGCCGAGGCGGCGCCGGTCGCCGAGACCGTCTGAGCGACGACTTCCTCTTCCTGTGGGGCCCCTGTGAACGGAAGTTCGCAGGGGCCCCACGTCCGTTGCGGCCGCTGTCAGTGGGGCATGGCAGCATCGGCCCCATGGTGACCTCGCCGGACGAGGCGCGGCTGGCGCTCCTGCGCCGGCTGCGCCTCGCGAAGGACGTGATGGACCGCGACTGGGCCGAGCCGCTCGACCTGGACGCGGTCGCCGCGCACGCCGGCTATTCGCGCTACCACTTCATCCGCGCCTTCAAGGGCGCCTACGGCTCCACACCCGGCCAGTACCTGACCCGGCGCCGCATCGAGCGGGCCGAGGAGCTGCTGCGCTCGGCCAATCTCTCGGTCACCGAGATCTGCTCGCTCGTCGGCTTCAGCAGCCTCGGCACCTTCTCGACCAGCTTCAAGAAGCAGACCGGACTCACCCCCACCGCCTACCGGGACCTGCACGTCGGCCGGGGCGCGGCGGTCATCCCGGGGTGCTACGCCATGCTCTGGTACGGCGGGCGCGATGCCCGTGCCCTCCGCGCCGAGGAGAGCGAGACGCCCTCCGGGACCGGCGATGCCGAGGACAGCAATTCTTGAGAAGCGGGGTGGACCCCCTGCTGCCTACGGTGGCGACGTCGCGGCGATGCGCGCGATCCATCCCGATACCTCCGGAGGCAGCAATGATCAAGGGGATGTCCATCGTCACCGTCTGGGTCCTCGACCAGGACCGGGCCAAGGAGTTCTACACCGAGAAGCTGGGCTTCGAGATCCGCACCGATATGACCGTCGGCGAGGGCGGCGGCGGTATGCGCTGGCTGACCGTCGGCGCCAAGGACCAGCCGGATGTGCAGCTGACCCTGATGGTGCCCAGCTCGCCGGGGCTCGATCCGGAGTCCGCCGAGGCCCTCAGGAAGCTGGTCGCCAAGGGTGTGCTCGGCCCCGGGGTGATCACCACCGATGACATCCACCGGGACTACGAGGCGCTCAAGGCGAAGGGCGTGGAGTTCGTCCAGGAGCCCCAGGAGCGTCCGTACGGCACCGAGGCGCTCTTCCGCGACGACTCCGGCAACTGGTTCTCGTTCACCCAGCCCCGCGAGGAGATGGACTACAGCCGGCCCTGGGACGGCTGTACCTCGAGCTGAGACCGCTTGAACTGAGCGCTCCTGGGCGAGCGACGCTCCTGAGGCGACTGGTCCTGAGCCGAGTGCTCCTGAGGCGAGCGCTCAGTCCGGTACCTCGATGATCGGGAAGCTGCCGGTGTTGGTGGGCGCCGACTCCGGGAGCCAGAGCACGGCGACCGCGCCCCGGCACTCGCCCTCCGTCCCGTCAGCGCTGTCCATCAGCGGATCGGCGTTGCGGAACGTCAGCCGGGCGCCCAGCACCCGCGCCTGGCCCGCGGCTATGGTCAGCCCCAGGCCGTGCCCGGTGCCCGCGCGGTCCTTGCTGCCGGTGCGGAACCGGCTGGGCCCGTCCTTCAGCAGCTCTTCCGGGAAGCCGGCGCCGTGGTCGCGGACGCGCAGTATCCGTCCCTCGACGGTGACCTCGAAGGGCGGTTTGCCGTGCCGGGCGGCGTTGGCCAGCAGATTGCCCATGATCCGCTCCAGCCGCCGGGGGTCGGTGGAGACATGGGCGTCGCGCACCACGTTGATCACCGCGTCGGGGGCCACCGTCCGCACCCGGCGGGTGATGAACTCGGCCACGGCGATCTCCTGGAGCTCCGCGCGCTCCGCGAAGCCGTCCAGCCGCGCGACCTCCAGGACGTCCTCGACCAGGGTGCGCATCGCCTGCGCCCGGTCCCGCACCAGCTCGGTGGGGCGGCCGGGCGGCAGCAGTTCGGCGGCGGTGAGCAGCCCGGTGACCGGGGTGCGCAGCTCATGTGCGATATCGGCGGTGACCCGGCGCTCGGCCTCCAGCCGCTGCTGGAGCGCCTCGGCCATACCGTCGACCGCCCGCGCCAGATCGTCGGTCTCATCGCGCACCCGGCCGCCGATCGCCTCGCGCACCCGGACCTCGGAGTCGCCCTCGGCCAGCTTGCGGGCGGCGGTGGCCGCCTTGCGCAGCCGCCGGGAGAGCTGGTCGCCGACGAGCACACCGAGCGCGATACCGCCCAGCACCACGGACAACGAGCCGATGATCAGCACCCGGTCGAGGTCGTCGAGGACGGCGAAGCGGTCCTGGAACTTGGTGTGGACGGACAGCACCTTGCCGTTACGCAGCGGCACCGAGGCCCACACCTCGGGGGTGCCGGTGCCGGAGTCCTCCAGATACGTGGCGCGCTGGCCGCGCCACGCCTCCTTCTTCAGCTGCTCAGGCAGATGCGGATCGTCCAGCTTGGCGCCGAACCCCAGCACCCGGGACTGCTCGTACCACCGCTGGGCGACCTTCACCCGCTCGTCCATCACCGTGCGGCTGTTGTCAAGCATCGAGACGCGGGCCGCGTTGTGGACGACGAGGCTCAGCACGACCGCGACGAGCGTGCTCACGGCGGCGATGGCGAGGCTGACCTTCCACCGCAGCCCGGTGCGCAGTGCGAATCGCCGCAACGCCGCTCAGCCCTTGAGCTTGTAGCCGAAGCCGCGGACCGTCTCGATCCGGTCCTGGCCTATCTTGCCGCGCAGCCGCTGCACATGGACGTCCACGACCCGGGTGTCCCCGCCCCAGCCGTACTCCCAGACCCGCTCCAGCAGCCGGTCGCGGGAGAGCACGGTGCCGGGCGCGGCCGAGAACTCCAGCAGCAGCCGCATCTCGGTCGGGGTGAGCGCGACCCGCCGGCCGCCCTTGCGGACCTCCATGCCCTCGGGGTCGACCTCCAGATCGCCGAAGCGCAGTACCCCGCCGTCGGGCTCCTCGGGGACGGGCTCCCCGCCCCGCCCGCCGGGGCCGCTGGCGTGGCCGAAGCGGCGCAGAACGGCCCGGATGCGGGCGACCAGCACCGCGCCGTCGAAGGGCTTGGTCACATAGTCGTCGGCGCCGGCTTCGAGGCCGAGCACCACATCGATGGAGTCGGCGCGCGCCGAGAGCATGATCACGGGAACGGTGGACTCATCGCGGATCCGGCGGCACAGGCTGACCCCGTCCAGGCCCGGAACCATCACATCGAGCAGCGCGATATCCGGGCGGTCGGCGCGGAAGCGCTCGAGGCCGGTCAGCCCGTCGGGCGCGGCCGTCACGAGAAAGCCGTCGCGCTCCAGGGCGAGCTGCGTGGCTTCACGGATGACATCGTCGTCCTCGACGAAGAGCACATGGGTCTCGGCCACAGCCTCGCTTCAGCCTTCCGTTCCGTCGTGGGCGCTCGCGGCGGGCACCGGGGTCGCGTCGTCCTTGGGCACATTCTTGCTGTAGTCGGTGTACTTGCGGGACCGCACCGTGAACGTCCGGTCGGCCCCGGCCCAGCGGTAGGTGACCACGGTCTCGCTCGACGGGCAGCAGACCGAGTCCCCGGAGGTGTAGGAGAGCTTGGTCACCCGCAGCGTGTCCTTGGCGACATCGGCGTAGACCGGCGGCTGCTCGTCGCTGAAGACGTTCACATACCGGTCGCCCACCTTGCGGTACACATACGAGCCGATGCCGAAGCCATCGGCGCAGGTCATGACGTTGATGACCAGGTCGGAGGGGGAGGCCCCGGTCAGCCGGCCGTACGTCACGTCCACCGGGTAGCCCTCGATCTTCCGCTTGCCGTCGGGCCCCTTGCCCTTGGCGCAGGGCTTGAGGTTCGCCTTCAGGTCGCCGCTGACGCTCGGATCCGCCTTGACCAGCTTGATCGCGTCGACCTTCTGCCCGGCCGGTGACGACCGGCCCGAGCCGTGTCCGCTCGTGTACGCACCCGAGTCGGCGGCCGAGGCCCATTCGGTGCGCGCCGGTCCCTCCTTGCGCACACCCTGGTCCGCGGCGCCGTATCCGGCCAGCATCCAGCCGCCGGCGGCCGCGAGGCCCACGACCGCACCGCCGGTGATCATGGCTGTTCTGCCGGGAGAGGCCCTGGTCAGGCCGCGCACCGTTCTTGCCCCCGCTCCTGGCGGGCGCGCCGGACCCGACCCGTGTGCCGCCGGACGTTGGCGGCCGGCTTGGTGTCCCCGTCCTGACGGCCGAGCGCGCGGGCGTCCAGATCGCGGCTCTCCAGCTCCTGCCGCAGCCGGGCCAGCGCCCGGTGCAGTGTGCTCTTGACCGTTCCGGTCGACATTCCGAGCGCCTCCGCGGTCTCTTCGGTCGTCATCTGCTCCCAGTGTCGCAGGACCACGACACTGCGCTGCTTGGGAGCCAGCACCGAGAGGATGTCCATCAACAGGGCGCGGTCGGCGTGCTGCTCGGTGCCGTCGTCGACACTCGCCTCGGGAAGCTGCTCGGTGGGCACCTCGTCCAGCTTGCGGGCGCGCCACCACTCGGTACGGGTGTTGATCATCACGCGCCGGAGATAGGCATCGGCGAGTGATTTGTCCGCTATGCCGTCCCAACGGCCGTAGGTGCGCACCAAGGCGGTCTGGAGCAGATCCTGTGCCTCGACCGGGTCCGGGATCAGCCGACGGGCGCTGCGCAGCAGCGCGTCCTGCCGATTCCGCACGTACTCCTCAAAGTCCAGAACATTGCCGCTGCTCATGGTGTGCAGCCTCCATCCGCCTTTTTGGGCTCGGTTCGCCTCCGGGGTGCTTCCGCCTCCCCCAGCTACCGCTGGGAGGTGCCCCCTGTCGACGGTCGACCGTGCTCGGCCGCTCGTTCCTCACGGCCTGCGCGCGCTCTCCCTCACGACAGCGACGCGCCCCTTTGGCTCACTCGCCGCGTCTTCCCCACCGTTGATGTGACCGGCTCTTCGCTCGGCACGGGAAGGACGCTACGGAGGCGCTGTTGCGGCGCCATGCGCATCTGCGCCTCGGCGAACGCACAGCTATCCATAGGTTGTGTAACAACGGAACCCGGTTCGACGGAGTGTCAGAACCGGGTCCTGGGGGTGTCACAGGTCTGTCACAGACAGGGCCGTGACGAGGGATGTTCTCAGGTCAGCGGCAGCCGGTAGAGCCCGCCGGAAAGCGGCTCGACCAGCCCGTCGGAGACCAGCCCGTCCAGCGCGCGGGCCCGCTGCACCGGCTCGTCCCACACCTGATCCAGCGTCGTCTGCGGCACCGGTGTCACGGCCTCCCGCAACACCGCGAGCAGCTTGCCGCGCACCTGGCGGTCCGTACCCGCGTAGGTCTGGCCGCGCCGCGGCGGTCCGTCGTGCTCCGGGGAACCGGCCTGACGCCAGGCGCACAGCGCGGCGATCGGGCAGCGCGCGCAGTCGGGGGTGCGGGCCGTGCAGATCAGCGCGCCCAGCTCCATCGTGGCGGCCGCCCAGCGCGCCGCGGTCGGCTCCTCCTCCGGGAGCAGGAGCCGGGCCAGCTTGCGCTCGGCGGCGGTGGTGGCGTTCGGCGGGTACTGCGCACCGCTGACCGCGCGCGCGAACACCCGGCGGACATTGGTGTCCAGCACCGGATGGCGCTGGCCGTACGCGAACGAGGCCACGGCCGCCGCCGTGTACTCACCCACGCCCGGCAGCGCCAGCAACTGGGCGTGGTCACGCGGCACGTCACCGCCGTGCCGCTCCCTTATGGCGGCCGCGGCGCCGTGCAGCCGCAGCGCCCGGCGCGGATAGCCGAGCCGGCCCCAGGCGCGGACCGCCTCACCGGGCGGCTCGGCGGCCAGGTCGGCGGGGCGCGGCCAGCGGGCGAGCCACTGCTCGTACACCGGCAGCACCCGGTTCACCGGGGTCTGCTGGAGCATGAACTCGCTCACCATCACACCCCAGGCGCCGGCCTCGGGGCGGCGCCAGGGCAGGTCGCGCGCGTGCGCGTCGAACCAGTCGATCACGGGCCGGTGCAGCGCGGCTCCGTCGGGGTCGGAGGAGGCGGCGGCCGGGACGGCGGAAGCGGAAATGGCAGTCATCGCCCTCGATCCTGACACGACGGGGCGGCTCGCGGGGCCCAGGGCGCGGGCGTTCGGGTCGAGCCGCTCCAGTCGTTGCCAAATCGTGCGATCCGGGCGCCGACAAGGGAACGGATGGACGCTTGCCGCGCCTGGGTGCGGTCTTTTCGTGATCTCGGGGTGATCTCGGGGTGACCTCGTGGACGCCTTGTGGACCCCTCATGTGCGGGATCCGGTCGGATCATGAGAAAAGTAGGGCCCGTAGCGGGGGTTATTGGCCGGTACCGCTCCCGATCTCTCGTAGAGTTTCCGCGTGGGATCTCTGCGCAATCCGATCGGGCCGCTTCCCTCCTCCATTTACTGGCGGCGGAGGGCCGTTGCGCTCGCCCTTTTCATCGCCATCGTTCTCGTGGTCATCTGGGCCTTCGGCTGGGGTGGTTCGGGCGGCGGCGGAAGTGACGAGGGCAAGGGATCGGGCGGCGGGGGACCCGCGAGCACGATCACCCCGGGACCCTCCTCCTCCGGGCCGGTCAACAGCGAACGGCCGGGCGGACGCGACGAGTCGGACAACGGCGGCTCGGGCTCCGGCGGCAGCGGCGGCGGCTCGGACGACGGCGGTGACGGCGGTAAGGACACCGGCGGCGGCAGCGGCTCCGGCGGTGCGGGTGGCGCGGGTGGCTCTTCGGGCGGTGGCGGCGCGGGCGGTGGCATCGGCACCGGGACCGGGCGGGGCCTGCCCGCCGGGTCGAGCCTGCCGGACTGCCGCTCCGGTGACGCGGAGTTGACGGTGCGCAGCGTCAAGGACTCCAAGGTCAAGAACACCTGGGCGCCGGGCGAGAAGCCCACCTTCGAGATCGTCGTGAAGAACACCAAGTCGAGCTCCTGCAAGGTCGACTTCGGCCGCACGGCGGCCTCGCTGACCATCACCGACGCCGAGAACACCCACGTCTGGGCCTCCGGCGACTGCCCGGAGGGGAGCGCCTCCGCGCTGATCGAGGTGGCGGGCTCCGGCCAGGCCAAGCGCACCGTGGAGTGGGACCGCAAGCGCAGCGCCGAGCACTGCGCCACCCCGTCGGGCAGCGCGTCGGCCAAGTCCGGCACCTATCTGGTCGAGGTGAAGGTGGACGGCCTCGGCACGGCGAAGGTGTCGTTCGTCCTCGAAAAGGACTGACCAGCGGCTTTCGCGGCCGCGTCCACGATCACGCCGGGCGCCGCGCCCCACCGCCGAACCCACCCGGCCAGCAGCCACCCGCCGGACCGCGACGCCTACAGCGGCCTGCTCCCCCACCCGCCCCTCCCCGTAACCGGAGCTCCGCCCCGGCCCCCGTAACCGGGGTTGTGTCTCGGGCTCCGCCCGGGGCCCTGTGGTCGGGGTTGCGTCCCGGGTTCCGTAACCGGGGCTGCGGCCCGGGCAGCCGTGGCTAGGCTGCCCGCTCCTGCGGCGCTGCCGCATGGCGGGGCTGCGGCATGGCGGGGCTGCGGCGCGGGCTTTGGGGTCCAGGGGCGGAGCCCATGGTTACGGGAAGGGGCGGGGAGGGGAAAGACCCACCGCGCACCCCACAGACGTACGGCCCGCCCAGAACTAGACGTACCGCTCCAGGATGGACGACTCGGCCAGCCGCGACAGGCCCTCGCGGACCGAGCGCGCGCGGGCCTCGCCCACGCCGTCCACCATCTGGAGGTCGTCCACGCTCGCCGCCAGCAGCTTCTGCAAGCCCCCGAAGTGCTCCACGAGCCGCTCGATGATGGCGCCCGGAAGCCGCGGCACCTTCGCCAGCAGCCGGAAGCCGCGCGGCGAGACCGCCGAGTCGAGGGTCTCGGGCGAGCCGGTGTACCCCAGCGCCCGGGCCACGATGGGGAGTTCGAGCAGCTCGGCGTGGGTCAGCCGGTCCAGCTCGGCGAGCGCGTCGGTCACCGTACGGGTGCGCTTGGCGGTCGGCTCGGGGACGTAGTCCCGCACCACCAGCTCACGCTCCGGCTCCACGCCCGCGATCAGCTCGTCCAGCTGGAGGGAGAGCAGCCGGCCGTCGGTGCCCAGCTCGACCACGTACTCCGCGATCTCGGTGGCGATGCGGCGAACCATCTCCAGCCGCTGTGCGACCGCGCTCACATCCCGGACGGTGACCAGGTCCTCGATCTCCAGCGCCGAGAGCGTGCCCGCCACCTCGTCGAGGCGGAGCTTGTAGCGCTCCAGCGTGGCCAGCGCCTGGTTGGCGCGGGACAGGATCGCCGCCGAATCTTCCAGGACCCGCCGCTGACCGTCCACATACAGCGCGATCAGCCGCATCGACTGGCTGACCGAGACCACCGGGAACCCCGTCTGGATGGAGACGCGCTGCGCGGTGCGGTGCCGGGTGCCGGTCTCCTCGGTGGGGATCGCCGCGTCGGGCACCAGCTGCACCCCGGCCCGCACGATCTTGGTGATGTCCTTGTCGAGGACCAGCGCGCCGTCCAGCTTGCACAGCTCGCGCAGCCGGGTCGCGGTGAACTCGACGTCGATGACGAAGCCGCCGGTACACAGCGACTCGACGGTCTTGTCGGTGCCGAGCACGATCAGCCCGCCGGTGTTTCCCCGGAGAACGCGCTCGAGGCCGTCGCGCAGCGCCGTGCCGGGCGCGACCGCGCTCAGGGAGGCACGCATCAGACCGTCGGCCTTGCCGGGTGCCGTTGCCCGGTCGCCTGCTGCCACTGCACTCCTCCGTCGCAAGGTCTGTCGGTGCCACGAGTCGCCCTGCCATGCCGATGCGCGAGGCCACGTATGGGCGAGACCAGGGCAAAGTCTACCGGCGGCCACCGGCGTCCCGTGGGGTCTCCCGGCGTACGCCCGTAGCCGTGAAGCGGAGTGTGACTCCCCCTGGGCCGCGCGCCACCCGGCTCGCCACCCCCTGCCGCACGCCCTCACCAGCGCACTCGGCTGTGCGCTCGGCCATGCTCCCGCGGGTGCTCCGACGGTGCCTCAGCCACGGACCGCCGCCTCGGCCGGGGGCCACCACGTTCGCACGGCCCGCCACCGCCACCTCGGACACGGCCCGCCGCCATCGGCTCGGACACGGCCCGCCACCTCGGACACGGACATGGCCCGCTGCCTCAGCCACCGTTCGTCGCAGTCGCAGTCGCAGTCGCAGTCGCAGTCGCAGTCGCAGCCACCGTTCACCTCAGCCATTGCCCTCCGCTTCCGCCCGCGCCTTCTCGCCACGCTCCCGCCGCCGCGGCAGCACCCGCAGCGCGTCCCCGATGTCCGCGACCTCCAGCACCCGCATCCCGTCCGGTATCCGGCCCGGATCGCCCGGCACCAGGGCGTGGGTGAAGCCGAGCCGGGCCGCCTCCGACAGCCGCCGCTGTACGCCGGTGACCCGCCGGACCTCGCCCGCGAGCCCCACCTCGCCCACCGCCACCAGGTTCTTGGGCAGCGGGGTGTCACTGGCGGCGCTGGCCAGCGCGAGCGCCACCGCGAGGTCCGCGGCGGGCTCGGACAGCTTCACCCCGCCCACCGTGGCGCTGTAGATGTCCCGTTTGCCCAGCGCGCTGATCCGGCCGCGCTGCTCCAGCACGGCGAGCATCATCGAGACCCGGGAGGTCTCCAGACCGGAGGTGGTGCGGCGGGGGGAGGGGATCTGGGAGTCAACGGTGAGCGCCTGCACCTCGGCCACCAGCGGCCGGCGGCCCTCCAGGGTGACCGTCAGACAGGTGCCCGGCACCGGCTCGTCACGGCGGGTGAGGAACAGCCCGGAGGGGTCGGCGAGCCCCGTGATGCCCTCGTCGTGCAGCTCGAAGCAGCCGACCTCGTCCGTCGCCCCGTAGCGGTTCTTCACCCCGCGGACCAGGCGCAGCCGGGCGTGCCGGTCGCCCTCGAAGTGCAGGACGACATCGACCAGATGCTCCAGCAGCCGGGGCCCCGCGATGGCGCCGTCCTTGGTGACATGGCCCACCAGCAGGGTGGACATCCCGCGATCCTTGGACGCGCGGATGAGCGCCCCGGCCACCTCGCGCACCTGCGCCATCCCGCCCGGCGCGCCGTCGATCTCGGGCGAGGCGACGGTCTGCACCGAGTCCAGGACCAGCAGCGAGGGCTTGACCGAGTCGAGGTGGCCGAGGACCGCGGAGAGGTCGGTCTCGGCGGCCAGGTAGAGATGGTCGCTGAGCGCGCCGATGCGGTCGGCGCGCAGCCGCACCTGGCTCGCCGACTCCTCACCGGTGATGTAGAGCGTGCGGCGCTCCTCGGAGGCGGCCTTGGCCGCCACGTCCAGCAGCAGGGTGGACTTGCCGACCCCGGGCTCCCCGGCGAGCAGCACGACGGCGCCGGGGACCAGCCCGCCGCCGAGCACCCGGTCGAGCTCGTCCACGCCCGTGGTCCGCGCGGTGGCCTGACGGCCGTCCACCTGGCCGATGGGCAGGGCGGCGGAGGTGACCCGGCCGGGCGTGGTGGTCCGCACCGCGGGCGTGCCGTACTCCTCGACCGTGCCCCACGCCTGGCATTCCGGGCAGCGGCCGAGCCACTTGGCGGTGGTCCAGCCGCACTCCGTACAGCGGTAGGAGGGGCGGTCCTTGGCGGATGAGCGGGAGGAGCTACGGGCAGCCATGCCGTAACGCTAGCGTCGGCCGCCGACAGAGCCGAACGGCGCTGGTGACGGCACCGCCGGAGGGCGCCGGGGCGCATAGCAGGTTGCGGCCACCGGAGTGGGACACCTGTCCCCTTATGAGGGAGATGGTCACCCGTAAGGGTTAAAACAGCGCAAGTGGCGCGAGGAAGTCTGCATCATCCGCCTACCGTCACCGGGTGATGAGCAGCAGGTCCGAGCACTCGACACAGCCCACCGGCGCACAGCGGGCGCGGCGCCGTGCGCCCCGCTCCACCACCACCCGCCCCCAGCGGCCTCCCGAACGCTACGAGCCGTATCTCGACGGCCTGTTCACCTACTGTCTGTCGGCCCTGTGCGAGCACGACGCCGCCGCCGTCGCGGTGGGCGATGTGCTGGCGGTCGCCGAGCGCCGCCCCGGCCGGGGGCGCGGCCGGGTGAACGAGGCGGGCGAGCTCTCCCGCCCCTGGCTCTACGCGGTCGCCCGCTGGGCCTGTCTGCGCAAACTGGCCGAGCGCCGCGGCCGTTCGGGGACGGACACCCCGGGCGACGGCGACGAGGCCGGGCTGCCCGAGCCCATCGCCGCCCAGCGCCGCCGCGAACTGGCCGCGCTGGCCTGGCCGGAGGCCGCCGGGACCACCGCCGAGCAGCGCGAGGCGCTCGAGCTCGCGGTGCGCCACCGGCTGGGCCCCTCCGAGGTGGCCGCCGTGCTCGGCAAGGACCGGGAGGAGACCCGCGCCCTGCTCTCCAGCGCCGCCTGCGAGGTCGAGCGGACCCGCGCCGCGCTCGCCGTCGTCGAGCTCGGCCACTGCCCGGTCGTCGCGCGGCTCGCGGGCGACACCCAGGTGCTGCTCTCCGCCGCGCTCCGCCGTGAGCTGGTGCGCCATGTGGACGACTGCCGCGAGTGCCGCCGGATGGCCGAGCGCGCCACGGCCGACGGACCCTGGCCCGGTACGGCCGCCGCGCCCGCCGCGCTGCCGGTGCTGGAGGCACCCCGCGCCGCCGTGCACGCCGCGATGCTGAGCGCGCTCGGCGGGCGCCCAGCCCGCGTGGGCGCCGGGCCGCGGTTCGACCGGCGCGGCTTCCCCCTGGAGCCCCAGGACCGGGCCGCCCGCCGTAGCCGGATGCGCAGCCGCGCGATGACCACGACGGTGGTCGCCGCGGTCGTGGCGGCCCCGGTGCTCGCGCTGTGGGCCGCCTACCGGGGCGCCCCGCTCGCCGGTGACGAGCGCGACACGGACTCCGTGGCCGCCGCCGACGTGGACGGCGCGGACCAGGCCCCGGCCGGTCAGGAGCGGCCCGCCCGTCGCTCGTACGAGCAGACCGGCAGCGCGCAGGACCGTTCCGGCACCCGGATCGGCTCCGGCCCGCGGAGCACCAGGGCGGGCCGGGGGGCGTCGGATGTGTCGGTCGAGGTCCTCGGCGCGGACGGCGCGGTGCGGCGGCCGGGCCACAAGGGCGGCGCCTCGCACCATGACGGCTCCCCGGCCGGTGGCGGCCGCCCCGGGGACGGCTCCGGACCCTCCCGGCCGGTCCCCGGCCCGGGGCGGCTCACGGTCACGGCACACCCCGAGGGCGAGGTGACGGTCATCACACTCACCGCGTCCGGCGGCGCACCGGTCCACTGGTCGGCCTCCGCCGAGGCGTCCTGGCTCCGGCTGAACCACGCGTCCGGGGTGCTGCGGCCCGGCGACTCCAGCACCATCACGGTCTCGGTGGACCATGGCCGGGAACCAGCCGGGCACTGGAGCGCACGGGTCTCGGTGGACCCGGCGGGCGCGGTGGTGCGGATCGAGGGCCGGGGCACGGCCCCCGACCCCACGCCCACCCCCACGGACCCCTCCGGCGACCCGACCTCGGCACCGGGCAACCCCTCGCCCACGCCCCCCGACGCCCCCGCCGCGAAACGCTGAGCCACGGCCCGGGAACGTCGATTGACGGCGCTGACGGCGCTGACGGACACGACACGCGCATCGACGGTTGGATCGGCCGGACGGGGGGTGGCCCAGCGCGGCTGCATCGCCCGCGTCAGTCAGTCCCACCCGTCGGGTGTGCCGAATCCATCGGACCTCTTGGATCCGCCGGGTGCGGCGCCAGCAGCGGTAGCGAGGACGCCATGCGCTGTTCGCACAGCTCGACCAGTCGGTCGTAGCCGCCCTTGCCCATCAGCTCCGTGAGCTCCGGCCGGTACGAGCGGAACACCGGCTCCCCGCCGCCGTGCGCCGAGGTGGCCGACGTGCACCACCAGTGCAGATCGTGGCCGCCAGGCCCCCAGCCGCGGCGGTCGTACTCGGCGATGGTGATCCGCAGCACCCGGGTGTCGTCCGGCCGGTCGATCCAGTCGTAGGACCGGCGTACCGGCAGCTGCCAGCAGACGTCGGGCTTGGTCTCAAGCGGCTCGCGACCCTCCCGCAGCGCCAGGATGTGCAGTGCGCAGCCCGCGCCGCCCGCGAAGCCCGGCCGGTTCTGGAAGATGCATGAGCCCTTGTGGCGCCGGGTCTGCCGTTCGCCGTCCTCGTCCTCCTGGACCCACCCCGAGGCGTGCCCCTCGTCGTGGAACTGCCAGATCTCCGGGGTCAGCCGGGCCATATGGCGTCCGACCCGCGCCTCGTCGTCCTCGTCGGAGAAGTGCGCGCCCAGCGTGCAGCAGCCGTCGCTGGCCCGCCCCGCCTGGATGCCCTGGCAGCCCTGGCCGAAGATGCAGGTCCACCGGGAGGTCAGCCAGGTCAGATCGCATCGGAAGAGCTGTTCGTCGTCGGCCGGGTCGGGGAATTCGACCCAGGCGCGGGCGAAGTCAAGACCGACCTCGTCCTCGGCAGCCCCGGCGGCCCCGGTCCCGGCGGCCCCGGTCCCGGCGCCCCCGGTCCCGGCATCCACGGCCTCGGACGTGTTCGGCTCCTCGGCCGCCCACTCCAGGGCGTTCTTCCGGCCTTTGTCCCGCTTCGCCTTTTTCGTCTTTGCCACGGTGCAAGGGTAGGCGGCCGCCCGGCGAAAAGCCGAAGGTGGGGACCGCGTACACCCGGCGGCGCCGCCGCTGCGCTAGATCGCGGGGGACCTGTGCATGACACCAAGGTGGGAGCAGTAGCGTTCACGTCATGAGACTCGGTGTCCTCGACGTGGGTTCGAATACAGTTCATCTGCTCGTGATGGACGCCCACCCCGGCGCGCGCCCGCTGCCCGCCCATTCGCACAAGGCCGAACTGCGGCTGGCCGAACTCCTCGACGGGGACGGGGCCATCGGCCCCGAAGGCATCGACCGCCTGGTCGCGGTGGTCATGGAGGCGCTGGAGGCGGCCGAGGACAAGGGCGTCGAGGACGTTCTGCCGTTCGCGACCTCCGCCGTCCGCGAGGCGTCCAACGCCGATGAGGTCCTGGCCCGGGTCACCGAGGAGACCGGGGTACGGCTCCAGGTGCTCAGCGGCGCGGACGAGGCGCGGCTCACCTTTCTGGCCGCCCGCCGCTGGTTCGGCTGGTCCGCGGGGAAGCTGCTGGTCCTGGACATCGGCGGCGGTTCGCTGGAGATCGCGTACGGCATGGACGAGGAGCCCGACGCGGCGGTCTCGCTGCCGCTGGGGGCCGGCCGGCTGACCGGATCCTGGCTGCCCGGCGACCCGCCGGACACGGCCGACATACGGGCCCTGCGGCGCCATGTGCGGGCCGAGATCGCCCGGAGCGTCGGCGATTTCAGCCGTCATGGTGCACCGGACCATGTGGTGGCCACCTCCAAGACGTTCAAGCAGTTGGCCAGGATCACCGGCGCCGCGCGCTCCGCCGAGGGGCTGTACGTGGAGCGCCGGCTCACCCGCCGGGCGCTGGAGGAGTGGGTGCCCAAGCTGGCCGTCATGTCCACCCAGGAACGGGCCGAGCTGCCCGGGGTCTCCGAGGGCCGGGCCGGGCAGCTCCCGGCCGGGGCGCTGGTGGCGGAGGCCGCGATGGATCTGTTCGGCGTGGACCAGCTGGAGATCTGCCCCTGGGCGCTGCGCGAGGGCGTCATCCTGCGCCGCCTCGACCATCTGCCCACCTGACCACGGAGCGTGACCGGGGCCGGAAAGCGGCGGCCGTTCGGCCGCGAAGACCGCCGCGGTTCGGTTGCGGAGAGCAGCCGCCGTACGCTGTCCCTCGTGACAGAGCCAGTGGTGCGCATCCCGGATGCGAAGGTCGCGCTGTCCACAGCCTCGGTCTATCCGGAGTCGACGGCGACGGCCTTCGAGATCGCGGCACGCCTGGGCTACGACGGCGTCGAGGTCATGGTGTGGACCGATCCGGTCAGCCAGGACATCGAGGCGCTGCGTCGGCTGTCGGACTACCACCAGGTGCCGATCCTCGCCGTGCACGCCCCCTGTCTGCTGATCACCCAGCGGGTCTGGTCGACCGACCCGTGGGTGAAGCTCCAGCGGGCGAGGGCGGCCGCCGAGAAGCTGGACGCGTCCACCGTCGTGGTCCATCCGCCGTTCCGGTGGCAGCGGGCCTACGCCCGCGAGTTCGTCCGCGGAATCTGGCGGATGGCCGATGAGACCGATGTGCGGTTCGCGGTCGAGAACATGTACCCGTGGCGCTACCGCGACCGCGAGATGCTCGCGTACGCCCCGGGATGGGACGTCACCAAGGACGACTACCGCCACTTCACGATCGATCTGTCGCACACCGCGACCGCCCGTACGAACGCCCTGGAGATGGTGGACCGCATGGGCGACCGGCTGGCCCATCTCCACCTCGCCGACGGCCAGGGCTCCAACAAGGACGAGCACCTGGTGCCAGGACGCGGCACCCAGCCCTGCGCCGAACTGCTGGAACGGCTCGCGACCACCGGTTTCGACGGCAATGTGGTCGTCGAGGTCAACACCCGGCGTGCCATGTCCACGACCGAGCGCGAGGCCGATCTGGCGGAGGCCCTGGCCTTCACCCGGCTGCATCTCGCCTCGCCGACCTCGGCCAACCCGCCGAGCAGGGTGGTGCCCGGTTCATGACCCCCGCCGCATCCGGGCCCGCCACGGGCCCGCGCAAGCGTGGCCGCCCGGCCCGTACCAGCGCCTCCGAGGGCCCCGCGGCCCGCGACCGGATCCTGACCGCGGCGCGCGGCGAATTCGCCGCGCGCGGCTACGACAAGACCTCGATCCGCGGTATCGCCAAGGCCGCGGAGGTGGACCCGGCCCTGGTCCACCACTACTTCGGCACCAAGGAGCAGGTCTTCGAGGCGGCCATCGAGCTGATCCTGGCGCCCGCCATGGGCACCCCGGACGCGGTGCACGGCAGCCGGGAGGGCGCGGGCGAGCGGATGGCCCGCTATATGTTCGGCATCTGGGAGAACCCGGTCAGCCGGCCGCCCATGCTCGCCGTGATGCGCTCCGCGCTGACGAACGAGACCGCCGCCGCGGTGCTGCGCGGCATGATCGAGCGCCGGGTGCTGCTGCGGATGGCGGGTGAGCTGGACGTCCCGAGCCCCGAGTTCCGGGCGCAGCTGGCGGCCGGCCATCTCATCGGGATCGCGATGCTGCGCTATGTGATCCGGATGGAGCCGATCGCGTCGGCGGCGGTCGACGACATCGTGGCCATGGTGGGGCCCACCATCCAGCGCTATCTGACCGAGAGCTGATCGAGACCCGACGACAGCCTCAGCCCCTGATCGAGGCCCGGCGACGGACTCAGCCGCTGATCGAGAGCCGACAACGGACCGGGCCGCTGATCGAGGCCCGACGACGGATCCGGCCGCCGACTCAGAGCCGACGACAGCCTCAGCCGCTGACCCCGGCCCGACGACGGACCCGGCCGCTGACCCAGCGCCGTTCCCCCGCTCCGCACAGTGACCCGGCCGTCTCTGGATCCGGACGGACCATCCGGATCCGTGGACAGAGGCGTAGTCTCAGAAGACTCTGATCCGATTCGCATGACGCACGTACTACGAGGGAGCCGAGCACCGTGCCCGAGCTGAGGTCTCGCACCGTCACCCACGGCCGAAACATGGCGGGCGCCCGCGCCCTTATGCAGGCTTCCGGCGTAGCGCGCGAGGACTTCGGCAAGCCGATCGTCGCCGTGGCCAACAGCTTCACCGAGTTCGTGCCCGGCCACACCCACCTCCAGCCGGTGGGCCGGATCGTGAGCGAGGCGATCCACGCGGCGGGCGGCATCGCGCGCGAGTTCAACACCATCGCCGTGGACGACGGCATCGCCATGGGCCACGGCGGGATGCTCTACAGCCTCCCCTCCCGCGACCTGATCGCCGACTCCGTGGAGTACATGGTCGAGGCCCACTGCGCCGACGCGCTGATCTGCATCTCCAACTGCGACAAGATCACGCCCGGGATGCTGATGGCCGCGATGCGGCTCAACATCCCGACCGTCTTCGTGTCCGGCGGCCCCATGGAGGCGGGCGAGGCCACGCTCGTGGACGGCACCGTCCGCAAGCTGGACCTGGTCAACGCGATCTCGGACGCGGTCAACGAGAGCGTCTCGGACGAGGACATCCTCCGTATCGAGAACAACGCCTGCCCGACCTGCGGCTCCTGTTCCGGCATGTTCACCGCCAACTCGATGAACTGCCTGACCGAGGCGATCGGCCTCTCCCTGCCGGGCAACGGCTCGGTGCTGGCCACCCACACCGCCCGCAAGGCGCTCTACGAGACCGCGGGCCGCACCGTTGTGGAGATCACCAAGCGCCACTACGAGCAGGACGACCACACCGTGCTGCCGCGCTCCATCGGCTCCCGCGCCGCCTTCGAGAACGCCATGGCGCTCGACATCGCCATGGGCGGCTCGACCAACACGATCCTGCATCTGCTGGCCGCCGCCCAGGAGGCCGGTCTCGACTACAACCTCGAGGACATCGACGAGGTCTCGCGGCGGGTGCCCTGTCTGGCCAAGGTCGCCCCCAACGTCGCCCCCGGCGGCACGTACTACATGGAGGACGTGCATCGCGCGGGCGGCATCCCGGCGATCCTCGGCGAGCTGTTCCGCGGCGGGCTGCTGAACGAGGACGTCCACTCCGTGCACAGCGCCTCGCTCGCCGACTGGCTCAAGACCTGGGACGTGCGCGGCGGTTCGCCCTCGGCCGAGGCCGTCGAGCTGTGGCACGCGGCCCCCGGCTGCAAGCGCTCCGCCACCGCCTTCTCGCAGTCCGAGCGCTGGGACTCGCTGGACACCGACGCCGCGGGCGGCTGCATCCGCGACATGGAGCACGCCTACTCCAAGGACGGCGGACTCGCCGTCCTCAAGGGCAATCTGTCCGTCGACGGCAGTGTGGTGAAGACCGCCGGCGTGGACGAGTCCATCTGGACCTTCGAGGGCCCTGCCGTGGTCTGCGAATCCCAGGATGAGGCCGTCGAGCGGATCCTGGGCAAGCAGGTCAAGGAGGGCGACGTCGTCGTCATCCGCTACGAGGGCCCCAAGGGCGGCCCCGGTATGCAGGAGATGCTCTACCCCACCTCCTTCCTCAAGGGCCGCGGCCTGGGCAAGGCGTGTGCGCTGGTCACCGACGGCCGCTTCTCCGGCGGCACTTCGGGTCTCTCCATCGGCCACGCCTCGCCGGAGGCGGCGTCCGGCGGCACCATCGCCCTGGTCCAGGACGGCGACCGGATCCGCATCGACATCCCCGGCCGCTCCATCGAACTCCTGGTGAGCGAGGAGGAGCTGGCGGCCCGCCGCGAGGCGCTCGGCGGTGTCTACGCCCCGAAGAACCGCGAGCGCAAGGTGTCCACCGCGCTGCGCGCCTACGCGGCGATGGCCACCAGCGCGGACAAGGGCGCGATCCGGGACGTCAGCCTCCTCGGCTGACGTCGGACCCGGCCGCCTCCACGCTGTCGAACCCGTAGACCGTGGTGAGGGCGTCCCCGTTCAGCGTCAGCTCGGCGGGGATGCCACCGGGGTCGGTGCGCGCCTCGCCCCGCCACAGCACCCGGCCGTCCCCGCGGTCCAGCGCGATCACCCGGCCCGCGGCGGTGCCCAGATACAGGGCGTCCCGGCGCCCGGACACCACGGGCGGGCCCAGCCACTCCACCTGCGTCGCCCTGGTCCACAGCCGCTTTCCGGCCGTGGTGACGGCGGTGACCTCGCCGTTCTGCCGTACGAAGTAGAGCGTGTCGCCCACCAGCGTGGGCGTGGTCTGCCGGGCGGAGAGCCCCGGGGGCAGCTTCACCCGGCGCTCCCGTCCGCCGTCCGTGCCGAGGAACAGCAGATCGGTGTAGTCGTCGCCGTGCTCCTCCAGATAGAGGAGGTCACCCGAGCGCTCGGCGAGGAATGAGCCCGAGCCGAGCGTGGCGATCCGCTCGGGCGCTCCGGTGGTGGGGGAGAGGGCGTAGAGCTGGTTCGGGGTGTCCGGGTCGCCCCGGTCCTCCACCGGTCCGCAGTCTGCGAGAGGGCGTCCGGCCACCACATCGGGGCCGCAGCTCAGCCCGTGGGCGATCCGGCGCGACCAGAGCGTGCCGCCGGTGCGCACATCCACCGCCTGGAAGGTCTCCTCGTCCCAGCTCTGGGTGAGCACGGCGTGGTGGCGCCCCCGCTGGAACACCGCCCCCTGGTACGAGCTGCCGATATCGGTCTTCCAGACCCGCTCACCGTCACCGGTGCGGTAGCCCTCCAGCCGGGTCGTGCCGTCCGACGCCTCCACGGTGCCCAGGACGAGACCGTCGGCCACCCCGATCAGGTCGCCCGGCTTCGTCGGCCGCTGCCAGGCCATATGCCCCCGGGTGTCCAGCCGGGTGAGGGCGACCCCGGAACCGCCGCAGTACAGATCCGTGCCCGAGGCCAGACAGCGGCGGCCGGTCAGCCCGCTGACCGTGCGCGGAGTGCCGTCGACACGGGTCATGACATCGCCGCCGGACTTGGCGAGCGTGCGCTGCCAGGGGCGCCATCCGGAGGGGAGCGCGGAGTTGGCCGAGGATCCGGTGGTGGGGCGGGCGTCCGGCCCGCCATCGGGTCCGGATCCGGCACGGAGGACGACGATCGTCCCCACGACAGCGGCGACCAGGCCCGCGGCCGCCGCGGCGGCCACCAGGGGGCGGCTCCGGAGCGGGGGACGGCGCGGCGCACGGCCGACTTCGGTGGGTACGGCATCGGCCTCGTCCGTGCCGCGATCACCGGTGCCGACCGGGTGCGCCGCGCCATCCGAGCCCGCGCCATCCGCGTCCGTATCGTCCTTATCCGTACCGTCCATGGCCGTACCGACCGCGTCCGTATCGTCCTCGGGCAGCCTCCCCAGCCGCTCCAGCAGCTCGTCCAGCGCGGGGCGCGCGGACGGATCCTTGTCCAGGCAGTCCGCGACCGCGTCACGCAGCGGCCCGGTCACCGCGTCCAGCTCCGGCGGTTCGTACACCACCTGATAGGCCGTCATATACGGGCTGTCCGCGTCGAACGGGCTGTGGCCGGTCGCCGCGTACACCACCACCGTCGCCAGCGAGAACACATCGGACTCCGGTCCGACCTCCCGCGGATCGCGCAGCTGCTCCGGCGACATGAACGGGGGCGTGCCCATGACCCGGCCCGTCATGGTCAGGGTCTGGTGGTCCGCCGCCCGGGAGATGCCGAAGTCGATCACGCGGGGGCCCTCTTCGGACAGCACGATGTTGGCCGGTTTCAGATCCCGGTGGACCACGCCCGCCCGATGGATGTCCCGCAACGCCTCGACCAGCCCGATCGCCAGCCGCCGCAACTCGGCACCGCGCAGCGGACCGTCCGCCGCGACCCGCTCGGCGAGGGTGCGCCCGCGCACGTACGAGGTCGCCATCCACGGCAGTACGGCATCGGGATCCGCGTCCACGACGGCCGCGGTGAACGCGCCGCTGACCCGCCGGGCGGCCGCCACCTCCTGCCGGAACCGCACCCGGAACTCGTCGTCGTCGGCGAACTGCTGATGCACCACCTTCAGCGCCAGCCGCCGCCCCGACCGCGACCGGGCCAGATACACCGTGCCCATACCGCCGCGGCCGAGCCGCCGCTCGAGTGCGTAGCCTCCGATGGACTCCGGGTCCCCGGCGCGCAGTGCCATTTCCGTCTCCCCCACCGACCCACGATCGGCGGTCACCTTAGGCCCGATTGGCGCCGGAGGCCGGGTCGTGGCTCACCAACCGGCCGGATTGCGCCCGTTCACGGCGAAGACCGTGCCGTCCGGGGTCGTCGCGAAGACCTTGCCGTCCGCCACCACCGGCGCCGCCATCAGATCCAGGAAGCCGCGACCGGCCGCGCCCCCGCGCGAGCGGGTCTCGCCGATCACCTCGCCCCGCTCGGCGTCCACGGCCAGCAGCCGGCCGTCCGCCGCCGAGAAGTACAGCCGGCCGTCCGCCGTCACCAGGGGCGAGGCGTTGGACACCGAGGTCTCCAGGCGCCAGCGCTGCGCCTTCGCCGAACCCTCGCGCGCGGTGTCGACCGCCACCAACCCGCCGTCCGCGCCCAGCACATACACCCGGTCGCCGCTGGTGACGGCGCCGGACGCGGACACCGGCGCGGACAGCGCGACCCGCCGCTCCGCGCGCCGCTCAGGGTCGTAGCGGACGACGGCGGTGGTACGGGTCCGGCTGTCCGACTCGGTCAGCAGCAACGTTCCGCCAGGGCCGCTCCCGGCCGGGGTGAGGTGGCCGTCGAGCGAGGCGTGCCAGCGCGTCGTACCGCGCACCGGGTCCACCGCCGTGACCAGCGTGTGCGAGCCGTCGCCCGCGGTGGTCACGGCGTACGCCGTGCGGCCGTCGCCGTACGAGAAGAAGACGGGCCGGGCGTGGCCGGGCAGCGGGTGGCTCCAACGCTCCTTGTTCGTCGCGCCGTTCACCGCCGTGACCGTGCCGTCCGGCGCGGCCAGCAGCACGGTGTCACCCGAGGAGTAGACCCCGCCCTCGTAACCGGACACATCACGGCTCCAGCGCACGCGGTGGGTCGTGGGGTCGAGCGCCCGCAGCCGCCCGCCGTCCGGGGACACCGTCCGCACCAGACCACCGGAGAACACGGGAGCGGAGATCGCCTCGCCCTCGCCGGGGCGCCCCGCCGCGGACGGGCGCGACCAGACCACCCGGCCGTCGTCCGGATCGACCCGGGCGACCTCGACACCGCGCCGGGAGCAGTACAGCGCGTCCGCTCCGTACGAGCAGAACGCGGGCCGCGCCCCCGAACCCGCGGACTTTCCGGCCTCCAGCCCGGTGACCCAGGGGCGCCACGCCTCCGCGGTCGCGGCGCTGATCCGCGGCCGGCCGCCGCCGGAGGAGTCCCTGCCGTCGAACGGGCGCAGCGCGACGGCCGTGCCCGCCGCGCCGAGCAGCACGGCGGCCGCGAGCCCGGAAAGGGTCCACCGCGGAATGCCCCGGCGCCGCGTCCCCGGCTCGTCCGCGACCGATTCGTTGGTCAGCGATCCATCCGTCCCCGACTCGTCCGCCACCGGTTCCGGCGTGCCCTCCGCGAGCCGGGGCGCCGACTCGCCGGATGCCGCCTTCACATGCGTATCCGTGGCGCCGCCGCCGTCCCGCTCCGCGCGCCCACCCGGCAGGGAGTGCGGCTCCGGCGTCCGCTGCTGCGGCACCAGCGGAACCGGTCCGCGCGGCGCCGGCGCGTGGGGGCCGCGGACGGCGCGCAGGACCGTCATCAGGGCGTCGGGCGTGGGGCGTTCCTCGGGGTTCTTGGCCAGGCACCGCTGGATCAGCGGCAGCAGCTCATCCGGCACCCCCGCCAGATCCGCCTCGTCGTGCACCACCTGGTACGCCACGATGTACGGACTCTCGGACTCGAACGGCCCCCGCCCGGTGGCCGCGTGCACCAGCACCGACCCCAGCGCGAACACATCCGCCGCCGGGCCCACCGCACGCGGCCGCTGGAACTGCTCCGGCGCCATGAACGGCGGAGTGCCGATCAACTTCCCGGTCTCGGTGCGCAGTTCGCTGTCGGCCGGCCGGGAGATGCCGAAGTCGATGACCTTCGGGCCGTCCGCCGCGAGCAGCACATTGCTCGGCTTGAGATCGCGGTGCACCACGCCCACCCGATGGATGTCCCGCAGCGCCTCCGCGAGCCCCGCGGCCAGCTGCACCGTGTCGTCCGGCGGCAACGGGCCGCTCCGCTTGACGTGTTCGGCGAGGGTCGGGCCGGGGATGTAGAGGGTGGCCATCCAGGGCCTCGGCGCTTGCGGGTCGGCATCCACCACGGGCGCCGTGAACGCGCCGCTGACCCGCCGGGCGGCCGCCACCTCCTGCCGGAACCGCGCCCGGAACTCGGGGTCTTCGGCGTACTCGGCATGGACGACCTTCACCGCGAGCCGCCGTCCCGAGGGTGAACGGGCCAGATGGACCACGCCCATGCCGCCCGATCCGAGGCGTGCCTCGAGCCGGTACTGCCCGGCGTATTCCGGATCCTCCGCTTCCGGGCCCGTCCCGGCTCTGCGCACCGGCGGCATGCCCCACCCCCGTGAATTCGGCCGCATTCGCGACTCGGCGAGCCTAGTCGATGACACGTGCGAGCCTTGTTAGCCTCCGCATGTCGTGTCACTTCACACGACATGTGCACAACTTCGGAAAGAAGTTCAACGGGGGAGGGGCCGTACATGGCCATCGAAGAGACCGCGGACACCGCCGCCACCGACGGCGCGGACACCGCGAACGACACGGCGAACGACACCGCGGAAGCCACCACGGACGCCGTCGGGATCGCCGCCGGAGCGATCACCTATCCGGTCGCGCCCGGCTATCAGGTGAACGTCCGCAGCGGGCCCGGCACCAACTACAGGGTCGTCAAGGTGCTGCCGTACAACAGCCGTGTCCCCATCCGCTGCCAGCGGCACGGCCAGAAGGTGTCGGGGCCCTACGGCACCTCGGACATCTGGGACAACATCGCCCCGGGTCAGTACGTCTCCGACGCGTATGTGAAGACCGGCAGCGACGGTTTCGTCACCGTGCCCTGCGGCTGAGCCACGGCCCGGAGCGCAGCCGGCCCCCGGCGCCGCGAGGGCGGCGCCGGGGGCCGGGGGTGGCGGAAGGGGGAGTGTCCCCGAAGAAGGGGGAGTGTCCGACGCGGGCGCCGTTAGGCCGGGACCTGCGTTTCCACGGCGGCGTCCCGCTTGACCACGGCGTTGTGCCGCTCGGTCCAGGTGGCCAGCGCCATCTCGCAGGCGTGGTCCACATGGCGCAGCCCGGTCAGGTCGAGCTCCACCTCCCGCTCACGGGGCAGGCCCTCCAACTCGTCCAGCAGCTTGGGCAGCCGCAGGAAGGTCGCGTTGCCGCGCACCCGGACGTACAGGGGCTTGTCGCCGTCCCCGTTCCCGTCCCCGTCCTCGCGCCCGCTGACCTCGACATGCACATGCGAGGTCTCCCAGGCCGTCTTGGCCACGGCCATCAGCAGACCGATGATCACGCCCTCGAACATATTGGTGATCACGATCGCCCCTGCGGTGACGATCAGGATGATCGCCTCACCGCGGTGGGTCCGCCACAGCGGCACCAGGTCCTTGGTCGGGATCAGCTTCCAGCCGGAGTAGACCAGCACACCGGCGAGCGTCGCCACCGGGATGATGCCCAGGGCAGCGGGGAAGAGCACCGCGAAGATCAGCAGCCATACACCGTGCAGCACCCGCGACGCCTTGGTCTTCGCACCGGCCTGGACATTGGCCGCGCTCCGCACGATCACCGCGGTCATCGGCAGCGCACCGAGGACACCGCACACCGCGTTGCCCGCGCCCTGCGCCATGAGCTCCTTGTTGTAGTCGGTGCGCGCACCGTCGTGCAGCCGGTCCACGGCCGCGGCGCTGAACAGGCTCTCGGCCGAGGCGATCAGCGTGAAGGCGAGCACGGTGCCGATGACACCCACCTCGGCGAGGGCCGCGAACTCACTGCCACCGGGCGGCTGGACCGCGTCCAGCAGGCCCTTGACCTCGACCCGCGCGATCGGCAGGTCGAAGATCGCGGTCGCGGCCGTGGCGAGTGCGACGGCCGCCAGCGGCGCGGGCAGCACCTTGGCCCCCTGGCGGAAACGCGGCCACAGCACCAGCACCGCGATCGTGCCGACGCCCACGGCGACCGCCTTCAGGGCGTCACCGGATCCGGCCACGTCCCCGATGAGCTCCGGGATGCCGAAGATTTTGTCGAGCCCGCTGCTCGGCGCCTTGGCGTCGGCGAGCGCGTACAGCTGCCCGGCGATCAGCACCAGGCCGATGCCCGCGAGCATGCCCTGCACCACGGCGACGGAGATCGCCCGGAACCAGCGGCCTAGGCCGAGCGCGCCCATGGCCAGCTGGAGCAGTCCGGAGATCAGGACGAGGACGCCGAGCGCGGCGACGCCGTATTCCTCCACGGCCTCGTAGACCAGCACGGTCAGACCGGCGGCCGGGCCGGAGACCTGAAGGCTGCTGCCCGGCAGGAAACCGGTGATCAGCCCGCCCACGATGCCGGTGATCAGGCCGAGTTCGGCCGGTACACCGGAGGCCACCGCCACCCCCACGCACAGGGGGACGGCAACGAGGAAGACGACGAGTGAAGCGGTGAAGTCGGCGCGGAACGTACCGGCGCCGGATGAGCCTGAGGTGCCTCGGGCACCACGGAAACGGTCAAGAAGAGAGTTTCGCATGAGGGTTGCCTCCAGTGCGCCCCGTCACCGGCTCATGGGCAGGCGGGGGCACGGCATAGCGCTACGTCAGTGGGATCGATGGAATCGGTCGCTGGCGGTTGAGATCGCTAGCTGCGAGACGCGAGAAAAGCGTGGGAAAGCGCGTGGGACGGACCGCCGGGCTACGGCGGTGTAGCACTCAGCAGCGGAAGATCTGGAGGATGACGGGCAGCTCGCCCGATCTCGACACCGGAACGGCCTGCCGTCCGGTGACCGATGTGGAGATAGCGGTACGCGGCGCCGGAATACCGGCATCGCAACCGCACACACATCCGTATTTGCCGCTCGGTGTGGGAGCGGTGAGCGGGGTTCGTCCGCGAAGCCCCTTGCAGTCCACTGTTCCGTTGTCGCCATGCGCGAAGACCAATGTCTCCGAGGCCGGCCGTGGATCGGCTGCTGCGCTCGCGCTGATTGCTTCGGGATGGATGACCTGTGCGGACGCGGAATCGGCCGCGATGAAGAGGGCAAGCAATACGGCTACCGCTGTAACCAGTGCGTGAGCGGTAAGCCGGACGGTCCTCACCATCGCCCCCTTCCCGTACGTATAGACAGCGACCCCCATTGTGTCCATGGGACTGTGACCGTTTGCAAGTCGATATGTAACCGACTTGTGAACACGGGGTCATCGAACAGGACTGCTTCGTTCCGGGCGCCCTGGTTGGCGCTGGCGCAAAGCGCTTATCACGTCACGCCGGATGGCGCGTAAAATTTAATTCATCGAACGACGAATAAGTAATTCATAAGAGACAAGGAGAATGCGCCACTCGTGCGAAGATGGCGGAGAACACACACGCACCACAGCGCGAAACCGAACAGACATACCGAACAGGCATGAGGAGAGCCGCACCATGACGGAGAAGGTCGCCGTGCTCGGCACGGGAAAGATCGGCGAAGCCCTTCTCAGCGGAATGATCCGCGGCGGCTGGTCGCCGTCCGATCTGCTGGTCACGGCGCGCCGCCCCGAGCGCGCAGCGGAGCTCCGGTCGCGCTACGGCGTCGAGGCCGTATCCAACCCCGAGGCCGCCAAGTCCGCCGACACCCTCATCCTCACCGTCAAACCGCAGGACATGGGCGCCCTGCTCGACGAGCTCGCCCCCCATGTCCCCACCGACCGGCTGATCGTCTCCGGCGCCGCCGGCATCCCCACCTCCTTCTTCGAGGCGCGCCTGGCCGCGGGCACCCCGGTCGTCCGCGTCATGACCAACACCCCCGCACTGGTCGACGAGGCCATGTCCGTCATCTCGGCGGGCAGCCACGCCACCGAGGAGCACCTCGCCCACACCGAGGCGATCTTCGGCGGTGTCGGCAAGACGCTGCGCGTCCCCGAGTCCCAGCAGGACGCCGCGACCGCCCTCTCCGGCTCCGGCCCGGCGTACTTCTACTTCCTGGTCGAGGCGATGACCGACGCGGGCATCCTGCTGGGCCTGCCCCGTGACAAGGCCCATGACCTGATCGTCCAGGCGGCCATCGGCGCGGCGGTGATGCTGCGCGACAGCGATCAGCACCCGGTCAAGCTGCGGGAGGCCGTCACCTCCCCGGCGGGCACCACCATCAACGCCATCCGCGAGCTGGAGAGCCACGGGGTGCGCGCCGCGCTGATCGCCGCGCTGGAGGCGGCCCGCGACCGCAGCCGCGAACTCGCCTCCGGCAACGGCTGACGTCCGACCGAGGCAAGGGCGAATGACCGACGGCAAGGGCGAACCGCTCCGGTCAAACGGGAGCCGCCTGACTCACGCGGGCGGCAGCAGCCCGACCGCCGCATACGCCTCGTTCACCCGGGGCCGGGCCAGGTCACGCGCCCGCTCGGCCCCGGCCCGCAGCACCCCGTCCACATACGGCGGGTCGGCGCACAGCTCCGCATGCCGGGCCTGGAGCGGCCGCAACAGTTCCAGCACCGCCTCCGCCGTGGCCCGTTTCAACTCCCCGTACGAGGAGAACTCCCCGGCCAGCACCTCCGGCTTGCCGTCGGTGCACGAGGCGAGCACATCCAGCAGATTGGCCACCCCCGGCTGTCCCGTCCGGTCGTACCGCACCTCGGTTCCGCTGTCCGTGACGGCCCGCATGATCTTCTTCCGCACCACATCCGGCTCGTCGAGCAGATAGACGATGCCCGCCGTCTCCGCATGCGACTTCCCCATCTTCGACGTCGGGTCCTGGAGATCCATCACCCGTGCCGAAACCCTTGGATTGGTGGCCCGGGGCACGGTGAAAACCGGTCCGTACCGCTGGTTGAACCGCTGCGCCAGATCCCGGGCCACCTCCACATGCTGGGTCTGGTCCTCGCCGACCGGCACCTCATGCGTTCCGTATACGAGGATGTCGGCCGCCATCAGCGCCGGATAGGTGAGCAGCGACAGCCGTACGCTCCGCCCCCTCGCCTGCTCCCGCGCGGCCTTCTCCTTGTACTGGATCATCCGCCGCATCTCGCCGTCGGTGGCGGTGCACTCCATGAGATAGGACAGCCGCGCGTGCTCGTCCACATGGCTCTGTACGAACAGCGTGCAGTGCTCGGGGTCGAGCCCCGAGGCCAGCAGCAGCGTGGCGGCCTGCCGGGTGAGCCGCCGCACCCGCGCCGGATCGTGCTCCACCGTGAGCGCGTGCAGATCGACGACGCAGAACAGCGCGTCGGCGCGGTGCTGGTCCTCCTGGGCCCACCGGCGTACGGCCCCGAGGTAATTCCCGAGGGTCAGATGCCCGCTCGGTTTGACCCCACTGAAGATCCGGCGCCGTGCCGTCTTCGTCTCTGTCATCTCTCCGCCATCTCCCGCTGTGTCGGGGCCGCCGACCCGGTCGGCCGGGATTCGCGGAGAGGGAGATACGCGAACGGCCGCCGGAGCGGCGGCCGTGGTTGCGCATGTGTTGATGAGGCGGCCGCCGTCAGGCGGCCCACCACCGTGGGTGAACACATGCGCTCGTCATGCCATGGAGAGTACGCCCTGGCAGGGGGCTCGGCCATGAGTTTGATGGTCCTCGGGGCGTCGTGTAGTGTTCACCGGGTTGCCACGGAGCCCTACGGGGAAACGCGACAACCACTTGAGCCGCACCGGCGGCAAACCACTACTGCACGGCCCTTCATCGGGATGGATTTCGGCATGCCGGAATTCGGACCGGGGAACTCGATTATGAGCATCCGGGGGAATCCGCTAAAGTGGTGGACACGCCGGAAG
>NZ_JBEZNG010000034.1:0-94922 GCF_040653035.1 Streptomyces malaysiensis subsp. malaysiensis
TCGGAGCCTTCGATGAGGTTTGCAAAGAGGTCCAGATACTGGGTCGTCACATCTACTCGCTTCGTTTTCAGGCCGCCTGAGGCCATATGCAACTACGGGCAGCCGCGCTCAACCGGCTGAAACCGAAGGGCTACGGCCGACTTCTGCTCGCCCCCGGCGCAAACGCGTCACCAGCGGAATCGCGCGGCGAATCACGTGGCTTTGCCGTCCTCGATTCGGAGGAAGGACATGGAAGTAGCGTCTGTATACCATCGGTTTTGGTCGGCGTCCAACTCACTCGGCCGGTGTCCAACTCGCTTGACATCGCCGGTCATTCGAAGTCAACAACAGCAACTCGGAACATCAGGTCTGGTAATTCACTTAGGTGTGTGTTGCCGTGCTCTCGCGATCATGTAACCCTTCATCGAACCGTCAACGGCTGGCAAAGTGGAGTGCCGATGTCTTCGAATGAGAATTACGCCCGCCGGGTCCTTGAGGTGTTGGCGTCCGATCCCGACCGGATCGCCCTGTGGCGGGAGGGTGAGGAGTTCACCGCGGACCGGTTCTCCACGGCGGTTGTCACGGCGGCCGAAGTCCTGCGCAGGCACTTCACCGAACACCGGGCCCCGGGCACGGAGGGCAAGGATCCGGTGGTGGCGGTGCTGACCGTCACCAACAGCCCGGCGACCATCATCCTGCGCTACGCGGCCAACCTCGCCGGGGCCACCGTGGTCCACCTGCACTCCACCAACGCGGTGGATCCCACGGACCAGATGGCCGCCGCCGCCCGGCAGGAGATCCTCAGCAGGACCGGGGTGACCTTCCTCGCCGTCGACAAGGAGAACCTCGACGCGGCCCGCGAGCTGTGCGACCGGCTGTCCGAGCCACCGCGTCTCGCCGCGCTCGGCGCCCTCGGTTCCGATGTCCTGGACCTCTCGTCGGGCGACCCGGACGCCTTCGACCTCGACGCCGTCGAGACCGACCCCGAAAAGCCGGCCGTGGTGATCTACACCAGCGGTACCAGCGGCCGCCCCAAGGGCGTCATGCAGCCGTACCGCCTGCGCAGCTTCAACCTCCAGGTGGCCCTCCAGTCCCCGGAACCCATCGTGTGCCTGTCGACCCTTCCGGTGAGCAACTCCAGCGGCTCCGCCGTCGACGTCGCGCTCGCCTCCGGGGGAACGGTCGTCCTGCACGACGGGTTCGAGGCGGGCGATGTGCTGAGGGCCGTGGAACGGCACCGTGTCTCCGCGCTGACGATCACCCCGCCGCAGCTGTACATGCTGATCGACCATCCCGACATCGCCACCACCGACCGGTCGAGCGTCAAGCTCATCACCTACGTCGGTTCCCCCGCGGCCCCTGCCCGACTGGCCCAGGCGGTCGAGGTGTTCGGCCCGGTGCTGCTCCAGCTCTACGGGACCACGGAGATCAGCGGCATCAGCATGCTGATGCCGCAGGACCACTTCGACCCGGAGCTGCGCCGGACCGTCGGACGTCCGACCACACAGATACGCATCCGTGACCTGGACGCCGACCGCGACCTCCCGTCCGGTGAGATCGGTGAGGTGTGTGTGCGGAGCCCGTCCACCATGCTCGGCTACTGGGGTGAGCCGGAGCTGACGGCCGCGATCGTCCGTGACGGCTGGGTGCACACCGGTGACCTCGGCTCCGTGGACGAGAACGGCTTTCTGCGGCTGCACGGCCGGATGGGCGAGGTGATGAAGGCCAACGGCATCAAGGTCCATCCCACCGATGTGGAGAACGCGCTGCTGAGCCATCCGGGCATCGCCCAGGCCGCGGTGTACTGCGTGATCGACGACGACCGCGTGGAGCACATCCACGCCGCCGTGGTGGCGCGGCCGGACAGCACCGCCGACGCCGGGACGCTGATCGGCCACGTCGCCGCCGAGCTGTCCCCGAAGCACGTACCGGCCGTGGTGACATTCCATGACGCGCTGCCCCTCACCGGTGCCGGCAAGCCGGACAAGCAGGCGCTCGCCGTCACCGCCCGCTTCGCCGAAGGCCGCTGACCCGGCGAGTGCACACGCCGGCCCCTCGCGTTCTTCGGGCCCGGTAGGGGCTTCACGGGAGGTCAGCCGGTCCCCGTACGGGCGCTTCCCATCGGGACGCGCCCGTACGTGATGTGTGTTGGTGCCGACCCAAGGTTTGATCAGTCTACGAGTTTCCCTAGACATGCCGTCCGGCCAGGTCAGGCGCTTGGCGGCAGAAAGCCGTGACACCGGCCACGCAGCGGTGACTGCTCGCCGGGCGTTGCACGCGGTCAGTGATCGAAAGCGGAGAGTGGAACACGTCCGATTTGGTGGGCTGTTGGTGGTATGCGTAGCGACAATATTGATCATTGGGTGAAAAGCGGGCGAACGGCTGGCGCCAATGGTGTGGAAACAGGTTGTAACGGCGGCGGCGCGGAGGCGTGCGGGTTGTGATCTTCGCCACGCGCGATAGGGCGACGGGCGTCAGAGTAGGGTCACCAAGTGCGCTCAGTGGCCTGGGGGTTCTTCGACTGATCGGTCGTCAGCCACTTGATCGTCGGGACGTGCCTCGCCGAGTTGTCGCCTGCCCCGCAGTGGTGGAGGGGATCTACAGCCATTGCGGTGGTGCGCTGCGGTTTCGCAGGAACAACATGACTTGAAAAATCACGATGTATCCCTAGGGGTCAGGGCGAGGGAATTGAAGTACGTTGAGGAGCAGTCGTTGACCAGGACGGATCCGTCGCAGGCTGCCATCGCCGTCATCGGCTATTCGTGCCGCCTGCCCGGAGCGCCCGACCCCGACGCCTTCTGGCGGCTGCTGCTCGACGGACGGCACGCCATCACCGAGGCGCCGGCCGACCGATGGACGGCCGCCCAGCTCGACGCCGCCGGGACCCCGCACGCCGCCGGCGCGCGATGGGGCGGCTTCATCGAGCACCCCGACGCGTTCGACGCGGCCTTCTTCGGCGTCTCGCCCCGCGAAGCCGCCGCCATGGACCCGCAGCAGCGGCTCGCCCTGGAACTGAGCTGGGAGGCCGTCGAGCACGCGGGTCTGCTGCCCGCCGCGCTCGCCGGCACCCGCACGGGCGTGTTCATCGGCGCCGGGTGGGACGACTACGCCACACTGCGGCGGCAGTCGGCCGGTGAGATCACCCATCACACGCTGGCCGGCACTCAGCGCGCGCTCATCGCCAACCGGCTCTCGCACACCCTCGGTGTGCGCGGCCCGAGTCAACTCGTGGACACCGGCCAGTCGTCGTCGCTGGTCGCCGTGCATCTGGCGTGTCAGAGTCTGCGCAGCGGCGAGTCCGTCACCGCGCTGGCCGGCGGTGTCAGTCTGAACCTGGCACTCGACACCGCGCTGGTCGCCGCGGGCGTCGGCGCCCTCTCCCCGACGGGGCGCTGTCACACCTTCGACGCGCGGGCCGACGGCTATGTACGTGGCGAGGGCGGTGGCCTGGTACTGCTGAAACCGCTCGACCAGGCCGTCGCCGACGGCGACACCGTCCACGGTGTGCTTCTCGGCAGTGCCGTCAACCACGATGGCGACGGCAGCGCGCTGACCGTGCCCGACGCCACGGCACAGCGCGAGGTGGTGGCACTGGCCCACCGGGCCGCTGGAGTGTCGCCCGCCGATGTCGACTACGTCGAGTTGCACGGCACGGGCACCAAGGTCGGCGACCCGGTCGAGGCGGCCGCGCTGGGTGCCTCGATCGGCGGCGCGCGGCCGGCCGGTTCGCCTCTGCTCGTCGGCTCGGCCAAGACCAACGTCGGCCATCTGGAGAGCGCCGCCGGTGTCGTCGGCCTGCTCAAGACCGTCCTGGCGGTGCGTCACGGCAGTATCCCGGCCAGCCTCAACTTCGACACGCCGTCGTCCGACATCCCGCTCGACGAGCTGAACCTCCAGGTGGTCACCGGACACGGTTCCTGGCGCGGCGATCGCCGGGTCGCCGGCGTCAGCTCGTTCGGGCTGGGCGGTACCAACTGCCACGTGGTGGTGGCCGCCCACCTTCCGGACGTGTCCGCGGCACCGGCCTCTCCCGAGCGGAACGCGGTACCCGGCGCCGTGCCTCTGGTGGTGTCCGGGCGGACCCCGGCCGCGCTGCGCGCGCAGGCCGCGCGGCTGGCCGACTGGGTCGACGGCCACCCCGGCACCGACCCCGTCGACCTGGGCGGATCCCTGCTGTCGTCCCGTACTCTCTTCGACCACCGCGCGGTGTCCCTGGGCGCCGACGGCCTGCGGGCGCTGGCGACGGGCGGGGCCGGCGACAACGTGGTCACCGGACACGCCACGGCGGCGGTGGGCAAGACCGTGTTCGTCTTCCCCGGCCAGGGCTCGCAGTGGGTCGGCATGGCGCGTGAACTCATGGACGGGTCACCGGTTTTCGCCGCCCGCATGGACGAGTGCGGACAGGCACTGGAACCGTTCACCAACTGGCGCCTCGCCGATGTGCTGGGCGACGCGGACGCGCTGGAGCGCACGGAGGTCGTCCAGCCCGTCCTGTGGGCGGTCATGGTGTCGCTCGCCGCGATGTGGCAGTCGCTGGGCGTCGTCCCCGACGCGGTGCTCGGCCACTCCCAGGGCGAGGTCGCGGCCGCCGTGGTGGCGGGCGCCCTGTCGCTGGAGGACGGTGCGCGCGTGGTGGCCCTGCGCGCCAGGACGCTGCGTGCCCTGGCCGGGCGCGGCGGCATGACATCGCTGGCGCTGTCGGCCCGGGAGGTCCGCGCACTCATCGGGCCCGAGCTCTCGGTCGCCACGGTCAACGGTCCCTCGTCGGTCGTCGTCGCCGGCGCCCCCGAGGCACTGGCGGAGCTGGAGGCACTGGCCGAGGAGCGGGACGTCCGCGCTCGCCGGCTGCCCGTGCAGTACGCCTCCCACTGTGCGCAGGTGGAGGAGATCGAGGAGCGGGTACTGGACGTCCTGCGGGACGTGACCCCCCGGGCGGGAAGCGTCCCGCTGTTCTCGACCGTGAACGTGGACTGGGCGGACGGCACGGAGCTCGACGCCGGCTACTGGTACCGCAACCTGCGCCGGACCGTTGAGTTCGAGGCGGCCGTACGCACCCTGGCGGACGCCGGATACGGCGTGTTCGTCGAGGTCAGTGCTCATCCGGTGCTGACCGCGGCGGTGGCGGAGACCGCCGGTGACGTGATCACGGGCGGGACGCTGCGCCGGGACGACGGGGGATGGGAGCGGCTGAAGCGCTCGGCGGCCGAACTGTTCGTCCAAGGCGTCGACGTCGACTGGTCCCCCCTGCTCTCCGGCGCCGTCCGCGTCGCTCTGCCCACCTACCCGTTCCAGAGGCAGTCCTACTGGTTCGACCGGGTCGCCGAGCCCGCCCCGGCTGTGACGGCGGTCGAGGACACCGGTCTGCCCGCACTGACCGAGCTGGTCAGATCGCACGCCGCCGCCGTCCTGGGACACCCGAGCGCTGACGGGGTCGATGTCAGCCTGGCCTTCAAAGCCCTCGGCCTCGACTCCACCTCCTCGCTGGAACTGCGCGGCCGGCTGGCCGCCGCGACGGGCCTGCGACTGCCCGCCGCACTCGTCTACAACCACCCCACCGTCGAAGAGGTCGCGTCCTTCCTGCACCGTTCTCTGCACGGCGCCGGCACCGCCGCACCGGCCTTGGCGCCCACCGCCGCACCGGTGGACGAGCCCGTCGCGATCGTCGCCATGAGCTGTCGGCTGCCCGGCGGGGTGCGTTCCCCCGAGGACCTGTGGCGGCTTGTGGAGTCCGGCGCGGACGCCGTCGGACCACTGCCCGAGGACCGCGGGTGGGACCTGGACGCCCTGCTCGGCGGCGAGGGCGACGGGACCTCCCACACCGGCTTCGGAGGATTCCTGGACGGGGTGGGCGACTTCGACGCCGACTTCTTCGGTATCTCCCCGCGCGAGGCGCTCGCCATGGACCCCCAGCAGCGGCTGCTGCTGGAGACCAGCTGGGAGGCGTTCGAGCGGGCCGGTATCGTCCCGGCCACGTTGCGCTCCAGCGCCACCGGTGTCTTCGTCGGCGCCATGAGCCAGGACTACCTGCCCCGGCTGCACGAGATACCGGCCGAGGTCGAGGGATACGGCCTGGTCGGCGGCGCCGGCAGCGTCGCCTCGGGCCGTATCTCCTACACCTTCGGCCTGCACGGTCCGGCCGTGACCGTCGACACCGCCTGCTCGTCGTCGCTGGTGGCGCTCCACATGGCGGCACGGGCGCTGCGCGGCGGCGAGTGCTCCCTCGCCTTGGCCGCCGGAGCCACGGTGATGGCGGGGCCCGGCATGCTGATGGAGTTCAGCCGGCAGAACGGCCTCGCCCGCGACGGCCGCTGCCGGTCCTTCAGCGACGACGCCACCGGCACCGGCTGGGGCGAAGGCGTCGCCGTACTGCTGCTGGAGCGGCTGTCGGACGCCCGGCGCAACGGCCACCCCGTGCTCGCGCTGGTGCGCGGCAGCGCCGTCAACCAGGACGGTGCCTCCAACGGCCTGACCGCGCCGCACGGCCCGTCCCAGGAGAGCGTCATCCGCGACGCCCTGGCCGACGCGGGGCTGACCGCCGCCGAGGTCGACGCCGTCGAGGCCCACGGCACCGGAACCGTCCTGGGCGACCCGATCGAGGCCGAGGCGCTGCTCGCCACCTACGGCCAGGATCGCGAACGGCCCCTCTGGCTGGGCTCGTTGAAGTCCAACATCGGCCACACCCAGGCCGCCGCCGGTATCGCCGGAGTCATCAAGACGGTGGCGGCGCTGCGGCACGCGACGCTGCCCGCGACCCTGCACGTCCGTACGCCGTCGTCCCGCGTGGACTGGTCGGCCGGCGCGGTGCGGCTGCTCACGGAGCGGATGGCGTGGCCGGCCGCGGGCCGCCCGCGCCGGGCCGGCGTCTCCTCGTTCGGCGTGAGCGGCACCAACGCCCACGTCGTCCTCGAAGAGGCCCCGCAGGCGGCCCTCGCGGCGGACGGGCACACCCCGGCCTCCGCGCCCTGGATCCTCACCGCCCGGGACGCCCACGCCCTGCGCCGGCAGGCCGGCCGCCTCGCGGAGCACCTGGCCGCCGCCCCGCAGCCGCGCCCCCTGGACGTCGGCTACTCGCTGGCCGCCGAGCGGACCGCGTTCGAGGAGCGCGCGGTGCTGCTCGCCGGACCGGCCGGACTGCGCGCGCTCGCCGAGGCCACGCCCGGCGACGGGCTGCCGCTGCCCGGAGTGGTGCGCGGCACCGCGCTGCCCGGCGCCAGGACCGTCTTCGTCTTCCCCGGCCAGGGCTCGCAGTGGGCCGGCATGGCCCTGGAACTCGCCCGGTCCGCACCGGTCTTCGCCGAGCGGCTGCGGGCCTGCGAGGACGCCCTCGCGCCGTACGTCGACTGGTCGCTTTCGGAGGTACTGGCCGAGCCCGGAGCACCCGGGCTGGAGCGCGTGGACGTCGTACAGCCCGCCCTGTTCGCCGTCATGGTCTCCCTGGCCGCCCTCTGGCGCTCCCACGGCGTGCAGCCCGACCTGGTCGTCGGCCACTCCCAGGGCGAGATCGCCGCGGCCGTGGTGGCCGGCGCCCTCTCGCTGGAGGACGGTGCGCGCGTCGTCGCGCTGCGCAGCCAGGCGCTGCGCGCCCTCGCCGGGCGCGGCGGCATGGTGTCCGTCGCCGAGCCGGAGGAGGCGGCCGTGCGCCGGCTCAGCCGCTGGGGCGACCGGCTGTCCGTCGCCGCCGTCAACGGCCCCGGGGCGGTCGTCGTCTCCGGCGACCCCGAAGCGCTGGACGAACTCCTCGCGATGTGCGAGGAGGAGGGCTGCCGCGCCCGCCGTGTCCCGGTCGACTATGCCTCCCACTCGGCGCACGTGGAAGAGATCCGCGAGGCGGTGACCGAGGCACTGGACGGGATCGAGCCCCGCCGCGCCACGGTGCCCTTCCTCTCCACCGTCACCGGTGAGGTGCTCGAAGGCACCGGACTCGACGCCGGCTACTGGTACCGCAACCTGCGCGGCACGGTCCGCTTCGGCCCGGCCGTCGAGGATGTGCTCTCCGCGGGCTCCGCGCTCTTCATCGAGGTCAGCCCGCACCCGGTGCTGATGCAGGGCATCTCCGAGTCCCTCGACCACACCTCGGAACGCCCGGCGGCCGTGCTGTGCACGCTGCGCCGTGGCGACGGAGGCCCCGAACGGTTCCTCAACTCCCTGGCCGAGGCATACGCGCACGGCGCGCCGGTGGACTGGACGGCACTGTACGAGGGCAGCGGCGCCCGTCGCACGGAACTGCCGACCTACTCGTTCGAGCGCCGGCGGTACTGGCTGGACACCTCGCGTGCCGCCGCGCCCGCGCGGCCAGGCCCCGGCACCTGGCGCTACCGCGTCACCTGGACACCGCGGCCCGACGCCGACCGGGCACCGGCTCCGGACGCCCTGGCCGGGCGCTGGCTGGCCGTGGTGCCCGAGCACCTCGCCGAGGACACGTACACCGCCGCAGTGCGGGCCGTACCGGCGGCGTACGGTGCGGACGTCCGCACCGTGACCGTGGCCGCCGACGCCGACCGGGCGGTCCTCGCCGAGCGGCTGCGCGACGCGGCCGGGGACGGCCCCGTCGCGGGCGTGCTCTCGCTGCTCGCCCTGGACGAGCGGCCGTGCCCCGGACATTCGGCGGCGCCCGCCGGCCTGGTGTCCAGCGTGGCGCTCGTCCAGGCACTCGGCGACACCGGCCTCACCGCGCCGCTATGGCTGGTCACCCGGGGCGCCGTCGCCGTGGACGCCACCGACCGGCTCACCGCCGCCGAGCAGTCCCCGGTCTGGGGCCTGGGCCGGGTCGTCGGCCTGGAACACGCCGACCGCTGGGGCGGTCTCGTCGACCTCCCGGCCGGTCTGGACGAGGACACCCGCACCCGGCTGGCCGCCGTCCTCGCGGGCCTGCCCGCGGGCGGCGCGGCGGACCCCGCCCGGGGGACCGAGGACCAGACAGCCGTGCGCGCGGCGGGCGTGTCCGTGCGCCGTCTGACACGGGCGGCGCGGGGCGCTCGCCCCCGGGCCCGCACGTGGGAGCCCCGCGGCACCACGCTCGTCACCGGCGGCACCGGCGCCCTGGGCGCGCACGTCGCCCGCCGGCTCGCCGAGCGCGGCGCGGACCATCTGCTCCTCGTCGGCCGCGGCGGCCCGCAGGCGCCCGGCGCCGACGCGCTCCGCCAGGAGTTGGAGGAGCGCGGCTCCCGTGTCACGATCGCCGCCTGCGACGTGGCCGACCGCGATGCCCTGGCGGCGCTGCTCGCGACGGTTCCGCGGGAACACCCGCTCACCGCCGTCGTGCACACCGCCGCCGTCCTGGACGACGACATGGTGGCGGTGCTGCGCCCGGAGCAGATCGACCGGGTGCTGCGCCCGAAGCTGGTCGGCGCGCGGCATCTGCACGAGCTGACCCGGACGCTGGACCTGGACGCGTTCGTGCTGTTCTCCTCCGTGGCCGCCACCTTCGGCGTACCCGGCCAGGGCAACTACGCCCCCGGCAACGCGTTCATGGACGCCCTCGCCGAGCAGCGCCGCGCCGAAGGGCTTGTGGCGACCTCCGTCGCCTTCGGCCCCTGGGCGGGCGCGGGCATGGCCGGCCGTGACGGCGTCGGCGGCCTGCTGGCCCGGCACGGCCTGCCCGCCATGGACCCCGAGGACGCCCTGACCGCGATGGAGCGGGCCGTGGCGGACGACGAGACCTGCCTGACCGTGGCGGACATCGACTGGGACCGGTTCTTCCTGGCGTTCACCGCCTCCCGCGTCCGGCCGCTGCTGTACGACGTGCCCGAGGTGCGGCGCATCCGCGCGGCCGCGGCCACCGCCGCCGAGGAGCCCGGCACCGCCGGCACCGCGCTCGCCCGGCGGCTCGCCGAAGCCGGCGAGGAGGAGCGCGGACGCATCCTGCTCGACGTGGTGCGCTCTCACATCGCCGCCGTGCTCGGCCACTCCGGTGCCGGGGCGGTCCCGGTGGAGCGCACGTTCAAGGAGCTCGGTTTCGACTCGCTGACCGGTGTGGAGGTCCGCAACCGGCTGGGCGCCGCGACCGGACTGCGCCTCCCGGCCACCGTGGTGTACGACCACCCGACCCCGGCCGCCCTGGTGCGCCACCTGCGCGCCGAACTGGCCGGCTCCACGGGCGCCGCACCCGGGCCGGACCCCGCGCCGGTGCCGGCCGGGGCCGACGGCGACCCGATCGCCGTCGTCGCGATGAGCTGCCGCTTCCCCGGCGGCGTACGCACCCCGGAGGACCTCTGGCGGCTCGTCGGCGAGAGCACCGACGCGGTCGGCGCCTTCCCCGCCGACCGCGGCTGGGACCTGGACGGGCTGTACCACCCCGACCCGGCGCACCCGGGCACCACCTATGTGCGCGAGGGTGCCTTCCTCGACGACGCCGCCGGCTTCGACGCCGACTTCTTCGGCATCTCCCCGCGCGAGGCGCTGGCCATGGACCCGCAGCAGCGCGTGCTCCTCGAGACGTCCTGGGAGCTGCTGGAGCGCGCCGGCCTCGACCCCACCACGCTGCGCGGCAGCCGTACGGCCGTCTTCGCGGGCACCAACGGGCAGGACTACCCGGCGCTGCTCGCCGCCGCGCCCGCGGACCACGCCGACAGCGAGGGCTACGGCAGCACCGGCGCCGCGGCCAGCGTCGTCTCCGGCCGCATCTCCTACGCCCTCGGCCTGGAGGGGCCCGCCGTCACGGTCGACACCGCCTGCTCCTCCGCGCTGGTCGCCCTGCACCTGGCCTGCCAGTCGCTGCGCCGGGGCGAGTGCGACCTGGCCATGGCCGGCGGAGTCACCGTGATGTCCACGCCCGGCCTGTTCCTGTCGTTCAGCCGGCAGCGCGGTATCGCCGCCGACGGGCGCGCCAAGGCGTACGCGGCCTCCGCGGACGGCACCGCCTGGGGCGAGGGCGCCGGACTGCTGCTGCTGGAGCGGCTGTCGGATGCCCGGCGCAACGGGCACCAGGTGCTCGCCCTGGTGCGCGGCAGCGCGGTCAACCAGGACGGCGCCAGCAACGGCCTGGCCGCCCCGAACGGGCCTTCGCAGCAGCGGGTCATCACGGCCGCCCTCGCCGACGCCGGTCTGCGCCCCGATGAGGTGGACGCGGTCGAGGGCCACGGCACCGGCACCCGCCTCGGCGACCCCATCGAGGCCCAGGCCCTGATCGCCACCTACGGGCGGGACCGCGACGCGGACCGGCCGCTGTGGCTGGGCTCGGTGAAGTCCAACATCGGGCACACCCAGGCCGCCGCGGGCGTGGCCGGCGTCATCAAGATGATCATGGCGATGCGGCACGGCGTCCTTCCCGAGTCCCTGCATCTGGACGCCCCCTCCGACGTCGTGGACTGGATCGGGGGAGCCGTACAGCCGCTGGCCGAGGCGCGGCCCTGGCAGCCCAGGACCGGGGCGCCGCGCCGGTTCGGCGTGTCCGCGTTCGGCATCAGCGGCACCAACGCGCACGCCCTCCTGGAGGAGCCCGGCCGGCAGGACGCCGAGCACGCCGCGGAGCGGACCGGCGACCGCCCGGCCACCGGCGCCCGGCTCTTCCCGCTCGCCGCCAAGGGCCGCACCGCCCTGCGCGCCCAGGCCGCGAGCCTGCTGGCGTTCCTGGAGAGCGGGACCGTGGCCGAGGAGGCGCTGACGGACGTCGCGTACTCGCTGGCCACCACCCGCGCCGCGCTGCCCGACCGGGCCGTCGTGCTCGCCGAGGACCGCGACGCCCTGGTGCGCGCGCTCGGCGCGCTCGCCGAGGGCCGCACCTCGGCCGGGATCTTCGAGGGCACCGCACGCGACGAGGCCGCCCAGTCGGTGGCCTTCCTGTTCACCGGGCAGGGCAGCCAGCACCCCGGCATGGGCGCCGGGCTGTACGCCCGCGTCCCCGCCTTCGCCGCCGCCTACGACGAAGTCTGCGCCGAGCTGGACCGGCACCTGGAGCGGCCACTCCGCCGGGTCGTCGAGGAGGACGCCGAGGCCCTGGAGCGCACCGAGTACGCCCAGCCCGCGCTGTTCGCCCTCGAGGTCGCCCTCTTCCGCACGCTGCGGGAGTGGGGTGTGCACCCGCAGCGGCTCGCCGGTCACTCCGTCGGTGAACTGGCCGCCGCGCACGCCGCCGGCGTCCTCACGCTCGCCGACGCCGCCGTCCTGGTGACCGCGCGCGGGCGGCTGATGCAGGCCCAGCGCGCGGATGGCGCGATGCTCGCCGTCCAGGCGTCCGCCGACGAGGCGGCGGGTCCGCTCGCCGAGTACGGGGACCGGATCGCCGTCGCGGCCGTCAACGCCCCGGGGTCCGTGGTGCTCTCCGGCGACGCCGACGCGATCGCCGCCCTCGAAGGGCACTGGCGGCAGCAGGGCCGCAGGACCAAGCTGCTGCGCACCTCGCACGCCTTCCACTCCGCACACCTGGACGGCATGCTCGCCGAGTACGAGCGGATCGCGGCCGGCCTCTCCTACGCGGTCCCGCGCATCCCCGTCGTCTCCACCGTGACGGGCGCCGAACTCACCCCCGAGGAGGCGTGCTCGCCCGCCTACTGGGCGCGGCAGGCCCGGGCCACCGTCCTGTTCGCCGACGCCGTACGCACCCTGCGGGCCGTCGGCACCACCACGTTCGTGGAACTCGGGCCCGACGGCGTGCTCTCGGGCATGGTCCCCGACTGCCTCCCCGAGGAGAGCCCGCTCGCGGTGTCCCTGCTGCGCGCCGGCCGCCCCGAGGAGCAGACCCTGCTGGCCGCCCTGGCCCGCCTGCACACCGCGGGCGCCGGACCGGACTGGGAGGCGCTGTTCGCCCCCGCGGGCGCCGTCCGGCACGCGCTGCCCACCTATCCCTTTCAGCACAAGCGGTTCTGGCCGCACGTACCGGACGCGCCCGGCGCCGCCGGACAGGCCGCCGACCGGTGGCGCTACCGCATCGGCTGGACCGAGCCGGTCCGCCCCGCCACCCCGGGCGCACCGGACCACACCTGGCTCGCCCTGGTCCCCGACACCGACGCCGTCGGCACCGCGTCGGCCGTCTGCCTCGCCTGGCTCCGCGAGCTCGGCACATCCGTCGTCCCCGTCGCCGCCGGCACCGGACGCGGCGCGCTCGCACAGCTGCTGCGGGACGCGGCCGGACCCGGTCCGGTATCGGGCGTGCTGTCGCTGCTCGCGCTCGACGAGCGGCCGCACCCCGATCACCCGGCGGTACCGGCCGGCCTGGCCGGCACCCTGACCGCCGCCCAGGCGCTGACCGACGCCGCGCTCGGCGCCCCGCTCTGGCTGGTGACGCAGAGCGCGGTCACCGTGGACCAGGACCGCGACACCGCACGGCCCGAGCAGGCGCAGACCTGGGGACTCGGCCAGGTACTCGGCCTGGAACAGCCCGAGCTGTGGGGCGGCCTGGTCGACCTGCCCGCCGACGTCGACGCGACCGCCCTGGCCCGGCTGGGCGCCGCGGTCACCGGCGGCGGCGACGAGGACCAGCTCGCCGTACGGGCCGAGGGCGTCCGCGCCCGCCGCCTGGAGCACGCGCCCGCACCGGAGGCCGGCCCGCTCTGGCAGCCCCGCGGCACCGTCCTGATCACCGGTGGCACCGGCGCCCTCGGCCGCCACGTCGCACTGCGCCTGGCCGAGGACGGCGCCGAGCACCTGGTGCTCACCAGCCGCCGCGGCCCGGCCGCGCCCGGCGCCGACGCCCTCCGCGACGAACTGACCGCCCTCGGGGCGCGTGTCACCGTCGAGGCGTGCGACATGACGGACCGCGAGGCGGTCGCCGCCCTGCTGGCCGCGCACCCCCCGGCCGCCGTCGTGCACACCGCGGGCGCGCTCGGCCTCGGGTCCGTCGCCGAAGACAGCGTGGCCACGCTCGGCGAGATCGCGGCCGGCAAGGTGCTGGGCGCCCGCCACCTGGACGAACTGCTCGGCGACACCCCGCTGGACGCGTTCGTGCTGTTCTCCTCCATCGCCGGCCTGTGGGGCAGCGGGGGACAGGGCGCCTACGCGGCGGCCAACGCCCACCTGGACGCACTGGCCGCCCGGCGCAGGGCCCGCGGGCTCACCGCGGTCTCCGTCGCCTGGGGCCCCTGGGCCGGCGGCGGCATGGCCGACGACGAGGCGCTGGACCGGCTGCGCCGCCGCGGCCTCGCCGCGCTGGCGCCCGCCGCGGCCGTCGCCGCCCTGCGCGCTTTGGCCGCGGGACCGGACGCCACGGTGGCCGTCGCCGACGTCCGCTGGGAGGACTTCGCCCCCGCCTATACCGCGGCGCGCCCGCGTCGGCTCGTCGAGGACCTGCCCGAGGTGCGCGCGGTCCTGGCCGGCCGCGCGGAGGACCCGGAGCCCCCGGCGTCCGCGTTCGCCGCACACCTCGTCGGACTGCCGGCGGCCCGCCGCGAGGAGGCGGTGCGCGACCTGGTCCGCGACCATGTCGCGGCCGTCCTGGGCCACGACCGCGCCGACGACATCGCCGTCGACCGGGTCTTCCGCGACCTCGGCTTCGACTCCCTGACCGCCGTGGAGCTGCGCAACCGGCTGGTCGAGGCCACCGGGGTGCGGCTGTCCGTCACCGAGGTCTTCGACCACCCCACCGTCGCCGACCTGGCCGGCCGGCTGTACGCCGGACTCGACGCCACCGCGCCCGGCGCGGAGGACCGTACGGCCACCGCGCACACCGCGCGGACGACCGGCGAACCGCTGGCGATTGTCGCCATGGCCTGCCGCTTCCCCGGCGGTGTGACCTCGCCGGAGGACCTGTGGAAGCTGGTCGCCCACGGCGAGGACGCCATCGGCGCCCTCCCGGCGGAACGCGGCTGGGACCTGGAGCGGCTCTACCACCCCGACCCCGACCACGAGGGCACCTGCTACGCCCGCGGCGGCGGCTTCCTCCACGACGCCGGCGACTTCGACGCTGCCTTCTTCGGCATCGCGCCCCGCGAGGCGCTCGCCATGGACCCGCAGCAGCGGCTGCTCCTGGAGACCTCCTGGGAGGCGCTGGAGCGGGCGGGCATCGACCCGACGTCGTTGCGCGGAACCCAGGGCGGCGTCTTCGTCGGCGCCGCCATGCAGGGCTACGGCAGCGGCTCCATCGACGGCGCCGAGGGCCACCTGCTCAGCGGCACCGTCACCAGCGTGGCCTCCGGCCGCATCGCCTACACGCTCGGCACCGAGGGCCCCGCGGTCACCGTGGAGACGGCCTGCTCGTCCTCCCTGGTGGCACTGCACCTGGCCGGCCAGTCCCTGCGCTCGGGCGAGTGCGCGTACGCCCTGGTCGGCGGCGCCGCCGTGATGGCGTCCCCGGACGTCTTCGTGGAGTTCAGCCGGCAGCGCGGGCTCTCCGCCGACGGCCGCTGCCGGTCGTTCGCGGAGGAGGCCGACGGCACCGGCTGGTCCGAGGGCGTCGGCGTGCTCGTCGTCGAGCGGCTGTCGGACGCCCGGCGCAACGGCCACCCGGTGCTCGCCGTGGTCCGCGGCTCCGCCGTCAACCAGGACGGCTCGTCCAACGGACTGACCGCGCCCAACGGCCTCGCCCAACAGCGGGTCATCCGCCAGGCGCTGGCCAACGCCGGGCTCGAACCGGCGGATGTGCAACTGGTCGAGGCGCACGGCACGGGCACCACCCTCGGCGACCCCATCGAGGCGCAGGCGCTGCTGGCCACCTACGGTCAGGACCGCGAAGAGCCCTTGTGGCTGGGCTCGTTGAAGTCCAACATCGGCCACCCCCAGGCCGCCGCCGGCGTCGCCGCGATCATCAAGACGGTGATGGCGATGCGGCACGGCACCCTGCCCAGGACCCTGCACGCCGAGCAGCCCAGCACCAAGGTCGACTGGAGCGCCGGCCACGTCCGGCTGCTCACCGAGGCCCGCCCCTGGGAGGGACCGCGCCGGGCCGGTGTGTCGGCGTTCGGGATGAGCGGCACCAACGCCCACGTCGTACTGGAACAGCCGGAGCCGCAGCCGGACGAGACGCCCGCGCCCGCCGACCCGGACCGCACGGCACCCCTGCTGCTGTCCGCCCGTACCGCGGGAGCCCTGCGCGCCCAGGCCGCCGGTCTGCACCGGCTGCTGCGCGACACCGACGTACCCACCGCCGACGTGGCCCGCACGCTGGCCGGCCGGGCCCGCTTCGGGCGGCGCCTGGCGGTCCTGGGCGCGGACCGGGACGCCCTGCTGTCCGCGCTCGCCGCGCCCGACACCGCGCCGAACGCCGTCACGGGCGAGGCCGACTCTGGCCGCACGGTGTTCGTCTTCCCCGGCCAGGGCACGCAGTGGACCGGCATGGCACTCGAACTCGCCGACGCGGAGCCGGAGTTCGCGGCCCGCCTGGACGCGTGCGCCCAGGCCCTGGCCGCGCACACGGACTGGTCCCTGCGCGAGGTCCTCGCGGACGAGACGGCCCTGAACCGGGTCGACGTCGTCCAGCCCGCCCTCTTCGCGGTCATGGTCTCGCTCGCCGCGCTGTGGCGCTCCTACGGCGTCCACCCGGACGCCGTCATGGGCCACTCGCAGGGCGAGATCGCCGCGGCCGTGGTGGCCGGTGTACTCAGCCTCGACGACGGCGCGAAGGTCGTCGCGCTGCGCAGCCGGGCCATCCGCCGCTCCCTGGCGGGCAAGGGCGGCATGGTCTCCGTGGCGGCCGACGAGTCCACCGTCCGCGGACTCCTGGACGGCCATGCCGGACGCATCGGGGTGGCCGCGCTCAACGGCCCCGCCGCCACCGTCGTCTCCGGCGACCCCGAGGCGCTCGACGCCCTCGTCGCCGACTGCGACACCCGCGACGTACGGGCCAGGCGCGTCCCCGTCGACTACGCCTCGCACTCCGCCCATGTGGAGGAGGTGCGGGAGGAACTCCTCGCCGAACTGGCCGGCGTCCGGCCCGCCCAGGGGGACGTCCCCCTGCTGTCCACCGTCACCGCGGACTTCGTCGACGGCACCACGATGGACGCCGAGTACTGGTACCGGAACCTGCGCGAAACGGTCGCCCTCCACGCGGCCACCGAGCGGCTGCTGCGCACCGGACACACCCTGTTCGTCGAGGCGGGACCGCACCCGGTGCTGGTCGCCGGCATCGAGGGCACCGCCGCGGACGCCGGGCTCCCGGTCACCACCGTCGGCACCCTCCAGCGCGGCCAGGGCGGCCGGGAGCGTATGCACGCCGCCCTCGCCGAGGCGTGGGTCGCCGGCGCCGACGTCGACCGGACCGCCCTGACCGGCCCCGGCCGCCGCGCCGAGCTGCCGACCTATCCCTTCCAGCGCGAGCGGTACTGGCTGCCCACGCCCGGCAGGTCCGCCGCCGGCGCCCCGCAGCAGGCACCCGACGTGCTGTACCGCACCGAGTGGCGCGCCCTGCCCGACCAGGACATCCCCGGGACGCTGGACGACTGGGCGGTCGTCGTGCCCGACGGCGGCCACCCGCTCACCGCCGCCCTGCCCGGCGTCGTCACCACCGACGCCGACCTCAAGGGCGTCACCGGCCCCGTCGCCGGCGTGCTCTCCCTGCTGGCACCCGCCGACACTCCGGCCCTGGTGCGCGCCCTGGACACCGCCGGCGTCCAGGCACCCCTGTGGTGCGTCACCACCGAGGCCGAACGGGACCCCGAGCAGGCCGCGCTGTGGGGCCTCGGCCAGGTCATCGGCCTGGAGCAGCCGCAGCGCTGGGGCGGCCTCGTCGACCTGCCCGTCGACCTCGACGACACGGTGGTACGCCGCCTGCGCACCCTCCTGGCCGGTACCGAGAACCAGGTCCGGGTGCGCGCCGACGGCACGTACGCCCGGCGCCTGGTCCGCACCCCGCAGGTCGCGCCGCCCGCCGAACGCTGGGCACCCGGCCGCGTCCTCGTCCGCGGCGCCCACGAGCCCCTGGCCGCCGACATCGTCGGCTGGCTGGAGCGGCACGGCGCCGAGGGCGTCCGCGTCAGCGACGACCCCGCCGCACGGCCCGAGCCCGACGAGCGCACCGTGATCCAGGTCGCGCCCGCCGAGCCGCCGGCCGGTCCGGTCACCGAGGCCGTGCTGTCCATGCTGTCCATGTCGGCCGAACCCGACGGCGACATGGACACCTTCGTCCTGCTCCACCCGCTCAGCGGTGTCTGGGGCGCGGCACGGCAGGCCACCGGCACCGCCCGGTACGCGGGTCTGGCCGCGCTCACCGCCCGGCTGCGGGACCGCGGCGTCCGCGCCGTCTCCGTCGCCGTCGGCGGCTGGGAGCCGCAGGCACCCGCCGAGACGCCGGTGCCCGCCGACACGGTGATGGCGGCGGTCCGCAGGGCCGTCGAACGCGACGAGCCCGCGCTCATCGTGGCCGACGTCGACTGGGATCTGATCGTCTCGGCGGTCTCCACTCCCCGCCAGCTCAACCTGATCTCGGAACTGCCCGAGGCCGCGGCGGAGGAGCACGGCGACGACCTCGTCCAGCGGCTGTCCGCACTGCCGGAGGCCGACCAGCGCCGGGCCCTGCTCGACCTGGTCACCGAGCAGATCGCAGCCGCCCTCGGCCATGCCGCACCCGGCGCAGTCCGGCCCGACTCGCCCTTCGCCGACCTGGGCTTCGACTCACTGCTCGCCGTCCAGTTCCGCAACCGGCTGTGCACGGCCACCGGACTGGCCATCTCCCCGACAGTGGTGTTCGACCACCCGACACCGGCCGTCCTCGCGGACCACCTGCACGGCGAGCTGCTCGCCGAGCCCGACCCCGTAGCCCCGATGCTGGCCGAACTCGACCGTCTGGACCGGGCCCTGTCACAGCTCCCGGTCGCCGACGAGATCAGCATCCGACTCCACACCCTGCTGCGCCACTGGGACGAGCGCAGCGCACCGGCCGAGGCCGGTGAACTCAGTTCGGCGAGCGCCGATGAACTGTTCGACCTTCTCGACAACAACTTCGGCAGCGCCTGAGGAGACCGGCCACCATGACAGACGACAAGAAGCTCCTGGACTACCTCAGGCGTGCCACGGCGGAGCTCGGTCAGACCAAGGCCGCACTGCGCGAGGCCCGTCAGGCCCAGCACGAGCCCATCGCCATCGTCGGGATGGACTGCCGCTACCCCGGTGGCGTCGAATCCCCCGAGGACCTGTGGCGGCTGGTGGCCGAGGGCACCGACGCCATCACCGAATGGCCCGTCAACCGCGGCTGGGACCTGGAGGGCCGCTACGACCCCGACCCGGAGCGGCCGGGCACCTCCTACACCCGCAACGGCGGCTTCCTGGACGAGGCGGGCCTGTTCGACGCGGGCTTCTTCGGCATCTCGCCGCGCGAGGCCCTCTCCATGGACCCGCAGCAGCGGTTGCTCCTGGAGACCGCCTGGACCGCCGTCGAACGCGCCGGACTCGACCCGCACGCGCTGCGCGGCACCAGGACGGGCGTGTACATCGGCGCCATCGGCAACGGCTACGGCGACGGCTCCAAGGACGTTCCCGAACTCCAGGGCCTGCTGGACACCGGCACCGCCGACAGCGTGGTGTCAGGCCGCGTCTCCTACGTGCTCGGCCTCGAAGGACCGGCGGTCAGCGTCAACACCGCCTGCTCCTCCTCGCTGGTCGCCATCCATCTGGCCGTCCAGGCGCTGCGCACCGGCGAGGCCACCATGGCGCTGGCCGGCGGCGTCACCGTGATGGCCACTCTGGACGCGTACATCGCCTTCAGCCGCCAGCGCGGCCTGTCCTCGGACGGCCGCTGCAAGGCGTTCGCCGACGCCGCAGACGGCACCGGCTGGTCCGAGGGCGTCGGTGTCCTGGTCCTGGAGCGCCTCTCCGACGCGCAGCGCAACGGCCACCAGGTCCTCGCGGTGATCCGCGGCAGTGCGATCAACCAGGACGGCGCCTCCAACGGACTGTCCGCGCCCAACGGCCCCTCGCAGCAGCGCGTCATCAAGGAGGCGCTCGCCAACGCACAGCTCTCCGCGGGCGACATCGACGCGGTGGAGGCCCACGGCACCGGCACCAAGCTCGGCGACCCCATCGAGGCGCATGCCCTGCTGGCCACCTACGGCCGCCACCGCGAGCGGCCGCTGTGGCTGGGCTCGCTGAAGTCCAACATCGGCCACTCCTCGGCGGCGGCCGGCGTCGGCGGCGTCATCAAGATGGTGATGGCCATGCGCGATGGCACGCTCCCGAAGACGCTGCACGTCGACACCCCGAGCCGGGCCGTCGACTGGTCGGCGGGCAATGTGCGGCTGCTGACCGAGGCCCGGGAGTGGAACGACGAGGGTGGCCCGCGCAGGGCCGGTGTCTCCGCCTTCGGCGTCAGCGGTACGAACGTCCACACCATCCTGGAGCAGGCTCCGGTTGAGGAGTTGGTGTCCGGGGAGGCGGTCGGGGCGCCTGTGGCTTCTGCCGTGGTGCCGTGGGTGGTGTCGGGGCGTTCGGTGGAGGCGGTGCGTGCGGGGGCGGCTGGGCTGGTGCCGCTGGTGGAGGAGGACCGTGCGGCGGTGGGTGCGGCGTTGGTGGGCCGTTCGGTGTTCGAGCACCGTGCGGTGGTGGTGGGTGAGTCGGCCGAGGAGTTCGCGGCGGGTCTGAAGGCGGTCGCGGCCGGTGAGCCGCTGGCCGGTGTGGCCGCGGGTGTGGTGTCCGCCACGGGCAAGGCGGTGTTCGTCTTCCCGGGTCAGGGTTCGCAGTGGGTGGGTATGGCGGTGGAGTTGCTGGAGTCGTCGCCGGTGTTCGCGGCGCGGTTCGCGGAGTGTGAGCGTGCGCTGTCGCCGTTCGTGGACTGGTCGTTGGCAGATGTGGTGCGGTCCGGTGATTTCGGCCGGGTGGATGTGGTGCAGCCGGTGTTGTGGGCCGTGATGGTGTCACTCGCCGGGCTGTGGGAGTCGGTGGGCGTGCGTCCGGACGCGGTGGTGGGTCATTCGCAGGGTGAGATTGCCGCCGCTGTGGTGGCGGGTGCGCTGTCATTGGAGGACGGTGCGCGGGTGGTGGCGTTGCGGTCGAAGGCGATCACGGCGTTGGCGGGTCGTGGTGGGATGGTGTCGGTGCCGTTGCCGGTGGACGAGGTGCGGTCGCTGCTGCCGGAGGGTGTGTCCGTCGCCGCGGTGAACGGTCCCTCCTCGGTCGTGGTGGCCGGTGACCCGGCCGGTCTGGAGACCGTCCTGGCCTCCGTGGAGCGGGCCAGGCGTGTGCCGGTGGATTACTCGTCGCATTCGGCTCAGGTGGAGGAGATCCGTGAGGAGATCCTGAGTGTGCTGGCGGGGGTGTCGCCGCGTGAGGCGACGGTGCCGTTCTTCTCCACCGTGGATGTGGAGTGGGCGGACGGCACGGGTCTCGATGCCGAGTACTGGTACCGGAATCTGCGGCGGACGGTGGAGTTCGAGGCTGCTGTGCGCGGGCTGGTGGATGCCGGGCACTCCGCTTTCGTCGAGGTCAGCGCCCACCCCGTCCTGACGATGGGTATCACCGCGACTGTCGGTGATGAGGTTGTGGTGTCGGGGACGTTGCGGCGGGACGAGGGTGGTCTGCGCCGGTTCCTGTTGTCGGCGGGGGAGTTGTTCGTCCGTGGTGTCGGGGTGGACTTCACCTCGTTCTTCGGCGGCACCTCGGCGTATCGGGACTTGCCGACGTACCCCTTCCAGCGCAAGTGGTACTGGCTGGAGGACAGCGTCGGCATGGCCGAGGCGGAGCAGAACCGCTTCTGGCAGACGGTCGAGGACGGTGGCCTGAGCGAGCTGCTCGGAGTGGACCCGCAGACCCCGCTCAGCGAGGTGCTGCCCGTCCTGTCCGACTGGCGCAACCGCCACGACAGCCGTGCCACGGTCGACTCCTGGCGCTACCGCGTCACCTGGAAGGCGCTGCCCGGCGGTGGTTCCGGTGAGCTGTCCGGCCACTTCCTGGTGCTCGTACCGGAGACCGGCCACCCCCTCGTGGACGAGGTTTGCCGGACCCTGGAGGGCGCCGGCGCCACCGTGACACGCAGGGAGTTGACCGCCGCGGACAGCGACCGGCGGACGCTCGCGCGGCGACTGGCCGACGTGCCCCGCCCCCTGGACCGGGTCGTGTCGCTGGTCGGCCTGGACGAGCGGCCGCACCCGGACCACTCCGTCGTGCCGGTCGGCACGGCCCTCACTCTCGCCCTCGTACAGGCACTGGAGGACGCGGGCGTCGACGCCCCCCTGTGGTGCCTGACCGGCGGCGCGGTCTCCACCGGTGACGACGACCCGGTGACCGGCGTCGCGCAGAACCTGGTGTGGGGCCTGGGACGTGTCGCCGCGCTGGAGTACCCGCGGCGCTGGGGCGGACTGCTGGACCTGGTCACGGGCTTCGACCCCGCCGCTCTGGTGACCGCGCTGGCCGGCGACGGCGACGAGGACCAGCTCGCGCTGCGCCCCGGCGCCGCGTACGGGCGCCGACTCGAACGCGCCCCGCTGCCCGACGGCCCCGCGCCCGAGCCCTGGCGGCCCCGCGGCACCGTCCTCATCACCGGCGGCACCGGCGCCGTCGGCGGCCAGATCGCCGCCTGGCTGGCCCACAACGGGGCCGAGCACCTGGTCCTCCTCAGTCGACAGGGCGGCGAAGCGCCCGGCGCCGCCGAACTGACCGCCGAACTCGAGTCCCTGGGCGCCCGCGTCACCACCGCCGCCTGCGACGTGACCGACCGCGAGCAGCTGGCCGCCCTCGTCGCCGATCTCGAGGCGCGGGGCGAGCACATTCGGTCCGTCATGCACACCGCGGGCGCCGGCAGCCTCGTACCACTGCCGGACACCGACCTCGCCGAGTTCGGCGACACCCTGCACGCCAAGGTGCTCGGCGCCGCCCACCTGGACGAACTGATCGGCGAGGTGGACGCGTTCGTCCTGTTCTCCTCCATCTCCGCGGTCTGGGGCAGCGCCGACCACGGCGCCTACGCCGCCGCCAACGCCTACCTCGACGGCCTCGCGGAGAACCGGCGCGCCCGCGGGCTCGGCGCCACCTCCGTGGTCTGGGGCATCTGGGCCCCGCAGGACGGCAAGGGCATGGCCGCCAACCTCGCCGAGCAGCAGCTGCGCGGCCGCGGCATCCCCTTCATGCGTCCCGCGCTCGCCATCGAGGGCTTCCAGCAGGTGCTGGACCGGGACGAGACGGTCGTCGTGGTGGCCGCCGTCGACTGGGACCGCTTCGCCCCGGTGTTCACCTCGGCCCGGCCCAGCGCGCTCCTGGCCGACCTGCCCGACGCCCGCGCCGCGCTGGCCGGCCAGGACGCGGACGCCGCGGCACAGGACGAGACGAGTTCGCCCCTGCTGGACCGGCTGCGCGCGCTGCCCGCCGCCGAGCAGCGCGAGCTGCTGGCCGAGCTGGTGCGCACCCAGGCGGCGGCCGTCCTCGGCCACGAGTCCGCCGCCGAGATCGAGCCGGGCCGCGCCTTCCGCGAGCTGGGCTTCGACTCGCTGACCGCCGTCGACCTGCGCGGCCGGCTGAACGCCGCGACGGGCCTGCGACTGCCGGTCACCGTCGTCTTCGACTACTCCTCGGCCACCGAGCTCGCCGACCACCTGCGGGACGAACTGCTCGGCACGGCGGTGGCGTCGGCCGCCCCGGTCGCGGTCACCGTGCCCGCCGCGGACGACCCCATCGTCATCGTCGCCGCCAGCTGCCGCTACCCGGGCGGCGTCCGCAGCCCCGAGGACCTGTGGCAGCTGCTCGCCGAGGGGCGCGACGCGATATCCGAGCTGCCCGGCGACCGAGGCTGGGACCTGGGCGAGGTCTACGACACCGACCCCGACCGGCCCGGCACCACCTACTCCCGGGCGGGCGGCTTCGTCTACGACGCCGGCCTGTTCGACCCGGAGTTCTTCGGCATCAGCCCGCGCGAGGCGCTCGCCATGGACCCGCAGCAGCGGCTGCTCCTGGAGACGTCATGGGAGGCGCTGGAGCGGGGCGGCATAGACCCGACCTCGCTGCGCGGCACCCACACCGGTGTCTTCGTCGGAGCCGGGTACCAGGGGTACGGCGGTGACGGCGAGCGGGTGCCCGAGGAGGCCGAGGGCCACCTCATCGCCGGCATCTCCAGCAGCGTGCTGTCCGGCCGCATCTCGTACTCGCTCGGCCTGGAGGGGCCGGCGCTGACCATCGACACCGCCTGCTCGTCCTCGCTCGTCGCCGTACACCTCGCGGCGCAGGCCCTGCGCTCGGGCGAGTGCTCGCTGGCGCTGGCCGCCGGCGCCACCATTCTCGGCTCCCCCCTGTCCTTCACCGGCTTCAGCCGGCAGCGCGGGCTGGCGGCCGACGGCCGCTGCAAGCCCTTCGGCGCCGAGGCCGATGGGTTCGGCATCGCCGAGGGCATCGGCATGCTCGTACTGGAGCGGCTCTCCGACGCCCGGCGCAACGGGCACCCCGTGCTGGCCACCGTGCGCGGCAGCGCCGTCAACCAGGACGGTGCCTCCAACGGCCTGACCGCGCCGAACGGGCTCTCGCAGCAGCGCGTCATCCAGCAGGCCCTGGCCAACGCCGGACTCGAACCCGCCGACGTGCGGGTGGTCGAGGCGCACGGCACCGGTACCAAGCTGGGCGACCCCATCGAGGCGCAGGCACTGCTGGCCACCTACGGCCAGGACCGCGCCGCGCCGCTGCGGCTGGGGTCGCTGAAGTCCAACATCGGCCACACCCAGGCCGCCTCCGGCGTCGCCGGCATCATCAAGATGCTCCAGGCCATGGAGCACGGCGTGCTGCCCCGCACGCTGCACGCGGACGTGCCCTCGCCGTTCATCGACTGGTCCGCGGGCAACGTCGAGCTGCTGACCGAGGCGCGGCCCTGGGAGGGAGCGCGGCGGGCCGGCGTGTCGTCGTTCGGCATGAGCGGCACCAACGCGCACGTCATCATCGAGCAGGTCGGCCCCGTCGAGGAGCCCCCCGTCGAGGAGCCGGCCTTGGAGGACGACGCCACCACGGCCGCGCCGGCCGTGGCCTGGACGCTGTCGGGCCGCACCGAGGAGGCCGTGCGCGAGCAGGCGGGCGCCCTGCTGGACCGGCTCGACGCCGACCCCCTCGACGTCGGCTACTCGCTGGCGGCCACCAGGACCGCCTTCGAGCGCCGGGCCGTCGTCGTCGGCGCGGACCGGGAGCACCTGGCCGCCGGCCTGCGGGCGGTGCGCGACGGCGAGGCACCCGTGCACACCGCCGATGCCGGTCGCCGCACCGTGTTCGTCTTCCCCGGCCAGGGCACCCAGTGGACCGGTATGGCCCTGGAGCTGCTGGAGAGCGCCCCGGTGTTCGCCGAGCGCTTCGCCGAGTGCGAGCGCGCTCTCGCCCCGCATGTCGACTGGTCGCTGACCGAGGTGTTGCGCAGCGGTGAGTACGAGCAGGTGGACCGCGTCCAGCCGGTGTTGTTCTCCGTGATGGTGTCCCTGGCGGCGCTGTGGCGGTCCTGCGGTGTCGAGCCCGACGCGGTGGTCGGTCACAGCCAGGGTGAGATCGCCGCCGCGTGTGTGGCCGGAGCGCTGACCTTGGAGGACGCGGCGATGATCGTCGCGTTGCGCAGCAAGGCACTTATCGCGCTCGCCGGACAGGGCGCGATGATGTTCGTCGCGATGGCTGCCGAGCCGCTGCGCGAGCGGATCGCCGCCTGGGACGGCCGGATCGGTGTGGCCGCCGTCAACGGGCCCGCCGCCGTCACGGTCTCCGGCGACCCCGAGGCGCTGGAGGAGCTGGGCGCCGCGCTGTCGGGCGACGGCGTCATGCGCTGGCCGATCCCCGGCGCCGACTTCGCCGCCCACTCCCGCCAGGTGGAGCGCATCCACGACGAACTCATGCGCCTGCTGGGCGGCGTGACCCCGCGTCCGACGACCGTCGGGTTCTGGTCCTCCGCCGACAGCGCCTGGCTGGACGGCTCCGCCCTGGACGCCGCGTACTGGTACCGCAACCTGCGCCAGACCGTCGAGTTCGACCAGGCCGTCAACCAGCTGATCGCCGCGGGCTACGACGCCTTCGTCGAGGTCAGCCCCAGCCCGGTGCTGGCGATCTGGGTGCAGCGGGCCCTGGAGGCGGCCGACGGCGGAGTCGTCGTCGGCACCCTGCACCGCGAGGCCGGCGGCCTGGACCGCTTCCTGACCTCGCTGGGCGAACTGCACGCGCGCGGTGCCGCGGTCGACTGGCGCGCCGTGCACCGCGGTGGCCGACGGGTCGACCTGCCCACCTACGCGTTCCAGCGGCAGCACTACTGGCTCGTGCCGCTTCCCCTCGAACCGAGGGCCCTGCCCGCGGCCGAGGACACCGACGCCTGGCAGTACCGCGTCGACTGGCGCGTCCTGCACGACCTGCCGACCCGCCCGGCCACCGGGGACTGGCTCGTCGTCACCCCCGCGGGCACCGATGTCGGCGGACACCTCGACGCCCTGCGCCGACAGGGCCTCACCACCCTCGTGGTGCCGTGGGAGGCGGCCGACGACCGCACCACCGGCGCGGCACGGCTGCGCGCGGCGGCCGACGGCCACACACCCGCCGGTGTGCTCTCCCTGCTCGGCCTCGCCGACCGGCCCTGGTCGGACGGCACGGTGCTGCCCACCGGGCTGCCGCTGACCGTGACCCTGATCGGGGCCCTGGGCGACGCGGGCATCGACGCCCCGCTGTGGGCCGCCACCAGCGGCGCCGTCTCCGTCAGCCCCGCCGACCCGCTGGCCGGACCCGCGCAGGCGGCCCTGTGGGGCCTGGGCGGCGTGGCCGGAGTCGAGTATCCGGGACGCTGGGCCGGTCTGGTCGACCTGCCCGCCGCCTTCGACGACCGGGCCGCGCAGCGCCTGTTGACGGTCCTCACCGGCGAGTCCGGCGAGGACCAGGTGGCCGTCCGACCGTCCGGTGTCTACGGTCGTCGCATCGCCCATGCCGGCCGGTCCGGCTCCGCCGCCGGACGCCCGTGGCAGCCCACCGGAACCGTTCTGGTCACCGGCGGCCTCGGCGCCCTCGGCGGGCACGTGGCCCGCTGGCTGGCCACGGCCGGCGCCGAACACCTGCTGCTGACCGGACGGCGCGGTGCGGACACCCCCGGCGCGGACGAGCTCACCGCCGAACTCCGCGCGCTGGGCGCCCGTGTCACCGTCGCCGCCTGCGACGTGGCCGACCGGGACGCCGTCGCGGAGCTGCTGGCCGGCATCCCGGCCGAGACCCCGCTGACCGCCGTCGTGCACGCGGCGGGCGTCCTCGACGACGGTGTGGTCGACTCCATCACCGCCGAGCGCGCGGTCGGCGTGGCCAGGCCCAAGGCCGACGCCGCACTGGTGCTGCACGAGCTGACCCGCGAGATGGACCTGTCCGCGTTCGTGCTGTTCTCCTCGCTGGCCTCCACCGTCGCCGGCACCGGGCAGGGCAGCTACGCCGCGGCCAACGCCTACCTCGACGCGTTGGCCCTGCACCGCCGCGACCTCGGCCTGCCCGCCACCTCCGTGTCCTGGGGGCTGTGGGCCGGCAAGAGCCTGACCGACGAGGCGGTGGCGGCCCGGCTGGTCCGCGACGGCATGCCCGCCATGGACCCCGAGCGCGCCGTCGCCGCCCTGCGGCACGCCGTCGGCTCGGGCGAACCGCACGTGATCGTCTCCGATTTCGCGTGGGACCGCTTCGTCGCGGCCTTCACCGCCCTGCGGCCCAGCCCGCTCATCGCCGACCTGCCGGAGGTGGCCGCGCTCACCGAGCGGACGGCCGTTCCCGAGCGGCCGGCCGCCCTGGACCGGGCCGCACTCCTGGAACTGGTGCGCACGGCCGCCGCCGAGGCCCTCGGCTACGAGGGCGCCGACGCGATCGGCCGGGACCGGATCTTCAAGGACCTCGGCTGCGACTCGCTGACCGCGGTGGAGCTGCGCAACAAGCTCTCCGCCGCGACCGGCCTGCGGCTCCCGGTCACTCTGGTCTTCGACCACCCGACCCCGACCGCCGTCGTCGACCACCTGGCCGCGGAGCTGGGCGAGCCGGAGGTCCGCACCGAGACCGCCGTGGTGACGGCGGCCGGCGCCGCCGTCACCGACGACGCCATCGCCATCGTGGCGCTCGCCTGCCGTTTCCCGGGCGGGGTGCGCACCCCGGAGGACTTCTGGCGTCTCATCAGCCAGGGCGGCGACGCCATCACACCGTTCCCCACCGACCGCGGCTGGGACCTGGACGCTCTCTACGACCCGGACCCCGACCACCACGGCACCACCTACGCCCGCGGCGGCGGCTTCCTGCACGACCTGGCCGACTTCGACCCCGCCTTCTTCGGTATCTCCCCGCGTGAGGCGACCACCATCGACCCGCAGCAGCGGCTGCTCCTGGAGACCACCTGGGAGGCGTTCGAGCGGGCCGGCATCGACCCGCAGTCGGTCAAGGGCAGCCGCGCCGGCGTGTTCGTCGGCTCCAGCTACCACGACTACGGCCTGCGGGTGCGCAACGCCCCCCAGGAGGTGGAGGGCTACCTCGGCATCGGCAGCGCGGGCAGCGTCGCCTCCGGCCGCATCTCCTACACCTTCGGCCTGGAGGGCCCGGCCGTCAGCGTGGACACCGCGTGCTCGTCCTCGCTGGTCGCCATCCACCTCGCGGCGCAGGCCCTGCGGTCCGGCGAGTGCACGATGGCCCTGGCCGGCGGTGCCGCCGCGATGGCCACCCCGACGTCGTTCGTCGAGTTCAGCCGGCAGCGCGGCCTCGCCGAGGACGGCCGCTGCAAGCCCTTCGCGGCCGCCGCCGACGGCACCGCCTGGGCCGAGGGCGTGGGCCTGGTCCTGCTGGAGCGGCTCTCCGACGCCCGGCGCAACGGGCACCCCGTGCTGGCCACCGTGCGCGGCAGCGCCGTCAACCAGGACGGTGCCTCCAACGGCCTGACCGCCCCCAACGGCCCCTCCCAGCAGCGCGTCATCCGCGATGCCCTGGCCGGCGCCCGCCTGGCGCCCGCCGACCTCGACGTGGTCGAGGCGCACGGCACCGGCACCAGGCTGGGCGACCCCATCGAGGCGCAGGCGCTGCTGGCCACCTACGGCCAGGACCGTGCGCAGCCGCTGCTGCTGGGCTCGGTCAAGTCCAACATCGGCCACTCCCAGGCCGCCGCCGGCATCGCGGGTGTCATCAAGATGGTGCTCGCCATGCGGCACGGCACGGTGCCCGGCACTCTCCACGTGGACGAGCCCTCGCCGTTCATCGACTGGAGCGCCGGCAGCGTCGATCTGGTCACCGAGAACACCCCCTGGCCGGTCACCGGCCACCCGCGCCGGGCCGGTGTGTCCTCCTTCGGCGTCAGCGGTACCAACGCCCATGTGATTCTGGAGCAGGTCCCCGACGGCGAGTCGGCCGCCGGCGCTGGTGTGCGGGAGCCGCTGTCGGTGCCGTTGGTGCTCTCCGCCCGCAGCGCACAGGCGCTGCGCGAGCAGGCGGACCTGCTCGACCGGCACCTCGCGGAGAACCCGGACGTGCGGCTCGCCGACGTCGGCTACACCCTGGCCACCGCGCGAGCCCATCTGGAGCACCGGGCGGTCGTGCCGTACGGCGACCGTGACACGGTTCGTGCCGCCCTGCGGTCGGTGACCGGCACCGTGCCGCCCGCCGAGCCGCGCATGGCGTTCCTCTTCTCCGGCCAGGGCAGCCAGCGGCTGGGCATGGGGCTGGGGCTGCACCGTGAGTTCCCGGTGTTCGCCGAGGCGTTCGACGCCGTCTGCGCCGCCCTCGACCCGCTGCTGGAACGGCCGCTGCACGAGGTGATCGGCGCCGCCGCCGGCTCCCCGGACGGAGAGCTGCTCGACCGTACGGCCTACACCCAGCCGGCCCTGTTCGCCGTCGAGGTCGCCCTGTTCCGGCTCGCCGAGCACTGGGGCCTGCGGCCCGACCACCTCATCGGCCACTCGGTCGGCGAGCTGGCGGCCGCCCACGTCGCCGGGGTGCTGTCGCTGCCGGACGCGGCCCTGCTGGTGGCGGAGCGCGCCCGGCTGATGCAGGCCATGCCCGCCGACGGCGCCATGGTCTCCGTGATGGCGCCCGAGGAGACGGTGCTGCCGTACCTCGCCGAGTACGGGGACCGGGTCACCGTGGCCGCGGTCAACAGCACGGTGGCCACCGTCGTCGCCGGTGACGAGGACGCCGTGCTCGATATCGCCGAACGGCTCGCCGCCGATGGCCATAAGACCAAGCGGCTGCGCGTCAGCCACGCCTTCCACTCCCCGCACATGGACGGGATGCTGGAGGAGTTCCGCCAGGTCGCGGCCCGGCTGGAGTACCACCCGCCGCGCATTCCCGTCGTCTCCAACGTCACCGGTGACCTCGCCGGCGCCGACGAGCTGTGCACCCCCGACTACTGGGTGCGCCACGTCCGCGACACGGTCCGGTTCCTCGACGGCGTACGCGCCCTGGAGCGGGCCGGCGTGACCGCGTTCGTCGAGATCGGCCCCGACAGCTCCCTCACCGCGCTCGCCCAGGACTGCCTGGAGGGCCGGGCCGAGCTGATCCCGCTGCTGCACCGGGACCGCGACGAGGCCGAATCGGTCACCGCCGCCCTGGGCCGTTTCCACGCCCAGGTGGCCACCCCCGGCTGGGAACGGGTCTTCGCGGGCCGCGACGTGCGCCGCGTGCCGCTGCCCACCTACGCGTTCCAGCGAGAGCGCTACTGGCTCGACGACACCGCGGGGGCCGGCGACGTGACGTCGGCGGGTCTGGTCGCCACCGGGCACCCGCTGATCGGCGCCGCCGTCGAACTGGCCGACGCCGACACATACGTCTTCACCAGCAGGCTGTCGCTGCGCAGCACGCCCTGGCTGGCCGATCACGGGGTCTTCGAGGAGGCCCTGTTCCCGGCGACCGCCTTCCTCGAACTGGCGGTCAGGGCGGCCGACGAGGTCGGCTGCGCCCGGGTCGACGAACTGTCCCTGGCGGCACCGCTGGTCCTGCCCGAGGACGGTGCCGTCGTCCTTCAGATGCGGGTCGGCCCGCAGAGCGCGGACGGCACCCGCTCGCTCGAGGTGTTCTCCCGGCCGCAGGACGCGCCGGCCGACGAGGCGTGGACCCGGCACGCCGACGGTGTGCTCTCGCCGGGCGCCACGCCCGTCGCACCCGGCGCCGAGGCGCTCGCCGAGTGGCCGCCGCCGGGCGCCGAGCCGATCGACGTGACCGGCCTGTACGAGCAGTTCGCCGAGAGCGGCTTCGCCTACGGCCCGGTCTTCCAGGGGCTGACGGCGGCCTGGCGCCGCGGCGACGAGGTGTTCGCCGAGGCCGCCCTGCCCGCCTCCCAGCGCTCCGAGGCCGGCCGGTTCGGACTCCACCCGGCCCTCCTGGACAGCGTGCTGCACTCCCTCGCCTTCGGCGTGCTCAGCGGCAGCGGCCAGGCATGGCTGCCGTTCGCCTGGAGCGGTGTCACCCTGCACGCCGGCGGCGCGACCGCCGTCCGGCTGCGGATGGCGCCCACCGGGGACAGCTCGATGTCGGTTGCCCTCGCCGACGGTACCGGGGCGCCGGTCGCCACGGCCGAGTCGCTCGCGCTGCGGCCCGCGGCGCCCGCCCGGTCCGCGACGGGTGGCGGCCGGACCCACCGCACCCTGTTCCGCCCCGAGTTCACCGAGGTGCCGCTGCCCACCGCCGATGCGGTTCCCGCGTTCGAGGTGCGCGGCTACGAACCCGGGCAGGACGCCGAGGCGGTGCGCCGCGCCACCCGGCGGGCGCTGGCCGACATCCGCGACTGGCTCGGCGCGGACCGGGCGGGGGCGAAGCTCGTCTTCAGCACCCGCGGCGCGGTGCCGCTGACGGCCGACGACGACGTGCCCGACCTCGCCGGCGCCGCCGTCTGGGGTCTGGTCCGCTCCGCGCAGACCGAGCACCCGGACCGGTTCGTGCTGGTCGACCACGACCACGACCACGACGACCAGGACCGGGCCGACGCGGCGGCCGCGTACGCCGTCGCCTGCGGCGAACCGCAGCTCGCGATGCGCGACGGACGGGCGTACGCCTACCGCATCGCACGCGTCCCGGTGGGCACAGCGGACGCCGCGCCGCAGTGGGAGCGCGGCGGCACCGTCCTGGTGACCGGCGGCACCGGCGCGATCGGCGCCCATGTCTCCCGCCACCTGGTCACCGAGCACGGCGTCAAGCGGCTGCTGCTGACCAGCCGCAGCGGTATGGCAGGCCGGAGCGCCGCACGGCTGCACGAGGAGCTGACCGCGCTGGGCGCCGAGGTCGAGGTGGCGTCCTGCGACGTCGCCGACCGCGACGCGCTCGCCGCCCTGCTCGCCGCGGTCCCGTCCGAGCACCCGGTCACCGCCGTCGTCCACACCGCCGGTGTGGTCCAGGACGGCATCGTGGCGTCGATCACCGACGAGCAGCTGGACTTCGTACTGCGGCCCAAGGTCGACGCGGTCCTCAACCTCCAGGAGCTCACCGCCGGGCTGGACCTGTCGGCCTTCGTGGTCTTCTCCTCCATCGCCGGCGTCTTCGGCGGCATGGGACAGGCCAACTACGCGGCGGCCAACGCCTTCCTGGACGCCCTGTCCCACCGCCGCAGGGCCCAGGACCTGCCGGCCGCCTCGCTGGCCTGGGGCCTGTGGGCCAACGACGCCGGCATGAGCGGCCACCTCAACGAGAACGACTTCAAGCGCATCGCGCGCGGCGGCATCATCGCCTTCCCGCCCGCGGAGGGCCTGGAGCTGTTCGACACCGCCCTCGCCGAGGACCACCCGGTCCTGCTGCCGCTGCGCCTGGACACCAAGGCGGTCCAGGCACAGGGCGAGGTGCCCGCGGTGCTGCGGGGTCTGGTGCGCGCGACGGTACGGCGCGGCGCCGCCGACACCGCCACCGGCGCCGCCGAGGCGGCGGGCCTGGCCCAGCGGCTGTCCGGGATGACGGACACTCAGCGCGACCGGGCCCTGCTCGACCTGGTCCGTGACCACACGGCCACCGTGCTGGGCTTCGTCGACGCCGACTCCGTCGACGCCGACCGGGGCCTGATGGAGGCGGGCTTCGACTCGCTGACCGCGGTCGAGCTGCGCAACCGGCTGGGCGCGGCCAGCGGACTCCGGCTGCCCGCCACCCTGCTCTTCGACTACCCGTCGTGCCGTGCCATCGCCGGCTACCTCGCCGCCGAGCTGGTGCCCGAACCGGCCGCGGCGGGGCAGCTGCCCGGCCTCGCCGAACTGGACCGGCTCACCACCCTCCTGGACGACGAGCGCTACCGCGAGGAGCTGACCGGCCGGCTGCACGACCTGCTGGCCAAGGCGCGCGCGGCCGCCGGTGACGACTTCGTCGAGGAACGCATCGACGCGGCCGACGACGACGAGATCTTCGACTTCATCGACAACGAACTGGGCATGTCGTGACCGCCCAACAAGGTAGAGGGACAGCAGTGAACGACGACAAGCTCCGCACCTACCTCAAGCGGGTCACGACCGATCTGCACCGCGCGAGTCAGCGGCTGGCCAAGCTCGAGGCGAAGGACACCGAGCCCATCGCCATCGTGGGCATGGCCTGCCGCTACCCGGGCGGCGTGAACAGCCCCGAGGACCTGTGGCGCATGGTCGCCGCGGGCACGGACGCCGTCACCCCGTTCCCGGACGATCGCGGCTGGGACCTGGAGCGGCTGTACGACCCGCAGGGCGACCGGCCGGACAGCAGCTACGCCCGCGAGGGCGGCTTCCTCGACGAGATCTCCGGCTTCGAACCGCAGTTCTTCGGCATCTCGCCGAACGAGGCGCTCGCGATGGACCCGCAGCAGCGGCTGCTCCTGGAGACCACCTGGGAGGCGTTCGAGCGGGCCGGTATCGACCCGCAGGCCCAGCGCGGCGCCCAGGTCGGCGTCTTCGCCGGCGTGCAGTACCAGGACTACGGCTCCCGGCTGCGCCAGGTGCCCGAGGAGGTCGAGGGATTCCTCGCCGGGGGCAACTCCGACAGCGTCGCCTCGGGCCGCATCTCCTACACCTTCGGCTTCGAGGGCCCCGCGGTCAGCGTCGACACCGCCTGCTCGTCGTCGCTGGTCGCACTGCACCTGGCGGCCCAGGCCCTGCGCGCCGAGGAGTGCACGCTCGCCGTGGCCGGCGGCGCCATGGTGATGTCGACCCCCGTCGCGTTCACCGAGATGAGCCGCCAGCGCGGCCTGGCCGCCGATGGCCGCTGCAAGTCGTTCGCCGCCGACGCCGACGGCACCGGCTGGGGCGAGGGTGTCGGCATGCTCCTGCTGGAGCGGCTCTCCGACGCCCGGCGCAACGGCCACCCCGTGCTCGCCCTGGTCCGCGGCACCGCCGTCAACCAGGACGGCGCCAGCTCCCGGCTCACCGCGCCCAACGGCCCCGCCCAGCAGCGGGTCATCCGCAAGGCGCTGACCAACGCCAAGCTGACCCCGGCCGACGTCGACGTCGTCGAGGCGCACGGCACCGGCACCCCGCTCGGCGACCCCATCGAGGCGCAGGCGCTGCTGGCCACCTACGGCCGCGAGCACAGCCCGGAGCAGCCGCTGCTCCTCGGCTCGCTGAAGTCGAACATCGGCCACACCCAGGCCGCCGCCGGAGTCGGCGGCATCATCAAGATGGTGCAGGCCATGCGGCACGGCCAGGTGCCGCCCACGCTGCACGCGGACCGGCCCACGCCCCAGGTCGACTGGGCATCGGGCACGGTCCGGCTGGCCACCGAACTCCAGTCGTGGCCCGAGGTGGACCGGGTCCGCCGCGCCGCCGTCTCCTCCTTCGGCGTCAGCGGCACCAACAGCCACATCGTCCTGGAGCAGGCACCGGCGCCCGAGGAGCCGAAGGAGACCGGGCCCGCCCCCGTGGCGGACGCCGACGCCGGCGCAGCGCCCGCAGCGGTGACCGCCCCGGCCGTCGTGCCCTGGACGTTCTCCGCCCGCAGCCCGCGGGCGCTGCGCGCCCGGGCGGCACAGCTGCGCGCTCTCACCGGTCTCGACCCGCTCGACGTCGGCCACTCCCTGGCCACCACCCGGGCCGCGCTGGAACACCGCGCCGTCGTGCTCGGCGGCGGCAGCGACGCCGACGCCGCGTTGGCCGCCCTGGCGAACGACGAGGAACACCCCTTCCTGGTGCGCGGCACCGTCCGCCCCACCCGCGACCTGGTCTTCGTCTTCCCCGGCCAGGGCGCTCAGTGGACCGGCATGGCGGTGGACCTCCTCGACGCCTCGCCGGTCTTCGCCGACCGGATCGCCCAGTGCGCCGAGGCGCTCGCCCCGCACGTCGACTGGTCCCTGGAGGACGTGCTGCGCTCCGGTGACTTCGACCGGGTGGACGTCGTCCAGCCGGTGCTGTTCGCCGTGATGGTCTCCCTCGCCGCCCTGTGGCAGGCCGCCGGGGTCCGGCCGGACGCTGTCGTCGGCCACTCGCAGGGTGAGATCGCCGCCGCCGTGGTGGCCGGCGCGCTCTCGCTGGAGGAGGGCGCACGCGTCGTCGCCCTGCGCAGCAAGGCGCTGAACGCCCTCGTCGGCCGCGGTGGCATGACCTCCGTCGCCCTCTCGGCGGAGGAGGCCCGGCGCCGCATCGGACCCGGTCTGTCCGTCGCCGCCGTCAACGGCCCCTCGTCCGTCGTGGTGGCCGGGGACACCGCCGCCCTCGACGCCCTCGAGACCTGGGACGACGTGCGCGTCCGCCGCGTCCCCGTCGACTACGCCTCGCACTCCGCCCATGTGGAGGAGATCCGTGAGGAACTGCTCACCACCCTGGCGGGCCTGACCCCGCGCAGTGCCGAGATCCCCTTCTACTCCACGGTGACCGGCGGCCTGCTGGACACCGCGGCCCTCGACGCCGAGTACTGGTACCGCAACCTGCGCCAGACCGTGGAGCTGGAGACCGTCGTCCGCGCGCTCGGCGCCGCGGGCCACGATGTGTTCGTCGAGGTCAGCCCGCACCCGGTGCTGACCTCGGCGATCGAGGAGACGGTCGCGGGCACCGTCGTGGGCACACTGCGGCGGAACGCCGGCGGCTGGGACCGGTTCCTGCTCTCCCTCGCCGAGCTCCACGTGGCGGGCGTCCCCGCCGACCTCACCGCGCTCCTGCCCGGCGGCTCCCGCGTCGACCTGCCCACCTACCCCTTCCAACGGGAGGCGTACTGGCTGGAGGACCACTCCGCCCAGCAGGGCGACGTGACCGCGGCCGGCCTCGGCTCCGCCGACCACCCGCTGCTCGGCGCGGTCGTCGCGCTCGCGGACGCCGAGGGCGCCCTGCTCACCGGGCGCCTCTCCGTCCGCACCCACCCCTGGCTCGCCGACCACACGGTCCGCGGCGCGATCCTGCTGCCCGGCACGGCGTTCCTGGAACTGGCCGCCCGCGCCGGTGACCAGGTGGGCTGCGAACGGGTCGAGGAACTCCTGCTGGAAACCCCGCTCGTGCTGCCTGAGCACGGCGCCGTCGCCATCCAGCTCGCGGTCGGCGCCCCCGACCCGTCCGGCCGCCGCACCATCACCCTGCACGCGGCTCCCGACGGCACGGACGAGTGGACCCGCCACGCCAGCGGCACCCTGTCCGCGGCCCCCGCAGCCCCCGCCGCCGACCTCACCGTCTGGCCGCCGCGGGACGCCACCCCGCTCGACGCCGCCGACATGTACGACCGCTACGCCGCGGCCGGCTTCGGCTACGGCCCGGCCTTCCAGGGCCTGCGCATGGCCTGGCGCCGCGGCGAGGAACTCTTCGCCGAGGTCGTCCTCCCCGACGACCAGCAGGACGCGGCCCGCCACTTCGGCCTGCACCCCGCGCTGCTCGACGCGGCACTGCACGTCACCGGACTCGCCGATGCCGCCGAGGCCCGGCTGCCGTTCTCGTGGAACGGCATGTCCTTGCACGCCCAGGGCGCCACGGCGCTGCGCGTCCGGATCGCCCCCGCCGGGCAGGACGCCGTCTCCGTGCACGTCGCCGACCCCGCCGGACGGCCCGTCGCCTCGGTGGAGTCCCTCGCGCTACGGCCGCCCGCCGAGGACGCCGTGCGCGCCCCGGGCGCCGATGCCGTCTTCCGCCCGGCCTGGACGGCGGTGACCGCCGCGCCCGGCACCGCCGGACCGGCCGGGACCGTACGCGTCGAGCCCGGCGGCGACGTCCGGGCCGCGGTGGGCCACGCCCTCGCCGAGGTGCAGCGGTGGCTCGCCGACGACGAGCCGGGACAGCTGGTGTTCGTCACCACCGGAGCGGTGTCCGCCGCCCCGGAGGAGGACGTCACCGACCTGGCGGGCGCCGCCGTCTGGGGCCTGGTCAGGTCCGCCCAGTCCGAGCACCCCGGCCGCTTCGTGCTCGTGGACACCGACACCGAGGGCGCCGAGGCGCCGCTCGTCACCGGCGAGGACCAGCTCGCGGTGCGCGGCGCCCGCCTCCTCGCCCCCCGCCTGGAGCGCGCCCGCTCCGACGGCCCACCGGCCGCGCTCGACGGCACCGTGCTGATCACCGGTGGTACCGGCCTGCTCGGCTCCCACCTCGCTCGGCACCTCGTCACCCACCACGACGTACGCCACCTCGTCCTGCTCAGCCGCACCGGGCACGCCCCGGAGCTGCATGCGGAGCTGACGGGGCTCGGCGCCGAGGTCGACATCGTGGCCTGCGACGCCGCCGACCGCACCGCCCTGGCCGCGGTGATCGACGGGCTGCGCCGGCCGCTGTGCGCCGTGATCCACGCCGCCGGCGCGCTCGACGACGGCGTCATCACCGCCCAGACCCCGGAGCGCGTCGACACCGTCCTGCGGCCCAAGGTGGACGCCGCGGTCAATCTGCACGAGCTGACGCGCGACCGCGACCTGGCCGCGTTCATCCTGTTCTCCTCCGCGTCCGGCGTCTTCGGCGGCCCCGGCCAGGCCAACTACGCCGCCGCCAACGCCTACCTCGACGCGCTGGCCCAGCACCGCCGCGCGGCCGGACTGCCCGCCCAGTCCCTCGCCTGGTCCCTGTGGGAGCAGGCCAGCGCGATGACCGGCCACCTCGACGAGGCCGACCTGCGCCGCATTGCCCGCTCCGGCATGCCGCCCCTCACCGTCGAGCAGGGCCTGGAGCTGTTCGACCGGGCGCTGGCCGCCCCGGACCCGCTGCTCGTCCTGATGCGCCTGGACCTGCCGGTGCTGCGCGCCTCCGCCGACCCGGTCCCGCCGCTGTTGCGCAGCCTGGTCCGTACCCCGGCCCGCCGGGCCGTCGCCGCGCATGGCACCGCCGAGGACACCACCTCGCTGGCCGCACAGCTCGCCGCCCTACCCGCCGCCGACCGCCTCGGCGCCGTCGTCGACCTGGTCCGCACCCGCGTCGCCACGGTCCTCGGCCATGCCTCCGCCGACGTCATCGACGGCAACAGGGCCTTCCGCGACCTCGGCTTCGACTCGCTCGCCTCGGTCCAGCTGCGCAACCGGCTCAACGCCGTCACCGGCCTGAAGCTCCCGGCGACGCTGGTCTTCGACTACCCGACCCCGATCGCGCTCGCCGAGCACCTCCTCGTCGAACTGGGCGAGGGACGGACCACGGCCACCAGCGCCGTCCAGGCCGTCGCCGTGGACGAGCCGATCGCGATCGTCTCCATCGGCTGCCGCTTCCCCGGGGACGTCCGTACCCCCGAGGACCTGTGGAACCTGGTCGCCTCCGGCGGCGACGCCATCGCCGCCTTCCCCGGCGACCGCGGATGGGACCTGGACGGCCTGTACGACCCCGAGGGCGTCCGCCGCGGCAGCTCGTACGCCCGCGAGGGCGGCTTCCTCGCCGAGGCCGCCGACTTCGACCCCGGCTTCTTCGGCATCAGCCCGCGCGAGGCGCTGGCCATGGACCCGCAGCAGCGGCTCCTCCTGGAGACCAGCTGGGAGGCGTTCGAGCGCGCGGGCATCCGCCCGCAGGACCTCAAGGGCAGCGCCACCGGTGTCTTCGCCGGTGTGATGTACCAGGACTACGCGGCGCGCGTCACCGAGGTGCCCGAGGAGATCGAGGGCTTCCTCGGCACCGGCACCTCGCCCAGCGTGCTGTCCGGCCGCATCGCGTACACCTTCGGCCTGGAGGGCCCGGCGGTCAGCGTCGACACGGCGTGTTCGTCGTCGCTGGTGGCGATGCACCTGGCGAGCCAGGCGCTGCGCTCGGGTGAGTGCTCGCTCGCGCTCGCCGGCGGTGTCACCATCATGTCCACGCCCGCCCTGTTCACCGAGTTCAGCCGGCAGCGCGGCCTCGCCGCCGACGGCCGCTGCAAGGCGTTCGCGGACGCCGCCGACGGCGCCGGTTTCGGTGAGGGCGTCGGCGTGGTGCTTCTGGAGCGTTTGTCGGACGCGCGGCGCAACGGTCACCCGGTGCTCGCGGTGGTCCGTGGCAGTGCGGTGAATCAGGATGGTGCGTCCAACGGTCTGTCGGCGCCCAATGGTCCTTCGCAGCAGCGGGTGATCCGGCAGGCGCTGGCCAATGCCGGGCTGAAGGCGTCCGAGGTGGACGTGGTGGAGGCGCATGGCACGGGCACGTCGCTGGGCGATCCGATCGAGGCGCAGGCTGTGCTGGCCACTTATGGGCAGGACCGTGAGCGGCCGCTGTGGCTGGGCTCGCTGAAGTCCAACATCGGTCATACGCAGGCGGCGGCCGGCGTGGCCGGTGTGATCAAGATGGTCCAGGCGATGCGACACGGCGTGCTGCCCAGGACGTTGCACGTGGACGCGCCGTCGACGCATGTCGACTGGACCGCGGGCCAGGTGGAGCTGCTGACCGAGGAACGGCCCTGGGACGGCCCGCGGCGGGCCGGTGTGTCGTCGTTCGGTCTCAGCGGTACGAACGCCCACCTGATCCTGGAGCAGGCCCCGGTGGAGGAGCCGGTCGCCGAGGAGGCCACCGGGGCGCCCGTGGTTCCGGCCGTGGTGCCCTGGGTGGTCTCGGGTCGTTCGGCGGAAGCAGTGCGTGCCCAGGCGGGGCGGTTGGTGTCGCTCGCGGATGAGGACCGTGCCGCGGTGGGTGCGGGTTTGGCGGGCCGCTCGGTGTTCGAGCACCGTGCGGTGGTCCTCGGCGGTCCGGCCCAGGAGCTCGCGGCTGGTCTGCGGGCGCTCGCCGACGGCGAGCAGCGGGCCGACGTCGTCTCCGGTGTCGCGTCCGCCGTGGGCAGGACGGTGTTCGTCTTTCCGGGGCAGGGCTCGCAGTGGGCCGGTATGGCGGTGGAACTGCTGGACTCCTCACCGGTGTTCGCGGCACGGTTCGCGGAGTGCGAGCGTGCGCTGTCCCCGTTCGTGGACTGGTCGCCGACGGACATCGTGCACTCCGGTGACTTCGCCCGGGTCGATGTGGTGCAGCCGGTGCTGTGGGCGGTGATGGTGTCGCTTGCCGCACTGTGGGAGTCGGCGGGCGTGCGTCCGGACGCGGTGGTGGGACATTCACAAGGTGAGATCGCCGCCGCCGTGGTGGCGGGCGCGCTCTCGCTCGAGGACGGCGCACGGGTGGTGGCATCGCGGTCCAAGGCGATCACAGCCCTGGCGGGTCGTGGTGGCATGGTGTCGGTGCCACTGCCCGTGGACGAGGTCCGCGGGCTGTTGCCGGACGGTGTGTCCGTCGCCGCCGTGAACGGCCCCTCCTCCGTCGTGATCTCCGGTGACCCGGCGGGTCTGGAGTCGGTGCTGGCGTCCATGGAGCGGGCCAGGCGTGTGCCCGTGGACTACTCGTCGCACTCGGCGCAGGTGGCGGAGATCCGCCAGGAAATCCTGCGTGTGCTGGAGGATGTCTCGCCGCGTGAGGCGAGGGTGCCGTTCTTCTCCACCGTCGATGTGGAATGGGCGGACGGTACGGGTCTGGATGCCGACTACTGGTACCGCAACCTGCGGCAGACCGTGGAGTTCGAAGCCGCCGTACGCGATCTGGCCGGCGCCGGCTTCACCACCTTCATCGAGGTCAGCGCCCACCCCGTACTGACCGTGGGCATCGACGAGGCCGTCGGGGACGAGTCGGTGGTCTCGGGGACACTGCGGCGTGACGAGGGCGGTCTGCGCCGGTTCCTGCGCTCGGCGGGTGAACTGTTCGTCCGCGGCGTCGCGGTGGACTTCACACCGTTCTTCGGGAACACCCCGGCCTACCCCGACCTGCCCACATACGCCTTCCAGCGACAGCGTTACTGGCTGGAGGCGTCGGCGGCGAGTGGTGATGTGAGTGCCGCGGGTCTGCGTGGTGTGGAGCATCCGTTGCTGGGTGCCGCGCTGCCGTTGGCGGATGCTGAGGGGTATCTGTTCACCGGGCGGCTGTCGCTGCGCACGCACCCGTGGCTCGCGGACCATGCGGTGAACGGGACGGTGTTGCTGCCGGGTACGGCGTTCCTGGAGCTGGCGCAGCACGCCGGCGAGCAACTCGGCTGTGCCACGGTCGAGGAACTGACCCTGGAAGCACCGATGGTCCTGCCCGACCGCGGCGGACTCGCGATCCAGGTCGTCGTCGGCGCGCCCGACACGGACGGCAGTCGGCGGCTGACGGTCCACGGCAAGGCCGAACACGCGCCCGCCGACCAGGAGTGGACCCGTTACGCGGGCGGCACGCTCACCGAGGCGACCGCTCCCGCCGACTTCACCGCCCACACGTGGCCCCCGGCCGGGGCCGAGGCGATGGACATCGACGGCTTCTACGACCGCATGGCCGGCAACGGCTTCGCCTATGGCCCGGCCTTCCAGGGGCTGCGCGCCGCCTGGCGGCAGGGCGACACCCTGTTCGCCGAGGTCGCGCTCCCCGACGAGCAGGCCGACCAAGCCGACGCGTACGGTCTGCACCCCGCACTGCTGGACGCGGCGCTCCAGGCCGCGGGTCTGGGCGCGTTCTTCTCCGGTGACGAGGCGCGGCTCCCGTTCGTCTGGCGTGGGGTCTCGCTGCTGGCGTCCGGCGCCGACGTGCTGCGTGTCCGGGTCCGCCCGGACGGGCCCGACTCGATCACCATCGCGGCCGCCGACGGGTCCGGCGAGCCCGTCGTGACGGTCGGCTCGCTGGTGGTCCGCCCGCTCAACCCGGCCCTGTTCCGTGCCTCCCGCGAGCTCCCGTACCACTTCCAGTGGCCGGTCCTGGCGCTGGACACCGACCGTACGCACCCGGAGCCCGAGGTGTTCGCCGTCGGCGTCGGCTCGGCGCACGAGGTGACCGCGCAGGTGCTCGCCCGGTTGCAGGACGCCCTCACCGAGGACGGCACCCTGATCGTCCGCACCAGGGCGGCAGTGGCCACCGAGCCGGGCGCCGACGTGGATCCCGCGCACGCCGCGGTGTGGGGCCTGGTCCGCTCCGCCCAGGCGGAGCACCCCGACCGCTTCGTACTGATCGACTCCGACGAGGCGTCCGACCACCTGGTGGCCGCCGCCGTGGCGACCGGCGAATCGCAGCTCGCGCTCCGCGACGGCATCGCCCACCAGCCGCGACTGGCCCGCGTCGGCACAGGTGACACCCTGCTGCCGCCCGCCGACGGCACGTCGGCCTGGCTGCTGGGCACCACGGAGCGCGGCACTCTGGAGAACCTGGCGCTGCTGCCCGCGCCCGAGCTGCTGGCACCCCTGGCCGACAACGAGGTGCGCGTCGAGATCCGCGCCGCGGGCATGAACTTCCGCGACGCGCTCAACGCCCTCGGCCTGCTCCCCGGCGAGCCGGGCCCGATGGGCATCGAGGGCGCCGGTGTCGTCACCGCGACCGGGCCGGGCGTCACCGGCCTCGCGGTCGGGGACCGGGTCTGCGGTGTGTTCGCCGGCTGCTACGGGCCGGTCGCGGTCGCCGACCGGCGGCTGCTGGCTCGGATACCCGACGGCTGGACCTTCGAGCAGGCCGCCGGCGTGCCCGTGGTCTTCCTCACCGCCTACCGCGGACTGGTCGACCTGGCCGGTCTGAGCGCCGGTGAGACCGTCCTCGTGCACGCCGCGGCGGGCGGCGTCGGCATGGCCGCCGTCCAGCTCGCCCGCCACCTCGGCGCCGAGGTCTACGGCACGGCCGGCACCGGCAAGTGGGAGGCGACCGGACTCGACACCGACCACCTGGCCTCCTCCCGGACGGCCGACTTCGAGAGCGCCTTCCTCGCCGCCACCGGCGGCCGGGGCGTGGACGTCGTCCTCAACTCCCTCACCGGCGAGCTGATCGACGCCTCGTTGCGCCTGCTGCCCCGCGGCGGACGCTTCATCGAGATGGGCAAGACCGACCTCCGCGACCCCGAGCAGGTGGCGGCCGCTTACGAGGGCGTGCGCTACCGGGACTTCGAGCTGATGGACGCCGGCCCCGACCGGATCCACGCGATGCTGACCGAGGTGCTCGGCCTCTTCGAACAGGGCGTGCTGACGCCGCTGCCGACCCGCGGCTGGGACCTGCGCCGCGCCCCCGAGGCGATGCGCTTCCTCAGCCAGGCCAAGCATGTCGGCAAGCTCGTCCTCACCCCGCCGCGCCGCCTCGACCCCGACCGCGCAGTCCTCATCACCGGCGGCAGCGGTGTGCTGGCCGGGCTCGTCGCCGAACACCTCGTGGCCGAGCACGGCATCCGCCACCTGGTCATGCTCAGCCGCAGCGGTGACGCGCCGGATGTTCCCGGCGCCGAGGTCCGCTACGTCGCCTGCGACGTCTCGGACCGGGACGCGCTGGCCGAGGTGCTGGGCTCGCTGGAGCGGCCGCTGACGGCGGTCGTGCACACCGCGGGCGTCCTCGACGACGGCGTACTGGCCGACCTCACCCCCGATCGCCTGGACCAGGTCTTCGGAGCCAAGGCCGACGCAGCCCTCCATCTGCACGAACTGACGCGGGACCAGGACCTGGCCGCCTTCGTGCTGTTCTCCTCGGCGGCGGGCAGCTTCGGCGCCCCCGGCCAGGGCAACTACGCCGCGGCCAACGCTTTCCTCGACGGCCTCGCCCAGCACCGGCGGGCGGCGGGGCTGCCCGCCCAGTCCATGGCCTGGGGCATGTGGACGCAGCGCAGCGGCCTGACCGCGCGGCTCGACGACGGCGATGTCGCCCGGATGGCACGCTCCGGCATGCCGCCGCTCTCCTCGGAGCAGGGCCTCGCCCTCTTCGACGCCGCCCTGGCGACGGACCTCGCGGCCCCCGTCATGGTCCGCGTCGACCACGACGCGCTGCGTCGGCAAGAGACCCTGCCCCCCGTACTGCGCGGCCTGGTGCGCGCGCCCGCGCGGCGGGCGGCCACCGGCGCGGGCGCCGGAGTCTCCCTCGGGGACCGGCTCGCGGCCATGCCGGAGGCGGAGCGGCAGCGGTACGCCCTCGACCTGGTGCGCGGTGCCGCGGCCGTGGTCCTCGGCCACGCCTCCCCGGACCTGGTAGAGGCCGGCAAGGCATTCCGCGAGCTGGGCTTCGACTCGCTCACCGCGGTGGAGCTGCGCAACCGGCTGACGAAGGCCACCGGCCTGAAACTGTCGGCCACCTTGGTCTTCGACTACCCGACCCCCACCGTCCTGGCCGGCCACCTCCTCGCCGAGTTGGCGGGCACCCGTACCGCCGCGGCCGCCCCGGTGGCCGCGGCCTCCGATGAGCCGATCGCCATCGTCGCCATGGGCTGCCGGTTCCCCGGCGGCGTCAGCACTCCCGAGGCGCTGTGGGAGCTGCTGGCCTCGGGCGGCGACGCGATCACCGGGCTGCCCACCGACCGCGGCTGGAACGTCAGCCGCCTCTACGACGCGGACCCCGACCACGCGGGTACCTCATACGTGCGCGAAGGCGGCTTCCTCGACGCCGTGGGCGAGTTCGACGCGGGCTTCTTCGGCATCAGCCCGCGCGAGGCGCTGGCCATGGACCCGCAGCAGCGGCTGCTCCTGGAGACCAGCTGGGAGGCGTTCGAACGGGCCGGCATCGACCCGGCCTCGCTCAAGGGCACGCCCGGCGGTGTCTTCGTGGGCACCAACAGCCAGGACTACATCACGCTGCTGGCCGGGGACCCGGACGCCGGTGAGGGCTACATCGCCACCGGCAACTCGGCGAGCGTCGTCTCCGGCCGGCTGTCGTACACCTTCGGCCTCGAGGGGCCCGCGGTCACCGTCGACACGGCCTGCTCTTCCTCCCTGGTCGCCCTGCACCTGGCGGGCCAGGCGCTGCGCTCGGGTGAGTGCACCCTCGCGCTCGCCGGCGGTGTCATGGTGATGGCCACGCCGGGCGGGTTCGTGGAGTTCAGCCGCCAGCGCGGCCTGGCCGCGGACGGCCGGTGCAAGTCCTTCGGGGCGGGCGCGGACGGCTTCGGCATGGCGGAAGGCGTCGGCGTCCTGCTGCTGGAGCGGCTGTCGGACGCGCGGCGTAACGGGCACCCGGTACTGGCCGTGGTGCGCGGCACCGCGGTCAACCAGGACGGCGCCTCCAACGGGCTCACCGCCCCCAACGGCCCCTCGCAGCAGCGCGTCATCCGGCAGGCGCTGGCCAATGCCGGGCTGAAGCCGTCCGAGGTGGACGTGGTGGAGGCGCATGGCACGGGCACGTCGCTGGGCGACCCGATCGAGGCGCAGGCGCTGCTGGCCACCTACGGGCAGGACCGCGACCGGCCGCTGTGGCTGGGCTCGGTGAAGTCCAACATCGGCCACACCCAGGCCGCCGCGGGCGTCGCCGGCATCATGAAGATGGTGCTGGCCATGCAGCACGGCACGCTCCCGAGGACGTTGCACGCCGACGAGCCGTCGCCGCACATCGACTGGGCCACGGGCCAGGTGGAGCTGCTGACCGAGGCCCGTGAGTGGCCCGACGCGAACGGCCCGCGCCGGGCCGGTGTGTCGTCGTTCGGCATCAGCGGCACCAACGCGCACGCGATCATCGAGTCGGTGCCCCCCGCCGCCGCGCCCGCCGCCCCGCCCGCCACGGTCGTGCCGTGGCTGCTGTCGGGCCGGACGCCGGAGGCCGTGCTGGCACTGGCCGAGCAGCTGCGGCCGCTGACCGGCGAGAACCCCGTGGACATCGGCCACACCCTGGCGACCCGCACCGCGTTCGAGTACCGCTCGGTCGTCGTCGGGCGGGACGCCGAGGACTGGACGGTCGGCCTGGCCGCCCTCGACCGCCCGGTCGCCGCCGGTGTGGGCAGGACGGTGTTCGTCTTCCCGGGTCAGGGTTCGCAGTGGGCGGGTATGGCGGTGGAGTTGCTGGAGTCGTCGCCGGTGTTCGCGGCGCGGTTCGCGGAGTGTGAGCGTGCGCTGTCGCCGTTCGTGGACTGGTCGTTGGCGGATGTGGTGCGGTCCGGTGATTTCGGCCGGGTGGATGTGGTGCAGCCGGTGCTGTGGGCCGTGATGGTGTCGCTCGCCGGGTTGTGGGAGTCGGTGGGTGTGCGTCCGGACGCGGTGGTGGGTCATTCGCAGGGTGAGATTGCCGCCGCTGTGGTGGCGGGTGCGCTGTCGTTGGACGACGGTGCGCGGGTGGTCGCCCTGCGCAGTAAGGCGATCACTGGGTTGGCGGGTCGTGGTGGGATGGTGTCGGTGCCGTTGCCGGTGGACGAGGTGCGGTCGCTGCTGCCGGAGGGTGTGTCCGTGGCCGCCGTCAACGGCCCGTCCTCCGTTGTGATCTCGGGCGATCCGGCGGGTCTGGAATCGGTGCTGGCCTCCGTGGAGCGGGCCAGGCGTGTGCCGGTGGATTACTCGTCGCATTCGGCTCAGGTGGAGGAGATCCGTGAGGAGATCCTGCGTGTGCTGGCGGGGGTGTCGCCGCGTGAGGCGACGGTGCCGTTCTTCTCCACCGTGGATGTGGAGTGGGCGGACGGCACGGGTCTCGACGCCGAGTACTGGTACCGCAACCTGCGGCGGACGGTGGAGCTCGAAGCCGCCGTACGCGGGCTGGCCGGAGCCGGCTTCGGCGCCTTCATCGAGATCAGCGCCCACCCCGTCCTCACCATGCCCATCGAGGAGACCGCCGAGGACATCGACGGCGACACCGCGATCCTGGCGGTCGGCACCCTGCGCCGCGACGACGGCGGCCTGCGCCGTTTCATGACCTCGCTCGGCACCGCCTGGGCACACGGCGTGGACGTGGACTCGGCCGCGCTGTACCGGGGCGGCCGGCAGGTGGCCCTGCCCACCTACCCGTTCCAGCGCGAGCGGTACTGGCTGGCGCCGCCGTCCCCGGAGGTCTCCACGGACTCCTGGCGCTACCGCGTCACCTGGCGCCCGGCCGTGCCCGAGGCACGGCCGCTGCCCGGCACCTGGCTGGCGGTCGTCCCGGAGGGACACCGCGAGGACGCCTGGGCGGCCGGGGCAATCCGCGCGCTCACCGAGCGCGGCGCCCGGGTCGAGGAGTACGTCGTCCCCGCCGGCACCGGCCGGGAGGAGCTGGCCGCGGCCCTGGCCGACCGGGCACGGCCGGAGGGCGTGCTGTCGCTGCTGGCCCTGGCCGAGCGGCCGGACCCCGCGCACCCGGGCCTGACCGCGGGCCTTGCGCTCACCACCGTGCTCACCCAGGCGCTGCACGACGCGCGCTGGACCGTCCCGCTGTGGTGCCTGACCCAGGGCGCCACCTCCGCGGCGGGCGACGGGGAGCCGCGGCACCCCGCGCAGGCGGCGGTGTGGGGGCTCGGCCGCGTCATCGGCCTGGAGCACCCGGAGTTCTGGGGCGGCCTGGTCGACCTGCCCACCGACCACGACGAACGGTCCGCCGCCACATTCTGCGACGTGCTCGCGGGCGGCGGCGACGAGGACCAGTGGGCGGTCCGCGGCGGTACCACCCTGGTGCGCCGCCTCACCCGCCCCCTGCCGGACGGACGGCCGGCCAGGCGGGCCTGGCGCCCCCGGGGAACCGTCCTGCTCACCGGTGCCACGGGCGCGGTCGGACCGTACATCGCCCGCTGGCTGGCCGCCGCGGGAGCCGAGCACCTGGTGCTGGCCGGGCGCCGCGGCGCGGACGTGCCCGGCGCCGCCGAACTCATCGCGGAACTCGCCGAGTCGGGGACGCGACTGGAGTACACCGGCTGCGATGTCACCGACCGTACGGCCGTGGCGGAGCTGGTGGCGCGGCTGGACGCGGCGGGCACCCCCGTCCGCGCGGTCGTACACGCCGCGGCTCTCATCCAGATCGCGTCGCTGGCCGACACCTCGCTGACCGAGTTCGAGGACGTCGTGCACGCCAAGGTCGCGGGCGCGGTCCACCTGGCCGAGCTGCTGCCCGACCTCGACGCGTTGGTCCTCTTCTCCTCGATCGCCGGCGTCTGGGGCAGCGGCGACCACGGCGCCTACGCCGCGGCCAACGCCTTCCTCGACGCCTACGCCGAGCACCTGCGCGGCCGCGGCACACCGGCCACCTCCATCGCCTGGGGCATCTGGAACACCCCGAACCTGGTGGAGTCCGCCGCCATGCCCGGCGGTCTGGACATGGACCGGGTACGCCGCCAGGGCCTGCCGTTCATCGACCCGCAACTGGCCGTCGCGGCCCTCCAGCGGGCCATGGACGACGACGAGACGGTCCTCGCCGTCGCCGAGGTGGACTGGTCACGCTTCGCTCCGGTCTTCACCTCCGCCCGGCCCCGTCCGCTGCTGGACGAGATACCGGAGGTGGCGGCCCAGGCCCGGGAGGAGACCCCCGCCGCCGCACCGGTGGCGGCCCAGCTGTCCGAGGCCGAGCTCGTCACGCTCGTCCGCGAGCAGGTCGCCTCGGTCCTCGGCCACTCCGGAGCCGACGCGGTCGATCCCAGGCGTGCCTTCCGCGACATCGGGTTCGACTCGCTCACCGCGGTGGAGCTGCGCAACCGGCTCAACGCCGCGACCGGCCTGCGGCTGCCCACCACGGTCGTCTTCGACCACCCCAACGTCCACGCCGTCGCCCGCCATCTGCGCGCGGAGCTGACCCAGGACACCGCGACCCCGGTGGCCACGGTCGTGGTCGCGGCCGAGGACGAGCCGATCGCGCTGGTGGGCATGGCCTGCCGGTTCCCGGGCGGTGTGAACAGCCCGGAGGAGCTGTGGGAGTTGCTGCGCGCGGGCGGTGACGTCATCTCGGACTTCCCGGCCGACCGCGGCTGGGACCTGGACGGCCTCTACGACCCGGACCCCGACAAGCCCGGCACGTCGTACACCCGGCACGGCGGATTCCTCGCCGGGGCGGGCGACTTCGATCCCGTGTTCTTCGGCATCAGCCCGCGTGAGGCGCTCACGATGGACCCGCAGCAGCGGCTGCTCCTCGAGACCGCGTGGGAGGCGTTCGAGCGGGCCGGCATCGACCCGGAGAGCCAGCGGGGCGAACGGGCCGGCGTCTTCGTCGGCACCGGCCACCAGGGCTACGGCGCCAACGCCGAGGTCCCGGAGGCACTCCAGGGCCAGATGGTCACGGGCGGCTCCGTCAGCGTGACGTCCGGCCGCGTCGCGTACACCTTCGGTCTCGAAGGGCCCGCGGTCAGCGTCGACACGGCGTGTTCGTCGTCGCTGGTGGCGATGCACCTGGCGGGCCAGGCGCTGCGCTCGGGCGAGTGCTCGCTCGCCCTCGCCGGCGGTGTCACCGTGATGGCCAACCCGGAGGGCTTCATCGGCTTCAGCCGGCAGCGCGGCCTCGCCGAGGACGGCCGCTGCAAGGCGTTCGCCGACGCGGCCGACGGCATGGGTATGTCCGAGGGCGTCGGCATGGTGGTACTGGAGCGGCTGTCGGACGCCCGCCGCAACGGCCACCCGGTGCTCGCCGTGATCCGCGGCAGCGCCACCAACCAGGACGGCGCGTCCAACGGCCTGTCCGCGCCCAACGGGCTCGCGCAGCAGCGGGTCATCCGGCAGGCGCTGGCCAACGCCCGGCTGGAGCCGTCCGACGTGTACGCCGTCGAGGCGCACGGCACGGGCACGACGCTCGGTGACCCGATCGAGGCGCAGGCCCTGCTGGCCACCTACGGCCAGGACCGTGAGGAACCGCTGTGGCTGGGCTCCGTGAAGTCCAACATCGGTCACACGCAGCTCGCCTCCGGCGTAGCCGGTGTGATCAAGATGGTGCTGGCGATGCGGCATGGCATCCTGCCCAGGACGTTGCACGTGGACGCGCCCTCGACGCATGTCGACTGGACCGCGGGCCAGGTGAGCCTGCTGACCGAGGAGCGGCCCTGGGACGGCCCGCGCCGGGCCGGTGTGTCGTCGTTCGGTCTCAGCGGTACGAACGCCCACCTGATCCTGGAGCAGGCTCCGGCTGAGGAGTTGGTGTCCGGGGAAGCGGTCGGGGCGCCTGTGGCTTCTGCCGTGGTGCCGTGGGTGGTGTCGGGGCGTTCGGTGGAGGCGGTGCGTGCGGGGGCGGCTGGGCTGGTGCCGCTGGTGGAGGAGGACCGTGCGGCGGTGGGTGCGGCGTTGGTGGGCCGTTCGGTGTTCGAGCAGCGTGCGGTGGTGGTGGGTGAGTCGGCCGAGGAGTTCGCTGCGGGCCTGCGGGCGCTCGCGAACGGCGAGCCGCTGGCCGGTGTCGTTTCCGGTGCGGTGTCCGCCACGGGCAGGACGGTGTTTGTCTTCCCGGGTCAGGGTTCGCAGTGGGCGGGTATGGCGGTGGAGTTGCTGGAGTCCTCGCCGGTGTTTGCGGCGCGGTTCGCGGAGTGTGAGCGTGCGCTGTCCCCGTTCGTGGACTGGTCGCTAACGGACGTGGTCCGGTCCGGTGACTTCGGCCGGGTGGATGTGGTGCAGCCGGTGCTGTGGGCGGTGATGGTGTCGCTCGCCGGGCTGTGGGAGTCGGTGGGTGTGCGGCCGGACGCGGTGGTGGGCCATTCGCAGGGTGAGATTGCCGCCGCCGTGGTGGCGGGTGCGCTGTCGTTGGAGGACGGTGCGCGGGTGGTGGCGTTGCGGTCGAAGGCGATCAGGGCGTTGGCGGGTCGGGGTGGGATGGTGTCGGTGCCGTTGCCGGTGGGGGAGGTGCGGTCGCTGTTGCCGGAGGGTGTGTCGGTGGCAGCCGTGAACGGCCCGTCCTCGGTCGTGGTGGCCGGTGACCCGGCCGGTCTGGAGACCGTCCTGGCCTCCGTGGAGCGGGCCAAGCGTGTGCCGGTGGACTACGCCTCGCACTCGGCCCATGTGGAGGAGATCCGCGAGGAGTTGTTGAGCGTGCTCGCGGCGGTGTCGCCGCGCAGTGCCGAGATCCCCTTCTACTCCACGGTGACCGGTGGCCTGCTGGACACCGCGGCCCTCGATGCCGAGTACTGGTACCGGAATCTGCGGCGGACGGTGGAGTTCGAGGCTGCTGTGCGCGGGCTGGTGGATGCCGGGCACTCCGCTTTCGTCGAGGTCAGCGCGCACCCTGTGCTGACGGTGGGGATCGATGGGGCGGTTGGTGATGAGGTTGTGGTGTCGGGGACGTTGCGGCGGGATGAGGGTGGTCTGCGCCGGTTCCTGTTGTCGGCGGGGGAGTTGTTCGTCCGTGGTGTCGGGGTGGACTTCACCTCGGTCTTCGGCGGCACTCCCACGTATCGGGATTTGCCGACGTACCCCTTCCAGCGGCAGCGGTATTGGCTGGAGAGGTCGGCGGCGAGTGGTGATGTGAGTGCGGCGGGTCTGCGTGGTGTGGAGCATCCGTTGCTGGGTGCCGCGCTGCCGTTGGCGGATGCGGAGGGGTATCTGTTCACCGGGCGGCTGTCGCTGCGCACACACCCGTGGCTCGCGGACCATGCGGTGAACGGGACGGTGCTGCTGCCGGGTACGGCGTTCCTGGAGCTGGCGCAGCACGCGGGCGAGCAGCTCGGCTGTGCCACGGTCGAGGAACTGACCCTGGAAGCCCCGATGGTCCTGCCCGACCGCGGCGGACTGACCCTCCAGCTGTCGGTGGGCGCGCCCGACGTGTCCGGGCGGCGCTCGCTCAACCTGTACGCGCGGGAGGAGGACGCGCCCGCGGACCAGGAGTGGACTCGGCACGCCACCGGTGCGCTGGCCACCGGCGGTTCGACGGCGGACGCCCTGACCGGAGCGTGGCCCCCGGCCGGGGCCGAACCCCTGGACACGACCGACCTGTACTCCCGCTTCGCCGAGCAGGGATACCAGTACGGGCCCGGCTTCCAGGGGCTCCGGGCGGCCTGGCACCGCGGTGACGAGGTGTATGCCGAGGTCGCCCTGGACGAGGCGCAGCGTGACCGCGCCCGGCGGTTCGGCCTGCACCCGGCACTCCTGGACGCGGCGCTGCACGCGCTGTGGCTGGCGGCCGTCGGGGCCGGCCCGTCCGCGGGCGAGGCCGGCGGCGTCCGGCTGCCGTTCAGCTGGGGCGGGACGAGTCTGTACGCGTCGGGCGCGACGGCCCTGCGGGTGCGGCTGACGACGACGGGCACCGACGAGGTCGCGATCACCGTCGCCGACGCCGCCGGATCCCCGGTCGCCACCGTCGAATCACTGGTGATGCGCCCGCTCGCGGCGGGACAGCTGGAGGCCGCCCGGGTGCGGTCGCTGTACCGGGTCGACTGGCACCCGGTGACCGCCGACGACACGGCCGTACCGCCGTACGAGGTGGCGGACTTCACCGGATCCGACGACGACGTGCACACCGTCGCGCACCGGGCGCTCGCCCGGGTCCAGGAGTGGCTGGCCGCGGAGCACGAGGACGACCGGCGTCTGGTGTTCGTCACCCGCGGCGCGGCCGGGCCCGACGCTCGGGACGCGGTGCACGCGTCGGTGTGGGGCCTGGTCAGGGCGGCGCAGAGCGAGCACCCCGACCAGTTCGTCCTGGTGGACCTCGGTCCTGCCGACGAGGTCGCCCAGTGGCTGCCGGCCGCCGTGGCCGGCGGTGAACCGCAGGTCGCGGTCCGGGACGGTGCGGTGCTCGCCGCCCGTCTGGTGCGGGCCGCGCCGACCGGCGAGGAGCCGAAGTGGGACCCGAACGGCACGGTGCTCATCACCGGTGCCGGCGGCGTCCTCGGCGGGCTGACCGCGCGGCACCTGGTGGACCGGCATGGAGTGCGCGACCTCGTCCTGGTCGGACGCTCCGGTCCCGACCCGGAGCTGGTCGCGGAGCTGACGGCGGCGGGTGCCCGGGTGGTGGCCGCCCGCTGCGACGCCGCCGACCGGGCCGCGATGGCCGAGCTCATCGCCGGTGTCCCGGCCGACCGGCCGCTGACGGGGGTCGTGCACGCGGCCGGTGTGCTCGACGACGCCCCGGTCATGTCGCTGACGTCGGAACAGCTGGACCGCGTACTGCGGCCCAAGGCCGACGCGGCGCTGCTGCTCGACGAGCTGACGCGCGGCCTGCGGCTCTCCGCGTTCGTGCTGTTCTCCTCGGCGTCGGCGACCTTCGGCGCGGCCGGCCAGGCCAACTACGCCGCGGCCAACGCCTTCCTCGACGTGCTGGCCGAGCGCCGGCGTGCCGAGGGCCTGCCGGCCCAGTCGCTGGGCTGGGGCTTCTGGGAACAGCGCAGCGCCATGACCGGCGGGCTCGGTGACCGCGAGGTGGCCAGGCTGACCAGCGGCGGCGTGCGGCCCATCGGCTCGGCCGACGGTCTCGCGCTGTTCGACGCCGCGTCCGCCATGGACGACGCGGTGCTGGTCCCGATCCACCTGGATCTGTCGCCCCGCGGCGGGCGGGTCCCGCCGCTGCTGCGGCACCTGGTGCGGCCCGCGGTACGGCGGGCTCCGGCCGTGGCCGAGGGATCGGCGGACGCGATGACGTTCCGGCAGCGCCTCGAGGGGCTGCCGGAGGAGGCGCGGCGGGACAGTCTGTTGGATCTGGTGCGGTCGACCGTGGCCGCGGTCGTCGCCTATGACGGGCCCGCCGCCGTGGACCCGGAGGTGACGTTCATGAGCCTCGGCTTCGACTCGCTGATGGCCGTCGAACTGCGCAACCGGCTCTCCGACACCGTCGGCACCCGTCTGACGCCGACCCTGGTGTTCGACTACCCGACCGCCTCGGGGCTGGCCGGCCACCTCTACGACAAGCTGGGGCTGGCCCCCGCGGCGGCGGCCGTCGCCGGCCCGGAGCCGGCCGGGGACGTGGACGAGTCCGAGGTGCGCGAGGCCCTGGCGGCCGTCTCCGTGGAGCAACTGCGCACGGCCGGAGTGCTCGATGTGATCCTGCGGCTGGCGGAGGAGGGGCGGCAGCGGACGACGGCCGAGCGGATCGACCACATCCGGAGCATGGACGTGGACGATCTTGTGCGCTGGGCCAGTGCCCTCGGTAATGACGAATCCTGACCTGGATCGACGTTTGTGGAGCTCATGATGACTGCCCCTCAGGACCAGGTGATCGCTGCCCTGCGCAGCGCACTGGTGGACAATGAACGCCTCAAGGAGGCCAATCAGCGTCTGTCGAAGCGGACCGACGAGCCGGTCGCCGTGGTGGCCATGGGCTGCCGCTACCCCGGCGGGGTCGCCTCGCCCGACGACCTGTGGACCCTGGTCAGCGAGGAGAGGGACGCCATCTCCCCGTTCCCCGAGGACCGTGGCTGGGACACCGGCGGCCTGTTCGGTGAGGGCGGACCCGACTCGCTGAGGTCCCACACCCGCGAGGGGGGTTTCCTCACCGACGCCGGCGCGTTCGACCCGGGCTTCTTCGGGATCTCGCCGCGCGAGGCGCTCGCGATGGACCCGCAGCAGCGGCTGCTCCTGGAGACCACCTGGGAGACCTTGGAAGGGGCGGGCATCGACCCGGGCACCCTGCGCGGAAGCAGGACCGGTGTCTTCGTCGGCCTGATGGGCACCGACTACGGTGGCCCCCTGCACCACGTCCCGGACGGCGTCGAGGCGTTCCTCGGCATGGGCACCCAGTCCAGCGTGGGATCCGGCCGGATCTCGTACGCCTTCGGCCTGGAGGGGCCGTCCGTCACCGTCGACACCGCCTGCTCCTCCTCCCTGGTGGCGATCCACCTCGCCGCGCAGTCCCTGCGCGCGGGGGAGAGCACACTGGCCCTGGCCGGCGGCGCGACCGTGCTGGCGGGCCCCGGCCTGTTCGTGGGGCTCAGCCAGCAGGGCGGCGTCGCCGCCGACGGCCGCTGCAAGTCCTTCTCCGAGGGCGCCGACGGCGCCGGTTTCGGTGAGGGCGTCGGCGTGGTGCTTCTGGAGCGGTTGTCGGACGCGCGGCGCAACGGTCACCCGGTGCTCGCGGTGGTCCGTGGCAGTGCGGTGAATCAGGATGGTGCGTCCAACGGTCTGTCGGCGCCCAATGGTCCTTCGCAGCAGCGGGTGATCCGGCAGGCGCTGGCCAATGCCGGGCTGAAGCCGTCCGAGGTGGACGTGGTGGAGGCGCATGGCACGGGCACGTCGCTGGGCGATCCGATCGAGGCGCAGGCGCTGCTGGCCACCTACGGGCAGGACCGCGAGCGGCCGCTGTGGCTGGGCTCGCTGAAGTCCAACATCGGTCATACGCAGGCGGCGGCCGGCGTGGCCGGTGTGATCAAGATGGTCCAGGCGATGCGACATGGCATCCTGCCCAGCACCCTGCACATCACCCGGCCGTCGACGCACATCGACTGGTCGGAGGGCGACGTCCGGCTGCTCACCGAGGCGGTCGACTGGCCCGAGTACGGGCATCCCCGGCGCGCCGGCGTGTCCTCCTTCGGGGTGAGCGGCACCAACGCCCACCTCGTCCTCGAGCAGCCCCCCGAGGCCGACGAGGAGCCCGCCGCGGCGGCGCCCGCGCCCGGCACGGCGGTTCCCTGGCTGCTGTCCGCGCGGACGGCCGACGCCCTGCGCGACCAGGCCGACCGGCTGCGGACCCACCTGGCGGCCCGGCCCGGCCTCGCGCCGGCCGACATCGCGTACTCGACCGCGACCGGCAGGGCCGCGCTGCCGCACCGCGCGGTCGTCGTCGGCGCCGACCGCGACGCCCTCGGCCGCGAACTGGAGCTGCTGGCCCGCGGTGAGTTCTCCGACCACACCGTCCGCGGCACCACCGCACCGGCCGGCAAGAAGGTCTTCGTCTTCCCCGGCCAGGGCGCGCAGTGGACGGGCATGGCGGTGGAGTTGCTGGAGTCCTCGCCGGTGTTCGCGGCGCGGTTCGCGGAGTGCGAGCGTGCCCTGACACCGTTCGTGGACTGGTCGCTGACGGACGTCGTACGGTCCGGTGCGTACGACCGGGTGGACGTCGTGCAGGCGGCGCTGTGGGCCGTGATGGTGTCACTCGCGGCGCTGTGGGAGTCCGCCGGTGTACGTCCGGACGCGGTCGTGGGTCACTCGCAGGGTGAGATTGCCGCCGCCGTGGTGGCGGGTGCGCTGTCGTTGGAGGACGGTGCGCGGGTCGTTGCCCTGCGGAGCAAGGCGATCACTGGGTTGGCGGGTCGTGGTGGGATGGTGTCGGTGCCGTTGCCGGTGGATGAGGTGCGGTCGCTGCTGCCGGAGGGTGTGTCGGTGGCCGCCGTGAACGGCCCGTCCTCGGTCGTGGTGGCCGGTGACCCGGCCGGTCTGGAGACCGTCCTGGCCTCCGTGGAGCGGGCCAAGCGTGTGCCGGTGGACTACGCCTCGCACTCGGCCCATGTGGAGGAGATCCGCGAGGAGTTGCTGAGCGTGCTCGCGGCGGTGTCGCCGCGCAGCGGTCAGATCCCCTTCTACTCCACGGTGACCGGCGGCCTGCTGGACACCGCGGCCCTCGACGCCGAGTACTGGTACCGCAATCTGCGCCGGACCGTGGAGCTGGAGAGCGTCGTCCGCGCGCTCGGCGCCGCGGGCCACGGCGTGTTCGTCGAGGTCAGCCCGCACCCGGTGCTGACCTCGGCGATCGAGGAGACGGCCACCGGGACCGTGACCGGCACGCTGCGGCGGAACGCCGGCGGCTGGGACCGGTTCCTGCTCTCCCTCGCCGAACTCCACGTGGCCGGCGTGCCCGTCGACTGGAGCGCGGCCTTCCGCACCGCCCGGCGGGTCGAACTGCCCACCTACGCCTTCCAGCACAAGCGGTACTGGCTGGACCCGGCCATCGAGCACCTCGGCGGCGCGGCCGACGGCCACCCGTTGATCGGCCGGCCGCAGCCCGTCGCCGACAGCGGCACCCTGCTGCACACCGGTCGCCTCTCGCTGCGCACCCACCCGTGGCTGGCCGACCACGCCGTCGGCGGCACCGTGGTGCTGCCCGGCGCGGCCCTGGTCGAGACCGTGCTGCACGCCGGCCGGGACCTCGGCTGCGGCCTGCTGGAAGAGCTGACGGTGGAGACCCCGCTCGTGCTCGACCCGGTCGCGCCGCTCACCGTCCAGCTGTCCGTGGAGGGTTCCGACCCGGCGGGGCGGCGTCCGTTCGCCGTCCACTCCACGTCCGGCGAGGGACCCTGGACCCGGCACGCCACCGGTTGGCTCGCGCCCGCCGGGGCCGGGGACACGGCGGCGGAGCCGGTCGGCGCCCCGTGGCCGCCGGCCGGGGCCGAACCGGTGGACATCGACGACCTCTACGGCACCTTCGCCGAGAGTGGCATCGCGTACGGCCCCGCGTTCCAGGGGCTGATCGCCGCCTGGCGCCTGGACGGCCGGATCTACGCCGAGGTTGCCCTGCCCGAGCAGCAGCGGTCCGGTCTGCGGCGGTTCGGCGTCCATCCGGCGCTCCTCGACGCGGCACTCCAGACCGTCGGCCTGACCCGCGACGGGGACGCGGGCGGGCCCGTCCTGCCCTTCTCCTTCGGCGGTGTCGCCCTGCACGGCGAGCCCGGCGGCGACCTGCGGGTCGAGACCACGGTGCGCGGCGAGAACGAGGTGTCCGTGCGCGCGGCCGACCGCGACGGCCGGCCCGTGCTCACGGTGGACTCCCTCGCGCTGCGCCGCCTCACCGGCCTGGCCCGCCACGACTCGCTGTACCAGGTGGCCTGGGTGACCCGCCCGCTGCCGCGGGCCGTGGAGCGCACCGACACCGTGGTCCGTGTCGAGCCGGGCGAGCCGACCGCGGCCGCGGCCCACGAGACCACCCGCCGGACGCTCGCCCGGCTCCAGGAGTGGCTGGCCGCCGACCACCCCGACGGCGCCCGCCTGGCCGTCGTCACCCGCGGCGCCATCGCCACCGCGGCCGACGAGGACGTGACCGACCTGGCCGGCTCCCCGGTGTGGGGGCTGCTCAGGTCCGCCCAGTCGGAGAACCCCGGCGCCTTCGTCCTCGTCGACACCGACGAGGAGAGCGAGCACCTGCTGGACGCCGCGCTCTCCTGCGACGAACCCCAGCTGGCGCTGCGCGGCGGCGAGTTGCGCGTGCCCCGGCTGCACCGGTCCGCCCACGAGAGCACCGAGCGGGAACTCGACCGGGACGGCACCGTCCTCGTCACCGGCAGCGCTGATGGTCTGGCCGGCCTGGTGGTGCGCCACCTCGCCACCGAGCACGGTGTCCGCCGGATCGTCCTGGCCAGCCGGCGCGGCCCGGGAGCCGAGGAGATCCAGCGGTTGGGCGCGGACCTCGGAGCCGAGATCGTCGGCGCCGCCTGCGACATGGCCGACCGGGACGCCCTGGCCGAACTGCTGGCGTCCGTACCGGAGCAGGCGCCGCTGACCGCGGTCGTGCACACCGCGGCCGTGCTCTCCGACGGCGTCCTCACCTCGCTCACCCCCGAGCAGGTCGACACCGCGTTGCGGCCCAAGGTCGACGCGGCGCTCAACCTGCACGAGCTGACGCGTGACCTCGGGTTGCGCGAGTTCGTCCTGTTCTCCTCGGCCGCCGGTGTCCTGGGCGCCCCGGGTCAGGGCAACTACGCGGCGGCCAACGCCTTCCTCGACGCCCTGGCGCACCACCGGCGCGCCCAGGGCCTTCCCGCCCAGTCCCTCGCCTGGGGCCTGTGGGAGCACAGCAGCGGCCTCACCCAGAACCTGGACGAGGCCGACGTGGCGCGGATCTCGCGCGGGGGAGTGGCGCCGTTCGACACCAAGCAGGGCCTGGCGATCATGGACCTGGCGCGTGGCACGGACGCGCCCGCGCTGGTCCCGGCGACCCTCACGGCCGCCACGCTGGAGGCCGTGCCCGAGGATGCCCCGGCCCTGCTCAGGGACCTTGTGCGGGCCCCGGTCCGGCGCTCCGGCGCGGTGCCCGAGCGGCGCGGCGCCGACGAGCTGCGCAGCAGCCTCGCCGGCCTGGGGGAGGAGGATGGCGAGGCCCTGCTCGGCGAGATCGTGCGCGGCCACCTCGCCACCGTCCTCGGCCACGCCTCGGCCGACGACATCGACGAGACCGCCGCCTTCCTCACCCTGGGCCTGGACTCGCTCACCGCCGTCGAGCTGCGCAACCGGCTGACCTCGGTCACCGGGCTGCGGCTGCGCCCCACCGTCGCCTTCGACTGCTCCAACCCCCGGGAGCTGGCGCGGTTCCTGCGTGCCGAGCTGCTCGCCGCGCCCGCGGCCGAGCCCTCGGCACCGCCGGTCTCAGCCCGCCGCGCAGGCCCGCTGGACGCCGCCGGTGAGCTGTTCCGGTACGCCGCGGAGCAGGGCCGGCTGAAGACGGGCGTGAAGATGCTCCACCAGGCCGCCCAACTGCGGCCCATGTTCACGGCCGTGGAGGGCCGCGAGGGCATACCCGGTCCGCTGCGGCTGGCCACCGGTGCCAAGCGGCCGAGGATCATCTGCCTCTCCGCCTTCGTCGCCCTGGGCGGCGCCCACCAGTTCGTCCGGTTCGCCTCGTTCTTCGGCCAGGAGTACGACGTCGCGGCGCTCGACGTGCCCGGCTTCCAGAACGACGAGCCGCTGGCCGCGGACGCGGAGGCGCTGGCCGATGTGTACTGTGACATGATCAGCGAACTGGTCGGCGACGACCCGTTCGTTCTGCTGGGCTCCTCCTCCGGAGGCGTGCTCGCGCACGCGACCGGCGAGCGGATGAGCCGGCGCGGTGTCGCCCCGGCCGGTGTGGTGGTCATCGATGGTTACCCGATGACCAGCCCGCATATCAACCGGGTCCAGGACCAGCTGCTCAAGGGCATGTTCGAGCGTGAGGAGCGCTTCGTCAGCCTGGACGGCACCCGCCTCACCGCCATGGGCTGGTACTGCGGGATGTACGAGTTCTGGGAGCCGCGGGCGGTGGACACGCCCACGCTGCTGCTGCGGGCCACCGTTCCCCTGGAGGGCATGACGGACGACCCGGAGAGCGAGGAGTGGCGCGCCGTGTGGCCCGCCACCAAGGTGCTGGACGTGCCCGGCGACCACTTCACGGTCATGGAGGACCACCTGGAGACGACCACGCGGGTCATCAAGGACTGGCTGGCCACTCTCTGACGTCGCGGGGCCCGCCCGGCCGGGCGGGCCCCGCGCACCGCGATCCCCCCTCGACGCCGCCACCGGCGCCGCCGAGGTGCTGTTCCCCCCTTTGGACGGCCGGACTGCCGTGTCCGGCCCATGATGTATGGAGGTTTCCATGGCGCTGGGTTACTTGCTGGGCGGAGGCGTCGGCACCGAGCCGCACGGCATCGAACTGCACCGCGAGTACGCCGTGATGCAGCGGCTGTACGAGCAGATAGCCGAGTGGACCGGCCTGACCGTCGGCCAGATCCTGGAGGAGGACCTGCCGGAGGCCCAGGAAGAGCGGCAGAGCGTCGGCTCCATCCGCGAGACCGCGCTCGCCCTGGCCGTGCACGACATCCTCGCCGAGCAGGGTGTGCACCCCTCCGCGCTGGGCGGTCTGAGCCTGGGCGCCATGACCAGCAGCTGTCTGGCCGGCGCCCTCACCCGACAGGAGCTGTTCGGTCTGCTCCGCAGCACCCGCCTGTGCCCCGACCCGGACCCCTCGGACCCGGCGCACGCCCTCGCCATCGCGGCCGTCCCGGCCGGGCAGAGCGTCGAGACGTTCGTCGGCGGCTTCGAGGGCGTGTACGTCGCCGGTGACATGGGCGACACCGCCGACGGCGCGCTGCGCATCCACATGCTGGGCGGTCTGCACGAGCCCATGGCCGCGTTGGCGGGCTCGCTGCCCGAGGGTCTGGTGACGCTGATGCCGGGCCGGGGCATCGCCCAGCACACCCCGCTGCGCGCCCCGTACCAGACGTTCATCGAGCCGCACATCGACGCCATCGGGTTCGGCACGCCCAAGCTGCCGGTGCTGTCCTGCCTGGACCGCAGGCAACTGGCCTCGGGCGAGGACGTGCGGGACCTGTTCAAGCGCAACCCCACCACCCCGATCAGCCTGCCGTACGTATACGAGGGCATGCACGAGCTGGACGTCCAGCTCGGTGTGGTGGTCGGCCCGGCGATCCCGGCCGGACTGCTGCGCATCCCCTTCCCCGTGGTCCACGTCGAGCAGCCGGAGCACATCGAGAAGGTCGTCTCCAGCGTCTTCGAACTCGGCATCGAGTACCCCGAAACGGGACTCGCGCCGTGCTGAGCGCGGGCCTGTCCCCGGCCGACTGCGACAAGCTCGTCGACGGCTGGCTGAGCACGGACCCGGACGAGTGGACCCGGCGGGTGGTCCGGCGTCACTTCGACCCCGAGACCGGCAGCCCCTACTGGCTGGAGCGGGCGAAGGAGCTGTCCTTCGACCCGCGCGACATCACGCGCCACGCGGAGCTGACCGAGTTCGGGCCGTTCGACCTGGACGTACTGCGCACGCGCGACCCGCGTGACTTCGTCCCGCTGGCCGTGGACCGTCCGCTCACCGGGCGGGTGTGGGACTCGGGCGGCACCACGGGCGCGCCGTGCCGCGTCTTCTACACCCCGGAGATGATCGTCCAGCGGGGTGTGTGGCGCCGCTGGTCGTTCACCACCGAGGGCTTCGAGCCCCACCGCACCTGGCTCCAGGCGACGCCCACCGGGCCGCACCTGATCGGCAATGGCGTCTGGGAGGCAGGGGACCTGCACCAGGGGGTCGTGTACGCGATCGACATGGACCCCCGCTGGGTGAAGCGGCTGCTGCGTACCGCGCGCATGCCCGTCGCGCGGGACTACACCGAGCACCTGCTCGACCAGCTCCTCGATGTGCTGGAGACCCGGGAGGTGGACTACCTCAACACCACCCCGGCGCTGATGGTGGCGCTGATCCGGCGGGCCCCCGAGCGGGTCGCGGCGCTGCGCGGCGTCCGGCTGAGCGGCACCCACCTGGTCCCCTCGGTCTACCGGCAGATCGCCAAGGCGCTGGACGGCGGCCTCTGCGGCCTGAGTTACGGCAACACCTTCGGGAACGCGGCCGGTCTGCCGGTGGAGCAGGACGGCGAGCTCATGCCGTACCTGCCCAACTTCCCGCAGGTGACGATGGCGGTCGTCGACAAGACGGACCCGATGACCACGGTGCCCTACGGCTCGGTGGGACGCGTCCGGCTGACCGTGCTGCACGACGACCTGTTCCTGCCCAATGTGCTGGAGCGGGACGAGGCGGTGCGGTATGACACCGGCGACCGCTTCCCCACCGACGGCGTCGCCAACGTGCGCCCGCTGGAGACGGCCGGCACCGCGGTCGAAGGGCTGTACTGAACTGCTGCCGCCCGCGTCTTGCGAAGTGGGCGGCAGCAACCACACGGCCGGCGACCACCACGGTGGCGGTGAAGACAACGGTCACCGCCACGGACGGGGCCACGGCGGAGCACGGCCGCGATACGCGACGCACAGTGAAGGACCGGGAACTGATGGCTGGTATGCCGGAACCGACGGACGAGAAGGTGCTCACCTACCTCCGGCGGCTGACCGCGGATCTGCGCCGCACCAGGGAGCGGCTGAGAGCGGCCGAGGCCAGGGAGCACGAGCCGGTCGCCGTCATCGGCATGGCCTGCCGGCTGCCCGGCGGAATCGCCACGCCCGAAGACCTGTGGAGCGTGCTCGCCGAAGGCCGCGATGCCATCACTCCGTTCCCCACGGACCGGGACTGGGACCTTGCCGCCCTCCACGACCCCGACCCCGAGAAGCCCGGCACCTGTTACGCCCTGGGTGGCGGCTTCCTCAGCGACGCGACCCGCTTCGACGCGGACTTCTTCGGCATCCCGCCCCGCGAGGCGACGGCGATGGACCCGCAGCAGCGGCTGCTCCTGGAGACCTCCTGGGAGGTCCTCGAACGGGCCGGGCTGGACGCGCACACGCTGAAGGGCAGTCGCACCGGAGTGTTCGTCGGCCTGATGCACCACGAATACGCCGGGCTTGTCCGCGGGATTCCCCGCGAGGTGGAGGGCTACCTGGGCAACGGGAGCGCCGGCGGCATCGCGTCCGGCCGTGTCGCCTACACGCTGGGTCTGCGGGGCCCGGCGGTCACGGTGGACACGGCGTGTTCCTCATCCCTGGTCGCCCTGCACCTGGCCGCGCAGTCGCTGCGCCAGGGGGAGTGCTCGCTCGCGCTGGCGGGCGGAGCCTCGGTCATGGCCTCGCCGCTGAGCCTCGTCGAGTTCAGCCGTATGCGTGGGCTCTCGCCGGACGGACGGTGCAGGGCGTTCGCGGAAGGCGCCGACGGCACGGGTTTCGCCGAAGGTGTGGGTCTCCTCCTTCTCGAACGGCTCTCCGACGCCCGCCGCAACGGTCACGAGGTCCTGGCCGTCGTCAGGGGTTCCGCGGTCAACCAGGACGGTGCGAGCAGCGGCCTGACGGCGCCCAACGGCGCCGCGCAGGAGCGGGTCATCCGGGACGCGCTGGCGGCCGCCGGACTCTCCGGCCCGGACATCGACGTGGTGGAGGGGCACGGGACGGGCACGCGGCTGGGCGATCCGATCGAGGCGGGGGCCCTGCTGGCGACGTACGGTCAGGGGCGCGAACGGCCGGTGTGGCTCGGATCGTTGAAGTCCAACATCGGGCACACCCAAGCCGCTGCCGGCGTGGCGGGTGTGATGAAGATGGTCCTGGCGATGCGGCACGGTGTGCTGCCGCGCACGCTGCACGCCGAGGTCCCCACCACCCGGGTGGACTGGACCTCGGGCGCGGTACGGCTGCTGACGGAGGAAGTGCCGTGGGAAGGGGACCGCCGGGCGGCCGTGTCCTCGTTCGGAGTGAGCGGGACCAACGCGCACGTCATCCTCGAAGCCCCGCCGGCCGAGCCCCCGGCCGAGGCGCCCCCATCCGGACAGCGCCTGTTGTGGCCCCTCTCGGCACAGTGCCCCGAGGCTCTCAGGGAACAGGCCCGGCGCCTCGCCGATGCCGCGAGCGGCCTCGACCCGGCCGACCTGTCCCACTCACTCGTCGCGGGCCGCGCCGCGCTGCGGCACCGTGCCGCTGTCGTCGGCACCACCACGGACGACCTCCGCCGCGGCCTGGCCGCGCTCCTGGCCGGTGAGCCCGCCGGTCACCTGGCCCTGGGCGAGGCGGCGGACAGCCCCTCGGCGGTGTTCGTGTTTCCTGGTCAGGGTTCGCAGTGGGTGGGTATGGCGGTGGAGTTGTTGGAGTCGTCGGCGGTGTTCGCGGCGCGGTTCGCGGAGTGTGAGCGTGCGCTGTCCCCGTTCGTGGACTGGTCGTTGACGGACGTGGTGCGGGCTGGTGATTTCGGCCGGGTGGATGTGGTGCAGCCGGTGCTGTGGGCGGTGATGGTGTCACTCGCCGGGCTGTGGGAGTCGGTGGGTGTGCGTCCGGATGCGGTGGTGGGTCATTCGCAGGGTGAGATCGCTGCCGCCGTGGTGGCGGGTGTGTTGTCGTTGGAGGACGGTGCGCGGGTGGTGGCGTTGCGGTCGAAGGCGATCGCTGGGTTGGCGGGTCGTGGTGGGATGGTGTCGGTGCCGTTGCCGGTGGATGAGGTGCGGGGGCTGTTGCCGGAGGGTGTGTCGGTGGCCGCGGTGAACGGTCCGTCCTCGGTGGTGGTCTCGGGTGATGTGGCGGGGTTGGAGCAGGTGCTGGGGGTCGTGGAGCGTGCTCGGCGGATTCCGGTGGACTACGCCTCGCACTCGGTGTGGGTGGAGGAGATCCGCGAGGATGTTCTGCGGGCCTGTGACGGGATATCCCCCCGGCGGGCCACTGTCCCGTTCTATTCCACGGTGGACGGCAAGTGGGTCACCGGGGACGAGTTGGACGCGGGGTATTGGTACCGCAATCTGCGGCAGACCGTGGAGTTCGAAGCCGGGGTCCGGGCCCTGCTCGCGGACGGCATGCGCCACTTCGTGGAGGTCAGCCCGCACCCCGTGCTCAGCGTGGCGATCGAGGACCATCCGGATGCCCTGGCCCTGGGTACCCTGCGGCGGGACCAGGGCGGATCGGACCGCTTCCTGCGTTCCGCGGCCGAGGCGTACGTCCGCGGCCTTCCCGTACGGCCCGTGGTGCTCGGCGGGCGCCGGGTGGCCCTGCCCACGTACCCCTTCCAGGGCCGCCGGTTCTGGCTGCGGGACACCGGGGGCCGCACGGACGTGGCAGGTGCCGGACTTGAGCCGTCCGGGCACCCGCTGCTCGGCGCGGTGGTGGAACTCGACGACGACGGCTGGGCACTGACGGGCCGGCTGTCCCTGGAACGAGACGCCTGGCTGGGCGATCACGCGGTGCTCGGTTCCGTACTGCTGCCGGGTACGGCCCTGCTGGAACTCGCGGTGTCCGCAGGCCGCCGCGCGGGCTTCGGCCAGGTGGCCGAACTGACCCTGCGCACACCCCTCGTGATACCCGCGTCGGGAGGGGTCGCGGCGCGCGTACAGGTGGGCCCCGAGGCCGGGGGCCGCCGGGCGGTGACCGTGTCCTCGCGCCCCGACGGGCAGCCGGAATGGACGTGCAACGCCCAGGGCGTACTGGTCGTGGAGGAATTGTCCGACGGCGCGGCTCTCCCGGCCTGGCCGCCGCCGGGCGCGGAACCCGTCGACCTGACCGGGTTCTACGAGGGCCGGTCCGCTGCCGGCATCGACTACGGCCCGGCGTTCCAGTGCCTGCGCGCCCTGTGGCACAAGGGGGACGAGGTCTTCGCCGAGGTCGAGCACGAGGCGCCCGGCGAGGGCTTCGCCCTGCACCCGGCGCTGCTGGACGGGGTGCTGCAAGCGACGGCCTCGCCCGGACGGGACGAGGACGTGCGGCTGCCGTTCTCCTTCAGCGGCGCGCGGTTCGGCCCGTACGCCGGATCCCGGCTGCGGGCCCACGTCGTCCCCGCGGCCGACGGGGCCGTATCGGTCCTGGTCGCCGACGACTCCGGAACCCCGGTGGCGTCGATCGACGCGGTGACGGCCCGGCCCGTCACCGGTGCGCTGCTGAAGCCGGCGTCCACCTCGCTCCTGCGGCCCGCGACGACGGCCCTGCCGTCCGGTCCGGTGCCGTCCCGGCGGTGGGCCGTCCTGGGGGAGAACGACAGGGAACTGGCCGCGGCGGTCGGCGCCCGCTGGACGGTCCCGGACGTCCGTACCGCCGTCGAGGCCGCTCCCGACGCGGTGGCCGTCCGTATACCCCGCGGGGACGCCGACCCGGTCGGCGGCACCCATGACGCCGTGCGCCGGGCACTGGGCCTGCTCCAGGCGTGGCTGGAGGATGAACGGCTGCTGTCGGTACCGCTCGTGCTGGTGGCGCACCCCGGTGACGTGTCCGCCGCGGCGGTCGGCGGTCTTGTGCGGTCCGCGCAGGCCGAGCACCCCGGGCGCCTGCTGTGGGTCGAATGCCACGACGGCGACCTGTCACAGCTTCTGGCCGCCGTCGCCGCGGGGGAGAGGGCGAACGAACCCCACGTCCTCGTCGGCCCCGACGGGCCGCACGCGCCACGGCTGCTGCCTGCGCTCGACGCCGGGCGCGAAACGGGGCTCGACCCGGCGAGCACGGTGCTGGTCACGGGCGCGGGGGGCCTTCTCGGCGGCCTCGTCGCCAGGCATCTGGTCGCCGCACACGGCGTACGGCACCTGCTGCTCGTGGGACGGCACGCGATCACGGGTTTCGACGACCTCGACGCGGAGGTCACCACGGCCGTCTGCGATGTCGCCGACCGTGAGGGACTGGCCGCCGTCCTGGCGCGACATGCGAAGGCGCGCCCGCTGGGCGCGGTGGTGCACGCGGCCGGGATCCTGGACGACGGCGTCCTCACCTCCCTCACCCCCGACCGCGTCTCCGAGGTCCTCCGGTCGAAGGTCGACGGCGCCTGGAACCTGCACACCCTGTGCCGTGACGTACCGGTGTTCGTGATGTTCTCCTCGGCCGCCGGTGTCCTGGGCAGCGCGGGACAAGCCAACTACGCGGCCGCCAACGCGTTTCTCGACGCCCTGGCCCGGGAGCGCAGAGCCCAGGGTCTGTCCGGGCAGTCACTGGCCTGGGGCTGGTGGGCCCCGCCCAGCGGGATGACCGGACACCTCGCGGAGGGCGACCGGGACCGGCTCGCCCGCGGCGGTCTCGCCCCGATGACGGCACGGGAGGGAACAGCCCTGTTCGACGCGGCGCTGCGCAGCGACGAGCCCGTCCTGGTGCCGCTCCGGCTCGACCAGGCCGCTCCGGCCGCCGGGGTGCCGCCTGTGCTGCGCGGGCTCATCCGGTCCCGCGCCCGCCGCCGCACGCCGTCGCACGCTCCCTCCGACGGCGCGCGGCGGCGGGCGGAGGACCTGCGGGACCGGCTGGCCCGTGCGGCGGAGCCCGAGCGCCTGCGCCTGCTGACCGATCTGGTGCGCGCACACGCCGCCGCCGTCCTCGGCCACCCCGGCCCCGACCACATCGCCGAGGAGCGCTCCTTCCTCGACAGCGGCTTCGACTCGCTGACCGCCGTCGAGCTGCGCAACCGCGTCGCCGCCGCGACGGACCTGGCTCTGTCCCCCACCACGGTGTTCGACCGTCCCACCCCGCGGCTGCTCGCCGCGCACCTGGCCGACCGGATCGCCGGGACCGAGCCCGAGCGGGCCCCCGTACCCGCGCCGCCCGTCAGTGACGAACCGGTCGCGATCATCGGTATGTCCTGCCGCCTCCCCGGCGGCGTCACCACCCCCGAGGAGCTCTGGGAACTGCTGAGGGACGGCCGTGACGCCGTCTCCGGCTTCCCCGCCGACCGGGGCTGGAACGTTTCGGACCTGTACGACCCGACCGGCGAACGCGTCGGCTCCAGCGCGGTCCGCGAAGGCGGCTTCCTCCACGACGCGGCGGACTTCGACGCGGGCTTCTTCGGGATCTCGCCGCGTGAGGCGCTGGCCATGGACCCGCAGCAGCGGCTGCTCCTGGAAACCGGCTGGGAGGCGTTCGAGAGCGCGCGCATCGACCCGCTGTCCGCCCGCGCCACACGGACCGGGGTGTTCGTCGGGGTGATGCACCACGACTACGCGGCCCGCTTCACCGCCACCCCGGACGGCTACGAGGGCTACCTCGGCAACGGCAACGCGGGCAGCCTCGCCTCCGGGCGCCTCTCGTACACCTTCGGGCTCGAAGGCCCGGCGGTCACCGTGGACACCGCGTGCTCCTCGTCGCTGGTCGCCCTGCATCTGGCGGTGCAGGCGGTACGCCGCGGGGAGTGCGCACAGGCGCTGGCCGGCGGGGTGACGGTCATGGCCACCCCGAGCGCGTTCGTGGAGTTCTCCCGCCAAGGAGGGCTGTCCCCGGACGGCCGCTGCAAGTCATTCGCCCAGGCCGCCGACGGCACCGGCTGGTCCGAGGGCGTCGGGATGCTCCTGGTGGAGCGGCTGTCGGACGCCGAACGCCTGGGCCACCGGGTGCTGGCCCTGGTGCGCGGCTCGGCCGTCAACCAGGACGGCGCCTCCAACGGCCTCACGGCACCGAACGGCCTCGCCCAGCAGCGGGTGATCCGGCAGGCGCTGGAGGACGCCGGACTCGCGGCCTCCGAGGTGGACGTGGTCGAGGCGCACGGCACCGGCACCCGGCTCGGCGACCCCATCGAGGCGCGGGCACTGCTGGCGACGTACGGGCAGGAGCGTGCGCGGCCCCTGCTGCTCGGCTCGCTGAAGTCGAACATCGGACACGCCCAGGCCGCCGCCGGGGTGGCCGGTGTCATCAAGATGGTGCTGTCCATGCGGCGCCGCGAGGTGCCCGCCTCACTGCATGTGGACGAGCCCACGCCGCACGTGGACTGGGACAGCGGTGCCATCCGCCTGGTCATCGGCCACGAGGCGTGGCCGGACACCGGCCGCCCGCGGCGGGCCGGTGTGTCGTCCTTCGGGATCAGCGGGACCAACGCCCACCTCGTTCTGGAGCAGGCCCCCGAGCCGACGGCCCGGCCGGACCGGGAACCCACCGCGTCCGGCCCCGTGCCGTGGCTGCTCTCGGCCCGCTCGGAAGCGGCGCTCGGCGCCCAGGCCCGCCGCCTCGCGCCGTACGCGCAGGGCCGCGACGCCGCCGACGTGGCCCTGTCGCTCGCCACCACGCGAGCCGTTCTGCGCCATCGCGCGGTGGTCGTCGCCGAGCCCGGAGAACACGGTTCGACACTGGAGGCGCTGGCCCGCGGAGAGACACCCCGGGGCGCCGTCACCGGTACGGCGGTGGCGGGCGGTCTCGCGTTCCTCTTCACCGGCCAGGGCGCACAGCGGGCCGGTATGGGCCGTGAACTGTACGCCGCCCACCCGGTGTTCGCGGCGGCCTTCGATGCGGTGGCCGCCCGGCTCGGTGGTGTGCCGCTGGACGACGGGAACGCCCTGGACCGCACCGTCCACGCCCAGCGGGCGATCTTCGCGTACGAGATCGCGCTCTACCGGCTGCTGCGGTCGTGGGGCGTCGAACCGGCCGCCGTGGCCGGGCACTCGGTGGGTGAGGTGGCGGCGGCGCATGCGGCCGGTGTGCTTTCCCTGGACGACGCGTGCGTGCTGATGGAGGCGCGGAGCCGGCTGATGGAAGAGATGCGCGCCGCCGGCGAGATGTTCTCGGTCCGGGCCGCGGAGGCCGAGGTGGCGGCCGGCCTCCCGCCGGGCGTCTGTGTCGCGGCGGTGAACGGGCCGCGCTCCGTCGTCCTGTCCGGGGACGCGGGAGCGGTCGAGCGGTACGCGCGGCGGTGGCCGGAGCCGAGGCGGCTGCGGGTCAGCCATGCGTTCCACTCGCACCACATGGACGGCATGCTCGACGCCTTCGCCGACGTGGTGCGGGGGCTGACCTTCTCCCCGCCCGCGCTCGTCATGCCGGGAGATGTGGAGGATCCCGAGTACTGGGTGCGCCAGGTCCGCGAACCCGTGCGGTTCATGGACGCCCTGCGCCGTCTGGACGTCGCGGGAGCCACGACGTTCCTGGAGGTGGGCCCGGACGCGGCGCTCACCGCGGTGGGTCCCGAGACGCTCCCCGACGCCGCCTTCGTCGCGGTCGCGCACCGCCGTGACCCCGGGGAGCGGCGCACCCTGCTGGACGCGCTCGCCCGGCTGCACGTCAGGGGCCAGGCCGTGGACTGGGGGCGGATGTTCCCCGACGCACGCCGGCAGGACCTGCCGCTGTACGCCTTCCAGCGACAGCGCCACTGGCTCTCCGCACAGGGACCGTCCCCGCGGAACGGCTGGTGGTACCGGGCCGGCTGGGAACCGCTGCCCGAGCCCGTCGCCCCGCGGCTGACCGGCACCTGGACCGTGGTGGCCGCGTCCGGGGACCACGACACCGCCGTGGACCGCGCACTGGCCGCCCACGGCGCCGAGGTACGCCGGGTGCGATCCCCGGAGGAGGTCCGCGGCACGCGTCCGGCGGGCGTGGTGTCGCTGCTCGGCCGGCCGGCCTCCGCGGCCGGAGCGCTCGCGGACACGCTGGCCCTGCTCAGGGCCGGTACGGACGCCCCCCTGTGGTGTCTGACCCAGGGCGCTGCCGCGGTGGACGGCACCGATGACGACGTCTCGCCGGAACAGGCCGCCGTGTGGGGACTGGGCCGTACCGCCGCGCTGGAGCACCCGGATCGCTGGGGCGGACTGGTGGATCTGCCGGCCGAGTTCGATGAGAGCACCGCCCGGCGGCTGGCCGGCGTCCTCGCCGACGGCGGCGAGGACCAGGTCGCCCTGCGCGGCGACGGGGCGTACGGACGCCGACTGCGCCCGGCCACGCCGGACGGTGCCGCCTGGCGGCCGAGCGGCACGGTCCTGGTCACCGGCGGGACCGGGGCGCTGGGCGCGCACACGGCCCGCTGGCTCGCGCGCAACGGCGCCCGCCACCTCGTCCTGGTCGGCCGCCGGGGGCCGGACGCCCCGGGCGCCCGCGCACTCGCCGCCGAGCTGGAGGAGGCCGGGAGCACGGTCACCCTCTCGGCGTGCGACGTCACCGACCGCGACGCGCTGCGCAGGCTGCTGGCCGAGCACCCGGCCGACGCGGTCGTGCACACGGCAGGCGCCGCCGACCACACCACACTGGCGGACCTCACGCCGGAGCGGCTCGACGACGTGCTCAGCGCCAAGGTCGACGGCGCCCGCAACCTGCACGAACTGTGCGGGGACGTCTCGGCGTTCGTGCTGTACTCCTCCATGTCGGGCACGGTGGGCAGTGCGGGGCTGGGCGCCTACGCGGCCGCCAACGCCTGGCTGGACGCCTTCGCCCGGCAGCGCCGCGCCCAGGGGCTGCCCGCGACCTCCCTCGCTTGGGGGCCGTGGGCCGGGGAGGGCATGTCGGCCGGGGAGAGCGGAACCCGCAACGAGCGCCTCGGCCTGCCGCCGATGGACCCCGCGCGCGCCGTGGAGGCACTGGCGGCGGCCGCGGGCGGGGAGCACCCCTGCACCATGGTGGCCGACGTCCGGTGGGACACCTACGCCGCCGGGTTCGCCGTCCGCCGCCCGAGCCCCCTGCTCGCCGACCTCACCCAGGACCGCTCCTCGCCGCGCGGCGGGTCCGCGTGGCTGCGGCGCGTGAGCGGGCTCCCGGCGGCCGAACGGGGACCGGCGCTGCTGACGCTGGCGCGGACCGAGGCCGCCGTCGTCCTGGGACACGCCGGGCCCGAGGAGGTCCCCGCCGGAACGGCCTTCCGGGAGCTGGGATTCGACTCGCTGGCCGCCGTGCAGCTGCGCGACCGGCTGGGCGCCGCCACCGGGCTCGAACTGCCCGCGGCGGTGGTCTTCGACCACCCCACCCCGGCCGAGCTGGCCGAGCACCTGCGGCTCGCCCTCTTCGGCGAGGACCCCCGGGCACCGGGCGGGGCCGGAGAGGAGGCGCGGCTGCGGCAACTGCTCGCCACCATCCCGCTCGACCGGCTGCGCGTCTCCGGGCTGCTGGACCCCCTCCTCGCGCTGGCCACGGACGACGCACCTGCGGCAGCCCCGGCCGGGGCCGAGGAATCCGACATCGACTCCCTCTCCCCGGAGGACCTGCTCCGCCGGGTCCTCGACCAGACCTCGTGAAGGGCTGATCCACATGCGCACCGACCCCTCGGCGCAGTTCATCGAAGCTCTTCGCGAGTCGGTCAAGCAGAACGAACAGCTCAGGGCCCGCAACCGGGAACTGTCCGCCGCCTGGCACGAGCCCGTCGCCGTCATCGGCATGGCCTGCCGGTACCCGGGCGGCATCACCACGCCGGAGCAGCTGTGGCAGGCCGTCCGGGACGGCCGGGACGTCATGTCCGCCTTCCCCGATGACCGCGGCTGGGACCTGTCCGCCCTGTACGACCCCGACCCGGACGCGCCCGGCACCAGCTATGTGCGCACCGGCGGCTTCCTCGACGGCATGGCCGAGTTCGACGCCGACTTCTTCGGGATCTCCCCGCGCGAGGCGATGGCGATGGACCCGCAGCAGCGGCTGCTCCTGGAGACCTCCTGGGAGGTGTTCGAGCGGGCCGGCATCCGCGCGGACACGATGCGCGGCCGGCGGGTCGGGGTCTTCGTCGGGGCCAACGGCCAGGACTACGGCCTGGTCGTCCACGGCGCCGCGGGACTGGACGGCCACACCGCGGGCGGCGTCTCCGCAAGCGTGCTCTCCGGGCGGGTCGCCTACGCCTTCGGCCTCACCGGACCCGCGCTGACGGTCGACACGGCCTGCTCCTCCTCACTGGTCGGCCTCCACCTGGCGGTGCAGTCGCTTCGGCAGGGCGACTGCTCGGTGGCGCTCGTCGGCGGGGTCGCGGTCATGGCGACGCCCGGCGCGTTCGTGGAGTTCAGCCGGCAGCGCGGGCTCGCCCGGGACGGCAGGTGCAAGGCGTTCGCGGCGGCGGCGGACGGCACCGGCTGGTCCGAGGGGGTGGGGATGCTGCTGGTCGAGCGCCTCTCGGACGCCCGCCGCAACGGCCACCAGGTGCTCGCTGTGGTGCGCGGCAGCGCGGTCAACCAGGATGGCGCCTCGAACGGTCTGACCGCGCCCAACGGGCCCGCCCAGGAACGGGTGATCCGTCAGGCGCTGGACGCGGCGGGCCTGCGGCCCGAGGAGATCGACCTGGTCGAGGCGCATGGCACCGGTACCGCGCTCGGCGATCCGATCGAGGCGCGGGCCCTGCTGGCGACGTACGGCCAGGACAGGGAACGGCCGGTGTGGCTGGGGTCGTTGAAGTCCAACATCGGGCACACCCAGGCCGCGGCCGGGGTGGGCAGCGTCATCAAGACCGTCATGGCCATCCGCAACGGCCTGATGCCGCGGACCCTGCACGTGGACGCGCCCACTCCGCACGTCGACTGGTCCGGGGGCGAGGTCCGGCTGCTGACCGAGGCTCAGCCCTGGCAGGAGGGCCCACGCCGGGCGGGTGTGTCCTCGTTCGGCATGAGCGGCACCAACGCGCACGTCGTACTGGAAGCGGCTCCCGAGCCCGCCCCCGAGCCCGAGCCCGCCCCCGAGCCCGGGGCCGCCTCCGAGCCCGGGGCCGCCCGCGGACCGGAACCGACGGTGCTGCCCTGGACGCTGTCCGCACGCGGCGGGGCGGCGCTGGCCGAACAGGCCCGGCGGCTCGCCGCGTCCGCCGTCGGCCTGGGCCCGCGCGACGTCGGCTTCTCCCTGGCGACGACACGTGCCGAACTGGAGCACCGCGCGGTGGTCCTCGGCGCCACCGGCACCGAACTCCGCGACGCGCTGACGGCACTCGCCCAGGGCGACACCTCTCCCCGGCTGGTGGTGGGAGCCGAGGCTGCCGCACCGCGCCGGACAGTGTTCGTGTTTCCCGGTCAGGGTTCGCAGTGGGCGGGTATGGCGGTGGAGTTGTTGGAGTCGTCGGCGGTGTTCGCGGCGCGGTTCGCGGAGTGTGAGCGTGCGCTGTCGCCGTTGGTGGACTGGTCGTTGGTGGATGTGGTGCGGGCTGGTGATTTCGGCCGGGTGGATGTGGTGCAGCCGGTGTTGTGGGCGGTGATGGTGTCGTTGGCGGCGTTGTGGGAGTCGGTGGGTGTGCGGCCGGATGCGGTGGTGGGGCATTCGCAGGGTGAGATCGCCGCCGCTGTGGTGGCGGGTGTGTTGTCGTTGGAGGACGGTGCGCGGGTGGTCGCTCTGCGCAGTAAGGCGATCGCTGGGTTGGCGGGTCGTGGTGGGATGGTGTCGGTGCCGTTGCCCGTGGAGGAGGTGCGGTCGCTGCTGCCGGAGGGTGTGTCCGCCGCCGCCGTGAACGGTCCGTCCTCGGTGGTGGTGTCGGGTGATGTGGCGGGGTTGGAGCAGGTGCTGGGGGTCGTGGAGCGTGCTCGGCGGATTCCGGTGGACTACGCCTCGCACTCGGCCCATGTGGAGGAGATCCGCGAGGCGCTGGTCGGGGCCCTCGGCGGTGTCGTACCCACCGCCGGGCACGTGTCCTTCTACTCGGTCACCCTGGGCGCCTGGCACGACGGCAGCGGCCTCGACGCCGGTTACTGGTACCGAAATCTGCGCGAGACGGTGGAGTTCGACAGCGCGGTCCGCGAGCTGATCGGGCACGGCTTCGACACCTTCGTCGAAGTCGGCCCGCACCCGGTGCTCACCGTGGACATCGACGCCACGGCCGAGGCGGCCGGCTCCGATACCGGTGTGATCGGCACCCTCCGTCGGCACGACGGCGGACTCGACCGGTTCCTGCACTCGGCCGCGGAGGCGTATGTGCGCGGCGTCGAGGTGGACTGGGGACGGTGCCTGGAGGGCGGGCGGCGTCTCGACCTGCCGACGTACGCCTTCCAGCGCCGTCGGTACTGGCCCCGTCCCGCCCTGGGACGCGCCGCGGACGCCACCGGACTCGGCATGGACGTCACGGGCCACCCGCTCGCCGCCGCCTTCCTGGACCTGGGCGAAGAGGGCTGCGTTCTCACCGGCCTGCTGTCCCCGCGGTCCCAGCCGTGGCTGGCCGACCACGTCATCGCCGACAGCGTCCTGCTGTCCGGCACGGCCGTGCTGGAACTCGCCGCCCACGCCGGCCGCCTGGCCGGGTGTCCGCGGGTGGCGGAGCTGACGCTGACCACCCCGTGCAAGCTCCCTCCCACGGGCGGTCTGGCGGTCCGGGTACGCGTGGGACCCGACGAGGACGGCACCCGCACAGTGGCGGTCTTCACCAGGACCGATGACGGGCACTGGTCCCGCAACGCCGAGGGATCGCTGAGCACCCTGCCGGCACCGGCCCCGGCCGCGCCCGCCCCCGCATGGCCGCCGCCGGGCGCGTCCCCCGTCGGCCTGGAGGGCTTCTACGACCGGCTCACGGACGCCGGATACGGCTACGGCCCCGCCTTCCGCGGCCTGCGGGCCGCCTGGCGCAGAGGCGACGACGTCTTCGCCGAGGTCGAGCTGCCCGAGACCGAGCAGCCCGCCGGCTTCGATGTGCACCCCGCGCTGCTGGACGCGGCGCTGCACGCGCTCGCCGCCGATGCCCAGGGTGTGTCGGTGCCCTACTCCTGGCGTGACGTCGTGCTGGAGCCCGGCACGTCCCGTGCCCTGCGGGTCCACCTCACGCGAAGCGGCGCTGACGCGGTGACGCTCCGCGCCTTCGACATCGTCTCGGGAGCACCCGTCGCCTCGGTGGGCTCGCTCATCACCCGCCCGTCGGCGACCGGTCCGGACCGGCTCCACCGCATGTCCTGGACGCCCGTGCCGCTCCCGGACCGGCGCGCCCGCTGCGCCGTGGTCGGGCCGGATCCCTTCGGCCTCGCGGACGCGGACGTCGAGCCGCTGCCGGGGCTCGACGCGCTCGACACGGTGCCCGACGCGGTCCTGGTGTCCTGCGCCGCGGACGCGACGGATTCTGCGGACGCGACGGATCCTGTCCGAGGTGCGTACACCCTCACCGCGCGCGCCCTGGACCTGGTGCGTTCCTGGCTCGCCGACGACCGGTACGCCGACGCGCGGCTCGTGGTGGTGACACGGAACGCCGTGGCCGCCACCGGCGAGGACGTACCCGATCCGGCCGGCGCCGCCGTCTGGGGGCTCCTGCGGGCCGCCCAGGCCGAGCACCCGGGCCGTCTCGCGGTGGTCGACGTGGACGGTGGCGCGGAGTCCGCCGGGCTGGTCGCCGCGGCCGCCGCGACGGAGGAGCCGCAGATCGCCGTCCGGGCCGGAGCGATGTTCGCGCCCCGGCTCACCCGCGACAGCGCCGAACTGACACCCCCGGACGGGACGTGGCGGCTGTCCGCCGCGGAGCCGGGCACGGTGGACGGCCTCCGCCTGGAGCCCGCGCCCGAAGCCCTCGCTCCGCTGAAGTCCGGCGAGGTCCGCATCGCGGTGCGTGCCGCCGGACTGAACTTCCGCGACGTCCTCATCGCCCTCGGCACCTACCCGGGGGCCGCGAGCATCGGCAACGAGGGCTCCGGAGTGATCGTCGAGACCGGTCCCGACGTGCCCGGCCTCGCCGTCGGGGACCGGGTGTTCGGTCTGATCGCCGACGCCTTCGGGCCCACCGCGGTCATCGACCACCGGCTGGTCCGGCGCACCCCCGCGGCCTGGTCCTTCGCCGAGGCCGCCGCCGTGCCCACGGCGTTCCTCACGGCGTACTACGGCCTGGTCGACCTCGGCCGGCTGCGCCCGGGGCAGTCCGTACTGATCCACTCGGCCGCGGGCGGCGTGGGCATGGCGGCCGTGCAGATCGCCCGGCACCTCGGTGCCGAGGTGTACGCGACGGCGGCCCCCGCCAAACAGCACGTCCTGCGTGGCGCGGGGATCGAGGAGGCGCGGATCGCCTCCTCGCGCACCCTCGACTTCCGGGAACGCTTCCGTGCCGCGACCGGCGGCCGGGGTGTCGACATCGTGCTGAACAGCCTGGCGGGCGCGTTCACCGACGCCTCGCTGGACCTGTTGGCCGACGGCGGGCGCTTCCTGGAGATGGGCAAGGCCGACGTCCGCACCGGCCTGCCCGTCGGCGGTTACCAGGCGTACGAGTTGATGGAGGCGGGCCCCGACCGGATCAGGGCGATGCTGGAGGAGCTGGTCGCCCTCTTCGACTCGGGCGATCTGCGCACGCTGCCCCACCGTGCCTGGGACGTGCGCTCGGCGCGGCAGGCGTTCCGCCACATGGCGCAGGCCCGGCATGTCGGCAAGGTGGTGCTGACGATGCCGCGTCCGCTCGACCCGGACGGCACCGTAGTGATCACCGGTGGTACCGGTGTCATCGCCGGACACCTCGCCCGTCACCTGGTCGCCGCGTACGGCGTGCGCCACCTGCTGCTGCTCGGCCGCCGGGGCCGGGCCGACCTGACCGGACTCGACGCTCCCGGTCTCCGGGTGACGGTGGCCGCCTGCGACGTGTCCGACCGCCGGCAGCTGGAGGAGGCCCTGGCGCGCGTCCCGGCCGAGCATCCGCCGACGGCCGTGGTGCACGCGGCCGGGGCGCTGGACGACGGGCTCGTGCAGTCGCTCACCGAGGACCGGCTCGCCCCCGTGTTCCGGCCGAAGGCCGACGCGGCCTGGCATCTGCACGAGGCGACCCGGGACCTGGACCTGTCCGCGTTCGTGCTGTTCTCCGCGGGTGCTGGTGTCCTGGGCTCCCCGGGGCAGGGCAACTACGCCGCCGCGAACGCCTTCCTGGACGCGCTGGCCGTCCACCGGCGCGCCGCCGGGCTGCCCGGCCAGTCGCTCGCCTGGGGTGTGTGGTCCGGCGCCAGTGACATGCGGGGTGCGTACGGCCCGGCCGACGCCGACCGCATGGCCAGGGGCGGCATGCTGCCGCTGTCCGTGGCCGACGGGCTGGCCGCCTTCGACGCCGCGCTGGCGGCCGGGGACGCCCTGCTGGTCCCGGCCCACCTGACGCCGGGCCGGATGGCGGTGATCCCGCCCCTGCTCAGCGCCCTGGGTCCGACGCGCGGCCAGGGGGCACGGCCGGCCCTGGCCGGGTCGCTGAGCGCCCTGCCGGACGCCGAGCGGCTCAGGCACCTGACGGACCGGGTCATGGCCGAGGCGGCGGCCGTGCTCGGACATGAGTCACCGGACGCACTGCCCGAGGGGAGGGCCTTCCGCGACCTCGGCTTCGACTCGCTGACCGCCGTCGAACTGCGCAACCGGCTCGCCGCCCTGACGGGCCTGAGACTCCCCGCCACGCTGGTCTTCGAACATCCCACCCCCACCGCCCTGGCGGCCCATCTGCACGCGTCGTTGGGCGGCGCCCGGGAGGCCCGTGCCTCCGCCGGGACGACGCCGGTGGCGGGGACCGGGTCCCGCGACGAGGGGATCGCCATCGTCTCCATGGCCTGTCGGCTGCCCGGCGGGGTGGCGACACCGGAACAGCTGTGGGACCTGCTCGCCGAGGGCCGTGACGCCATCACGCCCTTTCCCACGGACCGTGGCTGGGAGCCGTCCGACCCGGCGGGCGTGGGCGGATTCCTCGACGCGGCGGACGAGTTCGACGCCGGGTTCTTCGGGATCTCGCCCCGCGAGGCGCTGGCGATGGACCCGCAGCAGCGGCTGCTCCTCGAGACGAGCTGGGAGGCGTTCGAGCGGGCCGGGATCGATCCGTCCTCGGTACGCGGCGAAGCGATCGGCGTCTTCTCGGGCGTCTGGGCCAACGACTATCTGGCAAGGCTCGGCCACGTCCCGCAGGACCTGCGCGGATACCTCGGCAACGGCAGTGCCACCAGCGTCGCGTCGGGCCGGGTGGCGTACACCCTGGGTCTGGAGGGACCGGCGGTCACGGTGGACACCGCCTGCTCCTCGTCCCTGGTGGCCCTGCATCTTGCCGCGCACTCCCTCCGCCGCGGCGAGAGCTCCATGGCCCTGGTGAGCGGCGCCACCGTTCTCGCCACACCGTCCGTCTTCGGCGAGTTCGAGAGGCAGGGCGGCCTGGCGCCCGACGGGCGGTGCAAGGCGTTCGCGGAGGGAGCCGACGGGACCGGCTTCTCCGAAGGTGTGGGCGTCCTGCTCCTCGAGCGGTTGTCGGATGCGGAGCGGTTGGGGCATCCGGTGTTGGCGGTGGTGCGGGGGAGTGCGGTGAATCAGGATGGTGCGTCGAATGGTTTGACGGCGCCGAGTGGTGGGGCGCAGGAGCGGGTGATTCGGTCGGCTTTGGTGGCGGCGGGGTTGGTGGGGTCGGATGTGGGTGTGGTGGAGGGGCATGGTACGGGGACGCGGTTGGGTGATCCGATTGAGGCGGGTGCGTTGTTGGCGGTGTATGGCGAGGGTCGGGAGCGGCCTTTGTGGTTGGGGTCGTTGAAGTCGAATATTGGTCATACGCAGGCTGCTGCGGGTGTGGCGGGTGTGATGAAGATGGTGTTGGCGTTGGGGCATGGTGTGTTGCCGCGGACGTTGCATGTGGGGGAGCCGACGTCGGGGGTGGATTGGTCTTCGGGTGGGGTGCGGTTGTTGACGGAGGAGCGGGTGTGGGAGGGGCCGCGGCGGGCGGGGGTGTCGTCGTTCGGGGTGAGTGGGACGAACGCGCATGTGATCGTGGAGGCTCCGCCGGAGGCGCCGGCCCGGGAGCCCGCGCCCGACAGCGCACGCCCCGCGGCCCCGCCGGTCGTACCGTGGCCGCTCTCCGGCCGCACGTCCCAGCAGCTGCGGGCGCAGGCCCGCGCTCTGCTGACCGCCGTCCACGACCACGACCGGACCGACGTCGGGCATGCGCTGGCCGTGACCCGGGCCACCTGGGAACACCGGGCGGTCGTCCTGGCCGACCATCCGGACGCCCTGCGGGACCTGGCGGCCGGAGAGCCCTCCGGTGCCGTGGTGACCGGTGAACACACGCCCGGCGGCTTCGCCTTCCTCTTCACCGGCCAGGGATCCCAGCGGCCCGGCATGGGAGCCGGGCTCTACGCGGCCTGGCCCGCCTTCGCGGCCGCCCACGACGCGGTGACCGCCCACTGGGAGCAGCACATCCCGGACACCGCCGAACTGCTGGACCGCACCGATCACGCCCAGCGGGCCCTGTTCGCCTTCGAGGTCGCGCTGTTCCGGCTGTACGAGTCCTGGGGAGCCCGGCCGCGCGCCGTGGCCGGGCACTCCGTCGGCGAGATCGCGGCCGCGCACGTGGCCGGCGTGCTCTCGCTCGCCGACGCCTGCGCGCTGGTGGACGCCCGCGGCCGGCTGATGGCGGCCCTGCCGGCCGGCGGCGCGATGATCGCGGTGCGCGCCCCGGAGGCGGAGGTGACGGCGGAGCTGCCCGACGGGGTATGCCTGGCCGCGGTCAACGGACCGGACTCCGTCGTCCTCTCCGGGGATGCCCGGGTGGTGCAGGCGTACGCCGAGAAGTGGCCCCGCCCGAAGAAGCTGCGGGTCAGCCACGCGTTCCACTCGCACCACATGGACGGCATGCTCGACGCCTTCGCCGATGTCGTACGGAACCTGACCTTCTCCCGGCCCGAGATCGCCCTGCCCGGCGATGTCGAGGACCCCGCGTACTGGGTGCGCCAGGTCCGCGAACCCGTCCGGTTCCTGGACACCCTGCGCACGCTGCGCTCCCGGGGCATACGCACCTTCGCCGAGCTGGGGCCCGACGCGGCCCTGAGCGCCATGGGACCGCAGTGCGTGCCGGACGCGGTGTTCGTCCCCGCCCTGCGTCCCAGCGGTGGCGCGACGGAGCCGCGGGACGCGGTGACCGCTCTCGCGCGCCTCCACGTGCGCGGTGCCGCCGTGGACTGGGCGGCACTCCTGCCGGGCGCGCGCCCCGTCGACCTGCCCACCACCGCGTTCCAGCGGGAGCGGTACTGGCTGAGGGACTCGGGCACCGGGACCGCGCCAGTCGGCTCGGGCCTGACACCCGACGGACACCCTCTGCTGGCCGGAGTGGTGGACCTGCCCGACGGCGGGCGCGTCCACACCGGCAGCCTGTCCACGGCCTCCCACCCATGGCTGGCCGACCACGTCGTCGCCGGCACCCCGCTCGTCCCCGGCACCGCCCTGCTCGATCTGGCGCTGCACGCCGCCGACCGGGCCGGCGCCGGCCCGGTCGACGAACTCGTCCTGCGTGAACCCCTGGTGGTGCCCGATGGCCGTGCGGCCCTGCTCCGGGTGCACATCACCCCGCCCGACGCGGCCGGACGGCGCACGCTGACGATCGCCTCCCGCGCCGGGGACGCCGATACGGACCCGTGGACGACGCGGGCCGAGGGCACGCTGGCCGCCCCCGGCGCCGGCGTACCGCATGAGCCGGTGCCGTCCGGGCCGTGGCCCCCGGCGGGCGCCGAACCGCTGGAGCCGGCCGCCCTCTACGAACGGCTCGCCGAAGCCGGCCTCGCCTACGGCCCGTCCTTCCGGGGGCTGCGCGCGGCCTGGCGGGACGGGCGGGAGGTCTGCGCGGAGGTCGCCCTGACCGGCCCCGACGCCGACGCCGACTGCTTCACCGTGCACCCGGCGCTGCTGGACGCCGCCCTGCACGCCCTGGCCCCGGACGCCACCGGCCTGCGGCTGCCGTTCACCTGGTCCGGGGTGTCGGTGGCCGCGCGGGGCGCGACCGAGCTGCGGGTTCGCCTCTCGTTGTCGGACGAGGGGACGGTGCGCCTGGTGGCCGTCGACCGGGAGAACCGGCCGGTGGTGACCGTGTTGTCGCTGACCACGAGGGAGGTCCCGACGGGACGCCGCTTCGTCGGCGGACTCTTCCGCACGCGGTGGGTCCCCGCCCCCGGGCCCGACGCCGTCGGGCCACTGGTCGCCGACGACCGGCTGGTCGTCGGCTCGGACACCGGCGACGTGCCCGCCGATGTCCGCCGCGCGACCCGACGCGTGCTGGCGGCCGTTCAGGACAGGCTCGCCGACGGCGCGCGCACCTCGCCTCTGGCGGTGGTGGTCGCCGGTGCGGCCGAGCCGGTCGGCGGAGCCGTCGCCGGCCTGGTGCGGTCCGCGCAGTCCGAGCATCCGGGCCGGTTCGTCCTCGTCCACCTCGACGGTCCGCAGGACCGGCTCGCCGCCGCCGTGGCCACCGGCGAGCCCGAGGTCGCCGTGCGGGGTGACGCGCTCCACGTGCCGCGTTGGACGCCGGCCGGGCTCCCGGACGGCGCACCCCCGCCGTTCGACCCGGACGGCACGGTCCTGATCACCGGCGCGGCGGGCGCGATCGGCCGCGCCGTCGCCCGCCACCTCGTCGCCGACCGCGGCGTGCGGCGACTGCTCCTGGTGGGCCGCCGCGCCCCGGCCGCCGCTCTGGCCGGGGAACTGGGGGAGCTGGGAGCGACCGTCACCACCGCGGCGTGCGATGTCTCCGACCGGGACGCGCTCGCCCGCCTCCTTTCGGCCGTGCCCGCCGGGCACCCGCTGACCGCGGTCGTGCACTGCGCGGGCGTCCTCGCCGACGCCACCGTCACGGCGATGACACCGGAACACCTCGACGCGGTACTGGCACCGAAGGCGGACGGCGCGTGGCATCTGCACGAGCTGACCCGGTCCATGCCGCTCAGCGCCTTTGTGACGTTCTCCTCGCTCGCCGGCACCCTCGGCGGCCCGGGACAGGCCAACTACGCCGCGGCCAACGCCTTCCTCGACGCCCTGGCCGGACACCGGCACCGGCTCGGCCTGCCGGCGCACTCCCTGACCTGGGGGCCCTGGGAGACCGCGGACGGCATGACCGCCCACCTGGGCCGCTCCGACGCACAGCGGTCGCGCCGCTCCGGCCTGCTGCCGCTGCCCGCCGACGCCGCCCTGTCCCTGCTCGACGCCGCGCTCGCGCTGGACCACCCCGTGCTGGCACCGGTCCATCTGAACCGGGCTGCCCCGCGTACGGAGAACGTTCCGCACCTGCTGCGCGACCTCTTCCCGACCGGTACCCGGCCGGCCGCCGAACCCGGCGGGGCCTGGGCCGAACGGTTCGCGGTCCTGCCCGAAGCGGAACGCGACCGCGCGCTGCTCGACCTGGTCAGGAGCGAAGCCGCCCGCGTGCTCGGCCACCGGGCCGGAACACACATCGACGCGTACCAGTCGTTCACCGACGCCGGACTGGACTCGCTGGCCGCCGTCGAACTGCGCAACGCCCTGGCCGCGGCGCTCGGCCAGGACCTGCCCGCGACGCTGCTGTTCGACCACCCCGCCCCCGTGGACCTCGCCGAGCACCTGAGAGGGCTCGTCGCCCCCGCCGCGCACGGGACGGCCCTGCGGGACCTGGACCGTGTCGGTGCGGTGCTGGCCGGGCTGCCGTCCGACGACCCGGTGCGCGGGCAGTTGCGCGAGCGGCTGCGGGCCCTGCTGCGCCACTTCGAGGAGCCCGCCGCGGCCGACCCGGCCGACGGCGACGATCTCAAGGCCAGGGTGCTGTCCGCGACGGCCGACGACATCTTCACCCTGATCGACACGGAACTCGGTGACGCGTGAGCAGCAACGACCAGAAACTCCTCGACTACCTCAAGCGGGTCACCCTCCAGCTGCACGAGGCCCGCTCGCGGGCGGACCGGGCGGAGGACCGTCTGCGCGAACCCGTCGCGATCATCGGCATGGCGTGCCGGCTGCCGGGCGGGGTCGACACCCCGGACGGGCTGTGGGAGTTGCTCCGCGAGGGGCGGGACGCGGTGCGCGGGCTCCCGGCCGACCGCGGCTGGGACACCGAAGCCCTGTACGACGAGGACCCCGGACAGCCGGGCACCTTCTACGTGCGCGACATCGGTTTCCTGCGCGACGTCGCCGACTTCGACCCCGGCTTCTTCGGGATGTCGCCCCGCGAGGCGCTGACGGTCGACCCGCAGCAGCGGATGCTGCTGGAACTGGTCCACGAGACGGCGGAGAGCGCCGGCATCGCACCCCGCACCCTGCGCGGCAGCCGTACCGGGGTGTTCGCCGGAGTGATGTACAACGACTACGCGTCCCGGCACACCACCACCCCCGAGGGCTTCGAGGGCTACCTCGGCAACGGCAGCTCGGCCAGCGTCGCGTCCGGCCGGGTCGCCTACACCTTCGGCCTCCAGGGGCCCGCGGTGAGCATCGACACCGCCTGCTCCTCCTCGCTCGTCGCCCTGCATCTGGCCTGCCAGTCGCTGCGCTCTGGGGAGTCCACGCTCGCCCTGGCCGGGGGCGTGGCGGTGATGTCCACCCCGGGCGCCCTGGTGGAGTACAGCCGGCTGCGCGCGCTCTCGGCCGACGGGCGGTGCAAGGCGTTCGCGGAGGGTGCGGACGGGACGGGCTTCGCCGAAGGCGGTGCCATGCTCCTCCTCGAGCGGTTGTCGGATGCGGAGCGGTTGGGGCATCCGGTGTTGGCGGTGGTGCGGGGGAGTGCGGTGAATCAGGATGGTGCGTCGAATGGTTTGACGGCGCCGAGTGGTGGGGCGCAGGAGCGGGTGATTCGGTCGGCTTTGGTGGCGGCGGGGTTGGTGGGGTCGGATGTGGGTGTGGTGGAGGGGCATGGTACGGGGACGCGGTTGGGTGATCCGATTGAGGCGGGTGCGTTGTTGGCGGTGTATGGCGAGGGTCGGGAGCGGCCTTTGTGGTTGGGGTCGTTGAAGTCGAATATTGGTCATACGCAGGCTGCTGCGGGTGTGGCGGGTGTGATGAAGATGGTGTTGGCGTTGGGGCATGGTGTGTTGCCGCGGACGTTGCATGTGGGGGAGCCGACGTCGGGGGTGGATTGGTCTTCGGGTGGGGTGCGGTTGTTGACGGAGGAGCGGGTGTGGGAGGGGCCGCGGCGGGCGGGGGTGTCGTCGTTCGGGGTGAGTGGGACGAATGCGCATGTGATCGTGGAGGCTCCGCCGGAGGCGCCGGCCCGGGAGCCCGCGCCCGACAGCGCACGCTCCCTTCCCCTGCTGCTGTCCGCCCGCAGTGCCAAGGCGCTGCGGGACCAGGCCCGCGCCCTGCTGCCCCATCTGGACCGGCACCGCCCGGACGACGTCGCACGCACCCTCGCGCTGCATCGCGACGCGTTCGAGCATCGTGCCGCCGTATGCGGCCGTACCCGCGACGAGACGGCCGAGGCGGTGCGCGCCCTGGCCGAGGGCGGCACGTCGGACGCACTGGTGCAGGGCGTCGCGGGGGCCGCCGGCAAGGTCGCCTTCGTGTTCCCGGGCCAGGGCACCCAGTGGGTGGGCATGGCGGTGGAACTGCTGGAGAGCGCCCCGGTGTTCGCGGAGCGCTTCGCCGAGTGCGAGCGCGCCCTGGCCCCGTATGTCGATTGGTCGCTGACCGAGGTGTTGCGCAGCGGCGAGTACGAGCAGGTGGACCGCGTCCAGCCGGTGTTGTTCTCCGTGATGGTGTCCCTGGCGGCGCTGTGGCGGTCCTGCGGCGTCGAACCGGACGGGGTGGTCGGTCACAGCCAGGGTGAGATCGCCGCCGCGTGTGTGGCGGGCGCGCTCTCCCTGGAGGACGCGGCGATGATCGTCGCGTTGCGCAGCAAGGCACTCATCGCGCTCGCCGGACAGGGCGCGATGATGTTCGTCGCGATGGCCGCCGAGCCGCTGCGCGAGCGGATCGCCGCCTGGGACGGCCGGATCGACGTCGCCGCCGTCAACGGGCCCGCCGCCGTCACGGTCTCCGGCGACCCCGCCGCGCTGGCGGAGCTGGGCGCGCGGCTCACCGCCGTCGGCGTCTTCCACCGGCCGGTTCCCGGTACGGACATCGCGAGCCACTGCCACCAGATGGACCGCCTGCACGACGACCTCCTCCGTCTGCTCGCCGGCGTCCGGCCCGGCGACGCCGCCGTACCGGTGTATTCCACGGTCACCGGCCAACGCGTGGCGGGCTCCGAGCTCGGCCCCGGTCACTGGTTCGCCAACCTGCGCCGCACGGTGGTCTTCCACCAGGCGGTCCAGACGATGGTCGAGGACGGTTTCCAGACGTTCCTCGAGGTCAGCCCGCACCCGGTGCTGACCGCCGGCGTTCAGGAGGCGCTGGACGAGGGCCCGGCGGGCGGCGGCGCGGCCCTCGCCACCCTGCGGCGCGGACAGGGCGACGTACACGACTTCCGGCGCGCGCTCGCCGAGGCCCATGTGCACGGGGTGCCCGTCGACTGGCGGGCCGTGCACACGGAGGGCGACGCACGCCCGGTCGCCCTGCCCACGTATCCGTTCCAGCGTGAGCGCTACTGGCTCGATGCCGTTCCGGCGGTCGCCGACGCGGCGGGCGCGGGCCTCGAGACGTGCCCGCACGCCCTGCTGAAGGCCGTCGTCGACCTCGGTGAGGACGGCCTGGTGCTCACCGGGCGGCTCTCCCTGGCCACCCACGGCTGGCTCGCCGACCACCGTGTCCTGGGAAACGTCCTGGTCCCGGGCACGCTGCTGGTGGAGCTCGCGCTGGCCGCGGGAGACCGCGCCGGGCGGCCCCGCCTGGCGGAACTGACCCTGCACGCCCCGCTGGTGCTGCCCGAGGACGGCACGGTCGCCCTCCGGGTACGGGTGAGCGCCGACGGCCGCGCGGTGTCCGTGTCGTCCCGGCCCCCGGGCGCCCGGGAGTGGCTGCGCAACGCCGACGGCACACTGGACGCCTCGGGGCCCGCACAGCCCGTACCGCAACGGATGCGTGCCTGGCCGCCCCCGGACGCGCGGCCGGTCGACATCGAAGATGTCTACGCACGCAGCGCGGAGGCCGGGGTCGGCTACGGTCCGGCGTTCCGCGGGATGCGTGCCGTCTGGCGACGCGATGACGAGCTGTTCGCCGAGGTGGAGCTGCCGGAGCGGATACGCGCCGACGGATTCGCCGTGCACCCCGCGCTGCTGGACGCGGCCGTGCACCCGCTGATCCTGGACGCCGAGGAGGTCCGGCTGCCGTTCGTCTGGTCGGGGGTCTCCCTCGGCGCCGCGCCGTCCGGGCGGCTGCGGGTGCGGATCACGCCGCGGGGACCCGACGCGGTGAGCGTGCACGTCACCGACGGTGCGGGGACGCCGATCGCGTCCGTGGACAGGCTGGAGACGCGTCCGGTCCCGCCGCACATGCTGCGCCCGAACGTGGCCGACCGGCTGTTCCGTGTGCGGTGGATCCCGCCCGCCCCGCCCGCCGGCACCGAGGGCGTCCGGGCCGAGACCGTGCGCGTCGGCTCGGCGCACGAGGCGCTGGAGACGGTCCGCGGGCGGCTCGCCACCGACGGGACGGCGCCGATGGCCGTGTGCGTGGCGCCGGGCCTCGACGGCGCGGCGGCCCGTGGGCTGCTGCGTTCCGCCCAGGCCGAGAACCCCGGCCGCTTCACCGTCGTGGAGTGCCCCGAGGACACCGACGCGGACCTGGTCGGGGCGGCCGTGGCCGTCGGCGAGCCCGAGGTCGCGATCCGCGGCCGCGAACTGCGCGTACCCCGTCTGGCGCGTGTCGCCCCCGCGCCCGGCCGGCCCACGGAGTTCCGGTTCCCCGCCGGGGCGACGGTACTGATCACCGGCGCGGCGGGCGGCCTGGCCGGCCTGGTGGCCCGCCATCTGGTCACCGGGCACGGCGTGCGGCACCTGCTGCTGATGAGCCGTCGGGGCCCGGCGGCGACCGCCGTACTCGAAGCGGACCTCGCCGCCCTGGGCGCGACGGTGACCTCCGTGGCGTGCGACGTCACCGACCGCGGCCGGCTCGCGCACGCGCTGGCCTCGATCCCCCCGGCGCACCGGCTGGGCGCGGTGGTCCACTGCGCCGGAGTGCTGGACGACGGGCTCGTGCGGTCCCTCACCCCGGCTCGCCTGGACACGGTGCTGGCCCCCAAGGCGGACGGGGCGTGGAACCTGCACGAACTGACCCGTGAGGCCGACCTGTCGGCGTTCGTGCTGTTCTCCTCGGCCGCCGGTGTCCTGGGCGGTCCCGGCCAGGCCAACTACGCGGCGGCCAACGCCTTCCTCGACGCCCTCGCCCAGCACCGCCGGGACCTCGGCCTGCCGGCCCAGTCCCTGGCCTGGGGCCTGTGGGCGGCGGAGAGCGGGATGGCCGGGGAGGTGGACCGGCGACGGCTCCGCGGGGCCGGGCTCGGCGCCCTCTCCGCCGAGGAGGGCCTCGCCCTGTTCGACGCGGCCCTCGCGGTCGGCGATCCGCAGCTGATACCGATGCGTTTCGACCCGGCCGCCCTGACCGGGCAGCCGGTGCCCGCGCTCCTCGACGACATCGTCCCGAACGGGGCGCCGACGCGCTCCACCGGGGCCGGACGCGTCACCCGCATCCTCGACGCGCCGTCCGCCGACCACGAGAGCCTGGTCCTCGCGCTGGTGACCGAGCTGGCCGCCACGGTTCTCGGCCACCCCGACGTCCGGGCCGTCGACCCCGACCGCAACTTCCCGGAGCTGGGCCTCGACTCACTGGCCGCGATCAACCTGCGCAACCGGCTCAACGCGGAGACCGGGCTGCGCCTGCCCGCCGGCGTGATCCTGCGGCACACCTCGCCGCGCGCCCTGGCGGCCACCGTGGCCGGGGCCCTGGCCACCGGGGACGGACCGGCCGCCGCCCCGGCCGCCCCGGATCTCCTGGTGACCCTGTTCCAGCGGGCCGCGGCCGGGAACCGGACGGCCGAGGCCATGGACCTGCTGAGGACGGCGGCCACGTTCCGGCCCGTCTTCACCGAACCCGTCGTCCCACCCGGGCCGGTGCACCTGGTGCGGGGATCCGCCGGCCCGCGGATCCTGTGCTTCCCCTCGGTCGTGGCCCCCTCCGGAGCCCACCAGTACACGCGGTTCGCCGCGGGACTGCGCGACGCGTGCGACGTGACGGTCCTGCCGCTGCCGGGGTACGGGCCGGAGGAACCGCTGCCCGCCGGCGCCGAGGTCGCGATCGGCACCATGGCGGCCGCCGCCCGGGAGGCGGCCGGGGACACGCCCTTCGTCCTGGCCGGACACTCGGCCGGAGGCTGGTTCGCGCACGCCACGGCCGGCGCCCTGCGGGAGGCCGGCCTGCCGCCGCTGGCCGTCGTACTCCTGGACACCTACGAACCGGCCGACCCGATGAGCCACGCCATGGCCACCACGCTGATGAACGAGGGCTACACGGCGCGCCGCGAGATCAACGACGGCCTGCTCACCGGTGAACAGCTCACCGCGATGGGCGGCTATCTGCGCCTGTTCCAGGGGTGGGAGCCGGGGCCCTCCTCGGTTCCCACCCTCTTCGTCCGCGCCGCGGATCCCCTGGGCGACGGACCGGAGTGGCGGCAGGGACGGTGGCGCCCCGAGCACGCCGAACGGACCGTGCCCGGTGATCACTTCACGATCGTGGAGGAGCACGCCGAGTCCACCGCGCTGACCGTGCACGCATGGCTGCGTACCGCATTCCCCCAGTCGTTCCGAAACGCCCGTTCCCGACCCATCGACAACCACGGAAAGTGAGCCATGGCTCTGAAGGCACTCATCATCGGCGGCGGCGCGGGGGGCACCACGCTGGCCCTGGCGCTGCACCGGATCGGCGTGGAAGCCGTCGTGTACGAGCGCGACAGCGACTCCGCCGCGTACGAAGGACACCTGCTCAGCCTCGGTTCCAACGGCCTCGACGCGCTGCGCGCCCTCGACGTCGAACTGGACGGTGCCCCCATACCCCGCCTGCCCATGTACAGCGGCAGCGGGAAGCGCATCGGCACGCTGTACAACAACGCCGCCTCCGAAACCGCCCCCACCAGCCTGCTGATCTGCCGGGGAACGCTGGAGCGGACCCTGCGGGAGCTGTGCGCCGAGCGGGGCATACGCATCGAGTACGCCAAGGAACTGGCCTCGTGCACGGTCGGCGAGGAGGGCGCCACGGCGGTGTTCACCGATGGGACCACCGCCGAGGGAGATGTGATCGTCGGCGCCGACGGTGCCCACTCCCGCGTCCGGCGGTCCCTGTTCCCGCAGAGCGCGGACGCGTCCTACACCGGCGTCCTCGGACTGGGCGGCCGGTCACTCCCCGGCACGGTCGAACCGACACCCGGGGAGTGCGTGACCTCCTTCGGGTACGAGGGCCACTTCAGTTACCACGTAGAGGCCGACCGAGGCGTCCAGTGGCTGGCGTTCGCCCCCCGACAGGAGCCGGCCGGCCCGGACGACGACACCACCGAGAAGGAGTGGAAGGAGTGGCTGCTCGACGTCTACGGCCGTGACATGCCCGCCGTCCGCGAGATCATCACCAACGCCACCGGCCCGATCGACATCCGCCCCATGGAGCGGCTGCCCAAGCCCCCGGCCCGCCACCGGGGCCGGGGCGTGCTGATCGGCGACGCCTGCGCGATCACCGGGCGGATCGGGGCCGGCACCGCTCTCGCGATGGAGGACGCCGTGGTCCTCGCCCAGTGCCTGCGGGACATCGACTCTCCCGAGCGTGCCTTCGCCACCTACCAGGAGCTGCGCACCCCGCGGGTCGACAAGGTCGTCAAGTGGGGCGAGATGAATGCCAAGCCGGTGAAGGTGCGCACCCCCTGGGGCATGCACCTGCGCGACCTGTTCGGCCCACTGCTCATGAAGTGGATGCCGTCGCTGGTCTCCATGGACTGGCTCTACGGACACCACATCGACTGGCAGCAGACGGTCCGCCCCAAGGACTGAAACCCCTCGGCGAGGGGCCGTCGGCCCCCGTGACCGGCGCTCCGTCCGCGGCGGACGGAGCGCCATCCGCTTGTGGCCGGCGCCACCACCCGCCGGCAGCACTCGATGCCCGGCTCGGAAGGTTCTACGAAGATGTCGCACACCCCGGACCACACTCCTCTGCCCTGGCTCCTGTCGGCGGACAGCGCGCATGCGCTGCGGGAGAAGGCCCGTCGGCTCGACGCCTACCTGCGGGATCGCGAGCCCGATCTCGACGAGGTCGGGCACTGGCTGAGGGGGCACGCGGCCATCGAGGGTCCGCACCGGGCGGCGGTGGACTCGCGCGAGCGGACGCGGCTGCTGGAGGGGGTGGCCGCGCTGGCGGGCGGCCGCCGGTCGAACGGCCTGAGCACCGGCAGGGGGGAGCCGGGCGATATCGCGTTCGTCTTCCCCGGCGCAGGCTCCCAGTGGCCGGGCATGGCCGCCGGGCTGCTGGACTCCTCGCCCGTCTTCCGGGCCCGGATGGACGACTGCGCCCAGGCGCTGGAACCCCACGTCGGCTGGTCGCTGATCGACGTGGCCCGGGATCCGGGCGCGGGCGCCGAACTGGCGCGCGCCGACGTCGTGCAGCCGGTGCTCTTCGCCGTCATGGTCTCGCTGGCGGAGCTGTGGCGTGCACACGGTGTGACACCGTCCGCCGTCGTCGGTCACAGCCTCGGAGAGGTGGCGGCGGCCGCGGTGAGCGAGGCCCTGTCCCTGGACGACGCGGCTCGGGTCGCCGCTCTGTGGAGCAGGGCCCAGAGCTCCCTGGCGGGCCGGGGCGACATGGTGTCCGTGCGGGCCTCGGCGGACGAGGTACGGGAGCGGCTGGCCGCCTGGGGCGGCGAACTGGTGCTGGCCGCCGACAACGGGCCCGCCACGGTGCTCGTCTCCGGCGGGACCGCGGCGGCGGCCGAACTGATCGAGGCGCTGGCGGCCGACGGGGTGTCCGCGCGCCGGACGTCCGTGGGCCTGGCCGCTCACTCACCGCAGATGGAGGAGGTCCTGCCGCGGATACGGGCGGACCTGGCCGGGCTGCGGCCCCGCCGGCCACGGCTGCCGTTCCACTCCTCGCTGGCGGCGGGCGAGGTGACCGGGCCCGAGCTGGACGCCGAGTACTGGTGCGACAACATACGCCGCCCGGTCAGGTTCCAGCAGACCGTCCGGGGTCTGCTGGCCTCGGGCCGCCAGGTGCTCCTGGAGGTCAGCCCGCATCCGGTGCTCACCTCGGCCATGCAGGACATCATCGAGCACCACCGGGCCGTCGGCTCCGTGGTGGCCACCCTCCGCCGGCACCACGGTGGCCCCGACCGCCTGACGGCCGCCCTGGGCGAACTGTGGGCGGCGGGCGCAAGAGCCGACTGGCCGTCCGTCCCGGCCGGGCCCTCACCCGCGGGGCTCTCGGAACTCCTGGACCGGCCCGTCCCGGAGACCGGCGAGTCGGCCGCGGAGGCGATCGCGGACACGGCCGCCGCCCTCGCCGCCCTCCCGGACGGGCGGCGCCGCACCGCGCTCATGGATCTGGTCTGCGCCGAAGTGGCCGCGGTCCTCGGACGCGACCGCCTGGAGCCGCCCGAGCGGCGGCGTCCGTTCCTGGAGCTGGGCCTCGACTCGGTCACCGCGATGGAGGTACGGAACCGCGTCACGCAGGCCACCGGCCTCCCCCTGCCCGCTGCGGCCGTCTTCGACCACCCGAGCCCCGTGCTGCTCGCCGAGCATCTGGTGACCGTACTGACCCCCGCCGCACCGCCCGCCCCCGGTACCGGGCGGGACCGCCGTCCCGCCCCGGCCGACGAGCCCGTCGCGATCGTGGGCATGGGATGCCGGCTGCCCGGCGGAGTACGCGGCCCCGAGGACCTGTGGCGGCTGCTGGACGAGGGCCGGGACGCCGTCGCGGCCCTCCCCGCCGACCGCGGCTGGGACACGGCCGAGGCGTACGACGCCCGGCCGAGGACGCCCGGACGGTACTACCAGCGCGAAGCCGGACTCCTCCAGGACGCCCCGCTCTTCGACGCGGAGTTCTTCGGCGTCTCCCCGCGCGAGGCCCTTGCCATGGACCCGCAGCAGCGCCTGCTCCTGGAGACCTCCTGGGAGGCGCTCGAAGCCGCCGGCATCCGCCCGGACACGCTGCACGGCAGCAGGACCGGCGTCTTCACCGGGCTGATGACACTGGGTTACGGACCGTCGCTCGACGACGGCTCGGACCTCGCCGGTCATCTACTGACCGGCACCACGGGAAGCGTCGCCTCGGGGCGCGTGGCCTACACACTCGGCCTTCAGGGGCCCGCGGTGACCGTGGACACGGCCTGCTCGTCGTCCCTGGTGGCACTGCACCTCGCGGCGCAGTCGCTGCGCTCGGGCGAGTCGGACCTCGCGCTGGCCGGCGGGGTGACCGTGATGCCGGGACTCGGCATGTTCCTGGAGTTCTCCCAGCTCGGCGCGCTCGCCCCGGACGGCAGGTGCAAGGCGTTCGCGGACACGGCGGACGGCTTCGGTCTGGCCGAGGGCGCGGGCGTACTGGTGCTGCAACGGCTGTCGGACGCACGGGCCCAGGGCCGCCGGGTCCTCGCGGTGGTCCGCGGCTCGGCGGTGAACCAGGACGGCGCCTCCAGCGGGCTGACCGCGCCCAACGGCCCTGCGCAGCAGCGGGTCATCCGCGAGGCCCTGGCCGCCGCCGGACTGGCCGCCCGCGACATCGACGCCGTCGAGGCGCACGGCACGGGCACGACCCTGGGCGACCTGATCGAGGCGGATGCCCTGCTGGCCACCTACGGTCAGGACCGCGACGGGCGGCCGCCGCTGCGGCTGGGCTCGCTGAAGTCCAACATCGGCCACACACAGGCCGCCGCGGGCGTGGCCGGTGTCATCAAGACGGTGCTGGCGATGCGCCACGGGACGCTGCCCCGGACGCTGCACGTGGACCGGCCCTCGTCCCGGGTGGACTGGGGGCAGGGCCAACTGGAGCTGCTGACGCGGCAGACGGCATGGCCGGAGACGGACCGGCCCCTGCGGGCCGGTGTGTCGTCCTTCGGTATCTCGGGCACCAACGCGCACGTCATCCTGGAGTCCGCCGCCCCGGAGCCCGCCGCACCGCGGCACACTCCGGCCGACGCGCTGCCGGGGCTCTCCGCTGAGGCGGTGCCGTGGGTACTGTCGGGGAAGTCGCGGCAAGCGGTGCGTGACCAGGCGGCCCGGCTGCTGGGCCGTCTGGAGGCCGGGCCCACGCCGGACGGCGCCGACATCGGCTGGTCGCTGGTGTCCACCCGCGCGGCGTTCGAGTACCGGGCGGCCGTGGTGGGCACGGGGCGCGAGGAACTGCTCACCGGACTGCGGGCGTTGGCCACCGGTGAGGCGGCCGCCCATCTGACCGAGGGCCGGGCGGACGACGCCGCGAGGGTGGCGTTCGTCTTCCCCGGCCAGGGCGCCCAGTGGGCCAGCATGGCCCGGCCGCTCCTGGACACCTCACCGGTGTTCGCCCGAGCGATGGCCGAGTGCGCTGCCGCGCTGACCCCGTTCGTCGACTGGTCGCTGCTCGACATCGTCGACGACGCCGCGGCGCTGGAGCGCGTCGATGTCGTCCAGCCGGTGCTGTGGGCGGTCATGGTGTCGCTGGCCGAGCTGTGGCGTTCGTACGGTGTCGAACCGGCCGCGGTGGCGGGCCACAGCCAGGGCGAGATAGCGGCGGCCTGCGTGGCGGGCGCCCTGTCGCTTCAGGACGGTGCCCGGGTGGTCGCCCTGCGCAGCCAGGCTGTCGCCGAGTCCCTGGCCGGACTGGGCGGCATGGTCGCCCTGCCTCTGTCGGAGGAGGCCGCGACCGAGCTGCTCGGGCGGTGGGCGGGACGCCTGTCCCTCGCGGCGGTCAACGGCCCCTCCTCGACGGTCGTCTCGGGCGAGGCCCCGGCCGTGGACGAACTGCTCGCGGCCTGCGGGACGGCAGGGATACGGGCCCGCCGGATACCGGTGGACTACGCCTCCCACTCACCCCAGGTGGAACGGATCCGCGACCGGCTGCTGGCCGACCTCGCGCCGGTGACGCCCGGGGCCGCGTCGGTACCGGCGTACTCGTGCACCACGGGCGAGCAGGCGGACACCCGCACGTGGGACGCGCGCCACTGGTACCGCAACCTCCGGGAGACGGTCCGTTTCGACTCCGCGAGCCGGGCCCTGGTGGACGCGGGCGTCTCCGTGGTGCTGGAGGTCAGCCCGCACCCGGTGCTGGTGGCGGCCCTCCAGGAAACCCTCGAAGCCGCCCTGCCCGCCCGGCCGGGGCGCACCGCCCTCGGCACGCTGCGCCGGGACGACGGCGGACCGCGTCGTTTCCTGCTGTCGCTGGCCCAGCTGCACACCCTCGGCGTCGGCGTCCGGTGGGAGGCGGTGTTCGGCGGCGCTCGCGAAGTCGAGCTGCCCACCTACGCGTTCCAGCACCGCCGCTTCTGGCCCGAGGCGGGCGCGGAGCAGCGGAGCGACGCCCTCGACACGGAGTTCTGGGCGACGGTGGAGCGGGCGGACCTCGGCGCCGTCGCCGCGGCCCTCGGGGTGGCCGACGAGACGCTGGCGCCCGTACTGCCCGCGCTGTCGTCGTGGCGGGCGCGCCGCGCCGAGAAGTCGACGGTGGACCAGTGGCATTACCGGGAGACCTGGACGCCCCTGCGGATCACGGGCCGGCTCTCGGGCTCATGGCTGCTCGTCGTGGACGACGCGGCATCGGAGGACCCCTGGACGTCCGCCGTGACCGGCGCCTTCGCGGAGCGGGCCGCCGTCCTGCGGGTCCAGGAGCCGGACCGCGCCCGGCTGGCCCGGGAGCTTGCTGCGCTGTCCACCACTGACTGTGCGGGGGTGGTGGTGTTGGTACCGGATGGTGTTGAGGGGGTGGTGTTTGTGTTGGTGGTGTTGCAGGCGGTTTTGGATGCGGGGTTGGGTGTGCGGGTGTGGGCGGTGACGCGTGGTGCGGTGTCGGTGGGTGTGGGGGATGGGGTGGGGTTTCCTGTGCAGGGTGGGGTGTGGGGTTTGGGGCGGGTTGCGGCGTTGGAGCATCCGGGTGTGTGGGGTGGTGTGGTGGA
>NZ_JBEZNG010000035.1:0-85447 GCF_040653035.1 Streptomyces malaysiensis subsp. malaysiensis
CCGTCTCCCGCGAATCCCTCATGGCACAGGTGTGGGACGAGAACTGGTACGGACCGACCAAAACCCTCGACGTCACCATCTCCTCGCTACGCCGCAGGTTGCAGACCGCGGCCTCCGCCACGCCCGGGCCCGTGACCCTGCCCGACCTCACCACCCTGCGCGGACACGGCTACCGACTCGACCCGCCCGGCTCCTTGGGCAGCGGCGAGGTGCCCCCGGAGCCCTTTTGAGCGGGCCGGTGGGGAGGTGGCGCCACGGGCGGGATCGCCGCGGTGGGCTCCCCCGGGAGGAAGGTCACCTGAGGTGCCCCCGTGCGCGGGTGGACGGCGACCTCGGCCGTCACTCCGTACACCTCGGCGAGCAGATACGGGGTGAGCACCTCGGCGGGTGTCCCCGACGCGATGACCTCGCCGGCGCGCAGGACGTAGAGGCGGTCGCAGTAGTACGCGGCGAGGTTGAGGTCGTGCAGGGCCACCAGAACGGTGGCGGGCAGCCGTCGCAGAATGCCGAGCACATCCAGCTGGTGGCGGATGTCCAGATGGTTGGTCGGTTCGTCCAGGACCAGCAGGAAGGGCTGCTGGGCCAGGGCACGGGCGATGAGCACGCGCTGGCGTTCGCCTCCGGAGAGGCGGTCGAAGGAGCGGCCGGCCAGACCGGCGGCGTCGACCGCCTCCAGGGCCGCGCCGATGAGCCGGGCGTCCTCGGCGGTGTCGCCGTCGAGCAGGCGTTTGTGCGGGGTACGGCCCATCGCGACGACCTCGCGAACGGTCAGGTCGATGCCGGCGCCGGACTCCTGGACCACGGCGGCCAGAGTGCGGGCCAGCCGCCGTACCGGCAGCGACCAGGCGTCCGCCCCGTCCACGCGTACGCACCCCGTGTCGGGGCGCAGCACGCGGTAGACCGCGCGCAGCAGACTCGACTTACCGCTTCCGTTGGGGCCGACGAGGCCGATGACCTCCCCGGGCCGGGCGGTCAGGGAGACGTCCCGTACGAGGTGGTGTGCGCCGGCGGTGAGCGTCAACCCCTCGACGGCGAGTTCGGTCGCGCTCATCCCACTCCTCGATCGGCGTCGCGCCGGGCGTCCCGGCGCATCAGCCACAGAAAGAACGGCCCTCCGCACAGGGCCGTCAGGACCCCGACGGGGATCTCCATCGGGGCGGCGACCGTGCGCGCGGCGACGTCGGCCCAGATGAGGAACACCGCTCCGGCCAGTGCGGCGGTCGGCAGTACGCGGCGGTGGTCGCCGCCCACGAACAGCCGCACGATATGAGGGAGGATCAGGCCGACGAAGCCGATCGGCCCGGCCGCCGCCACCAGGACCCCGGTGACCAGGGACAGCAGGACGAACATCCGGGCACGGAACCGGGCCACGTCCAACCCCATCGTGGTGGCGGCCTCCTCGCCCGCCAGAAGCAGGTTGAGCGAGCGGGCCTGGACCACCAGGACGACGGTGCCGAGCAGCAGGGCCGCGCCCGGCAGCCACAGCGTGCCCCACTGGACGCCACCGAGGCCACCGAGCGTCCAGGCGAGAACCGCCCGCGCCTCGTTGCCCCGGCCGGTGGTCAGGAGCAGCAGATCCATCACCGCGGTGAGCACCGACGCCACCGCCACCCCCGACAGCACCAGCCGGGCCGAGGTGATACGGCCGCCGGCCCGGGCCGTGGTGTACACGAGCAGCAGCGTGAGCAGCGCACCGGCGAACGCGGCGGCCGACAGCGACACCGGCCCGAACAGGCTCACCCCGAAGACGATCACGACGACGGCACCGAGCGAGGCCCCGGAGGACACCCCCAGCAGATACGGCTCCGCGAGCGGATTGCGCACCAGCGCCTGCATGGCGGCACCCACCACCGCGAGCCCGGCACCCGTCACGGCCCCGAGCGCCACCCGCGGAGCCCGTACCTTCAGCACGATCGTCTCGTGCGCCCGCGACGGAACCGGCGCCGACCAGTCGGCGCCCAGCGCGTGCGTCACGATGCGCCACACCTCACCGGGCGGCACATGGACCGAACCGATGGCCATGCCCGCCGTGGCGGAGACCAGGAGCAGGATGCCGAGCGCCGCCAGGACCATGGCGAAGGACACCCGGTGAGCCCCGCCCTCACCGCTCTTGCGTCCGGGGCCGGTATCCGCCGCCGGAGCGTTCCGTACGGTGTCCGTCACCGGAACTTCTCGGGGTGCAGTGCGCGCGCCAGATCCGAGGCCGCGTAGGGCGGACGGACGCCGATGACCGTCGCGGTCAGCGGAAGCACGACGAACCGTTTGTTCTTCACGGCGGGGACGTCGGCGAGTGCGGGCCGCGAGAGCAGGAACCGCTTCTTCCGCTCGACGCTCCCGGCACCCCCGTAGTCGTAGATCGCGATGACCTCGGGTTTGCGGGCGACGACCTGCTCCCACGACGCGTCACCGAAGACCTCGTCGAGGTCGTCGAACACGTTCCGGCCGCCGGCCAGCCGGATGATCTCGGTGCCCAGACCCTTGCCGCCCGCGGTGAACGCCGCCTTGTCCCCGCTGTCGTACACGAACACCGGCACGGCCCGTGCGCCCCGCACCGCCCGGGTGGTCCGCTCGACCCGCCGCTGGAGGTCGGCGACCACCTTGTCGGCGCGCTCCCGCACTCCGAAGATCGCGCCGATGGCACGGATCTCGTCGTAGGTGTCCTTCATCGACACGCGCTTCTCGCCGCAGTACTCGCGGTTGAGGTACGTGTTGATGCCCGCGTCCGCGAACGCCTTGCGGGAACGGCCCTCGTTCCCGGCGAACGCGCTGCCGTAGCCGCCGTAGACGAAGTCCGGATCGGCGTTGAGGACGGTCTCGAAGGACGGTTCCCTCTTCGCCAGTTCGGGAATGGCCGCGAAGTCCTTCCGGTACCGCGGCAGAACGGCCGAGTCGAGGAAGGCGGTGCCCACCATACGGTCCTTCAGACCGAGGGCCAGCATGAGCTCGGCGGGGTGCTGATGGATGGTGACCGCCCGCTCGGGCGGCTTCTCGTACGTGGTGCGGGTCCCGCAGTTGTCGATGGTGACCGGGAAGCCCTTGAGCGACGACGCCGCGCTCGCCGGCTTGTCCGCCGGGCCCTCGCCTCCGGCACAGCCGGTCAGCAGGGTCGTGGACAAGGCGACGGCGGCGGCGACGCGCAGGGCGCGACGGCGGGGAAACGCCGGGGGAGAGAAAACAGGACGGGACATGCCGTCGTACACGTAGAGCCTCCTGGGGAGTCCGCGCTCCTCGGAACGGGCCCGCGACAGACCAGTGTCCTGACTCCCGGATCGACGCTCCCCCGGCCTTCCCACGCGGTGCGCAGTGGCATGTCGAAGGGTTGCACTCCCCGGTCACAGTGGCGGGACCGTGCCGGAATCGCACCGGCTTCCTGTCTCCCGTCGCGGTGATGACCGGCTGATCTTACGTAGGGGTGGCCGAGGGGCGAAAGGGCGCCCGGCCGGAACCGTGCGTACGGGGCAGGGGCTCCCGGCGCTCAGCGATGCTGTGTCCATTGTGGAGCGATCTTGTGAGACTCGGACGCGTCGCTGAACCTCACCCGTCCCCGGCTCGTCATCCAGAGCCGGAGCACCGGGACATCTTCGCGATGGAGCGAAGTCCCCGTGTGCGGAAACGCACCGCGAACGAATGGACGAGCACGCCATGGGGCGACACCGACGAATATCCCAGCTTCCCCGTACCACCCTGGCGTCAAGAGCGGCGCTGGCCGCGGGGGTACTCGTGCCGACGGTCGTCTCGGTGGGGTCGGCTCACGCGGCCACCCCGCAGGCGGCGATCTGCGCCTCGGACAAGCCGGAACTCGCCGAGAAGCTCTCCGAGGACATCAACTCCGCACTGGACGGCGCCTCCGCCACGACGGCGATCAGCCTCCACGACCGCACCACGAACACCACCTGCGCTCTCGACGCGGACCGGAAGTTCGACTCCGCGAGCACGGTCAAGGTGACCGTGCTCGCCACGCTGCTGTGGGACGCGCAGAAGGACGATCGCGCCCTGACGCAGGAGGAGAAGGACCGTGCCACCGCCATGATCACGAAGTCCGACAACGATGCCACCACCGCGCTGTGGAACCAACTCGGGGCGGCCAAGGTCAACGCGTTTCTGCTGGCCGCGGGGATGACCAACACCGTCCTCGACAGCGAGGGGCACTGGGGGCTCACCCAGATCACCGCGAACGATGAGGAGAAGCTCCTCCAACTGGTGACCCACGCGAACCCGGTGCTCGGTGAGGACTCCCGCGCCTACATCCTGAAGCTGACCGGCGAGGTCATCCCCTCGCAGCGCTGGGGGACCCCGGCCGGTGCGCCGGGCGACGCACAGGTGCATGTGAAGAACGGCTGGCTGGAGCGGGCCACGAACGGCTGGCGTGTGCACAGCCTCGGCGCTTTCACCGGCGGTGACCACGACTACACGATCACGGTGCTCACGCAGGACAACGCCACGATGGACGACGGCATCGCCAACATCGAGGGCATCGCCCGCGCGGTCCACGAGAACCTCAACGCACCCGCGGCCGGCGCCCGGCCCTAGGCGTCTCCGCTTCGCGTCAGGCCGCCGGCCGGCGGTGCCCCCTGTGGGCGGCCGCCCGGCCGCTGTCGCCGGTGCGTGTCCGGGCCACGAGGAGCGCGATGTCGTCCTCCGGGGGCGCGTCCGTGGTCATCCTCGAGATGACACGGGCACACAGGTCATCGAGGCTCGCCGGGGGACGTTCCAGCGCGGTGAGCAGCCGCTCCAGTCCGGCATCGATGTCGCCGTGCCGGGACTCCACCAGCCCGTCGGTGAAGAAGGCGAGCAGGCTGCCCTCGGGCAGTTCGAGGTCGACGGATTCATAGCGACCGGCGCCTATTCCGACCGGCGGGCCCACCGGTGTCTCGGCGATCGTGGCATGGCCGTCGGGTGTCACCAGCATCGGTGGCGGATGCCCGGCGCGGGCCAGGGTGCAGATGCGAGTGGCCGGGTCGTAGACGGCGTAGACGCAGCTTCCGCCGGCGATCGAGGAGTACCCCGGGGACCAGGTGCCCCTCTCGGCGAGCTGGGCGGTGACCTTGTCCAGGTGGTCGAGCAGCTCCGCGGGGTGCTGGTCGAGGGCGGCGAGGGTGTGGACCGCGGTGCGCATCCTGCCCATGGCGGCGGCGGCGTTGATGCCATGGCCGATGACATCGCCGATGACCAGGGCTATCCGGCCGCCCGGCAGCCCGATGGCGTCCATCCAGTCCCCGCCCACCCCTTCGTGCCGGTCCGACGGCAGATAGCGGCCGGCCAGGTCCGCCGCGGCGCCGCCCGACAGCTCCTGCGGCAGGAGACTGCGCTGAAGGGCGAGGGCGGCGGCCCGCTCCCGTGTGTAGCGGCGGGCGTTGTCCAGGCTCAACGCCGCTTGGACGCAGAGTTCCTCGGCCAGCAGCAGATCGTCCCGGGAGAAGGGCACGGCGTTGTCGGTCCGCGTGAACACGGCGATGCCCAGGATGGTGCCGCGGGCCCTGAGCGCGATCATCATCACCGAGTGCATGCCGGTGTTGTGGATGAGAAGTCTGCGCTGCGGGTCGCGGTCGAGCCATGTCCCCGGGCCGGTTTCCATCGTCGGCTCGAAGTAGGACTGGTCCCCGTACAGCGCGGTGAGGAACGGCGATCCGGGCGGTACGTACACCACGTCCCCCACCAGGAAGGCGGCCTCGGGCACGCCCTCGTGGACGGAGGACTGACCCGCGCGGCGGAAGACGGGGATGCCGGAGGGGGCCTCGGGCATCCGCTTCAGCGGCTCCCCGCCCAGCGGCACGGTATCAACCAGATCCACCGTGACGTAGTCGGCGAGGGCGGGGACGGCCATGTCCGCCAGTTCCTGCGCGGTGGTCATCACATCGAGCGTGGTACCGATCTGGTTGGCCGCCCTGCCGAGCAGCGCCAGCCGCTCGCGCTGCCCACTCTTGGTGATCAGGGAGACGGTGCACACGCCCAGCGGGTCACCGCCCCTGGGGGCGAGGGGAAAGAGACAGGAGGAGAAGACCACCTCCCGGCCGTGCTCCGGCGACACCCACCGCAGCACGTGGTCGCCGACCGGCTCCCGCGATGTCAGCGCCTGCCGTATCACCGGCTCGACGACGGTCCGGTCGAAACCGCGCACGACGCGCCGCGTCGACCGGGTGGGCGCCTCCGTCCCGGAGCGGCCCACGACCTCTCTACAGGTCCGGTTCGACCACAGCGGCCGCGTGCCCGCGTCCCACACCGCCACGGCCAGCGGTGATCGGTCCAGGAGCGCCGCCTCGGCCTCGGCGGTCCGTACCCCGTCCGGCGCCTCCGTGACGGCGACGAGCCGACAGCTCTCACCGTCCGCGCCGGTCAGCGCGATGACCTCCACCGTCAGACGGAGGCTCCCGCCATCCCGGTGCCCGACCTTCACGACCGCGCTGGTGGCATGCCGACCGCCGAGCTGCCCCATGGCTCCCGGAGCCGGGGACCACCGCACCGCCTCGACGGGGGTCTCCAGCAGCCGCCGCGCCGACAGCCCCACGACGTCCTCCGCGCGGTGCCCGAGCAGCCGCCGGCAGCCCTCGCCCCATTCCAGGATGGTGCCGTCGGAGCCCAGTAGGGCGAGGGCCGGAGCGGGCGCCTCAGGCACGTCCGCGAAGCGGATGGACATCCGCTTCGTGTCGGAATCGGCCCCGGCTCTACGCGCCATCCGGATACCCTCCGTGGTCACCCCCACCGGTCGTTACCCTCTGGCAAAGGGTAACGCGCCTGAACAGCGGCCGGGCCGTGGAAGCCGCGGGAACGCACAGTGACGCGAGGGGCGGGATTCGTGAGTCGGCGCCGGGTTGGGCTGTGCCGGATCCCTCGGTCGGGTGGTTCCCGAATGAGCCAGGCTTCGCCGCTGCCGACATGGACGCGGCTGATGGCGCCGATCGACGGCCCGGCCCCGGGAAGAATGCCGTTTCGGGGTGGGACCGGTCCCGTGGACCCCGCGGTACGTTCCTGGCTTTGTCGGCTGAGCCGCTGAGTCGGCACCGAGCGCCAGGATGGAAACCGATGGATGACCTGCAAGAGCTGATCGACAGGCTGGAACACTGGCAGCGGGCCGATACCGGCTTCGACGGGCCGACTCCCAGACACCGGGCCATCGACGCGTTGCGAGAGCGCGGTCCGGGTGTGGTTCCGGCGCTCGTCGGTCGACTTGAAGACCTCCTGGCCGCCACCGCCCGGCATCACGAGAGGGTCGCCGCCGTCCAGGAGGTGTGGGACGCCTGGTACGAGGAGGGCGACAGGCTCACCGATGAGTACGGGTTGGGGGCCGACATCGAGCCCTACCGCACCGTTTCCAGCGACAGCCTTCCCCAGCAGTCGGCGCGGGACCAGGACTACCGAGATCCGTACCACCTCAAACAGGGGATCATCGAGGCTTTGCACCACCTCGGCGACCGACGCGCGGCGCCCGTGCTCACCGCCGCGCTGTCCGACCTCGCCTGTGTTCCCGCGGCGGCGCGGGCCCTGCGTGACATCCAGGCCGACCAGCCGGTGCCCGCGCTGCTGGACGCTGTCACCCTTATCGACCACCACGCCAATAAAGACATCGTGTTCGATCCGGTGTTGGCCGCGCTGCGGCATTACGGGGTCTCCGTGGGGCAGGCGCGGGAACGGTTCGAGGCCGAGAGCTCACCGCTCGGCCGGGTGCGCCTCATGCACCTGCTGGAGGAGCTGCCCGACGACGGTGCCGACCGACCCGCCAAGTCGCAGATCAGGGACTCACTCATCTTCCTGGCGATGGATGACAGGGACACCCTGGTCCAGTCCCAGGCCATTCGCGCACTCGGCGAGCTCGACAACCGCGGGATGGAGAGGGGATCAGGGGTTTCCGGGATGGACACGCCGCCCCCGGCTGCCGTCGTCCGCTCGGCGATCGCCTTGGCCGCTCATGGGAACCCGCCGGGCCACGACCGCGAGTTGACGAGCAGGCTCCGCCGCTTGGCGGTGGACACCCCGACGGTGTTTCGCGCCGTCGAGGCCGTCCTGACCCAGGATTTCCCCACGCCGGACGAGAAGGAACTCCGCCTCGCTCTGCGCCTCGCGCTACAGGTGAACATCTCCACGATGGACGCCGACGCCCCGATGCGGCTGATCCGTGCGCTGTACAGCGCGTCGTCGCACCCCCAGGTCGGCGACCGCGCGCTGTTCGTCCTGCGCCGACATGACTACGTCCTGTTCGAGCAGATGACGCAGGACGACGACGCGCTCCGTGCGGAGGCGCGAGCCATTTTCGAGGCCATCGCGGGACCCGGAGATCACGCCAGGTTGGCCCAGTTCAGCGCGGGCCGACGGGGCCGCTGGTCAAGGCTCCTCAGCCGGATCACACGCCGATGAGGCACTGTGGGCGGAGCTTGGGTGACCGGCCCGCCGCCGTGGCAACCGGCGACGGCAGGGACAACGGAGCGGGCCGACGGCGGAGGCCAGGGCTTCTGATACGGCGCTGGTCATGAGGCTCCAAAGGCAGAAGGGCACACGGATGAGAGGGGTGGGCCGCGCCGGTGAGGGCGGACACGGCCCACCCCGATCAGATGGCGGAGGGGGAGCCGAACTCGGCGTACAGCTCGGGCAGCAGACCGGCGAGGTGGGTCATGCCGACCTGGTCGTTGAACAGCTGCTCGTAGGCCGTCGTGGTGTTGATGAGCCGCCGTTTGAGGCCGAGCGCGCCGAGTGCGGGCGCCAGGTCGAGGGTGCCGACCGGGGTGGCGACACCGACGCGCTCGCCCAGCCAGAACCGGGTGCGCAGCTCGAAGCCGTGGTCGGTGCGGCGGGCCAGGCGCAGCATCCGGCCCACGCCGGCGCCGGCCAGGATGATCTCGCCGCAGACGTGGGCCACGATCCCGGCCTCCTTGAAGCGGCTGGTGTCCATCCCCCACGCGGAGGGGTCCACGAAGCGGGTCCTGACCTTCACCAGGTTCGGGCCCACGTACTCGGCCACGCGTACGGTGTTGCCCACATATCTCTGCTCATGGGTCAGTCCGGGCCGGGTCAGCGCCGAGGGGTCCTCCGCGCGGGCGGAGACGCGCGTGTAGGGGCCCCACAGGGAGTAGCGTTCGGACTCGCACTCGCCGGGTGGTGCCGTCGTCGGTGTGCTGGATGCCGACCCCGTCGGTCAGGGCGGTCCAGAAGTAGTCCAGGACGTGGCGGTGTGCGGGCAGACGCCCGCCCGGGGGCACCTGGATGCCCCATACCCTCAGGTCCTCGGTCTCCGACAGCAGCACGGAGCCGACCTGGTGGTTGAAGGCGTTGTCGGTGAACTCCTTCCGCAGCTCCGGGCTCCAGCCGTCGAACTCCTCGGCGACCAGCTCGCCGGCCGGGGGAGAGGTGCGGATGGTGCCGGGGGCGGTCACGGGGTCACCGCCTCGGTCACCAGCGACACCTCGCGGTGCCCCCACACCTTCCGGTAGGAGCCGTGCACCAGGTCCTCGGTCAGGGACGGCCCCTGGGGCGCCCAGCCCAGTTCGGTGCGTGCCTTCGTCGCGTCCACGCGGACGTTGCCGGCCATGCCCATCGCGTAGCGTGGCCCGATCGCCTCGGCCATGTCGTCCAGCGTGGTGGACACCGCCTCGCCCAGGCCGAGCACCTCGGCGATGCCCTCCGCGATCTCACGCATCGTGGCCTCGTCCGCGGCGAGGTTGTACTCGCTGCCGGGCGGCGCCGATTCCAGCGCCAGGACGTAGGCCCGCGCGACATCGTCCAGGTACACGTTGGGGTAGCGGTTCAGCCCCTGCCCGGTGTAGCGGCTGACCTGATCGCGCAGCGCCGCGCGCAACAGCAGCGGCAGTTGCTCGCTGCCGCCCTGCCCGTAGACCATGCCCGGGCGCAGTACGACGGTGTGCGCGCCGTTCCGGGCGGCGGCCATGACGCGCAGGTCCTGGTTGTAGCGGTGCGAGAGCTCCGGGATGGGGACGAAGTCGGTGTCCTCCGTGTGCACGGTGTCGCTGGGTTCGCCGCCGGACAGCTCGGTGTAGACGCCGACACCGCTGGTGCGCAGGTAGCGCTTGCCGGTACCGGCGACCAGCTCCAGCAGCGCCTCGGTGGCCCGGTCGTTGTCGGCGTCGCCGGTTTCGACGACCGCGTCGGCGTCCTCGACCGCGGTGCGCAGCGACACCGGGTCGGTCAGATCGCCGCGCACGGGGCGGAATCCGCCCGCGGCCAGGGCCTTCAGGCCCGCCTCGCCGCGGGCCATGGCGGTGACCTGGTGGCCTGCTCCGTGCAGGCGCTGGGCGACGGCCCGGCCCAGGTATCCGGTCGCTCCGGTGACAAGGATGTTCATGACGCTCCTCGATGAGTCATTCGGTGGGGTGATGAGTCATTCGGTGGGGTGGGGGAGAGGTCGGGGGTGGGGGAGGGTCGCGGCGGGGTCTCAGCGGATCCGCAGAGCCTTCAGGGCCCGGAGCGAGGCGGTGAACACGGCGCCCTGCCGACGGCGGGTGCGCAGCACGCCCGGGGCCTGCCGCGCCGCGTACAGGGACGCGGTGGCGGCCTCCAGCACCTCGTCGAAGGCGTCGCGGCGGGCTTTGCCGGTCTCCCACTGGAGCAGGTCGAGGATCTCGTCCTGCCGGGCCAACAGCACGTCGTGGAACCGCGTGAAGGGCCTGGCCCGCTGCCGCGGGGACAGCTCGGCCCACTCCCGCTGGGCCGCGCGGGCGGCGGTGAACGCCCGCTCCACATCGGCCGACGTGGACTGGGGGATATGTGCGAGGGGCCGCCCGGTGAACGGAGCGCGGGTGGTGACGGGCTCGGCGGAGGTGCCGACGCCGGCGGTCAGGCGCTCGACGAGCGCGGGGTCCAGCCGCGACCGCGCCGCGCCGGTGGCGTGGGGTCGCGGCTGTGTGGATGAGGTCATACGAGATCTCCGTGGGCGGAAACGGCCGGGCCGACGGCTGCGGCGTCGAGGAGCCGGGCCGATGCGAATGGGCCCGGGGACCCGGCACCCATCAGCTTAACTTAACAGCGTTCCTGTACGGCGTTCATGTATGCTATGCATGAAACATGTACGGGGTAGAGTTGTCAACATGGCGAACAGAAAGACCGCGGCCGCCCGGCAGGAGCGGCTGAGCCGGGAGGTGATCGCGGACAGTGCGATCGCCCTCGCCGATGACGAGGGCCTGGAGGCGGTCACCATCCGCCGGCTGGCGCAGCACCATCACGTCACGCCCACCGCCTTGTACTGGCATTTCAAGGAGAAGGACCAGCTGCTCGACGGCATGGCGGAGCGACTGTTCGCCGATGTCGCCCTCCCGCCCGAGAGCGCCGACCCGTGGCCGCGGCAGCTGCGCGCGGTCCTGGAGGCGTTCCTGGCCGTGCTGCGGCCCCACCCCGCCCTCGCTCCCCTGCTGCCGCCCCGGGTGCTCACGTCCACGGCCGGCATGGCCCTGACCGAGCGGACCCTCTCGCTGCTGCGCCAGGGCGGCCTGCCGCCCGACCGGACCGCTGAGGTCGGTGGCTACCTGCTCAGCGCGGTCGTCGCGCTGGTTGCGGCGGAGCCGGGGCGCGAGCACCCCAGCGATGAGGAGGAGCGGGAGGACGCCATCCGCGCCAAGCGCGCCTCGCTCACCGCGCTGTCGCCCCGCCGCTACCCGACCGTGGTCTGGTGCGCGGACGCCCTGGCCGACTGCGCGCGCCCGGACGAGTACTACGCCTTCAACCTCGACATGCTCATCGGCGGCGTCACATCCATGGCGCGAGTGCCGGCCCGGGGTGCAGCCGGCGCGGTGTCACCGGACGCCGGTTGAGCCGCGGCGGTGGGGCGGACCCGTCCGCGACGCACGGGCCCGTCCCACCGCCTTCGCCTCCGGGCCCACTACTCGAGCCGGCTGATCAGATCCGCGGCACTTGCTGATCAGATCTGCGGCAACGCACCGCCGTCCACGGTCCATTCGGCGCCGGTGACCTGCCGGGAGAGCGGGGAGAGCAGATAGGCGATGACCCCGGCGACATCGTCCGGCTCGCCGAAGCGCCCAGTCATGAGCGGCCTCAGCGTGGTCACGATCTGGTCGAGGGCCGACTCGCGGTCGACCCCGAGCGCCTGGGCGATCTGGTCGCCGAAGTCGCCGGGGCGATCGTAGAGCGGGGTCCGGGTCGGGTCGGGTGTCACCACGTTCGAGCGCACTCCCCGCGGGGTGAACTCCCCGGCCAGGGACTTCGACATGGACACCAGGGCGATCTTCGCGGCGGCGTAGTCAGGGGCGTTGGTGGCGGCCAGGCGCGCCGATTCACTGGCCACGTGGACCATGCTGCCCCCTCCGGCGGCGAGCAGCGCCGGCAGTGCGGCGGCCGTCATCCGGCGCGCGGCGTGGAAGTTGAGCTGGAAGGTGTGGAGCCAGCCGGCTTCGTCGACGTCCAGGAAGCCGGAGCGCAGCTTCAGTCCGCCTGCGTTGTTGACCAGCGCGTCGATGCGGCCGTGCCGCTCGAGCGCCTCCTCCACGATGCGCGGTGCGCTGTCGGCGTCGGTGAGGTCCGCCTGGATGGAACTGCCGCGCTCTCCGAGGCCGTCCTCGACCGGATTGCGGTCGACGCCCACGACGACGGCTCCTTCGTGGGTCAGCAGGCGGGCCGTCGCCTGCCCGATGCCTCCGGCCGCGCCGGTGATGACGACGACCTTGTCTGCGAGTTGCAAGTCCATGGTGCGGCTCCTGGCCTGGTGGTGGGGGCGGGAATGACCTGAGGGAACACCGGTCGCGACAGCGCTCACTTCGACAGGAAACCCCGCCCCGTAGGGAGCGGGGGAGCGGTCCGATACGGTGTACCTGCACGACGTACATGAACATAGTTCAGGAGAGGGTGTCAACATGCTGAAGAGCGGGCGGGCCGGTCTCCGTATGCGTTGTCGACGGGCTGCGACTGGACGCCTGCGCCCTCCCGGCGGAGGTCCCCGCCGTCCTGGCCGGTGTGCGCGGCCCCCGGTCCCTGGCCGTGTCCGGCGACGTGGCCGACGGCACCCTGCTCGCGGAACCGGTGACACCCGCCTACGTACGACAAGCCCTCACACACATCGCCCCCAGCCGCCCGCACCGCCTGGTCGCCTACAACATCGCGTCAGTCCACGACGACCCCGCCGCCGCACGCGCGGCCGTTCGCCCCGCCCTCGAGGTGGTCGGCGAACCCGACTGGCGCCCCCACATCACCCCACTGCCGTTCCACGACGAACTCGTCTCCGTGCGCTCACGCTGCGACAGCCCGCGGGAGTTCGCCCGGGTCCTGCCGGACGAGTGGGTGGGTCAGCTCGCCGTGGCGGGCACGCCGCGACAGGCCCGGTCCCGGCTGTCGGACCTGTTCGACGCGGGCGTCAGCAGTGCCGTCCTCGCCCCGGTGGGCTCCGACTGCCCCCGCCGCTGAATTCGCTCGCCGCGGTGCTGTGAACGGTCCATCGGCGTCGCCCGCGCGCCATCGCGGCGATCGGGCCATGCGGCGGGGAGGGCGAAGAGGTCAGAGCTGTTCGTCGGGGAGGTCGGGCGCGGCGCTGACGACGGCGTGCACGACTCCGGCGACCAGTTGCCGGTTGAGGGGGGTGGCGTCGAACCGGCGGTGCATGGGCCAGCCCTCGATCAGGGCGTCGAGGGCTCGCGCCACTCCGGGGGTGAAGTGCAGGGCGAGACTCTCCCGGCTGCGCCTCAGCCAGGAGCGGGTGGTCGCGGCCACCGCGGTGTTGTGGTTGGCGTAGGCGTACATCTCGAAGATGAGCGTCATATCGCGTTCGGTGGCGTAGGCGGGCCCGCAGATCAGCTCGACCACGGACGCCTCGGCCTCGGCGGGCGACCCGGCGCCGTGCAGGGTGCGGCGGTAGAGCTGGGACATCGTCTCGGCGAGCCGGGCGAACGCCAGCGCCAGCAGATCGTCCATGCCGTTGAAGTAGTACGTCAGCGAGCCCAGCGGGACGCCGGCCCGTGAAGCGATCTTGCGGTGGGTCGTCCTGTGCACGCCGCCCTCGGCGATGACGTCGAGGGCGGCATCGAGAATCCGGTCCCTGCGTCCGGGGTCGTTGGGGATCTCACGCCGTGTGCCGCTCACGCCACCAATGTGTCACAGGGCGACTCCGGTCGAGTGCGTACGATCGTACAGACTTCTCCGTTCGGTCATCCACTGGAGGCATGCCCTGTGACCGTCAGCCTCGGCAGGCGTCGGACCGCCACGTTCGCCCTGTTCTTCCTGCCCGGCCTGGCCATGGCGTCCTGGGTGACGCGCACCCCCGATGTGCGCGATCTGCTCGGAGCCTCCACCGGGCGCATGGGCCTGGTCCTGTTCGGGCTCTCGGTCGGGTCCATGGCGGGCATCCTCTGTTCGGGGCCGCTCGTGGCCCGCTGGGGCGCCCGGCCCCTCATCGCGGCCGGAACGCTGGCGACCGCCGCGGGATCCGGCGTCATCGGCCTGGGGGCCGCGGCGGGCGCGGACGCGGTCGTGGCCCTCGGGCTCGGACTCATCGGCCTCGGAATGGGCGGCGGCGAGGTGGCCCTCAACATCGAAGGGGCGGAGGTGGAGCGGCTGCTCGGCCGGTCCACCCTCCCCGCGATGCACGGCTTCTACAGTCTCGGTACGGTCGTCGGCGCGATCGCGGGCATGGTCCTGACAGCCGTCTCGTTCCCCGTCGGGTGGCATCTCGCCGTCGTCACCGCCTTGGTGCTGGCCGTGCTGGTGCCGACGATCCGATGCGTTCCCGCCGGGGTGGGCCGACGAACCGGCGACGGCGGCGGCGCTCACGTGCGGGCATCCGCCGGTCCCGCGGTGTGGAGGGAACCGAGGCTGCTGCTCATCGGCGGGATCATTCTCGCCCTCGCCATGGCCGAGGGCACGGCGAACGACTGGCTGCCGCTGGTCATGGTCGACGGCCATGGCTTCGACCCCGCGCTCGGATCGGCCGTGTACGCGGTCTTCGCGGCCTCGATGACCCTCGGCCGCTTCGTGGGCGGCCGGTTCGTGGACCGCTACGGACGCGCGGCCGCCCTGTGCGCCAGCGCGGTCGTCGGTGCGGTCGGCATCGCACTCGTGATCCTGGTCGACAACCAGGCCGTCGCGGCGACGGCCGCCGTCCTGTGGGGCATCGGCGCGTCCCTGGGCTTCCCCGTCGCGCTCTCCGCGGCCGGCGACTCCGGCGACAACTCCGCCGCAAGGGTCTCCCTCGCCGCCACCCTCGGCTATGTCGCCTTCCTCGTGGGGCCGCCCTCACTCGGCCATCTTGGCGAGCGCTTCGGACTCCGCAACGCGCTGTTCCTGGTTCTGATACTCGTGGTGGCCGCGTCCTTCGCCACACCCGCCGCCCGTACGGCCCATCCCGCCCGCACCCCGTGATCGGCGCCTCCGCGGCGTGTACGGGCGCTGGATTCAGCTCGGATTGTCCCGGGGGGCCGTCTCGCCGGTACGTCGCCTTCGGGCGTGGGTGCGGGCCTTCATCCGGTTGCCGCAGGTGGCCATGGAGCACCAGCGTGCCGTGCCGGGGCGGCTGTGGTCGACGAGGAACAGATTGCATTCCTCGTTCGCGCACGGCCGCAGTCGTCCCGGTAGCTCGTCGCGGACCGTCGACCATGCGAGGACGACACGGACAGCGAGCTCATGATCGCTCGCGGCTTCGAGCTGCCATTCCAGGCCCTCGCTCGTGGCCATGGGGCGCAGCCGGGCCTGCCCGAGGACGGCGTTGAGGGCGTCCAGGCCGGTGGAGGTCCCGCGGATCAGCCGGTGCAGAGCGTCGCGCACGTCTCGGACCGCTTCGCGCTCGGCCGCCGTTCCGCACCCTCCCAGCCCGCGGAGCCAGCGCGACGCTTCCTCTGCCGGTTCCAGTGCGTCCGTGGGTCTGCCGTCGATCACCGGAGCGCTGTTGACCACCGCGAGCAGCAGCTCCTCGCCCTCGACCATCCCCTGCTCCTCCTTGACAAACGCGTTCAGGCCACGAACACTCACCATAGCCTAACCGGTTAAATTGATTTAAGGGGTTACCGCCATGGTCGCTGTTCATCACCGCACTGTCGAGGTCGACGGGCTGACGGTCTTCTACCGCGAGGCCGGTCCGGCGGATGCTCCCGTGCTGTTGCTGCTGCACGGGTACCCGACCAGCTCGCACATGTTCCGGCACCTCATCCCGGCCCTGGCCGGCCCCTACCGGGTGATCGCCCCCGACCACATCGGTTTCGGGAGGTCGTCGGCGCCGAGCGTCGAAGAGTTCCCCTACACCTTCGACGCGCTCGCCGAGGTCACCCGCCGCATGCTGGCCGTGATCGACGTGGACCGTTACGCCATCTACGTCCAGGACTACGGGGCGCCCGTCGGCTGGCGGCTCGCACTGGCGGATCCGGATGCCGTGGTCGCGGTCGTCTCCCAGAACGGCAATGCCTACGAGGAAGGCTTCGTCCCTGAATTCTGGGCGCCGATCTGGGCCTATGGAGCCGATCCGAGCGCCGAGCACGAGGCGCGGTTGCGGCCCGCACTCGGACGCGAGGCCGTCGAATGGCAATACACCCACGGAGTGGCCGACTTCAGCCTGGTCGACCCCGATGCCTGGGAGCACGACCTGACCCTGCTGGCCCGTCCGGGAGTGGACCGCGCACAGCTCGCCCTGTTCGGCGACTACGCCACCAACCGTGCCCTGTACCCGGCCGTGCACGAGTGGCTGCGCTCCCGCGGTGTTCCGGTTCTCGCGGTCTGGGGCCGTAACGACGAGATATTCGCTCCCGCGGGTGCGGAGGCTTTCCGCCGCGACGCACCCGATGCCGAGATCCTTCTCCTCGACGGCGGGCATTTCCTGCTGGAAACGCATCTCGACGATGTCGCACAGGCGATCCTCGCCTTTCGCGAGCGGGTGTGCGGCGAGTACGCACTCCCCGGATGACGAGGGCGGCGCACCCGCCGCAGCGGAGGACCCGTTCCGTGCTGAAGGCACCCCTTCGGATTCCGGGCAGTTTGAATCCGACCCCGTTAGCCTGGAAGACGGTGAGGGTGGGAGGAAGTAGATCCCGGCCTTACTTTAGGGGTCAAGTTCTTACCTGTTGTAAGTTTGAGGGCTTATGGACTTATGAATCCGCGAGACTCCGATACCGAGTGGAATCGCCCGGGGCCACTGGAGACACGTCACACTGCCACGGTGCTGCTCGACGAGACGGGTGAGGTGATCGCGTGGAGCCCGGGGGCGAGTCGTCTGCTCGGCTACTCGGCGGCGGAGGCGGAGGGCCGTTCCGCGGAAATTCTCCTGGCCGCGGGCGAATCCGAAGCGGTTCGGCGTTTCGTCCTCGGTGCCGAGGCCGGAGCCATGACGGCCGTGCTCCGGGGAAAGGACGGGCAAAGCGTCACCGTCGAGTTGGTGGCGACCCCGTCGTATGAGCGGTCCGCCCGGTCAGCGAGCGGGCACCGGCTTCTGGTGCTCACGCCGCTCATGGATACGCGGCGCGAACTGCTCGAGTGGAGCTTCGATCAGTTTCCCTTCATCGCCGGAATCACCGACCTGGATCTGCACTACATTCGCCTCAACAAGGAGGCCGGAAAGGCATTTCAGGCCACTGAGGCCGATCTGGTCGGCAGGACGACCGCCGAGAACGTAGGGGGCCCGGAGGGGGACAGGATCGAGCAGGCCATGCGTCTGGCCAGGGACACGGGCGAGTCGGCGAGCCTGGACATCTACGTGAAGCTCCCGAACGAGCAGCTCGGTTACGCCTGGCAAGGTCATTTCGTGCCGCTCAAGGACGCCCGCGGACGGGTGCGCGGCATGTATGCGGTGGGCCTTGACGCCGGTGTCCAGCACCTTGCCCGGGAGCGGCTGGCCCTGCTCAATCAGGCGAGCACCACCGTCGGCAGCACCCTGGACGTGGCTCGTACGGCGCAGGAACTGGCGGAGGTACTGGTTCCGGGGATCGCCGACTTCGTCACCGTCGACCTGCTGGAATCGGTGCTGACCGACGAGGAGCCGGAGTTCCTGCCGGTGGAGCCGGGGTTCCCGCCGCCGAGCCGTGAGGTGACCATGCGCCGGATGGCGCAGCACTCCGTATGGGAAGGGGCTCCCGAGGCCGTCCTGAACCCCGGCGATGTGGACGTCTACCCGAGCGACGGTCCGCATGTGCGGGTGCTGGTCACGGGCGAGTCCTATATGGTTCCGCCCGGGTCCGACGCCTCATCCATGGACTGGGTCAACTTCTCCGAGCGGAGGATGGCCAGCACCCGGGCCTTCGGCCTGCACTCCGCGATGATCGTCCCGTTGCGTGCTCGTGGCACCTTGCTCGGCCTTGCCGTCTTCATCCGGCATCAAAAGCCCGAGGACTTCGACTCCGACGACCTGCTGCTCGCCGAGGAGATCACCACCCGGGCGGCGGTCAGCCTCGACAACGCGCTGCGCTTCACCCGCCAACGCGCCACCGCGCTGGCGCTCCAGCACAGTCTGCTGCCGCAGCGGCTACCCGAACAGACGGCGGTCGAGGCGGCCGGCCGCTATCTGCCCGCGGACACCAAGGCGGGCGTGGGCGGTGACTGGTACGACCTCATCCCCCTGTCCGGAGCACGAGTGGCCCTGGTCGTGGGCGATGTGGTCGGCCACGGACTGCGCGCGTCGGCCACCATGGGCCGGTTGCGAACGGCTGTGCGCACGCTTTCCGATATCGAAATGCCCCCCGACGAGCTTCTCGCCCAACTCGATGTCATCGTCGGCCGGCCCATCGCCGGTGAGTCCCCCGCGGAGGGGGAGCCCGAGGCGGACACGGGAGCCTCCTGTCTGTACGCGGTCTACGATCCGGTCTCCCGGCGCTGCACCTTGGCCCGTGCGGGCCATCCGCCACCGCTCCTCGCCTATCCCGACGGCAGGGTCGAATCCGTTGCGGTGCCGGTCGGTCCGCCCTTGGGCCTCGGCGGGTTTCCCTTCGAGAGCGTGGAGGTCGAACTTCCCGAGGACTCCCTCCTGGTCCTGTACACCGACGGTTTGATCAGGACCCGCGACGGCGACCTGGACGAGCGCCGGGAGATGCTGCGCCGCTCGTTGATCGACGCACCCGGCTCTCTGGAGGGGGCCTGCGACGCCGTGCTGCGGACCATGCTCCCGGACCGCGCCGAAGACGACATCGCCCTGCTGCTGGCCCGTACCCGGAGCCTCGACTGCGACCAGGTCGCGACGTGGGAACTGCCCATGGATCCGGAGGCCGTCGCCGAGGCGCGCGACCTCACCACCCGCCAGCTCTCCGACTGGGGGCTGGAGGAGGCGACCTTCACCACCGAACTCATCGTCAGCGAACTGGTCACCAACGCCATCCGGTACGCGTCCGGACCCATTGGGCTACGGCTGATCCTGCAAGACACACTGATCTGCGAGGTGGCGGACTCCAGCGATACCTATCCGCACCTCCGCCAGGCCCGCATCTATGACGAGGGCGGTCGTGGACTGATGCTGGTCGCTCAGCTCAGTGAGCGATGGGGAACCAGGCCCACCAGCAGCGGCAAGATCATCTGGGCCGATCAGTCGCTTCCGCCCCGCGTAGGTCGGTCCGCCGCCTGAACGCTCGCGCGGCACTGGACCGCATTGCTCGCATCGGCGCCGGTGGGGGACGCGCAGGAGGCCCGCGCGGAACTGCTGTCCATGCGCGCCGGACATGGTGTGGACACCGGTACCGGAATCGCCGCTTTCCATAATGACGCGGAAATGCCCGCCACTGCCGATGGAACCGGAATGGTGAACAGCGTTCTGTGGGGGGTTTATGTCAAAGACCGCCTTTCCGGGTCCAGTTGACGCGATTCGACGGCAGCCTTGCCTCACTCTTCGGAGTCGGCCGAGCGCCGGAACCGTCAACTCAAGGAGAAACAGTGTCGTCTTTCCAGATAGTTGCTCTGATGGCGGTGGCCTACATCGTCGTCATCGCGGCGGTGAGCTTCATCGCCCGTAAGGCGGGCGCGACTTCGGAAGGCTTTGTCCGCGGCGGCCGGGTCTTCCCCGCGGCCGTGATCGGTCTGTTCATGGCTTCCGAAGTCGTGGGCACCACGGCCAGTATCGGGACGGCCCAAGGCGCCTTCACTTACGGAATCTCCGCCGCCTGGAACCTCGGCGCCCTGGGAATCGGGTTCATCGTCTTCGCCGTGCTGTTCGCGAGGCGATTCAAACAACTCGACGAGGTGACCATCTCCGGTGCCCTGGAACGGGGATACGGAGTGGGCGTACGGCGAGCGGCTTCCGTGATCATGATCGTATCGCTCCTCCTGGTGGCCACCGCGGCCTATGTGAGCGGCGGAGCGATGATCTCGGCTCTGCTCAGGATCGATGCCAACTGGGCCGTCGTGATCGTTGGCGTTCTGTCGAGTGTCTACGTGGTGATCGGCGGAATGCGCTCCGTCATCTACACCAATCTGATCAACGTCTTCGTCAAAGTCGTGGGGATCGTCGTCGTCGCGGTGTCCGCGTACTCCGCCGCGGGGGGCTACGAACACATCAGCGTCTCTTTGCCGTCGAAGATGCTCGACTGGGACGGAGTCGGCTGGAATCAGATAGGCGCCTGGCTCATCGCCGGCGGCGGCGCCATGTTCGCGACGCAGTACGTAGTACAGGCGATGACCGCGGTCGACAACGAGGCCAAAGCGCGGAACGCGGGCTTCTACACCAGCCTCGTCCTGATCCCGTATGGCTTCCTCGCGGCATTGATCGGTGTCTGCGCGGCCGTGGTGCACCCCGACATCGACAGCATCCAGGCACTTCCGACCATGGTCGTCCGGCTCAGCCCGATTCTTCAGGGCATTGCGGTAACCGGACTGATCGCATCAGTGTTCGGCCTCATATCCGCCCTGACGATCGGCGCTTCCACTCTGCTGCTGAAGGACTTCTACCAGCCGTATTTCAACCCGTCGGACAACGAGAGGAAGGCCGTGCGATTCGCCCGGCTCTCCACCCTCGGCTGCGGGCTGATCCCGGTGGCGGCGGCCCTGGGCGCATCGGATGTGCTCGGCATGACGTTCCTCGCCAAGGCGCTCCGGGCCTCCCTGGCCGTGTTCGTCGTCCTGATGTTCCGCCGGCCGTCGTACGGCTCCCGGCAGGGTGCCCTGGCCGCCCTCTGCCTGTCCCTGCCCGCGGTCATCGGCTGGTACGCGGCGGGTGACCCCTTCGGCATCGACAATGCGTACATCGCCATCCTCACCCCCCTGCTGGTCATGACGATCGCCCAGCTCAGCGGGCGAGGCACCAAGGCGAGCGCACCCCTCGCCCGCACCCCCTCGACGGCGGCCACCGCATCGGTCGCCGACTCGTGCCGGGAAACGGCGCGCACGGACACATGAGGATCCCCCGCGGCTCGTTCGTCGTCTTGTCTCAGCCGGCCCGCATCTTCTCGTACAGGCCCGGGTCGTGGGCGCAGACGATCGCCAGGTCGGGTTCCGCGCGCCGGTGCAGTTCGGCGAGGCGGGCGTGGTTGGCGCGGACCTGTTTCAGGTCGTATGCGACGGCTGTTTCCATGCCGCGGAGGGCCGCGGGCACGGGGGTCCGGCCGTCGAGGGTGCCGGGGTGGTAGAAGGCGTCGCCGGCGTGCAGGATCCAGCGGGTGCCGGTGTCGACCGCGACACAGGCGTGGCCGCGGGTGTGGCCGGGGAGGGAGACCAGGACGATACCGGGGGCGATGGAGTCGAGCTCCTTGGCGGCGGCGAATCCGCGCCATGCTTCGCCGTCAGGGGCGTGTTCGACGATGCTCGGGCCGTGGGCCCACTGGGCGGGGCGGAAGCGGAGGCGTTCGCGCCAGGACGGGGCGTGGATCGCGCCGAGTGCCTCGGCCGAGGTGATGTGGACGGTGGCGTGCGGGAAGTCGGCGAGGCCGCCGATGTGGTCGGAGTCGACGTGGGTGAGAACGATGTGGCGGACGTCGGCGCGCTGGAAGCCGAGCCGTTCGACCTGGCGGGCGGCGGTTTCCTCGGGGTCGAAGGCCGGTCTGATGTAGTGGCGGACCGGGCCCAGGCGGCGGCCGGGGGCGGCGATGTCCATGAGGCCGAAGCCGGAGTCGACGAGCACGAGCCCCTGCGTGTCCGTCTCGAGGAGGAGGACATGGCAGACCAGCCGTGGTCCGCCGCGCAGGTGCATGGTGCCGCAGTTGAGGTGGTGGACCTTCACGACAGGGTGGCCTTCGGAGTGTTGACGAGGGCGGGGTCCGGGGTGCCGCCGGCTTCCTTGAGGAGTCCGCGCAGACAGCGGAGGGCCAGGGGCCAGTTGCGCGGGTTGCGCAGGTTCAGGCCGCCGATCAGCTGTTTCAGCAGCGTGAGGCTGTCGAAGTAGATCCGCTCGCAGACGAGGTTCTCACCGCCGTTTCCGTCGTCGTCGAAGACGAAGTACGCGGTCATGCGGACACGGAAGCGGTTTCCGGTGGGCGGGATCGCGCCCAGCGGGCCGAGGTGCGTGCCCAGCAGCCAGAATTCGACGATCACGGCGTCGTCGCTGTGGCGCAGGGCGATGATCTCGTGGTCCTGGTCGGGGAAGGCGCGGCGGCTGTGGCGGTAATAGCCGCGTACCGCCGCGTCGCCGTCGTGGACCGTCATGGTGGGGATCAGCTCGTAGCGCGGATGCGGGAAGGTGGCCAGGACGTCGTCCCACTCCTGGCGGACCTCGTCATGGAAGTGGTCCAGGACCAGCTTCTGGCGGGACTTGCGGATCTCGTCACTGATCAGGGTGGTCATCGGTGGGTTACCGCCTTGTGCGTGAAGGTGGGGCTGGTGCCGGGGTTGGTCCAGACGCCGGTCAGTTCGCTGGAGGGGAAGAATTGCAGGAAGCGGGGGTCGGCCTGGGCGTGGTCGACGAGCGTCTTCTCGACGATGAGCGAGTTGTACTGCTCGGCCGTGGTCTCGATGGTGTTGGCGTTGAGCACGACCTCCTGCTGCCAGGCGCGAGCCCAGCGGGCGATGCCGGGGACGCGAGAGTGCTCGGGAGTCAGGCACTCGGCGGCGATGGCGTTCTCGCTGGACGCCCAGATGCCGCTGGAGGTGTTCAACAGAAGGGTCTGGTTGCCCAGGACGTGGCCGGGGGTGGAGATGACCGCGACACCGGGGCCGAGGAGCAGCGAGCCGTCGACGGCGAGAAAGGCGTCGGGCCGCACGTCCCGGTAGGCGTCGGGCTGGTACCAGGGGCGCTGAAGCGGGTGGAGCTCGGACATGGCCAGCAGTTCGTGCCGCTGCACGATCACCTTGGCGTGCGGGAACACCGGCTCGACCGGACCGCCGCCCAAGTCCGGCTGGGGTGTGCTGGTGCCGATCCACCGGCGTAGGTCCTGGGTGTGCAGATGGTCGAAGAGGAGATAGTCGACATCCTCGGGCGCGATGCCGAGCCTGGCCAGATGCCCGAGGACCGTGCCGTGTTCGGTGACCAACAGGGATCGCACCGGGCGGGGTGTGCGGCGGGCGAGCGCGGCGAAGTACGGGGTGTTGCGGCCGAGTTCCACATCGCTCGGCTCGAACAGGAGCACACGCCGCCGCCCGTCGCTCTCCGTCCAGCGGACGACGAGCATGCGGTTGGTGATGGCGAGGAACGGGGCGATGGCCCGGGAGGCACGGAAGAGGCCGAACTTCGTCGGATAGGGAAGGGTGACCAGGTCACACGTGGTGACGCTGTCCGGTGTACCGGTCGCCGCGAACTCGGTACGCAGCGCCTTCGCCCGCGCACGGGCCCATACGAGCTGTGCGCCGTAGCCGCCGGGTATGTCACCGAGGCCGCTGAGGGTGGTGATCGGAGTGCCGAGCGTGGGCATGTCGAGGACGTCGGTGTCCTGCCAGGCGAGTTTCATCGGTGGGTCCTTCCTGGTCGGCCGAGCCGGTGGTTGGGGGTGCCGGTCCAGGTCGGCCGCCAAGTCCCGTACGAGGGCGAACCCAGGCGATCACTCAAAGCGACACTTGCACCGCAAGTCTTTCGATGGATCGGGACGCTAGACTTACGGTGCAAGTGATGTCAAGGGAAGGTGACGCATGACGGCGCGAGGGGCCGGACGTGGCAGGCGACTCGGCCTGACCCGCGACAAGGTGATCGCGGCAGCGGTGACGATGATCGACCGCGATGGCCCCGACGCCTTCTCCCTGCGCAAACTGGCCACGGAGCTCGGCATCGAGAACATGTCGCTCTACAACCACATCCCGAACAAGGACGCCCTTCTCGACGGTGTCGCCGAAGCGGTGCTGGCCGGCATCGTCTTCCCCGAACAGCGGGGCGGAACATGGCAGGAGAGGATCCGGGCTCACGCCGCCGCCTTCCGCGCCGCCGCCAAGCAGCATCCGAAAGCGTTCCCTCTGGTGCTGACCCGGCCCACGCAGTCGCCCGCCGCGCTGGAAGCCATGCGCTCCACGCTGGCCTGCTTCGACGAACTCCGCCTCGCCCCCGAGGAGGTGGTCCACGTCCTGCGCGGCTATACCGCCTTCATGGTCGGCTCGATCATGCGCGAACTGGGCTACGCCATCTACCTGGGCACCATGGACAACGACCAGGTCCAGCAGCGCACCGAAGCCATCGCCGCCTCCGGCGACCCGCTGCTGACCGCGACCGCGCCCTATCTGGCCGACAGCGATCCCGACACGGAGTTCCAGTACGGCCTGGAGCTGTTGATCTCCGGCCTGGCCGCCAGGGTCGGCGGCTCCTGAGACTGCGGCCGAACGGGAAGTACGACACCGGGTGTGTCATGAGCGGGACCGGGCCCCGAACGAACCGGTGACGGCGCCCGCCACCACCGTGCCGGCCCAGGCACCGACCGTCCGTCAGGAACATGGCGAGGGGCGGGGACTTTCGACTTGTTGTGGACAAAGTATGGACGGTTCGGGGCGATGTTCGTACGCTGGGCGTCGCTTTCGTAGGGACGTCTGCGTGCATCACGGCGGAATGCCGCCGCACCACCCGTACACGGACGAGCTCCACTCTATGCCCGCGGTCCGCCGTCGACCGCGCCCCTAGCGCCCAGCAGGAGGAAGAGTGACGCTACGCAAGTACCCGAGACCACATGGCCATCGCCGTGGACCGCGAAGAACCGGCCTGTTCCTCGCGGCGCTTCTGGCCGGCGCTCTCGTGACGCCGACCGCCGAAGCGGACGAGAAGCCCTTCGCGGATCTGCCGCCCCAGGAACCCGGCGTCACCCTCCGCGTCTTCGACATCCAGTCCCCGCTGAGCAAGCTCTGCGACCTCAAGCCGGCCCAGACCCCCAACGTGGACAAGCTGATCCCCAACGTCGACTGGTCCTCCACCGAGGGCTTCGGTTTCACCGACAACTTCGTGTCGCAGATCATCGGCAACATCAGCGTCCCCACCGACGGCACGTACACATTCCGTCTGATCAGCGACGACGGTTCCCGATTGCTCATCGGCGACAAGAAGGTCATCGACCACGACGGACTGCACGGCGCCGAGCCCAAGGACGGCGAGATCGCCCTGGCACCCGGCTACCATTCCCTGCGCATCGACCACTTCGACCGTGGCGGCGACCAGCAGGTCACCCTCCAGTGGAAGCCCCCGGGCGCCGACGACTTCTCCCTCGTCCCGAACTCCGTGCTCAGCACCGACGCCGGCGTCGTCCGTGTCACCGCCCCGGGCCGCAAGGAGTGCGAGGGCAACTACGACACCCCCGGCGACGGACTCCCGCTGACCTCGGTCAACCCCGGCTACACCCTCACCAATCTGCGCCCCGAGGGCTTCGAGCCCCAGGTCTCCGCGATGGACTGGCTGCCGGACGGCAAGCTGGCCGTGACGACGTGGGGCGGCAGCACCGAGACGAAGGGAGAGGTGTACATCCTCGACCATGTCACGGGTGACACCGGCCCGGAGAAGGTCACATACAAGAAGATCGCCGACGGCCTGCGGGAGCCGATGGGGATCAAGTACGTCGATGGAAAGCTCTACGTCTCGGAGAAGCACCAGCTCACCGAGTTGTCCGACATCGAGGGCGACAACACCGCGAGCGAGATCCGCAAGGTCGCCGATTGGCCGTACGGAGAGAACTTCCACGAGTTCGCCTTCGGGCTGCTCTACGAGAAGGGGAACTTCTATCTGAACCTCTCCGTGGCCATCAACTACGGCGGTGCCACGACCGATCCACAGCCCGTCGCGAACCGCGGCACCACCATCAAGGTGAACAAGAAGACCGGCAAGGTGAGTTACCTGGCGGGCGGCCTCCGCACACCGAACGGGATCGGGCGGGGCCCCGAGGGGGATCTCTTCGTCACCGACAATCAGGGCGGCTGGCTGCCCGCCTCCAAGCTGCTCCACATCAAGCAGGACCGCTTCTTCAACCACTACACCAACCCGGACGGACCGTTCGACGACCGCCCGGTCACCAAACCCGTGCTCTGGCTGCCGCAGAACGAGATAGCCAACTCGCCCAGCACACCGATGCTGTTGGACAAGGGACCCTTCGCCGGGCAAATGCTCTTCGGCGACGTCACCTACGGCGGAATCCAGCGCGCCGACCTGGAGAAGGTGGACGGCGAGTACCAGGGCGCGGTGTTCCGGCACACCCAGGGCCTGGAGGTCGGCATCACCCGCATCAGCACCGGACCGGACGGTGCCATCTACGCGGGCGGTCTCGGCGCCGACGGAAACTGGGGCCAGGAAGGCAAACTCCGCTTCGGCCTTCAGAAACTCACGCCGAACGGCAAGACCGCCTTCGACATCAAGACCATGCGCGCCACCCGCGACGGCTTCGAACTCACCTACACCAAGCCCCTGTCGGCGGAGACCGCCGCCAAGCTGACGAACGGCGCCTACTCCGTCGAGCAGTGGCGCTACGTCCCCACCCCGGCCTACGGTGGCCCCAAGGTGGACGAAGAGGCCCTCCCCGTCGCCGCCGCCCGACTGTCCGCCGACCGTCGCACGGTCCGGCTCACCATCCCCGGCCTCAAGACCGACCGGGTGGTGCACGTACGCTCACCGCGCCCCTTCGCCTCGGACGCCGGTGAGCAGCTCTGGTCCACCGAAGCCTGGTACACGCTGAACGCACGCCCCGGCCCGGAGCAGCCCATCACCTCGTACGACGCGGAATCGGCACGCCTGACCGGCGGAGCCGCCATCGACACCGAGCACGCCGGCTACACCGGCGGCGGCTTCGCCGACGGCTTCGGCACGCCGGGCGCCACCGCCACCTTCGAGGTCGACGCGCCCGCGAAGGGCAGCTACGACGTGGGGCTGCGCTACGCCAACGGCCCCCACCCGTTCACCGGCACCAAGACCATGGGCCTCACCGTCAACGGCGGCCAGGCGCAGCAGACCAGCCTCCCCTCCACCGGCGCCTGGAACCGCTGGTCCACCAAGACCGAGCGGCTCTCCCTGCGCAAGGGCCGCAACACCATCGCCTATGCCTATCGGCCCGAGGACACCGGCCACGTCAACCTCGACATGATCGAGGTGCGCGGATCCGGCAGCCGGATCGACCTGTTCTCCGGCGGCAGCGTCTCCACCGCCTGGCAGCACACCGATGGCCGCAGCGTCGAATGGCCGCGCTCCGCCGAGGACTCCATCGAGGTGTGCTGCGGCGACATCCGCACCAAACAGGCGTTCGGCGACTTCAGGCTGCACGCCGAATTCCGGGTGCCGAAGCTGCCGGACGATGTCACCGGGCAGGACCGCGGCAACAGCGGCATCTACCTCCAGGAGCGGTACGAGATCCAGATCCTGGACTCCTACGGAGTGGAGAAACTCGCCCCAAACGAGGCGGCGTCCATCTACAACAAGAAAGCCGCCGACCTCAACGCCGCCATGCCACCGGAAAGCTGGCAGACATACGACATCGACTTCCGCGCGGCCCGTTTCGACGCCGAAGGCAAGAAGACCGATGACGCCAGGATCACCGTGGTGTGGAACGGCAGGAAAGTCCACGACAACGTGGCGGTGGACGGCCCGACCGGCGGCGGCGACGCCGAATCGGCCGCGGCGGGCGCCATCCGGCTCCAGGACCACGGCAACAAGGTCCGCTTCAGAAACCTCTGGATCGAACCGCTGGACTGACGCCACGAAGAGAGCTCTCCCGGGCCGGTGAACCCACCGTGCCTCCGCCGGGCGCATGACGCGCCCATGCCCCAAGCCCCGGACACATGGCGTCCGGGGCTTCGGGCATGTTTCAGCCTTATGCGATGTGTCACGGGTAGGTACCCGTCTCGCGGTGGGGCGTCCACATGGGGGAGGGGCGGCAGCGCGGCGCGCATAGAGTGCCGATCATGTTCAAGCCAAAGACCCTCAAGCGCGTTGCTCAGCGTCCCCGGTCCACTCGGGGGCCGTCACGACGAATGAAGAAGACCCTGATCGCGGCCGTCGGCATCGGCATGGCCGTCTCTTTGAGCGGATGCAACGACGACACCGGCGATGCCACGGACAAGAACACCGACGCCGCGGGGTCGAAGGCGCCCTCGGCGGGGTCGTCCGAGTCCGCAGCCCCGGCGAGCCCCTCGGGCGATCAGCCGTCGGTCGCGGGATGGCAGACGCAGACCGCGCAGAAGCACCACTTCCGCTACGACGTGCCCGGCAAGGCCAAGAAGTGGAGGGTCTTCCAGGAGGACACGGCCCTCTCCTACACGGACAAGAACGGCCGGCCGATCGTCGTCATGACCGGGGCGGGCAACTACCGTGAGGGCGGCTGCGCATCGAGTCCCAACCCCAAGGCCCTCGGTGAGGCGGGCAAGGGTCAGCTGGCCACCGTCGGTACCACGGGCGGCGGCAAGGACGGCAGCCTCCAGGAGAACGCTCGTAACTGGGCGGGGAATTGGGGCTTCGCCGCGTACGGGGGTGAGGACCACAAGCCCAAGATCACGGTGAGTGAGGCCAAGCCGTGGAAGCACGGGGGCATCGAGGGCTACACCGCGACCGCCCAGGTGACCGTCACCAACCGCCCGAGCTCATGCGTTCCGCCGAAGGCGGTTGTGCACAGCGTCGCGCAGAAGCTCCCCGACGGCACCATGCACGGCTGGGTGATCTACGCGGACCAAGGAGTCCCGAACGCGCTGACGGCCGCCGAGATCGAGAAGGTCATGAGCACCGTCCGGTCGACGGACAGCTGACGCCGCTCGGCCCGTGAGGGCGGCGAGCCGCGTACCGCCCCGCACCCCTGTGTCTCCGCCACCGGGCCGGTGCGCGGCCGCGTGTGGCCGACTCTGTCCGAGAGCCGTCTTCAAGTCCCGCCGCTCCAGCGGAAGTTCTGTGATCGAGATCAAATAACTGCTTTAATTAGGTAGCTGATCTTGAGTCCCGGCCCTCGGAAAGGCAATTTTGATGTCCCCCGCCCGCTACCAGTCCCGCTCCCGTTCCGAGGTTCCGTTCGAGGCTGTCGGCGCCGGCGTTCTCCGCGTCCTGTCCGACTCCCGTACTCCGGTGTTTCTCACCGTGCACGCGAGTGGACGACGCCGGTACGGCTACTGGCAGCCGCACGACCACGCCACCGACAGGGGCGGCTGCTACGTGGCGCTGCCCACCCCCATCTGCGACAGGCTGTACTCCGAGGGGCGGATCGCGCTCGGTGACCCCCTGGTGGATCCGGCCAAGACCACATACCGCGTGTGGCTCGCCTATGACCCGGTCACACCGGTGCGTATCCCGGTGGCGCCCCTGTCCGCGGTGGCGGTGGCACAGACGCTCGCCGCGTGATCGCGATGCGCGTGAGCCCGTCGAGGTCGTGGCCCGAAGCCCGGCGCGTATCGCCGGGCTTCGCCACTCACCTCAGGACCCGGTGAGGACCGGAGTCTGCCAGTTCCGCCATTCGGCCAGGTTGCCGGCCTTCTTGCCCGAGACCCTGATCACGCCGGGAGCGTTGCCCGTCTTGAGTAGGAACTTCTGGATGTTCTGCTGCAAGGGGGCCTTCCACTCGGACCGGACGGCGCAGTGGTTGCCGTCCTGGATGTCGGACCAGTAGCTGATGTTGCTCCCCGCGCCGAGCGCTTTGTAGACCTCCGCTCCGCCCAGCGCCGCCACGCTTCCGGACTTGGCGCCCAGCCAGTCGATATGCGGGTTCTCCATGATGAACAGCCCCCGTGGCGCGACCATGCCCACGATCTCGTGGGTGTCCACCGGCAGCGTGGCCGGGTTGCCGGTGAAGGAGCCGAACGCGTCGCCCAGCCACGGCTGTTCGGAGTAGGCGCTGCTCAGCGGCTGTGCGCCGCCCTCTCCCGGAACTCCGCGGAAGATGGGGGCACCGGCGGTGCCGGACTCGATCGGCATGGTCAGGGCGATGCGCTGGTCGAACGCGCCGACCGCGAAGGCGCCCTTGCCGTACCGCGAGCATCCCGTGACGCCGACCGCGTCCGCCTTGAGAATGCCGCCGCCCGACTGCTCGATGACATCGATGATCCGGCTCGCACCCCAGGCCCAGGCCATGAGCAGCCCCGTGCTGCTCTGCGAGCCGTAGACGCTGTAGAACGCGCCTTGTTTGTTGTTCCGCGGAGTGCCCTCTCGGCCGACGGCGAGGGGGTCGTAGGAGATGACGGCCGCGCCGGAGGCTTTGATGGTGGCCGTGTCCGCCCCGAATCCGCCCAGGACGACGACGGCCGGGAACGGTCCGGTGCCACTGGGCAGCTCGACCTTGGCCGAGAAGCTGGAGCTGCGGCCCTGGTCCGTCACGTTCACGGTGATGCCGGTGCGGGAGACCGAGCCGGTGACGCTCGCGGGTTTCGTGTGCTTCTCGCCGTAGACGAACCTCTCCGCCAGCTTCTTGATCTCCGCCCGCCGGCACCGCCAGTCGGACACCGTGGCGATACGCGTACCGTTCAGCTTGGTGAAGGGGTCGGGAAGTTTGGCGTTGGCGGTCAAAGCGCCCGGGTCGGGCACCGCGCAGTCGGCACCGTCGTCCTCCGAACCGGGCTTGATGTCCGCGCCCGCCCCGATTCTGCCGGCGGCACCGGCCGGTGCGCCGAAAGCGGTGGCCGCCAGGCTCGCGACGGCCAGGAAGACCGCGGCTGCCCATGCCCGGGGCCGATGTCGATGAATGCGCATGGGGGACCTCCGTGGAAGGCGCACGATCGCGGCGGGCGATGGCCCCTGTCGGACGGCATGGAGTCATGAACGCGCCGGTGCACGCCAGATGGTGGGGAGTGCGCGGGCCAACGATGTCATCGAGGCCGCCCCCAGCCCCTCAATCGCGGTGCCCACGCGCTTTGGGAGCGCTCCCACTCTAGGAGCGGGCCGAGGCGCCGACAACGTCCGGAACGCCGCGCCGCGAAGTTGGCTGCTTTTCTTCCCCGTTGAACCACGTGAACCACGGGTCATGGCGTGCGCCCGATGCGATGTGCGGAACGTCTCCGACCGGTAGAACCCGTAACGTCGGTATTCGCCGATGTCATTCCGGTGGGAGTGCTTGATCGTGATGCGAAGGAAAGTCTGTCGGCTGAGCGGGGAGAGACGGCCAACGTGGGACAAAATGCCATAGCTGCCCGCTCCGCCGAGGCGGTGAGCGGAGACCTTCTCGCCGGGCTCGCCGTGATTCTCGCCGTGGCATTCGTATTCTCCCGGCTCGCCGTGCGGATGAGACAGCCGGCTGTCGTGGGCGAGATCATCGCCGGTATCGCCCTGGGACCGAGTCTGCTGGGTCTGTTTCCGGGCAACCCCACCGAAGCGGTGCTCCCAGCGGATACGCGACCCATTCTGCAAGCGCTCTCACAACTCGGCCTCGTCCTTTTCATGTTCGGTATCGGATACGGGCTCGACCTCTTCCATCTGCGCGGGAACAGCCGTCAGGTCACCCTGATCTCCCTGGGCTCGGTGACCTTGCCCTTCGCCCTGGGCGCCGGGCTGGCGGCGATGCTCTACCCCTGGTACGACAAGAGCCAGCTCTCCACCGATGGAGCGCTCGCGCCGGTGCTCTTCCTCGGGGCGGCGATGTCCATCACCGCCTTCCCCGTGCTGGCCCGGATCGTCGCCGAACGGGGCATGCGGCGCAGCCGCGTCGGCGTGATGGCTCTCGCCTGCGCCGCCATCGAGGACTTTCTCGCCTGGTGTGTGCTGGCCGTCATCGTCGTCGTCATCACCGCCGGTGGGCCCTGGCCCCTGGTGCGCATGGTGCTCGAGTCGGCCCTGTTCCTCCTGCTGCTCGCCTATGCCGTACGCCGCGGACTGCGCTGGCTGCTGGCACCGGAGCGGCGATGGGCGATCGGCGGCCCCCTCATCCACGCCATCGTCCTCACCGGGCTTCTGCTGTCCGCCTGGGCCACGACGGAGATCGGACTGCACGCGGTCTTCGGCGCCTTCGCCTTCGGGGTCGCCGTACCACGCGCCGAGATCGAGGCGTCGGCCCCCGAGGTCGCCGAGCGCATCGAGCAGACCAGTCTCTTCCTGCTGCCGGTCTTCTTCACCGTCACCGGGCTTTCGGTGGACCCGCGTGGACTCGGCGAGCACGGCATCACCATCATCTTCGCCGTCATCCTGGTGGCGTGTACGGGGAAATTCGTGGGAGCCGCCGTTTCCGCGCGCCTTTCAGGAGTCTCCCGGAGCGAGTCGGTCGTGCTCGGTGTTCTGCTCAACGCCCGCGGACTCACCGAGCTGGTCATCCTGAACGTGGGCCTGGAGCTGGGTGTGCTGGACAGCCAGATGTTCACCGTCATGGTCATCATGGCCCTGGTGACCACGGTCATGACCGGGCCACTCCTCCAGCGTCTCGGCTTTCACCAGGAGATCCGCCCCGCCTTCGGCTCGCGGAAGAGCGTCGGGACGAGTGTGTGAGCCCGAATCCGTCCGCTGCTATCCGGACGCGCCGGTCAGACGCTGTTCGGTCCAGATCGTCTTTCCCCGCCGGCCGTATCGGCAGCCCCACTTGGCGGTGCACTGGGAGACGATGAACAACCCCCGGCCGCCCTCGTCCATGTCCCTGGCCTTCCGCACCCGCGGCTGGGTGTTGCTGCAATCGCCGACCTCGCAGATGAGCAGGTCGTCGTCCCGGATCAGACGCAGGCGAATCCTGCCGCTGGCGTGGAGGATGGCATTGGTGACGAGCTCGCTGACCAGCAATTCGGTGGTGAAGGCAAGTTCGTCGAGATCCCACGCCGACAGCTGCCGGTCAACCGCGTCGCGGGCCCTGGCGACCGCCGCGGTCTCCGCCGGGAAGTCCCATACGGCGATGTGGTCGGGCGCCACCCGCCTGGTCCGGGCGAGCAGCAGGGCGATGTCGTCACGTGTCGCGGCCTCGCCGTGAAGAAGGGCGTCGCCGATGGTGTGCAGCGGAACACCGGCTTGTATCTGTTCGGCGAGTTCCCGCCGGAGCCGCGCGAGCCCCGCGTCCCCGGAGAAGCGCTGGATCCCGAAGATCCCGTCGGTGTAGAGCGCGAGTACGCTTCCGGGCGCCAGCGTCACCGAGGTGGTCTCGAACAGGTCCGATCCCAGGCCGAGCGGCGCTCCCGGACGCACATCCACCAGCTCGGTCGAGCCGTCCGGGTTGATCACCAGGGGTGGGTGATGGCCCGCGGTCGCGATGCCGCACTGGCCGCTGGTCGGGTCGTACACCGCGTACAGGCACATGGCCGCCACCGTGTCACGCCGGTCGGCCGTGGTCTCGGCCGCCAGCTGCTGGACGAGGTCGTCCAGATGGCCCAGCACCTCGGTCGGGTCGAGTTCCAACGTCGCGTAGGTGTGGATGGCGGTGCGCAACCGGCCCATGGTCGCGGTGGCGCTCAGACCGTGCCCGAAGACGTCACCGATGACGAAGGCCACCCGGGTCGACGGCAGCGGGATGACGTCGTACCAGTCGCCGCCGATGCCGTAGTGGCCGGCCGCCGGCTGGTACAGGCCCGCGGTTGTGGCGGCCGAGCTGTCCGTCGACGCCTGGGGCAGCAGGAGTTTCTGGAGGGACAGGGCCGCTTGGCGCTCCCGGGTGTACCGCCTGGCGTTGTCCATGGCGAGAACCGCCCGCGAGGCGATCTCCGACACGAGGTCGACGTCGCTCTCCTCGAACGGGGTGCCCTCCTCGTAACGCCAGACGGTCACACTTCCCTGCATCAGCCCGCGGGCGAACAGCGGTACGGCGAGCACGGCCTGGGCGCCGGAGGGCAGGAGCAGCCTGGCCACCTCGTCGCCCTCCAGGGCCACGGCCATACGGTCCCGTTCCAGGCGGATCGGCTGTCCCCGCTGGAGCTGGCGCAGCTCGGGGCTGTCGGGGAGCCTGGGGTACCGTCCGCCCACCGGCAGCAGATCCGGCGGATACGCGATGTGCAGGGGGGCTCGGGCCACCCGCACCATCGACGTCTGGAGGGCCCCGACGGCGGTCGGGGGCTCGTCGCCGGAGAGGATCGACTGTGACACGTCGACGGTGACCAGATCGCCGAGACCACCGCTGTACACCACGTCCGCCAGCGACTGCGCCGTCTCGGCCATGTCCAGGGACATGCCGATGCGGTCGGCCGCCAGGTGCAGCACGGCCCGGTGCCGGCGTATCCGGTCCCGCTCGGTCTGGTCCTGGGAGACGAGGATGACCCCGAAGGGAGCCCCGCGGTGGTCCACCATGCGGAAGGCCGAGAGGGAGAGAAGCCATTGACGGCCCGGCATCGCGAGTGGCCGCATGCGGAACGACTCGGAGATGATGGCCTCGCCGGTGTCCAGAACACGCCGCATCATCGCCTCGATCGCCGACGCGTCTTCGGACCGCATGACGTCGTGGAATCGTTCGCCGGGGCCGGCCGCGGGGGCTCCGAACATCTCGGTCGTGATATTCGTGGCGACGAGAGCCATGTCGGTGTCATGGATGGACACGCCGAAGTATTCCTGGACGAAGATGGCGCGCAAGAAGGCCGTGGCTCGCTCCCACTGGGTTCCGCTCTCCTCGGGCATGGCGAGGACGAGCCGATCCGTCGTGCCGTGGCCGGTCGGTCCGCTCCGCAGCGGCACGACCCACACCCGACGGTGGCGCATTTCGCCCGTGGATCCGGCCATACGCACATACCCGTCGAATGCCGGGCCGCCCGGTGCCACGGCGGCCCTCGCCTCGGGATCGGGGAACAGCTCGCTCAGCGGCCTGCCGAGCAGATCGGAGTCGACCTCGCCGAGCAGATGCCCGGCCTCGGCCGAGGCGCCTGTCACCCGGCCGGAATCGCCGACGATCAGCGCCGCCAGCTGTGCGGCGTGGATCGTCGGGTAGCGTCCGCGGTCATCGGGTTCGGCCATCTCACCTCCCTCCCTCGAACCGCTGTCTGGAGAGACGCAAGAGAGCATCGACCGAAAGTGTCCCAAAGGGCGCATCCGGACATGGGCAGCTGTCCTGAGCCACACCCCCAGTCTAGAACCGGACCCGGGCGTGCGGCCTGATCAGCGGCCCTTTGTGCGCGTAGCGTGCCGATGCCGCTACCGACGGATATAACGATGCCGCCCGGCAACGCGCTGGGCGCGGTACCGGGCGGAACGTGTACCCCAGACAGGCCCTAGACCCGACTCCGGTCGTCCGCCAGTACCACGCAGGCGCTGAGATGCCAGGTCTCGCGCTCGTTCGCGGACAGTTCCAGGTCCACCGCGCGTCCGGAGGATCCGCCGTCCAACGGGATCCGGAGCCAGGTGAACTCCCGGCCGTCGAGCTGCTCACTGCGGGCCTTCTCGACCCCGTTCACACGGACGATCAGCGACCTGTTAAAGGTATTGGGGTCGCCGGTGAGCAGATGCGCGGTGCAGGGTCCGGCGGGCAGCCTCAGCCGCAGCACGGCCGGGGCGCTGTCGCGTACGTAGTCCCGGCGGACGACATCGAACAGTCCGGTGTCCGTGGCGTCGGGTGTGTTGCCGACCCAGCCGAAGTCGGCGCCCTCGTGCCAGCCGCCGGCCGGTGAGAGCCGGGTGTAGCCCGTCAGCACCGGCGCCGAGTCGGGCCCGGCGTCCAGCGCGTGTACGCATCGTGCGGCGGGCGGGACGACGACGACCTTGGCCAGGCTGCGCAGCGAGGAGTCGAGCACCCGCACCGTGCCCGACCTCGGGCGCGCGTGCAGTGTGGCGAGCGCGGGGGCGGACGGCGGCACGACGGGCATCTTCACCGTCTCGCCCTCCCGCGAGGCCACGTAAGCGGTCGCCTCCTCGGACCGCCAGCCCTCGGGTACCTCCAGCGTGGTCACCGTGCGCAGCCCGGCGCCCGTGGCGTTGACCACCTGCACCGGCAGTTCGTTGCGCTCCCCGCCCAGCAGCGCCGTGTCGGCCGGGGCGACGATCGCCTGGAGCCAGCCGCGGCGCTCATCGCGGATCCGGCTCAGGTCGAACCAGTAGGCGACCAGGGTGTCCCGCCACTGGGCGGCCCCGGTGAGCTGCTCCCCGAACTGGCGGTGCACATCGGTGAACCGCCGGAGGTCGACACGGCGGCGCAGCCCCTCCCACTCCGTGCGCATGTCCGCCACCCGCGCCGCGCCGGAGAAGTGGGTGTCGTAGATGTGCTGGATCACGGTCTTTCCACTGGCCAGCCGGTGGGTGTACGGGACGTGGTGGAGGAAGAGGAGCAGTTCCTCCGGGCAGTTCTCCAGCGACTCGTAGGCGTCCCGGGTCGCCGGTGCGTACAGCTCGGTGAAACCGTCGCCGGTGGCGGCGGTGCGGTCGTAGCCGATGCCCTCGCGGTCCGACTTGTGGAACTGGGTGGTCGTCGTCGGGCTGGGGTCGAAGTGCCCGGTGACCGAGCCGTCCGGCGGATGGGTGAGGTATCCCGTGCCCAGTGGCGAGGTGTAGTCCTCGTAGGTGTGCCAGGAGTCCAGGAGCAGGGCGGAGACCGTCTCGACGACGTGCGGATCGTTGCCGAAGGTCATCCGGGTCCACTCGGTGGCCAGGTCCTGAGCGGACAGGTCCGGGTTCCAGGAGAGCCGTCCGTAGCCATGGGTGTTGGCGGCGGCCAGGTGTGAGCCGGTCCAGTTCCTGGCATCGCCGAAGTTCAGCACTCCGGCGAAGCCGAAGTGCGCGTAGGAGTGCACCCGGCCGGTCACGACACGGGCCACGGTGCTGCCCTCGCCGGCCTTGAGCGTGTCGAAGTCCAGGACTTCCTTCCACTGCGGAACGAGATAGCACAGATGGGTGGCGTGCCCCGTGTACTCCTGTGTCACCTGGAGTTCGATCATCGAGTTGGTCCGTGGCAGCGAGCCGAAGAGGGGGTGGGCGGGCTCGCGGACCTGGAAGTCGATCGGCCCGTTCTTGATCTGCACAATGGCGTTGTCCGCGAACTTCCCGTCCAGCGGTGTGAAGTCGAGGTATGCCTGCCGGTCCCACTTCGCGTCGGTGTCGTGCACGAACGCCCGCCACATCACGATCCCGCCGTACGGTCTCAGCGCGCCCGCCAGCACATTGGCCCCGTCGGCGTGGGTGCGTCCGTAGTCCAACGGCCCGGGGCGGCCCTCGGAGTTGGCCTTCACCAGGAAGCCGCCGAAGTCCTCGATCCTGCCGTAGATCTCCTCCGCCTTCCTCGTCCACCAGGTGCGCACCTCCGGGTCGAAGGGGTCGGCGGTGTCCAGCCCGCCCAGGTCGATGGGGGCGGCGAAGTTGGCCGTGACGTACAGCGCCACTCCGTAGCGGCGCAGAACACCGGCGAGCGCGGCCAGCTTGGTCAGGAACGGCTCGGCGAGGTAGTCCGCGGGTGTGTTGACATTGTTGATCACGGCGCCGTTGATGCCGAGCGAGGCCAGGACACGTGCGTAGTCCGTGTACCGGTCGTCGAGTCGCGGCAGCTCCTCCCAGTCGAAGAAGGACAGGCCCGCATAGCCGCGCTCGATCGAACCGTCCTTGTTGTCCCAGTGGTCGGCCACGCGCAGCGGGGCGGCCGGGCGCTCGGTGAGGTCGACGCGCTCCAGCGGCTGTCGGGTCTGTACGAGACGCAGCAGGTGGAACGCACCGTAGAGCACACCGCGGTCGGCGTGGGCCGCCACCACGGTGAAGTCCACGCCGCGCCGGGTGACCCGGCGGACGATGTAGCCCTCGTCGCCGAGCTCGGCCAGGTCGGCCGCGGGGACGAGCTCCCGGACCAGGGGTGAACTCGCCGGGGTGCCCACCACGAGTGCCGCGTGGGAGGGGGCGTCGGCGCGTGGCCGCACCCGGGTGCCGAGCAGCCCGGTGAGCCCGCGGGCCAACTCGTCCGCCGCGGACCGCTGGAGGGGGCCGCCTCCCTGTCGGACCAGGGTTCCCAAGGCGGCCCGGTACCGCTTGAGTTGACCGGGGTCCTCCACCCGCCGGTACCGCAGCCACAGGTCGTACCCGTCCTCGGCGGGCAGTGCGGACGCCGGTGGTTCGGCGCCGGGGACCGGCTGCGCGGAGGCGGGTGAGGAGAGACCGAGCGAACCGACCGTGCTTCCCAGAGCGGCCGCGGACAGAATGCTGCGGCGCCGTATTCCTGAGCTCATGAGTCCCACTTCCGTTGCGGAACGAACAGTGCACATCCAGGTCAGGACCACGCCCCGCCACCGTCACACGCGGTACGACAGGTGTCAACACAATGAACCACAAAGGAACATGGCGACCTTGGGTACGCAACGCCCCTGGTTCATCAGTGAATTGATCGTGCCGTGTCCATGCGCGAGTTCGGCACGGTATGACGGGAGGATCTCCGCATACATGAACGCCGGTCGTGTATGCCAACGATCAAAATCAAACACACCTGAAGGAGCGTCAGCTACGACGGCGGGCTCATGCCGCGCTGCTGGGCGACGGTGGTCGCCGCGCGGACCAGCGTGGCCACGCCTCGGCTGCGGGAGTGCTCGGGCCAGGCGATGACCAGGGTGGCCGGAGGGCAGTCCTCGATGGGTGCGTAGACCACCGCGGGCCGGGGGTATCTGGCGGCAACCGAGCTCGGAAGTACGGTGATCGCTTTGCCGAGCGCCACGAGCGCGAGCAACTGCGCCAGGTCCTGCACGCCCTGCTTGTCGATGTCGCGTTCCGCTCGTTCGTCGACGTCCTCGGGGTCGATGTCGAGATCGGCGAGTCGTAGCCGCGGGGCTCCGGCGAGGGCGTGGTCGGCGGGCAGCGCCGCCACACGGGGTTCGGTGGCCACGATGTCGGCGTCGATTCCCTGTGGATCGTAGGGCTCGAACATGAGCGCGACATCGGCTTCGCCTGTCCGCAACAGCCGAGTGTGCTCCTTCCAGCCGCACAGACGCACCGCGACGGGTTCGGCGCCGGGCTCGGCGGCCACCGCGGCGAGGGTGTCTTGCAGCAGCCCCCCATCGGCGTCGGCCTTGACCGCGAGCAGCACGCTGCGATGAGGCTCGGACGCGCGCACGGCACGGCGGACCGCCGCGTCGAGGGCTTCGAGCGCGGGCCGGGCCTGAGCCAGCAGTACCGCGCCGGACTCGGTCAGCTCCACCACCCGTGTCGAACGTTCGAAAAGGCGCGCGCCGATGTCGGCCTCGAGGTTGCGGATCGCTCGTGACAGCGCGGGGCCCGCGATGCCGAGCCGCCGTGCGGCGCGAGTGAAGTTGCGCTCCTCCGCCACCGCGACGAAGTACCGCAGGGGCCGGGACTCCGCTGCTGCCATGCTCCCCACATTACTGCCTCATCGGCATCGCCATTGCTACCCATGGGGTCATAGTCGCTGCTGGATCGGTCCTTCTCCGGAGCCTTGCGCCGACCGCAGGCTGGTGCCGCCGCGATGCGGTGAATGCTCGGCGAAATGGGAGAGAACATGCGAGCGATTGGTATCGAGCGGTTCGGCGACACCCCGGAACTGAGGGAGCTGCCCGTGCCCGAACCCGCCTGGGGGCAGGTGCAGGTCGCCATCGAGGCAGCGGCGATCAACCCCCTGGACATGGCCATTGCCTCCGGGTCGCTGAGGACGCTCGGGGAGTACCGGTTCCCGCTCACGCTCGGCATGGACGGCGCCGGTACCGTCACCGCCATCGGCGGTGGAATCACCGAGTACCGCGTCGGCGACCGCGTCTTCGGCCAGTTCTGGAGCCAGCCGTTGGAGTTCGGCACCTTCGCGGAGGTCTGTGTCGTACAGGAGGCCCCCGCGTTCGGTGCGCTGGCAGCCATTCCCGACGACATACCGAGCCAGGTGGCCGCCGCGCTTCCGACCTCGGGCATGACCGCGCTCGGCGCGATCGACCACACACATGTGCCCGAGGGCGGCACACTGCTCGTCATCGGCGCCACGGGCGGGGTCGGCACCTTCGTCGTGCAGACCGCCGCCGCCCGTGGGATCAAGGTCATCGCAACGGCCGCCGCCCACCTCGCCGATCAGGTACGAGGACTCGGCGCCGACGAGATCGTCATCCGCGGAGAGCAGCCGATCGAGGAGGCTCTGAACAAGATCGCGCCCGACGGCGTGGACGCGATCATCGACGCCGTCGGCGACCACCGCATCACCAGCGCCGTGGCCACCGCCGTGCGGGACGGCGGCTCGCTGCTGTCCACCGCATTCGGCCTCGACCAGCGGCTTCTCGACGACAGCCGCATCCACACCGCCAACTACCGGCTCGATCGCAAACCCGAACGGCTCGCCGAGCTCACCAGGCTGGCCACGGCGGGCACCATCCGCCCCGTCATCGGCACGGCACTCTCCCTCGAAGAGGGACCGGCCGCCCTCACCGGCGGTGCGGGCAGCACTGGGCTGCGCGGCAAAACCGTCCTCGTGATGCGTCATCCCGCGTAGGGCGGCCGGCCTCGGGACGCCACCGTCGCCCCATGGCGCCGCGGTGCGGTGATCCGCGCGGGCGCTTGGTGGCGCCCCTTCACCCCCGCCCGCCACCGATCGGGCGGTGATCGGCGTGGGGGCCGTACTCCTGCCGTGCCGTCGGGTATGGCGGTACCGGCGGGAGAGCCCTCTCTCCCCACTGTGGCGGGACACCGGAGCGGGAGATGAGCGGATGGCAGGCGAGATGAGGTCCGGTGGCCCCGGAGCCGGTGACCCGGGAGCCGGTGCGCGCCGGAATGTGGTGGGCGGGCCGGAGGAGCGGGCGCGCGGTGGCTGGGCCGGGGTGCTCGTCATGGTTCCGGTGCTGCTGCTGATCGGCGGTGTGGTGCTGGACGCCTTCGGGCCGGTGCCGTACGGCGGGCTCCCCCTGTTGTCCGCCGCTCCGCTCGCGGCCTGCATGGTGCTGACGTTCCGGGGCGCGGCGATCACCGCGGCCGGCGCGTGTGTGGTGTCGGTGTGTGTGGACGTGCTGGTGGGCCGCCCGCTGACGGCGCTCGTGGTGGATCTGCTGGACGTGGCGGTGATCAGCGGAATCGCGCTGTGGCTGAAGTGGGTGGTCCAGAGCCAGGGGCAGCGCTTCGCCGCGGTGCGCGCCGTGGCCGAGGTGGCGCAGCGGGCGGTCCTGCCACCGCCGCCCGCACGGGTGGGGGCGGTGTCGGTGGCCACCCGCTACGAGTGTGCGTACGCGGAGGCGCTGATCGGCGGTGACTTCTACGCGGTGCGCGGTTCGCCGTTCGGGGTGCGGGCGCTGATCGGGGACGTACGGGGCAAGGGGCTGCCCGCCGTGTCCACCATGGCCGTGGCGACCAGCGCTTTCCGTGAGGCGGCGGAGCAGGCGGCCACGTTGCGGGAGCTCGCCGAGTACATGGAGCGGGCTCTGGTCCGGTTCGCGGCGGACGTCGGCGACCAGCCGGACGCACTGGAGCGGTTCGCCACCGCCGTACTGGTCGAGGTCAGCGAGGAGGAGGGGCGGGTGCGGTTGTACCACCGCGGTCATCCGCCGCCGTATCTGATCCGCGGGGGCCGGGTGACGACGCTGGAGCCATCGGTTCCTGGGCTTCCCCTGGGGCTGGGGATGCCGGAGGGCGTCGGCGCCTCCGGCTGTGACATCTTCCCCTTCCACCAGGGGGACTATCTGCTGCTGGTGACCGACGGTGTCACCGAGGCGCGCGACCGGCACGGGGTCTTCTACGAACCCCGCACGAGACTGGCCGATCGGGAGTTCCGCACCGCGTCGGAGGTGGTGGACACGCTCGCCGCGGATGTCACCGACTGGACCGGGGGCCAGCGGCACGACGACATGGCAATCGTGGTCCTCACACCGCTTTCCGCCCGGTCACCGGACTAGGCAGGTCGGAGGAAGTCCGCTACGGCTCGGGCAGCGCCCCGAAGGGGCGCGGGGCTGTGTCGATATGCGGCTCCGCCGCGGCTGTGTTGATATGCGGCTCCGCCGCGTGGGACCAGCCACGACGGCGCTGCGGTCGGCCGACGACGCATCGCGACACTTCCAGCGGAGCGCTTGGTCATCCCGTCAGGTCGCCCTCCCGCTCGTTCACCGCCGCGTAGTGCCGCAGCTTCTCCTCGTCGACGCGTACGCCCAGGCCCGGGCCCTGCGGGACGGTGAGGCGGCCGTCGATGAGCGGGATCGGATCGGCGATGTCATCGGCGTGCAGGTAGTACATGCTGTCGATGGCGCGGCTGAGCACCGGAGTGCTGGCGACCACGGCGAGGTGGGCGGCGGTGGCTATGCCGAGCTCGCCGCCGCTGTGCAGGTTCATGCCGAGGCCGAAGGTCTCGCAGTGGGCGGCGAGGGCCTTGGTCGGTGCGATACCGCCCCACTTGTAGACATCGCCGTGGACGATGTCCACCGCGCCGAGCCGCACCGCCGGTGCGAAGTCCTCGAAGCGGACGACACACATATTGGTGCACAGCGGGATGCGCACCTTGCTCCGCACCTGGCTCATGCCCTCGATACCGGGGCACGGGTCCTCCAGGTACTCCAGGTTCAGGTCCTCCAGCTTGATGCCCGCGCGTACCGAATCCGGCACCGACCAGGCGGCGTTGGGGTCGACGCGCAGCTCGGTGTCCGGCAGCGCGGCACGCAGCGCGCGGAGGTTGGCGACATCGCCGTCCACATCGCCGGTGCCCTTGAGCTTGACCGCCCGGAAGCCGCCCTCGGCGACCACCCGGCCGGCGTGCTCGGCGAGGGCCTCCGGGGTGGCGCCGTCGGCGCGGGTGACCAGCGCGGTGAGCGGCACGGTGTCGCGTACCGCCCCGCCGAGCAGATCGGTGAGCGAATGGCCGGTGGCCTTGCCCATGGCGTCCCAGCAGGCCACGTCCAGGGCGGCGATGGCGGCGTAGCCGAGGTAGCCGTGGAAGAACGGCACCATGTGCTGCTTGCGGTGGAAGGACTCCAGGGCGAACGGGCTGGTGCCGATGAGGTCGGGCGCCAGCTTGCGGACCAGCGCGGCCACCGGCCGCCCCCACATCGTCTCGCCCCAGCCCTCCACCCCCTCGTCGGTCCGGATCCGGACCACGGTGCGGGTCTCACCGGTCTTGGTCTCGAAGGAGCTGGTGAACGGGGAGGTGAGGGGGAGGTTCACGACCCAGACGTCGACGTGTGTGACCTTCATGTGCGGGGTTCCTCCTCAGATGGCGCCGGGTGCGGTCGCTTCGGCGAATGCCCGGATCGCCCGGGCCAGTTCGGTGGCGCGGATGGTCAGCCCGCCCGGGTCGGGGCGGGCGGCGGACGGATCGTCGGTCATCCCGCCCACCCGTGCCCACTCGCCGTGCCGCTCGGCGGTGAGACCGGGGTGCGGCGGGGCGGCGAAGAGCGGCGGGGCGCCGGCGGGGGTGTGTGGCTCGATGGGGGTACGGACCAGGTCCGGGTGGGCGGCGAGCATGAGGGAGGTCTCGTAGCGGCCGGCGTGCCCGGGGTTCTCCGGCGCCTCGCCGAGGCTCCAGTAGGAGCAGGCCGCGAACGCGCCCTCGGCGCGGAGCGCGTGCTCCTTGACCGCCAGGCGCATGATCTCGTCATTGCCGCCGTGGCCGTTGACGATCATGATGCGTCGGAAGCCGCTCTCGGTGAGGGACCGCAGGACGTCGGCGAGTACCGCCGCCAGGGTGCTCGCCGACAGCGACACCGCGGCCGCGAAGAGGTGGTGCGGGCTGTGTCCGTACGGCAGGGCGGGCAGGCGTACGACCGGCGGGCCGTCGCCCGCCAGCAGTTCGGCCGCCCGGTCCACCACCGCGGTCACCAGCAGCGTGTCGGTGCCCATCGGCAGATGTGCGCCGTGCTGTTCCTGGGAGCCGATGGGCATCAGGGCGATGGCGCCCGCGCCCGCGGTCCGGGCCTCGCGCCAGGTGAGTTCGGTCAGATGCGGCAACGTGGTACTACCTCCTCGGTTCCTGCCGTGGCAGAGTCTGCGCATGGCTGCACTCGCCCCCGACGGCGGACGCCCCCGGCTCCGCCTGGTGCCCGATCCCCCGGCCGCTCCCGCCCGCCCGCTGCTGGGCGCGGTCGAGATGCTGCCCGGACAGGTGCGCGCGGCGCTGGTCGACCGCGCCGGGAAACTGCTGCGCCGTACCGCGGCCGGTTTCGACCCGGCGGCGCGGGAGGCGGCCGGTGTGGACGCGGCGGTGCGGCAGGCCGCCGGGGAGTGCTTCGACGGGTGTGAGCTGACCGGTGTCGGTGTGGCCGCGGCCGGTCTGGTGGACCCGGAGCGGGGCAGCTTCATCGAGGTCAACGAGGTGCCGGCGCTGCGCGGCTACCCGGTCGCGGAGGTGCTGCGGCGGGCGCTGGGGGTGCCGGTCTACGTCGAGCACCGGGCCCGGCTCCAGGTGCTGGGCGACCGGTGGTTCGGGGCGGGCCGTGGCCTTGAGTCCTTCGCCTCGGTGTCCACCGGCGAGGTGCTGGGTGTCGGGGTGTTCTTCGACGGTGAGTTGCTGGCCCCGCACGGTGGCCGCAGCGGCGCTCATATGACGGTGCTGGCCGGTGGCGAGCTGTGCACCTGCGGGGCGCGCGGCTGCTGGAAGACGGTGGCCACGACGCGCTGGCTGCGGCAGCGGGCGCGGGCGGCGGGGCTGGGCGCCGAGGTGACGCTCGCGGAGCTGGTGCGACGCGGGGACGGTGGCCGGCCGGTGGTCGAGGAGTACGCGGACAACCTCGCGCTCGGCCTGGTGAACATCCAGCAGCTCTTCGCCCCCGGCCTCTTCGTGCTGCACGGCGAGGCCGTCGAGGGCGGGGAGGGGTTCCGGGCCCGGGTCGAGGAGCGGCTGCGGCGGGACAGCGGCTGGTCGACGGCGGCCCCGCCGCGGGTGGTGCTGGGCGAGGCGGGCCGGCCGGACGATGTGGCGCTGCTCGGGGGTGCGGGGCTGGTCCTCACCCACCGCTAGTCCCGGTGCCGGTCCCGGCCCTGGTCCGGTACGCGTCGGGCCGTGGTACGGCGGCCAGCAGCTCGCGGGTGTACGGGTGGCGAGGAGCCCCCAGCACGGCGCTCGTCTCCCCGCACTCGACCACCTTGCCGTACCGCAGCACCGCCACCCGGTCGGCGATCTGCCGGACCACGGCGAGGTTGTGCGAGACGAACACGTAGGTCAGGCCGTGCTGTCGCTGGAGCTCGACCAGCAGGTCGAGGACCTGGGACTGGACGGAGACATCGAGGGCGCTGGTCGGCTCGTCGAGCACCACGAGCCGTGGCGCGGGCGCCAGCGCACGGGCGATGGAGATGCGCTGGCGCTGTCCGCCGGAGAACTCGTGCGGGTACCGGTCCTGCAACCCCGCCGACAGTCCGACCGACTCCAGCAGCTCGCCGACGCGTTCCCGCCGCCTCGTCCGGGCGCGCCGTCCGCGGTAGGCGGCGTCATGGGTGACCAGCGGCTCGGCCACGATATCGGTGACCTTCATCCGCGGATTCATGCTCGAGTACGGGTCCTGGAGCACGACCTGCATCCCGGCCCGTATCGCGCGCAGCTCGGCCGGTGACAGTCCGGCGAGGTCCTGGCCGTCGAAGCGGACCGTCCCGGCGGTGGGGTCCAGCAGCCCCAGCAGCAGCCGGGTCAGTGTCGTCTTCCCGGAGCCGGACTCGCCGACGAGGGCGAGGGTCTCGCCCTCCGCCACGGTGAGCGTGACGTCGTCGACGGCGATCGTGCGGGCGGCGCCGGGTCCGGTGAACTCCTTTGACAGGCCGTCGAGTTCGAGCAGTGGCGTCTTCGCGGGTGTCCTCGTCCTGGCGGTCGTCATGATGTCGGCTCCAGTCGCGGGGTGGCGGCCAGCAGATCGCGGGTGTACTGCTCGCGGGGCGCCTCGAAGACCTCGGCCACGGTGCCGTGCTCCACGACCCGGCCGGCGTTCATCACCACGACCCGGTCGGCGGTCTCCGCGACCACCCCGAGGTCGTGCGTGACCAGCACCACCGCCATACCGTGCCGGGCGCGCAGATCGGCGAGGAGGTCCAGGATCTGCCGCTGTACGGTGACGTCCAGCGCGGTGGTCGGCTCGTCGGCGATGAGCACCCGTGGCCGGCCGACCAGGGCTGTCGCGATCATCACGCGCTGGCGCAGCCCGCCGGACAGCTCGTGCGGGTACTGCCGCGCCCGCAGCTCCGGATCCGGGATACCGACCTCCGCCAGCGCCCGTACCGCCTCCGTCCGGGCCCCGGCGCGTGTGGCCCCGCGGTGCCGGCGCAGCACCTCGGCCACCTGGTTGCCGACCCGCTGGAGCGGGTCGAGGCTGGTCATCGGGTCCTGGAAGACCATCGAGACGTCGTTGCCGCGCACCTCGCGCAACCGCTTCTCCGGCAGCGCCAGCAGGTCGCGGCCGTCGAGGAGGATCTCGCCGCCCGGGTAGGCGCAGGGCGGCTCGGGGTTGAGCCGCAGCGCGGCGAGCATGGTGGCCGACTTGCCGCTGCCGGATTCGCCGACGACGGCCAGGGTCTCTCCGGCGTGTGCCGTCAGGCTCACACCGCGCACGGCGTGCACGGTGCCGGTGGCGAGCCGGAAGTCGACGTGCAGATCGCGGATCTCGAGCACGGGAGCGTGTGTGGTCATCGGCGGTACGCCTTCGGGTCCGCGACGTCGCGAAGGGCGTCGCCGGTGATGTTGATGGCCAGGGAGGTGAGCATCAGCGCCAGCCCGGGGAAGACCGCGACCCACCATGAGGTGCCCAGATAGAGCTGGCCGTCGGCGAGCATCGAGCCCCAGGTGACCGTCTCCTTGGGCACCCCGAGCCCGAGGTAGCTGAGCGATGCCTCGGCGACGATGGCGGCCGCGATATGCAGCGTGGCGATGGTGGCCAGGTGCGGGAGGACGTTGGGGAGCAGATGCCGGCGCATGATCGTGAGATCCGTGACCCCGGTCGCCCGGGCCTGGGTCACATAGTCCCGGGTGCGCAGCGACAACACCTCGGAGCGGACCACACGGGCGTACGCCACCCAGCCGGTGAAGCCGAGCACCAGCACGACGTTCCACAGCCCGGAGCCGAGGAAGCCGACGATGGCGAGCGCCAACAGCAGGGAAGGGAAGGCGAGTTGGATGTCGGCGAAGCGCATCAGCACCCGGTCCGGCCATCCGCCGCGGAAACCGGCGAACAGCCCGCACACCGCCCCCACCACCCCCGCCAGCAGCGCCGCCCCGATGCCGACGAGGAGCGAGACCCGGGAGCCGTAGATGACGCGGGAGAGCACATCGCGGCCGAGCTGGTCGGTGCCCAGCGGGTGTGCGAGGCTTCCGCCGCCCTCCCACGCCGGGGGCTCGAGCCGGGCGAGGAGCTGCTGCTTGGCGGGGTCGTCCGGGGCGAGCAGGGGCGAGAAGACGGCGGCGATCACCAGCAGCGCGAGGACGCCGAGGGCCACCAGGGCGAGCCGGTTGCGTACGACGGTCATGACTGGGCCCGCACTCTCGGGTCGAGGAGGCTGTAGGAGAGGTCGACAAGGAGGTTGACGATCACGAAGGCGGCGGCGAAGAACAGGACGGCCGCCTGCACCAGCGGGAAGTCCCGGCGCGAGATGGCCTCCACGGTCAGCCGTCCGATGCCCGGCCACGAGAAGACCTGCTCGGTGAGGATCGCCCCGCCGAGCAGCCCGCCGAACTCCAGGCCGATCACGGTGACGGTCGGCAGCGAGGCGTTGCGCAGCCCGTGCGCGAACACCACCTTCGCCGGGCCGAGCCCCTTGGCCCTCGCCGTACGGATGTGGTCCGAGCCGAGGACGTCGATGAGCGAGGAGCGCAGCAGCCGGGCGATGACCGCGATGGAGTAGACGGACAGCGTGACGGCCGGCAGCACCAGATGGGCGAAGGTGCCGTAGCCGGAGGCCGGAAGCACTTTGAGCCGTACCGAGAAGAGCAGGACCAGCAGGATGCCGACCCAGAACGGCGGGGTGGACTGGCCGAGCAGTACCGCCGTCATCACACCGGTGTCGCCGGCCCGGCCACGCCGCGTGGCGGCGTAGATCCCGGCCGGAATGGCGATGACGAGGCTGAGCACCAAGGCACCGGCGGCGAGTTCGAGGGTGGCCGGGATACGGTCGGCGATGACCTGGCCGACCGGCTCGTTGTAGACGAGCGAATCGCCGAGGTCGAGCCGGAGCAGCCCCCACAGGAAGTCGCCGTACTGCGCGATCAGGGGCTGGTCCAGCCCGAGTTGGGCGCGCAGCGTGGCTTCCTGGGCGGCGGTGGCGTCCGGGGGCAGCAGCTGTTTGACCGGGTCGCCGGAGAGCCGCACCAGAAGGAAGGCCAGGGTGGCGGCGGCGAGGAGCACGCCGACGGCGGTGGCGAGGCGGACCAGGATGTGGCGGAGCAGGCCGGACTTCGGCGTGCGGACCGTGACCGCGGGCCGGACGGAGGCGGCCGTCATGTCCTCACCTCCGCGCTCTCCATGGCCAGCGAGCCGTTGACGACCGGTGTCCAGCGCACCCGGGTGGTACGGGCGAGGATGATGTCCTGCTGGTAGAGCGGTACGAACGGGGCCTCACGCTTGATCAGGCGCTGGAGCGCGGTGAACGCGCGCTGCCGGTCTTCGGGGTCCATGGACAGCTCCTCGGCGTCGACGAGCCGGTCCGCCTCCTTCGACACCCACCGGCTCTGCCGCCGGTCATGGCGCACGTTCGACTGCACCATGGACGCGCCGTCGAGCGTCCAGACGGTGGAGGCGGCGAGGTAGACGGGGCCGAGCGCATGCCGGTTGTCGGAGGTGAGGCGGGCGGAGAAGGTGCCCGGGTCGAGCAGCTCGACACGGGCACGGATGCCCGCGCGGTCGAGCAGACCGGAGATGGCCTCGGCCACCTGGGCGTCGTCGTTGGAGGCGGCGAGCGTGGTGGTGAGGCCGTGCGGATGGCCGGCCTCGGCGAGCAGCCGCCTGGCGGTGCGCACGGAGCGCCGGAAGGGCTCGATCGACCGGTCGAAGCCGACGACGCCGTGCGGCAGCATCGCGGGCACCTCGCGGGCCTTGCCGTCCAGGACCGCCTTGATGAGCAGCGGCACATCGATGGCGTGGTTGAGCGCCTGCCGCACACGGCGGTCGCGCAGCGGCCCGGAGGTGGTGTCGAGATTGAGGTACGCGGTCCGCACGCCTTGGTGGTTCTCCAGCTCCACGCCCGCGTAGCCGGACAGCTGCCGGGCGGCGTCCGGGGTGAGGCCGGTGACCAGGTCGACCTCGTCGCTCTGCAACGCGGCCAGCGCGGAGGCGGGGTTGGGCAGTGCGCGGAAGACCAGGCGGTCGGCCCCGGGGGAGCCGTGGAAGTGGCGGCGGTTGGCGCGCAGCCGTAGCTCGCGATCGCGTCGGAAGGACTCGAAGGTGAACGGTCCGGTGCCCACCGGGCGCCGGGCGAAGGCGGCGTCGCCGACGTCGGCGAGGTACTTCGGCGGCACGATCACCCCGCCGAAGAGCGACAGCTTCGCGGGCAGGATCGGGTCGTGCAGTGTGGTGTGCACATCCACGGTGTGGCGGTCGACCACGCGGACCGAGGTCACATACCGCAACTCGACGATGGGCGAGCGCGTCTTCGGATCGAGGATCCGCTCGATGGAGAACTTGACGGCATCGGCGTCGAACTCCTCCCCGTTGTGGAAGCGCACGCCTTCGCGGAGGCGGAAGCGCCACACGGTCCTGGAACGGGGCTCCCAGGAGGTGGCGAGCCGAGCGGCGAGCCGGCCATGAGCGTCCCGGGTGGTGAGGGCGTCGAAGATGTTGATCAGGACGTTCATGGAGAACATGTCGCCCTGTTTGTGCGGGTCGAGGGTGGTGGGGTCGGACGGCTGCGCCACCCGGAGCGTGCCGTCACCGGCCGTGCCCGCGGCCGTGCCGCATCCGGTGAGCGCTGTCGGTGCGGCGATGGCGGGCAGTGCTGCGAGCCCGCCCAGCCGCAGGGCTCTACGGCGTGACATTGATGGAGGAGTCACGATCTGCCCTCCGCGAGATGTTCCGCTGAACAGTTCGATCGTTCCGGCATCCGGAACGCTGATGCGATAAGCTAAGCGACATGCCGAAGCCGGTCAATACCTCCGCGCCGCACCGTGAAGAGCCGACCGCCGCCGCAAAGGGGCCCGTGGACAAGGCACTCGCCGTGCTGGACGCCCTGGTCCAGCCCGATGCCCCGCACCGCCTGGCCGACCTCGCCGCCCATACGGGGCTGTCGAAGCCGACCGTCCACCGCCTGCTGCACACCTTCGCCGAGGCCGGTTACGCGGTCCCGGGCCCCGGCGGCAACTACCAGGCCGGACCGCGCCTGCTGGGGCTCGCCGCCACGGCGCTGGCCGCCAGCCGCGAGCTGGTGCTGGCCCGCCCGGTCCTGGACGATCTGCGGCTGCGCACCGGCCACTTGGCCCACTTCTCGGTGCGGGACGGCGCCGTGGCGGTGCATGTGACGCAGTCGGAGCCCTCGTCCACGTACCGCATACCGCTGACCGCGGGCGGCGAGGTCCCGCTGTACTGCTCGGCGGTGGGCTGGGCGATGTTGTCGGCCCTGCCGTCCCCGACCGCGGCGGAGCTCCTGGGCCGCGAGCGGCTCCCGGCCCGTACGCCACGGACGGTGCGGGACCCAGGGGCCGTGCTCGCGGCCCTGCCCGCCGTGCGCGAGCGGGGCTACGCGGTGGACGACGAATACGCGGAGCAGGATGTCCGCGCCATCGCCGCCCCGGTGCTGGGGCCGGGCGACCGGGTCGCCGGTGCGGTCGGCATCGTCGGGCTGACGTTCACGCTGGACGAGGAGAGCGTGGCGGTGCTGGGGCCGATGGTGCGAGCCGCCGCCGGCACGGTGTCGGCGGCGCTGCGCGGCGGGGCGGGGACGCTGGGGCTCGTACGGGGGCAGGAGTGAGCGGGGCTGTGGGCGGCCGGACCACACAGGGGGCGGAGCAACGAGGGGCGGAGCGGCGGACGGGACCGGCCGGCCCGCCCCCGGCGGACCGGCCGACAGACCCACCGGCGGACCGGCCGACAGACCCACCGGCGGACCGGCCGACAGACCCACCGGCGGACCGACGAGCAGAACCACCGGTGGACCGACCCGCACGGCTCGCGGCGCTCCTGGCGGCCGGTCGCCGGGCCGGGATCTACTCCGCGGCCGCCTGGTCGGTCGGCACCGCGGCCGGACGGGAGACACACGGGCACCTGGGCACACGCCGTTGGGGCGGGACGGAGCTGAACGGCACCGAGCTGTGGGACCTGGCCTCGGTGACGAAACCGATCGTCGGCCTGGCCGCACTGCGGCTGGCCGAGGCGGGAGCGCTACGGCTGGACGACACGGTCGGTGTGTATCTGCCGGAGTACCGCCGGGTGCCGGGCAAGGCGGACATCACCGTCACCCAGCTGCTCACCCACACCTCCGGCCTGCCCGGCGGGACCCCGCTCTGGCGCGCGCACTCCGACCGGGACGGACTGCTGGCCGCCCTCCGCGAGCTGCCGCTCCGCGGGGCACCGGGCACGGTGGTGGAGTACTCCTCCGCGGGTTTCGTCCTCCTCGGCCTGATCCTCGAACGGGCCACTGCCACCGGCCTGGACGAGCTGGTGGCGCAGCAGGTGTGCGAGCCGCTCGGCATGCGTGAGACGGTGTTCGCGCCCGGCCCCGCGGCCCGTGAGCGCGCGGTCTCCACGGAGCTGTGCACCTGGCGCGGCCGCCTGGTGACCGGTCAGGTGCACGATGAGAACGCGGTGGTGCTCGGCGGGGTCTGCGGCCACGCGGGCCTGTTCGCACCGCTGGCCGACATGGACCGGCTTGGCCGGGCGCTCGCCGCGGGCGGCGACGGCCTGCTGAGCGCGTCCGGCTTCGCCCGTATGACCGCCTGTCATACGGAGGGCCTCCCGCTGCGGCGCTGTCTCGGCTGGCAGGGGCGGGACGCGGTGGGGTCACCGGTCGGTACGTCGATGGGCCCGTCCTCGTACGGCCACACGGGCTTCACGGGGACGAGCCTGTGGGTGGACCCGGCGGCGGACGGGGCGGGGACGGACCGGGCGGGAGCGGACGGGACGGGGGCGGAGGGCCGCTACTACATCCTCCTCACCAACCGCGTCCACCCCAGCCGCGGGCCCCGCCGCTTCCCGGCGGTCCGCCGCGCCTTCCACCATCACGCGGCAGCCCTCGCCGGCCCAGCGGATACGGAGGCAGCCGCCGTGGCGAGGCCGGCTCAGGGCGTGTCGCGCGTGGGGTGAACGTTGTGCGCGGTGACGGGTTCCCCGCACTGGTCGCAGATCAGCCTCGGGTGTGTGGGCGATCCGCACACATCGTGTGTCCAGGTCACCGTGGATCGCCCCGCCGGGTCGTCCGGGAGGTAGGTGTTGCCCCATGCCATCAGGATCTGGATCGCCGGGAAGAGATCGAGACCGGCCTGGGTGAGGCGGTATTCGTAGTCGCTGCGGATCGGGCCGCCCGCGTAGCGCTCCCGGCTGAGCAGGCCGACGTCGACCAGCTTGCCGAGCCGGTTCGACAGGGTGGGGCGCGGGATGCCGAGGTTCTGGGCGAACTGTCCGTAACGGTGCACCCCGAAGAAGGCTTCGCGGAGGATCAGCATCATCCATCGCTCGCCGACCAGGTTGAGGGTCCGCGTGACCGAGTCGTCGCCGCGCGGTTCCCGGGGCTGCGCCTCAGCGTTGTCCGTCACTGATCGATCGTATCCCGCCGCCGCCGACCGGCCGTTTCGCCCCGGTCGGTCCTGGGACGAGGTCCGGAGCGTGTTCGCTGATGAAAGCCAAGGTCTCGGCGCCGTCCCGGTCGTCCGCCGTCGTGGGCACCAGCCCGATGTGGTCGGCGCCCGCGTTGAAGTAGGCGTCGATACGCCGCAGTACTTCAGCTCCTGAGCCGATCGCGCCGACGGCCGCCGGAAGTTCGGGCGGAATGTCCTCGACGAGCGTACGGCGGCCGGTGGTGGCACGCGCCTGACGCACGAGGTCGCCGAAGCCGAGTTCGGTGAACATCTCGCCGTAGCCCGGCGGGCGGAGGTAGACGGCCAGCTGCGATGCGAGCTGGCGATAGGTGGCCGGGCCCGGTTCGACGGAGCAGGCGACCCACACCGCGAGCCGCGGCGCGGGCCGCCCGCGGGCCTCGGCGAAGGCGTCGATCGAGGCGCGGACCTGGGCGATGTGCGCCGGCGGCACCAGGTTGAGCACGACCTCATCCGCGGTCTCCGCGGCGACTTCGGTCATACGTGGCCCGAACGCCGCGACGCCGATCATGGAGTCCGGTTGTGGTTGGCGGAGCCGGAAGCCCCGTGTGCGGATGTGGCGGCCGGAGAAGGCGGCCCGTTTCCCGCCGAGGAGTTCGCGCAGCACCGCGACCGACTCCCTGGTGCGCCGGGGGTTGCCGCTCCAGCTGCGGCCGTGCCAGTCGGAGACGATGTGCGGGCTGGACGCTCCCAGCGCCACATCCACATGTGTGCCCGTCAATGTGGCGACGCTGGCGGCCCCCATGGCGATGGCGACGGGGGAGCGCACCCCGACGGCGAGGGGGCCGACCGTCAGCCGGGGGATGGAGGTGCCGCCGGCGACGGCGGTGGCGAGGGCGAACACATCGAAGGTGGCCATCTCGCCCAGCCACAGCCGCTCGAAACCGCGGGCGCTCGCCTGCCGAGCGATCCCGAGGGCTTCCAGATCGGGCCGGTCCAGCCAGTACGGGAGCACCACGCCGAGCGATCGCCGCCTCACAGCTGCGCCACCCGCGTCGGGACCCCGAGCAGGATGCGCCCGGTCGTCTCCCATGTGGCCGGGCTCACCTGGAGGTGGGCGGTGGCGGTGGTCGCGTCCCGGAAGCGGCGCTGGAGCGGTGAGCTGTCGTAGATCGCCGATCCGCCGCCGAGGTCGTACATGGCGCGGACGACCTCCGCCGACGTACGGGCGGCGTGGGCCGCCGCCAGACGCAACCCGGTGCGAAGGCCGAGTGTCACCGTCTCGCCGGTGCACGCCGCCTGCCAGGCGTCGTCGATGGCGGAGTAGAAGAAGGCGCGTGCGGCGCGCAAGGCGGCCTCCGCCTGCCCCACCGCGGCTTGTGTGGCCGGCTTCTCGGCCAGGCTCCGCCGCGAGCCGGTGGCGACCTTGTGGCCCGCGAGGTCCATGAGGTCATCGATCGCCCCGCGTGCGTTGCCCAGGGCGGCCGCGGCGATGGACAGCGCGAAATACCCGTAGATCGGGAATCGGTACAGCGGAGCGTCGATCAGTGGACCGTCGTCCAGCGCCAGAACGCGGTGCGCGGGAACGAACACGTCCTCGGCCACGGCGTCGTGGCTGCCCGTCGCGCGCAGGCCGGACGTGTGCCAGGTGTCGACTATCCGCAGCTGAGCGGTCGGGATCCCGACCGCACGGAGCGTCGGCGCACCGTCCTTGTCGCCGCTGCCGTCGTCCAGGACGCAGCCGCCGAAGAAGTGGTCCGCGTGGGTGATCCCGCTACAGAACGACCAGCGGCCGGAGACGACCACACCTCCGTCGACCGGACGGGCCTTGGCCCGCGGCGCCCACACGCCCGCCGCGATCGCGCGCGGGTCACCGAGGGTTTCGGCGGCGCCCTTCTCCGGCAGGTACGCCGCGAGCAGACTGCTGGTGAGAGCGATCGAGACACACCAGCCGGTGGCCGCGTCGCCCCGCGCGATCGTCTCGGCGCACTCGAGCGAGAGAGCGGGCGGGGCCTGCGCGGCTCCGAGAGTCTCGGGCGCTCCGCAGCGCATCAGCCCGGAGTCACGGAGGGCGTCGATCAGCTCCGGCGCCAGCCGGCGGTCCCGTTCGTTGTCGGCGGCCACGGCCCGCGCCTGGAGACGGATGCGATCCGCCGCCTCTTTGAGGCCGACCCGCCGCGAGTCTGCCTCATGAAGCGTGTGGGGCATGGGAGACCTCTCTCTGACCCAAGTGGTTCATTTGCTTTACTAGTTCAGTAGTTATACTTTCGGCGCCACGGTAGTCAAGTCGAAGGAAGCGGCAGCGAGTTCGCGGCCGCGGGCATCGGGGCGGCCGCGGCAAGGGGACGAAACGCGACGGAGATGGAAACCAATGGACATCAATCACCGGATGGTGCTCACCGCACACCCCGAAGGCGACGTCAAGGACTCCGACTTCGCCCTCACCACCGCCGAGATACCCGCACCAGGTGATGGCCAGGTGGTCGTCAAGGTCGATCTGATCTCCATCGACCCGGCGATGCGGAGCTGGATGAACCCCGGCGCGTCCTATGTGCCGCCCGTGGAGCTCGGCTCCGTCATGAGGGCCGGTGGGATCGGTACGGTCATCGCGTCCCGGCATCCCGACTACGCGATTGGCGACGAGCTCTACGGAGCCTTCGGCGTACAGGAATACGCGCTGTCCGACGGCACGGACCTCCGCGGGGTCGACACCACCCTCGCACCGAAGACGACGTACCTCGGTGCGCTCGGCATCACCGGCCTCACCGCCTACTTCGGTCTCTTCGACGTCGCCCGTATCCAGCGAGGCGACACCGTCGTGGTGTCGGGCGCGGCGGGCGCCGTCGGCAGCGTGGCGGGTCAGCTCGCCAAGATCACCGGCTGCCGCGCCATCGGCATCGCGGGCGGCCCGGAGAAATGCCGGACCCTTGTCGAGACGATCGGCTTCGACGCGGCCATCGACTACAAGACCGACGACGTGCGGAAAGCCTTGCGCGAGCACGCCCCGGGCGGCGTGGACGTGTATTTCGACAATGTCGGCGGCCCGATCCTGGACGCGGTGCTGACCAGGCTCGCGCGCGGGGCACGCATCGTCATCAGCGGCGCGGTGTCCCAATACAACGACCGGCGCCCGAAAGGCCCGGCGAACTACATGTCACTGCTCGTGAACCGGGCATCGATGACCGGCATGGTCGTGTTCGACTATGCGGACCGCTACCCCGAGGCGACCCGACAACTCGCACAGTGGCTTGCGGAAGGCCACTTGACGTCGGCCGAGCACGTGGTGAAAGGCGGTATCGAGGACTTTCCCGGCCTGCTCCGCGGCCTGTTCACCGGAGCCAACACCGGAAAGCTGATCCTGGAGCTGTAGGACCGCCATCGCCGAATCCGAGAATGAGCCGCCGATGTCCGCCTTCCAGGAGGTGATGGCCGGTGTGGCCACGCATCACACCGAGCGCGCCGGGCGGGGACCGCCCGTCCGGCCCGGAGCCGGCCGCGCGGGCGACCTCGGTGCCATCACCGGCCGGATGGTTCGGCCGCGACCGGTCCGTAACGGTGGCTCTCGCTGATGCCGATCCCGCCGTGACGCCTAAACATGGAGGCGTCCAGGTGGGTCGTCCACTGTCAGGACGGCAACGGTATGAGAGGCGGAGACTGGCGTGAATCCCTTCGACGATCCCGACGCGGAATTTCTGGTGCTGGTCAACCACGAGGGGCAGTACTCGCTGTGGCCGGCCTTCGCGGATGTACCCGAGGGATGGACGGTCGACCATGACAAGGACACCCGCGAAGCGTGCCTGGCCCATATCGAGGAGAACTGGACGGATATGCGGCCCAAGAGCCTGATCGAGGCGATGGGCGGCTGAGCGTCGACTGATGTCTGCCGCTGAAGGCGGCGTGACGGGGCGCGGGCGACGGGCACGTCGCCCGGCTGCTTCCAGCAGGAGCTCCGGTCCGCGCCGCGGGCCACGGCCAGGCCGGACATCACCTGTCGGGGGCAGGAGCCATATATCCTGAAGCCGGAGCTGCTACTTTCGCATCATGATGACCAGGGCCGCCCAGCCGAGCGCTCGAACATTCACCCAGGACGCACGCAGAGCGCAGATAGTTCAGGCAACTATCGAGACTCTGGCCGAAATTGGTTATTCGAAAGCCTCATTCAGTGCGATATGCCGACGGGCCAGGCTCAGCAGTACCGGAATGATCTCCTACTATTTCTCGGGGAAGCCCGAACTCTTTCGGGAGGTCGGCCAAACGATCCTGACGGAGGCCGGAGCGGCCATAGAGGCCAGTATCGCCGCTGAGATGACATACCGGGGGAAGCTCGGCGCCTATATCGCCTCTCAGGTGGCCGTTGTCATCCGTCGGCCGCTGTACGCCCAGGCCTTGGCGGAGATCGTCGCCATGGCTCAGGCGCGGCAGGTGGACGGCCTGGACGACATCGCCCGCAGCGCTCTGTCCATCGAGTGTCTGGTCAACCTGCTGGAGCAGGGGTGCAGAGCGGGCGAGTTCCACACGTCCGACTCCCATCTGACGGCCCTCGCCATCCGCGGCGCCATCGACAACGTCGTCCGTCATCACCATCTCCGCGATGGTGACGTCGATCTGGAACGGTGCGCGCGGCAGTTGGTGGACCTGTTCGACCGCTGCATCACATCGGTGTGACAGTCCGGCCGTAGGCCAGTCCTGACCAACGGCGACCGCCGATGCTCTCGGCCACCGTGCTAAGTGTTCGATCATGAACGGGCGGATCCCCGATTCGAATTGCGGGCGGCCCGGAACACCTTCCACCCCGATGGGAAAGGCGACAGCGGCTCCCGGAAACCCGGCGGGAATACCGATCGGTGTGTGGACGTGTAACTGTGGCTACCACTGGTGCCGTTCGACCTCGCCCTGCTCCAGGGTTGACACCGGGCCGGGATGCAGGCGGACGTGTTCTGATCTGTCGGCGTCATCCGGCCGAAGGCGACTGCCCGTGGTACGGCGATACGAGAGGGAATCATGCGAGCGATCCGAGAGGCGCCCGGCATTGTCGGCGTAGGTGCCGCGGTGCCGCCGGACTCCTACACGCAGCAGGAACTCCTCGATACCTTCGGCATCACCGACCCCCGTATCCGCTCGATCTTCCTCAACGGAGCGATCGAGCGGCGCAACCTCAGCCTGCCGCCACTCGGTCCCGACGATAAGCCCACCGCCGAGACCCAGGGCGACCTGCTGCGCAAACACACGGCGAGCGGGCTGCGCATGGGGCGCGAGGCCGTCGAGCGCTGTCTGAAGGATGTCGGCGCCTCCCTCGCCGACGTCCGCTACCTGTGCTGTGTCACCTCCACCGGACTTCTCACGCCGGGCTTCTCCGCGCTGCTCATCAAGGACCTGGGTGTCGAGCGGTCCTGCCAGCGCCTGGACGTGGTCGGCATGGGCTGCAACGCCGGACTCAACGCCCTGAACGCCGTGTCCGGCTGGGCCGCAGGCCACCCCGGCGAACTGGCGGTGATGGTGTGCGTCGAGGTGTGCTCCGCCGCGTATGTCTTCGACGGGACCCTGCGCTCGTCCGTGGTCAACAGCCTGTTCGGTGACGGGGCGGCGGCCGTTGCCGTCCGCGCGCCGGGACGGACTTCCGGGGAGCAGCCGCCGGCGCCCGCGCTGCTGCGGTTCACCAGCCACATCATCCCTGAAGCCGTCGACGCCATGCGCTACGACTGGGATGACGCGCACGGCAAGTTCAGCTTCTACCTCGACCCCGAGGTTCCCTACGTCGTCGGGGCCAACGCCGAAACCGCCGTGGAGCGCCTTCTGGCCGGCACCGGGCTGCACACGAACGACGTCACCCACTGGGTGGTGCACTCCGGCGGCAAGAAGGTCATCGACTCGGTCCGGGTGAACCTCGGCCTGTCCCGGCACGACGTGCGGCACACCATCGGAGTCCTGCGGGACCACGGCAACCTCTCCAGCGGCTCGTTCCTGTTCTCCTACGAGCGGCTGCGCGACGAGAAGGCGGCTCTCCCCGGCGACATCGGGGTGCTGATGACCATGGGGCCGGGATCGACCATCGAAACGGCTCTGGTGGGCTGGTGACGTAAGGAGCCGTTGCTGCCACGCGGGGTGGCGGTGGACACCGAGCGGGAGGTGGAGCCGGCGCCGGCGGCCGCGGCGGCGCCGCTGCCGGCGGGGACCGCGGCCGAGTGAGGGCGGTGCGGCCCTGGCGCCGGCCCCGGCATCAGGTTTCGTTGAGCTGGCGGGGGTTGGGCCCGCCCAGCACGCCGGCACCGTGGACCACGCTGCGTACCTGAGGCATCCGCTGCTCCCCGGGTGGGGTGGTGAGGCGGGCTGGGGGCTTCGGCTGCCGCTGCGCCACCCACGCCGCGATGTGCGCCCGGGACCGTAGCCCCAGCGTGGTGCGGATGTGCCGGATATGGGTTTCGACGGTCCGTACGGACACATGCATCCGCGCCGCGATCTGACGGTTGGTGAGCCCCTCCACGACCAGCTCGGCCACGTCCCGTTCCCGTCTGCTCAACGGGTGGGCGGGGCGCTTGTGGTGTGTTCCGGGCCCGTCGTCGCCGAGCGCGAGCGAGATCGCCTGATGTTCCGGCAGACCCTGGCCCGAATCGAGCCAGGCTTCGGCGCGGGCGGGCGGCATGGCCCGGAGCGCGGTCTCCCGCGCCTCGTGCACGCGCCGACGCCACCACTCGGTGTCCCGCCCGGCGTTGTCGCGGATTCGCTCCGCCGCGCCCAGCAGCCGCAGCCCCCGGTCGAACCGGCGGGCCCGGGTGGCGACCAGAGCCAGCCCCTCGATCGCCGCGGCGGTGTCGCTCGGATGGGCCGGGCGTACGCAAAGCACCTCGGTGAAGTGTGCCTCCGCCAAGGTCAGGTCGTCCTTCTCCAGAGCCAGCGCACCGGCCGTGACCAGCACCGAGCGCAGTCGGAAGGGTGCCGCGTGGCGGCGCAGCGCGGGCAGGACACGGCGGATCGTCTGCTCGGCGCTGCCGAGTTCGCCGTTCTCCATCTGCTGCCGGGCGATTTGGCCCAGGCTGAGCGCGGTCAGCATGTTGTGGCTCAGCCGCAGGCCGATGTTCAGGGCCCCCGTCAGGTCGGCTCGGGACGCCTCCCGCTCGTCCGCCAGCTGCCGGATCGTGCCGCGCAGCAGGAGCAGGCGGCCCAGCCGGGCCGTGCCGCCGCCGCGTTCGCGCTCCAGCGCCACCGCCTCGTCGGCCTGGCGGGCCGCGGCGGCGTCTTCGCCCTCCCGGCGCGCCAGCGCGGCCGCCGCCTCCAGGGCGACGCCACGGTAGACGGAGGTCGGCGCGGTGCGGTCCAGGGCGTGCGCCAGGTGTTCCGCGGCACCGGTGTGCCGCCCGCCGGCGACCTCCGCCGCCGCCAGCGCCGCGGCCAGCAGCAATTGGCGTTCGTCGTCACCCGAGCCGAGTCTGCGCAGGGCGTGTGTGAGGTTGGCGTGTTCCTTTTCCAGCATGCGGAGTGTCCCGGCCGGTGCGACGGCCTCCTCGCGCAGTGGCAGGGACGCCGTGGTCAGCCGGGCGGTCAGCCGCTCGTATGCCGCTGTGTCCTCGCCCTGGGCGACTAACATCTCGTGCCCGAAGTGTCGCATGGACTCCAGGAGCCGGAAGCGGGCCGGACCGTCATCGCCGGGGACCGGTGTGATGACGGACTTCGCCTCCAGACCGATGAGGATCTCGGGCATCGCCGACACCACCTCGGGGATGTCCGCCGCGAGCGCGACGGCCGCATCCGGCCCGAAACCGCCCGGGAGCACCGACAGCCTGCGCAGCAGCGCGCGTTCCGCCGTGCTCAGCAGGTCGTAGCCCCATTCCAGGGAGGCGCGCAGGCTCCGGTGCCGGCCGTCGGCGAGCCGCCATCCGTTCGTCAGCAGCGCGAGCCTGTCGTCCATCCGGTCCCGGACCTCGGCGGGCGGGAACACGCGCATCAGCCGGGCCGCCATCTCGATGGGCAGCGGCACCCCGTCCAGCCGTACACAGATCTCGCCCACGTCCGCCGCGTTGGCCTCGGTGAGCTGGAAGTCGGGGGCGACGGCGCGAGCCCGGTCCATGAACAGGGTGACCGCGTCGGAGCGGAGGCAGGCGGCGAGCACGGTGCCGGAGTCCAGGTCCGGCAGCGCCAGTTCGATCACCGGGAAGACCGATTCGCCCGGGAGCCGCAGGGGTTCGCGGCTGGTGACCAGGATGCGCAGCCGGGGGTGGCGCGGCAGCAGATCGGTCAGCAGTGTGCCGCAGGTGTCGAGGACGTGTTCGCAGTCGTCGAGGAGGAGCAGCCGGTCCTTCTCCGCCCCATCCGCGCTGTCGGGCATCGCGTCGACCGTGGTGAGGATGCGCTGCCGTATCTCCTCCGGTTCGGTGAGTTGACCCAGCTTCACCACCGCCACCTCGTGGCGTCGGCCGCGGGCCTCCTGGCCGGCCAGTTCCAGGGCCAGCCGCGTCTTGCCGACGCCCGCCGGGCCGGTCAGTGTCAGCAGCCGCGACTCGCGCAATATACGGGCCAGGTCGATGAGTTCGTCCGTGCGTCCGATGAAGCTGCTCATCTGCGTCAACGGTATCTCGACCAGCGCGGTGTCCATGCCGCCGGACTTCTGCCGCATGCGGTAGGAGCGCTGCCGACAGGCGTTGGAGCAGTAGCGGGCCCGCGGCGGCGAGGTACTTGACTGCCGGTGCGGGCGCACCGGCCGACCGCACATGTCGCAGCCGGCCGTCGGGGAAGCGGACATAGCACCTACCTTTGTGGGTGAGGTCGGGCATGGGTGAGGGCCGTCCGGAATACAGGGATGTGTGTCCGCGGGACGGCGGACGGCGGACGCCTCGATGGCGGAAATGAGTGGGAGCGGGCGGGGGATTCGGCGTGGCGCGATTTCAGTCGAACCGACGGCATGTCATACGGCCGGTGCCCGATCGGCAAGCGAATGAACCAGGAGAGTCACGGAGAATGTGATCCCGGTCCTGAGAATTACTTGATGAACTCCGGCGGCACACGCCACGGCCACTGGCCAGGACGAGTGCGTCGATGTTTCCCCGTTAACAGGCTCTGTGGGACAGCCGGGTCCCGTCGGCCCGGCCCGTGGTGGCCTCGTCGTCCGGGCGCACCTGGATAACGATGTCGACCAGCCGTCCACCGCTGTCCTGCGCCATGACGGCTGTCAACTCGCCGGAGGAGGCCGAGGTCCGGCCGAGCTGGTGGGAGAACCCCGCTTCCACAGCGAGGATGCGCAGCTGGGGGTCGATGTGTGCCGCGTATGTGCCCGGGGTGGCCCACCGATGCGGCGGGAACCCTTCCGCGAGACCGTGAGAGGCAGGGGGAGGGACTGTCCGATCTCGATCGCCTGCGATGCCTGCTGGACGAGTGGTCGCCACGGCGCACCGTCTTTCTACGCTCATATGTGGGGGGTAACGGCCGTCGGTCGCAAGTAATGTAGTTGACGATAGGAATTTCCTCTTGGCCGGTCAAGCAATCCTTTGCACGGTCCCGAAACATTGTGGTTCCAGGGTTCGGTGGTGCAGGCAAATAAATAGTGCACACCTGCTGGCCACCTGTCCGTTTGCCTCCTCTGAGACGCCCGCCCGCTGACCGAATTTCCGGGCACGGGCCGACGCCGGGCCGAGGCGTCCGGCAATGCCGAGTTCCCGACTCCCGTGCCGCGTGCCCGTTTGCGGGCGTGCGTTGCCCGTTTCCGGCCCGTTTCCGGCCGGTCCCCACGCTGCCGCCTGCCTCGTGAGGGCGGACCTTCGTGAGGCCAGGTGACCTTCAACCCTTCACACGACCGCCGGAGCGGTGGCGAACGACAGGGAAAAACGCCACGTTCTAGGAAATCCCTCAGTGGCGGAAGGGACATGATCGTAGCGGCCGAGGGGGAGAGGGAGAGGGACGCGGCAGTGATCGTCACCCCGGTCGGGCACGGCGCGTACGGGACGCGGGACGGCGAACAGCCCGCGCGATGGGTGGAGCGGGACCGTGAACTCGCCGTACTCGGCGACCTTGCCAGGCGGACCGCGGCGGGCCACCCCGGCCTCGTCGTCGTACAGGGGCCGGACGGCTTCGGCAGGACGTCGCTGCTCCACACCCTCGCCGTGCACGCGCGCCGGCTCGGGCTGCGGGTTCTGCACACCCGGGCCGACCCGAACCGGCGCACCTGGCCACTGGGCACCGTGAGGACCCTGTGGCGGGCCATGACCGCCGACCCGCTCCCGGACCTCGCCGCGCCGCCGCGGCGGCCGGTGCCCGGCGAAGCCGACCGCGCCCGGGCCGGTGTCTCCCACGAGGTCCTGACCGAATGGCACGGGGCCGTGCGCACCACCGCGGCGCGAGGCCCTCTCCTGATCGCGATCGACGACGTCCACGAGGCCGACCCGGTGTCGCTGCGTTGCCTCGCGTACACCGCGCGCAGGCTGGCCGGGCTGCCGGTCCTGCTGGCGCTGGGCCGGCGCGACGGCGATGCGTGGACCCCGCTGGACGAGGCGGCGATGACCCAGCCGCTGTGCCGCGTCGTCCGGCCACGGCCGCTCACCGCCCCGGGCGTCGGCCGGGTCGCCCGGCGGCTCACCGGCGCCGACCCCGAGACGCGGTTCCAGACGGACTGCCTGGCGGCCACCGGCGGGAACCCCCTTCTGGTGACCGGGCTGGTCACCGCGTTGCGGGAGCGTGGCCTGCCGCTGACCGGCGCGGGACTCGACGCGGCGGGCGATCACGACCTGCCCGCCTTCCGGGAGTGCGTCATACGGCTGCTGCGCCGTCAGCCACCGCCGACCGTGCGGGCCGCCCAGGCCGTGGCCGTACTCGGCGACGCGGCGGACCGCGAGACCTGCGCCCAGCTGGCCAGGGCCGACGCCACCACCTTCGCCCGTGCCCTGTCCGCCCTGGACTCCCTCGGACTGGCGCACGCGTCCGCCCGTACGGACGGCTGGTCCCTGACGCACCCCGCCGTACGGAACGCGGTCCTGGCCGACACGCCGGCCGGGCAACGTGCCGCGCTGCACGGCCGGGCGGCCCGGTTGCTGCACGACGGTGGGGCACCCGCCTCGGACATCGCCGAGCATCTGCTGCGGTCCCGGGTGACGGCGGATCAGCCGTGGGCGCGGGCCGTACTGCGGGAGGCGGCGCGCAAGGCGCTGCTCGACGGCGCGGCGGCGCGCGCGGTGGAACTGCTGCGTCGGTGCGTCCCGGACGGCGCGGCGGACGCCCGCGACCCGGACCTGGTGGCGGAACTGGGCATCGCCGAAAGCAGGGTGGACACGGCGGCCGGTATCCGGCATCTGACGGCGGTCCTGGACCGCGTCTCCCGCCCCGGTCTGCGGTTCGCCTCCCTCAGCGCGCTCGTCGGTGGACTGGCGCGTACCGGCCAGGTGGACCGCGCCGTCACGCTCCTCGCCCGGCACCGCTCCGCCATGGCCGGTACCGCGGCCGGGGCCGCGAGCGCGAGGCTCCTGGAGGCGGACATGCTGATGGCCGCCACCGACAACCTCGACGCGTACACCGAACTCCTCAACACGGAGTCGTTCCACATGGACCTGCCGGGCGACACCCCGGAGGCACGCGCCCTTCTCGCGTGGCGTGCGGTCATCTCGGTGTGCCGCATGGATCACGTGCCGCAGGCACTCACCGCGGCGGAAACGGTGATCAGGATGGGTGGGCCGACCACCGACTCGACCGTTACCTTGGCCGCGGCCGCCTCCGTGCTGCTGTACGGAGACCGACCGCACGAGGCGGACCGTGCGTATCGGCAGCTGATGGACGGCACCGACGCCGTGCGGAGCCAGGCGTATCCCACGCTGCTGGCGCTCGGCGCGGCGGCCGGCGAGCGGCTCGGGGCGCTCGACGAGGCGCTGCGGACCACGGCCAAGGCGCTGCGGAAGACCCGGATCGCGCGGGCCACCCGGTATGAGGCGCTGCCCCTGGCGGTACGGCTGCACACCTTCCTCGACCAGGGCGACCTCACGGCCGCCACGGGCCTGGCCGCCGAGATGCCCGACCCCCGGGCCGACGACGACTGGCAGTGGAACGAACTGCTGTGTGCCCGTGGGCGCCTACACCTGGCCCAGGGCGAACCACGGGCCGCCCTGCGCGACTTGACGGAGTGCGGACACCGGCAGCGGGCGTGGCACCGTACGAATCCGGCCGTCTCCTTCTGGTGGTACTGGGCCGGACGGGCCCATCTGGCGGTGGGCGACCGTACGGCGGCGGTCGAGCTGGGCGAATGGGCCGTGAGCCTGGCACGGCCGGCGGGGCTGCCCTGCGCGCTGGGGACCGGGCTCGAACTGCTGGCCGAGGCCGCCGACGAGCGGGACCGGCTGGCCCTGCTCGACGAGGCGGAATCGGTGCTGGCGCCGACCCGGGCGGCGCTGCTGCTGGCCGGAGTGCGGGTGCTCCGAGGCCGGGCGCTGCAACGCGCCGGGCACATCCAGGCGGCCCGGACGGTACTGCGCAAGAGCTGGCGGGAGGCCCACTCGCTCGGCGCCCGCGCGCTCCACGCCGCCGCCCACCAGGCGCTGCTGGCGACCGGGGCCCGGCCCCGGCGCGCCGTCTCGGGCGGGTCCGGCGCGCTCACCCGGAGCGAGGCCCAGGTCGCGCGACTGGCGGCCGACGGCTGGTCGAATACACGGATCGCGGATGCCCTCTTCGTCACACGCCGGACGGTGGAGGCGCATCTGACCTCGGTGTACCGCAAGCTGGGTCTGTCGTCCGGACGCCGGGAGCTGCGCCGAGGGCTGGAGCCGGACACGGACGCGGGCAGCGCCGAGCCGCCTCGCCCGCGGTGACCGGTGAGGCGGCCGTAGGGCTGGACGACCGTCGGGCCGCGCCACGCGAGCACCCTGACCGCGCGGCCCCGAGGTCCTGGCCAGGACACCGGCCGCGCAGTAGCGGGTGATCACGCGCCCACCGCCGTGGCGGTCCGATCGTCGTGCTCGCGCGGCACCCTCATGGGTCAGGTATCCCAGGCGACCGGGAGACTCTTCACCCCGTGGATGTCCGCGATCTCCGGGCGGAGGGGGACCTGTTCGGCCGGTATGGCAAGGCGCAGTGTGGGGAAGCGGTCGAGGAGCGCGGGGAAGGCGACGCGCATCTCGACGCGGGCCAGTTGCTGGCCCAGGCACTGGTGGATGCCGTGGCCGAAGGCCAGGTGTCCGCCGTCCTGCCGGTGAAGGTCGAGCACATGGGGGTCGGGGAAGCGCTCGGGGTCGCGGTTGGCGGTGTTGTACGACAGGATCAGCGGCGAGCCGGCCTTGATGGTCCGGCCGCCGAGCTCGACGTCCTCCAGCGCGGTCCGCATGAATGTCTTGCCGACGCTCAGATACCGCAGCAGCTCCTCCACGGCCCGGTCGGCGAGTGTGGGGTCGGCGCGCAGCGCGGCCAGCTGATCCGGGTTGCGCAGCAGTGCGAAGGTGCCGAGCGCCAGCATGTTCGTGGTGGTGTCGAGCCCGGCCGCCAGCAGGATCAGGGCGATGCCCTTCAGCTCCTCATCGTTCAGATCGCTGTCGGTGAGGTCGCTGAGCACATCGTCGGTGGGGTGCGCGCGTTTGGCGGCCACCAACTCGGCGAGGTGGTATTGGGTCGTGGTGTAGGCCGCCATCACATCCTCGTCGTCCGCCTCCGCGTCCATGAACGCGTCGACCTGCTCCCGGAAGGAGTCCCGCTCCTGGTGCGGCACGCCCAGCAGCTCACAGATCATGATGGCGGGGATGGGTTTGGCGAACGCGGTCACCAGATCGGCCGGCGGCCCGGCCTTCTCCATGGCGTCCAGGTGGTCGGCGGTGATCTGCTCGAGGCGCTCGGTGAGCAGTCGCATCCGCCGTACGGTGAACTTCCCCATCAGCGGTTTCCGATAACGGCTGTGCCGGGGGTCGTCCATGAGGAGGAACTCGCCGGGCGGCGCCGGGGGGATCTGGATGCCTCCGTAGTCGATGGTCGGGTGGAGCATGAGCTCCTTGCGTGAGCTGAACCTCGAATCCGCCAGGACCGACTTGATCAGGTCGTATCCGGTGAGCAGCCAGCCGGGTTTTCCATTGGGGAAGGTGTAGCGACTGATGGGGCCGTGCCGGCGGGCGTCGAGCAGCTCCGCCGGCGGGTCGAAGGGGCGGCCGGGCTGACGCGCCGTCGGCAGCGTGGTGACGGTGTGCGGGCATTCATCCATGACCAGTCCTCATCTTGTGACAGCACGTTTTTGACAACGCTCGAAAACCACTTTCGGGGAATTGCCGTCACATCAATGTGACGCAGCGGGGAAGAATTGACATGCTGTCACGAGGCATGCCGGGGGATCAGCCCACCCGAGTCGTCCCGCCCAGAGCCCGCAGTGGCACCGTCATCGGCATGGCCGGGTGCGGTGCGGCGGAGTCGAACTCCCGCGAATGGTGCCCCTCCGCCACCGGCTTGCGGGTCAGAAACGCCAGCAGGTCACGGGTGGCGGGACGCTCCGGGTCGGCCGCGTACAGCGTCGACACGCTGTGCTTCAGCTCGTGGTCGACGATCAGGCAGGTGTCGAGGAAGTCGCGGTGCTGGGCGCGGGCGCGCACGAGCTTCGGATCCGTGTCATGCCAGCGGGTGCCATTGGACTCGTCCATCTCGTGCAGAAACGTGACCGCGCTGTCCTCGGTCATGTTCTGGCTACCGAGGTACGTCGTCATGGTGTGGTCGACGCCGTCGCTGTGCACACCCTCCAGCGCCGGCTCGCCGATCAGGTCCCCGTCGGTGGTGGTCCGCACGTTCAGCAGCGTGCACACCCAGCGGTCGCTGTCGTAGTCGAGCTTCGGCCGGTGCTCGATCGTCATCCCGTCGAACACCAGGAACTTGAACACGAACAGCGCCTTCAGCGCGGTGTTGAGCTGGAGATCGTCGCGGATCTCGTCGAAGACCCGCACCTTTCCGGCGTCGTGCCGCACGAAGTCGTCCTCCGTGGACAGCATGAACGGCTGGAACTCCAGCCGCCGCACCTCCATCGCCACCGGATCGAAACCGAAACGACCGGTGCGGGTCTTGCGGAACGGCAGCGTCGGATCGCTCTCCAGCGCGTCGCTGACGGTGACGAGCCGGTCGAGATCCTCGTCCGTGGCACCCAGAGCCTGCACGATACGGACCATTTTCTCGCCGGGCACGAAGGCGTAACGGTCACGGACATAGGACGAGCGTATCTGGGTGAGGTCGGAATCCAGGGCGTCGTTCGGCATTCCCTTTTCCTCCAGGACGGTGCCGCGAAATTGTGGAAAAAAGTGGCAGGCGCTGAAACCACAGCTGCCACCGGTCTAGCACCGGGGGTTCGGGAAAGCAATACCGAACGAAAGGATCCGGGCCCGCACCTCGGTAAACGCGCCCGCGTACGGCCGTAACGGCGGCATTCGCGGATGCCCGGGCGGGGCCGCGCGAAGAACGATCGGGCATGGCGGGTACCGGACGTGAGAAAAGGTCGCGAGGAAAATGGCTGCGAAAAGCGCACTCACGAAGGCAGCGGAATACTCCAGGGGCGTCGCCGGACACCTCGTCGACCCGGATACGACGATGGCCGTCATCGGCGTCTCGTGCCGATTCCCCGGTGCCGAGAACCCGGACCGGATGTGGCGGCTGCTGACCGCGGGCGAGAGCAGCGTCGGCGAGGTGCCGCCCGGCCGCTGGTCCGGCCCCGCCGCCGAGGAGACGCCCCGCTTTGGAGCGTTCCTGGAGCGCCCCGAGGAGTTCGACGCCGCGTTCTTCGGCATCTCCCCGCGCGAGGCGCCGTACGTCGACCCGCAGCAGCGGCTCGCCCTGGAGCTCGGCTGGGAGGCCCTGGAGAACGCCCGCATCGTGCCGGACCAGGTGCGCGGCACCCGCCTCGGCACGTTCGTCGGCGTCAGCGGCGACGACTACGCCCAGCTGTTGTCCCCGCACGTCCACACCCTCGCCACCCAGCACGCCCTGCCCGGCGTGCAGCGCGGCGTCATCGCCAACCGCCTCGCCGCCTTCCTCGGTGCCCGCGGCCCCAGCATCACCGTCGACTCCGCCCAGTCCTCCTCCCTGGTCGCGCTCCACCTGGCCTGCGGGAGCCTGCGCGGCGAGGAGTCCGACACGGCGCTCGTATGCGGGGTCAACCTCCATCTGCTGCCGCAGAGCGTGCTGCTCGCCTCCCGCCTGGGCGCCCTGTCCCCGCGGGGGCGCTGCTTCACCTTCGACGAGCGGGCGGACGGCTACGTGCCCGGCGAGGGCGGCGGCGCCGTCGTCCTGAAACGCCTTCGCACCGCCCTCGCCGACGGCGACCGCATCCTGTGCCTGGTCCGTGGCAGCGCCACCACCAACGACCCGGACGGCGTAACCCTCACCGCGCCGACCGTCGCCGCCCAGGCCGAAGCCCTCGCCCTCGCCTACCGGCACGCCGGTGTCGCCCCGGACGCCGTCGACTACGTCGAACTGCACGGCACCGGCACCCCTACCGGGGATCCCGTCGAGGCCGCCGCACTCAGCGAGGTCATCGGCCGGCACCGCCCAGCCGACCGCCCCCTGGTCGTGGGTTCGGTGAAGACCAACATCGGCCACCTGAGCGGCGCGGCCGGCATCGCCGGCTTCATCAAGACCGTGCTCGCCCTCGCCCACCGGCAACTGCCCCCCAGCCTCAACTTCGACCGCCCCCATCCGCGTATCCCCCTCGACACACTCAACTTGCGCGTCCAGCGGCAGCTGGGCCCATGGCCCGGCGCCCCCGCCGCCGACCGGTCACTCGTGGCAGGCGTCAGCTCCTTCGGTATGGGCGGCAGCAACTGCCATGTCGTACTGAGCGACTGGCACCCCGAGCCCGAACCGGCCCGGCCCGAACCGGACCCGCTCACCGTGCCCTGGCTGCTGTCCGGGCGTGGCGAGGCGGCCCTGCGCGACGCCGCGTCCCGGCTCGGGAACAGCGATGCCGTGCGTGACCCCGAGGTCTCGGCGGCGGATGTCGCCTGGTCCCTCGCCTCCTCCCGGAGCGCCTTCGAGCGCCGCGCCGCGATCGTGGCGCCCACACGGGACGACCTGCTCGCCGGGGTGCGGGCGCTGGCCGAGGGATCCACCGCGCCCGGTGTTCTGACCGGGACGGCCGTACCGGGCGGCGTGGGGGTGGTGTTCTCGGGCCAGGGGTCCGAGCACGGTGGTATGGGGGCGGGCCTGGCTCGTTTCCCGGTCTTCGCCGAGGCGCTGGCCGAGGTGTGCCAGGTCTTCGACGAGGTGGCCGGGGAGGTCGCGGACGAGGTTGGTCTGTCGGAGGAGGCGCGTGAGCGGTTCGGTGTGGAGCGGGGGGAGTTCGGTGCGCTTCTGCGGCGTGTGATGGCGGAGGGGGCCGGTGACGGGGAAGCCGGTCTGGGCGGGACCGGCTGGGCTCAGGCGGGGTTGTTCGCGTTCGGTGTGGCGGCGTGGCGGCTGGTGTCGTCCTTGGGCGTGGTGCCGTCGGTGGTGGCCGGGCATTCGGTGGGGGAAGTGATCGCCGCCCATGTGGCGGGCGTGTGGTCGTTGCGGGATGCGGCGCGGGTGGTGTTGGCGCGTGGCTGGTTGATGGAGCCGATGTTGGAGGAGTTCGGCCGGGTGCTGGGGTCGGTGGAGTTCGCGGCTCCCCGGCTGGCTGTGACATCCAATGTCACGGGGCGGGTCGCCGAGCCCGAACTGCTGCGGAATCCCGCCTACTGGGCGCGGCATGTCGAGGAGACGGTGCGGTTCGCGGACGAGGTCTCCGCCATGCGGGCCCAAGGGGTCTCGACGTTCCTGGAGATCGGCCCCGGGGCCGCCCTCACCCCCATGATCAAGGAGTCGGTACGCGCGTCGGCGCCCGGCGCCGAGCAGTCTCCCGACGTCTCCGCGGTCCCCCTGTGCCGCCGTGACCTGGACGAGGGACAGTCGCTGGTCCAGGCGCTCGCGCAGCTGTGGGCGCGCGGGACCGATGTCGACTGGGAGCCGCTGCTCGGGGCCGCACGCCAGGTGGACCTGCCGACGTACCCGTTCCAGCGGCAACGGTTCTGGCTCGACGTCGATACTCCGGTCGCAGCCTCCGCCCCTGCCTCCGCCCCAACTCCCACTCCGGACCCGATCCCGGCCTCCGCAACCGCTCCGGCCGGAAAACCTTCCGGCACGTCCCCCCGCACCCTGCGCGAACTGCCCGACCTGCTCCGACTGGTGCGGGAGCAGACGGGCGCCATCATGCGGGACTCCGGCCCCGTCGACATGGCGCTGACGTTCAGGGACCTCGGCTTCAACTCGCTCATGACCGAGGAGCTCGCGGAGGCGCTCGCAGCCCGCACCGGCCTGCCTCTCAAGGCGGAGGCGGTCTTCGGATACCCGACCCCCGCGGCCCTGGCCGAGCATCTGCGCGATGCGCTCACCAGCATCGAACACACCCCGGACACTCGTGAACAGCCGGCGACGGACGAGCCGTTGGCGATCGTCGGCATGGCCTGCCGCTACCCGGGCGGCGTCGCCTCGGCGGACGACCTGTGGCGCCTCTTGGCGTCCGGCGGGGACGCGATCGGCGGGCTGCCCACCGACCGCGGCTGGGCCCCGGACATCCTGCACGGAGCGGACTCCGGCGACCCCGTTCCGGCCGGCGGCTTCCTGTACGACGCGGGCGACTTCGACGCGGACTTCTTCGGTATTTCTCCGCGGGAGGCGTTGGCGATGGATCCGCAGCAGCGGTTGTTGCTGGAGAGTTCCTGGGAGGCGTTGGAGCGGGCCGGTATGGACCCGGCCGGTCTGCGTGGTTCGGCTACCGGTGTCTATATCGGTGCCACGACGCAGGATTATGGTCCTCGTGCGTACGGTGCTCCGGAGCATCTCACGGGTCATGTTCTGACGGGGAGTACGCCGAGTGTGTTGTCGGGTCGTGTGGCGTACTCGTTTGGTTTTGAGGGGCCTGCGGTGACGGTGGATACGGCGTGTTCTTCGTCGTTGGTGGCGTTGCATCTGGCTGGTCGGGCGTTGCGGTCGGGGGAATGTGATCTGGCGCTGGCGGGTGGTGTGACGGTGATGGCCACTCCGGGGATGTTTATCGAGTTCCGTCAGCAGCAGGGGTTGGCGGTGGATGGGCGGTGCAAGCCGTTTTCCGCGGCGGCGGATGGTACGGGGTGGGGTGAGGGTGTTGGTGTTCTGGTGTTGGAGCGGCTGTCGGACGCCCGGCGTCATGGCCATCAGGTGCTGGCGGTGGTCCGTGGCTCGGCCATCAATCAGGATGGTGCGTCGAATGGTCTGACGGCGCCGAGTGGTCCGTCGCAGCAGCGGGTGATCCGGGCGGCGCTGGCCGACGCGGGGCTGTCCGCGGACGAGGTGGACGCGGTCGAGGCACACGGCACGGGAACGCGGCTGGGCGATCCCATCGAGGCACAGGCGCTGGCGGAGGCATACGGGCGGGGGCGGGATCCGGAGCGGCCGTTGTGGCTGGGGTCGCTGAAGTCCAACATCGGGCACGCCCAGGCCGCCGCGGGCGTCGGCGGCGTGATCAAGATGGTGCAGGCGATGCGGCACGGGACATTGCCCGCCTCGCTGCACGCGGAAGAGCCGACGCCGCGCGTGGCATGGGAGTCGAGCGGCCTGGAACTGCTGGTGCGGCCGCGGGAGTGGCCGGAGCGGGCCGGTCGTCTGCGGCGTGCGGGTGTGTCGTCGTTCGGGATCAGTGGCACGAACGCGCATGTGATCGTGGAGGAAGCTCCGGCTGTCGCCGAGTCGGGGAGCGGGCGCGATGTGCCGTCAGGGGTGGTGCCGTGGGTGTTGTCGGGGCGTAGTGGTGCGGCGTTGCGGGGGCAGGCGGAGCGGCTGGCGGCGTTCGTCGAGTCGCGGCCGGAGGTGTCTCTCGCCGATGTCGGGGCCTCCTTGGTGAACGGCCGTGCGGTGCACGACCATCGGGCGGTGGTCGCGGGTACCGGTCGGGACGAACTCCTCGACGCGGTACGGGCGCTGGCCCGCGGCACCACGGAAGGCGCCGCCGTGGTGGGCGAGCGCGACGACGCCGCGTCCCGGGTGGTGTTCGTGTTCCCCGGGCAGGGGGCGCAGTGGGTGGGCATGGCGATGGAGTTGCTTGCGGATTCGCCGGTGTTCGCCGCGCGGATGCGGGAGTGTGCGGCGGCGTTGAAGCCTCATCTTGAGGTGCCGCTTCTGGAGGCCCTGGGCGACTCGGCCGCGCTCGACCGCGTCGAACTCGTCCAGCCCGCGCTGTGGGCGGTGATGGTGTCCTTGGCCGAGGTGTGGCGTTCGTATGGTGTGGTGCCGTCGGCTGTGGTGGGTCATTCGCAGGGTGAGATTGCCGCCGCTGTTGTCGCGGGTGCTCTGTCGTTGGAGGACGGGGCGCGGGTGGTGGCCCTGCGCAGCCGGGCCGTCGCCGCCGAACTGTCGGGGCGTGGCGGCATGGCGGTCGTGCGGGTCCCTGCCGACGAGGCACGCCGGGTCATCGGAGACCTTCGGGACGTGGTGTCGGTTGCGGCGGTCAATGGGCCCGCGACCACGGTGGTTTCGGGTACGCCGGAGGGGCTGGAGGCGCTCGAGGTCCGGTGTGGGCGGGAGGGGGTGCGGTTCCGGCGGGTGGCGGTGGACTACGCCTCGCACTCCGCTCAGGTGGATGCGCTTCGAGACCGGATTCTCGCGGATCTGGCCCCGATCCGGGCGCGTCGTGCGGAGGTTCCGTTCTTCTCCACGGTCGTCGGCGCCTGGCTGGGGGATGGGGTGCCGGACGCCTCCTACTGGGCGGACAACCTCCGCCGTCCGGTCCGTTTCGAGGAAGGCGTTCGTGCGCTGGCTGCCGAAGGCTTCGGCGCGTTCGTCGAGTGCAGCCCCCACCCGGTGCTGACAGGGGACATCCAGCACACCCTGGAGGAGGCCGGTCAGGACGCGGCCGTCGTCGGTTCGCTCGTCCGTGACGACGGTGGCCCACGACGCCTGCTGACCTCGCTGGCGGAGGCTTTCGTACGGGGCGTCCCGGTGGACTGGGCCCAGGTGTTCGCCGGTTCCGGGACCCACCGCGTCGACCTGCCCACCTACGCCTTCCAACATGAACGCTACTGGTTCGACGCCGACACGGGCACCCTCGATGTGTCGGCCGCCGGTCTCACCCCCGCCCGGCACCCGCTGCTCGGCGCCGCCGTCCGCACCGCCGACGGCGGCACCCTCGTCCTGACCGGACGGATCGCCGCACACACCCACCGATGGCTCTACGACCACACCGTCGGTACCCTCGCCCTGCTGCCCGGGACGGCTCTGCTCGAACTGGCCGTGCAGGCGGGGAACCGGTACGGCGCCCCGCACGTCGGCGAACTCGTGCTCCACGCCCCCATGGTGCTGCCCGGTCCGGGCGGCGCCGCGGACCTCCAGATCACGGTTACCGCGTCCGGCGAGCCGGGCCGTGCCACGGCCACCGTCCAGGCACGCCCTGCCACGGACGGCGCCGACGCGCCGTGGACGCACCACGCCACCGCGACGCTCACCGCGACCCCCGCCATCCCCGCCCGGCCCGTCTCGGACTGGGCCACCACCTGGCCGCCGGCCGGAGCCACCCCGACTGGTCCTGACGATGTCTACGCCGACCTGGCCGACACCGGCTACACCTACGGACCCGCGTTCCAGGGGCTCAGCCATCTGTGGGCGGCTCCCGACGGAACCGTCTACGCCGAAGCACACCTCCCGGAGCGGGACCAGGACGGCACCAGCACCGGAACAGCCACGGGCACGGTCACCGGTGACGGCGACGGATACGCCCTCCACCCGGCCCTCCTCGATGCCGTCCTGCACGCCGTGTCGGCCGGCCGCGTGCTGGGCGGCGAGCTGCGCCTGCCGTACGCCTGGGGCGATGTCGCCCTGCACGCCGCCGGTGCCCGTGCGCTGCGCGCCCGTATCGCGCGTACCGGCGAGGGCGAGGTCGCCATCGACCTCGCCGACGCGGCCGGACGCCCGGTGGGGAGCATCGGATCGCTCACCATGCGGCCGGCCGACACCGCACGGCTCGGCGCGCCGACCGGGGCGGCCGCCCGGTCGCTGTTCGGCGTGGAGTGGGACGCGCTGTCGCCGGGCGACCCGCGACCCACCGGCCACTGGGCCCTGCTGGCGGGTGACGACGGCCCGGTCCCGGCCGCCCTCCGGGACAGCGGCACCCTCCCGGCCACCGCGGCCGTCTACCGGGACGTCGGCCGGCTGCGCACCGCCCTCGACGCCGGCGACGCCGTACCCGACGTCCTCGTATGGCTCGTGCCGCACGTGGACGGCGACCCCGTGACCGCCGCCCACGCGCACGCGGCGGCGGCCCTGGAAACCGCCCGCGCCCTGCTCCTCGACGACCGGATGACCGCCACCCGCCTCCTCGCCGTCACCGAGGGCGCTGCCGGCCCGGACGCCGTGACCGACGTCGCCGCGGCCACCGTCTGGGGTCTGCTGCGCACCGCGCAGACCGAGACCCCCGGGCGGTTCCTCCTCGTCGACACCGACCGCCACCGGGAGTCGCTGCGGCTCCTGCCCGCCGTCGCGGCGGGCGCGGAACCGCAGGTCGCGCTGCGCGCCGGCCGTGCCCACACCCCCCGGCTCACCCGTGCCACGCCCGTGGCCGCCGACGCCACCACACCCTTCGGCCCGGACGGTACGGTCCTGCTCACCGGCGCCTCCGGGCGGATCGGCGGCCTGCTCGCCCGGCGTCTGGTCCATGAACACGGTGTACGCAGGCTGCTGTTCGTCAGCCGGCGCGGAGCCGACGCGACCCGCGACCTCGCCGCGGAACTCACCGACGCGGGCTGCGAGGTGACGACGGTCGCTTGCGACCCGGCCGACCGCGGCGCGCTCGCCACCGCCCTCGCGAGCGTCCGTACCGAGCACCCCCTCACCGCGGTGGTGCACGCCGCGGGCGCCACCGACGACGGTGCGGTCACCTCCCTGACGGCCGAACAACTCGCCAAGGTTCTGCGGCCCAAGGTGGATGCCGCCTGGCACCTGCACGAACTCACCCGCGAGGAGCCGCTGACCGCGTTCATCGTCCTGTCCTCGGTCTCCGGTGTGCTCGGCACCGCCGGACAGGCCAACTACGCCGCCGCCAACGCCTTCCTCGACGCCCTGGCCGCCCACCGCTCCCATCTGGGCCTGCCCGGCCAGTCCCACGCCTGGGGCCTGTGGGACCAGGACGGCGGCGGCGGTGGCATGGCATCGGGCCTCGACGACACCGACCGGTCGCGGCTGGCGCGGCTCGGGGTGGTGCCGCTGTCCGAGGACGAGGCTCTCGCCCTGTTCGACCGCGCGGTCGCCGACCCCAGGCCGCTCATGGTCCCCGCGAAGCTGGACGTGCGTCCGGTCCGTGAACGGGCCCCGCAGGACGGCGTGCCGACGCTGCTGCGCCGTATCGTCCGCCCGCCGCGTACGACCGGCGGAAACGCGGACTCCCCGTTCGCCGCCCGGCTGGCGGCCCTCGCGCCGGACGAGCGGCCCGGCCTGGCCCTCGATCTCGTACGGGCCAAGGCCGCCGCCGTCCTCGGCCATGCGGTGGCCGAGAGGGTCCCCGCCACACGGGCCTTCAAGGACATCGGCTTCGACTCGCTCGGCTCGCTCGAGCTGCGCAACCGGCTGAACACCGAGACCGGCCTGCGGCTGCCCGTCGGGCTGCTCTTCGACTACCCCACGCCCACCGCGCTCGCCACGTTCCTGGTGGGCGAACTGGCCGGTGCCGCCGAGGCCACGCCCGGCGAGGAGCGGCCCGCCGACACCGCCCCCACTGCCGTCACCGCCCACACCGCCCGCACCGACGAGCCCCTGGCGATCGTCGGCATGGCCTGCCGCTACCCCGGGGGTGCCACCAGCCCCGAGGCCCTGTGGGAGCTGGTGTCCAGCGGCGGCGACGGCATCGGCCCCTTCCCGGCCGACCGCGGCTGGGATCTCGACGGGCTCTACCACCCCGACCCCGACCACCCCGGCACGTCGTACACCCGCGAGGGCGGCTTCCTGTACGGCGCGGGCGACTTCGACGCGGGCTTCTTCGGTATTTCTCCGCGGGAGGCGCTGGTGATGGATCCGCAGCAGCGGTTGTTGCTGGAGAGTTCCTGGGAGGCGTTGGAGCGGGCGGGTATGGATCCGGCGGGTCTGCGTGGTTCGGCTACGGGTGTTTATGTGGGTGCGACGACGCAGGATTATGGTCCTCGTGCGTATGGTGCTCCGGAGTATCTCTCGGGTCATGTTCTGACGGGGAGTACGCCGAGTGTGTTGTCGGGTCGTGTGGCGTACTCGTTTGGTTTTGAGGGGCCTGCGGTGACGGTGGATACGGCGTGTTCTTCGTCGTTGGTGGCGTTGCATCTGGCTGGTCGGGCGTTGCGGTCGGGGGAGTGTGATCTGGCGCTGGCGGGTGGTGTGACGGTGATGGCCACTCCGGGGATGTTTATCGAGTTCGGTCAGCAGCGGGGGTTGGCGGTGGATGGGCGGTGCAAGCCGTTTTCAGCGGCGGCGGATGGTACGGGGTGGGGTGAGGGTGTTGGTGTTCTGGTGTTGGAGCGGTTGTCGGATGCCCGGCGTCTTGGGCATCGGGTGCTGGCGGTGGTGCGGGGGAGTGCGGTCAATCAGGATGGTGCGTCGAATGGTCTGACGGCGCCGAGTGGTCCGTCGCAGCAGCGGGTGATCCGGGCGGCGCTGGCCGACGCGGGGCTGTCCGCGGACGAGGTGGACGCGGTCGAGGCACATGGCACGGGGACGACCCTCGGCGACCCGATCGAGGCCGACGCGCTGCTCGCCACGTATGGGCGGGGGCGGGATCCGGAGCGGCCGTTGTGGCTGGGGTCGCTGAAGTCCAACATCGGGCACACCCAGGCCGCCGCGGGCGTCGGCGGCGTGATCAAGGCGGTGCAGATGATGCGGCACGGTGTGCTGCCCGCTTCGCTGCACGCCGGGGAACCCTCGCCGCATGTCGACTGGTCCCCGGGCACCGTGCGGCTCCTGGCGGAGCCACTCGACTGGCCGGACACCGGTCGTCTGCGGCGTGCGGGTGTGTCGTCGTTCGGGATCAGTGGCACGAACGCGCATGTGATCGTGGAGGAAGCTCCGGCTGTGGCCGAATCGGGGAGCGAGCGTGGTGAGCTTCCGGTGGTGCCGTGGGTGTTGTCGGGGCGTAGTGGTGCGGCGTTGCGGGGGCAGGCGGAGCGGCTGGCGGCGTTCGTCGAGTCGCGGCCGGAGGTGTCTCTCGCCGATGTCGGGGCCTCCTTGGTGAACGGCCGTGCGGTGCATGAGCATCGGGCGGTGGTCGCGGGTACGGGTCGAAATGAACTCCTCGACGCGGTACGGGCGCTGGCCCGCGGCACTGGTGTTGGCGGTGAGGTACGCGGCGACGACGCCGAGCCACGGGCGGTGTTCGTCTTCCCCGGGCAGGGGGCGCAGTGGGTGGGCATGGCGGCGGAGTTGCTGGCGGATTCGCCGGTGTTCGCCGCGCGGATGCGGGAGTGTGCGGCGGCGTTGAAGCCTCATCTCGACCTGCCGCTTCTTGAGGTCCTGGGTGATGCGGTGGCGTTGGAGCGGGTGGATGTGGTGCAGCCCGCGCTGTGGGCGGTGATGGTGTCCTTGGCCGAGGTGTGGCGTTCGTATGGTGTGGTGCCGTCGGCTGTGGTGGGTCATTCGCAGGGTGAGATCGCCGCCGCTGTTGTCGCGGGTGCTCTGTCGTTGGAGGACGGGGCGCGGGTGGTGGCCCTGCGCAGCCGGGCCGTGGCCGCGGAACTGGCCGGGCAGGGGGGTATGGCGGCCGTGGCCACGTCCGAGGACGAGGTGCGCCGCCTCGTGGAGGACATCGAGGACGTGGTGTCGGTTGCGGCGGTCAATGGGCCCGCGACCACGGTGGTTTCGGGTACGCCGGAGGGGCTGGAGGCGCTCGAGGCCCGGTGTGGGCGGGAGGGGGTGCGGTTCCGGCGGGTGGCGGTGGACTACGCCTCGCACTCCGCTCAGGTGGATGCGCTTCAGGACCGGATTCTCGCGGATCTGGCCCCGATCCGGGCGCGTCGTGCGGAGGTTCCGTTCTTCTCCACGGTCATCGGCGCCTGGTTGGGGGAGGGGGTGCCGGACGCCTCCTACTGGGTGCACAACCTCCGCCGTCCGGTCCGTTTCGAGGAGGCCGTTCGTGCGCTGGCTGCCGAAGGCTTCGGCGCGTTCGTCGAGTGCAGCCCCCACCCGGTGCTGACCGCCGCGGTTCAGGAGACGCTGGACGCGGCCGGTCATGAGGCGGTGGTGGCCGGGACGTTGCGCCGTGACGACGGTGGGGCCCGGCGCCTGTTCACCTCGTTCGGCGAGGTCTTCGTACATGGAGTCCCGGTGGACTGGTCCCAGGTGTTCGCCGGCTCCGGGGCCCGCCACGTCGACCTGCCCACCTACGCCTTCCAACATGAACGCTACTGGTGGGACCCCGCTGCCCTGCGCAAGCCCGCCATCCCACGGGACACCGCCGGCCCCGCCGACGACACCGGCTTCTGGGGGGCCGTGGAAAGCGGCGACACCGAGACCCTGGCGGGCACCCTCGACATCGACGGCGCGTCCCTCGCCCCGGTCCTGCCCGCCCTGCGCAACTGGCACCGGCACCGTTCGGCGGCGGCCGCCGTCGCCTCCTGGCGGTACCACACCCGCTGGGTCCCCGCGTCGCTGCCGGACACCCCTGCCCTGACCGGCACCTGGCTGCTGGCCGTACCCGCCGGCTCCGCCGTCGCGGCCGACCGCGCGGCCGAGGTCGCCGCGGCCGTACGCGACCACGGCGGTGAGGTCACCACGCTCGAACTGCCGGCCACCGCCACCCGGGAGGACATCGCCCGCCGGCTGCCCGGGAAAACGTACGCGGGCGTGCTGTCCCTGCTGTCCGCCGCCGACGGCCCCGCCACCGCCGACGGCATCCCGCGGACCGGGCTCACGGCCACCGTCGCCCTTTTCCAGGCCCTCGGCGACGCGGGGACCGGTGCGCCCCTGTGGTGCCTGACCCACGACGCGGTCACCGCCACCGACCAGGACCTACGGACGCACCGCGACAGTGCGGCGGCGCAGCACATGGTGTGGGGCCTGGGCAGGATCGTCGCCTTGGAGCACCCCGAGAGGTTCGGTGGCCTCGTCGATCTCCCGGCCCGGCCCGACGCCCGAACCGGCCGCCTCCTCGCGGCGCTCCTCTCCGGCACCACGGGCGAGGATCAGGTCGCCCTCCGCCCGTCCGGCGCCCTCGTCCGTCGCCTGGCCCGCGCGGCAGCCACCGGCTCGCACCCCGCATGGCGCCCGCGCGGCACCGTCCTGGTCACCGGCGGCACCGGAGGACTCGGCGCCCGGGTGGCCCGCCACCTGGCCGGGTCCGGCGCCGAACACCTCGTACTGGCCAGCCGCAGCGGCCCCGACGCGCCCGGCGCAGCCGAGCTGAGCGCCGAACTGGAGGCCGCCGGCGTACGGGTCACCCTGGCCGCCTGCGACGTCGGTGACCGCGCGGACCTCGCCCGGCTGCTCGATGCTGTTCCCGGCGACTGCCCGCTGACGGCCGTGGTGCACACCGCCGCCGTACTCGACGACGCCGTTGTCGAGCGCCTGACCCCCGGCCAGATCGACCGGGTCCTGCGCGCCAAGGCCGACGGGGCCTGGCATCTGCACGAGCTGACCCGGGACAGCGACCTGGACGCGTTCGTGCTGTTCTCCTCCGTGGCCGGCACCCTCGGCGCCTCCGGGCAGGGCAATTACGCCCCCGGCAACGCCTACCTGGACGCCCTCGCCGAACAGCGGCACGCCCTCGGACTGCCCGCCACCTCGGTCGCCTGGAGCATCTGGGACGAGCGGGGCATGGCCACCGAGGACGGCATCGGGACGCTGGCCCGCCGCCATGGCCTGCTCGTCATGGCACCCGATCTCGCGGCCACCGCCCTGACCGTGGTGGCCGGTGAGCCCGAGCCGACCGTCATGGTCGCGGACGTGGAGTGGGACAGGTTCCACGTGGCCTACACCGCCACCCGGCCCAGTCCCTTCCTCGCGGACCTGCCCGAGGTACGACGGCTCACCACGGTCACACCGGCGGACGAGTCGGCGCCACGCGCCGCCACCGGGTCCGGGGACCTCGTCGCCCGGCTCACCGCGCTGGGCGGCCACGCCGAACAGCAGGCCGTGCTCCTGACCGCCGTCCGCGAGCAGGTCGCCGTGGTGCTCGGTCATACGGGCCCCGACGCGGTCGACCCCGGCACGGCCTACCGGGATCTGGGCTTCGACTCCGTCACCGCCGTCGAACTGCGCAACCGGCTCAACAGCGTCACCGGCCTGCGACTGCCGCCCACCATCGTCTTCGACCACCCCAACGCCCGCGCCCTGGCCGCGCATCTGCACAGCGAGATCCTCGGCGGCGCCCCGGCCCCGGACACCCTGCCCACGCCCCCGGCCGCGCCCACCACGGCCGCCGAGGAGGCGGAGGATCCCATTGTCATCGTCGGTATGAGCTGCCGGTTCCCCGGCGACGTCCGCTCGCCCGGGGACCTGTGGCAGCTGCTCAAGTCGGGCGGCGACGCCATCACCCCGTTCCCCGAGGACCGCGGCTGGGACCTGGACGCCCTCCACGCCCCCGGCTCCGACCGGACCGGCACCTCGTACACCCGCGAAGGCGGCTTCCTGTCGGACGCCGCCGACTTCGACGCCGGTTTCTTCGGTATCTCCCCGCGGGAGGCGATGGCGATGGATCCGCAGCAGCGGTTGCTGCTGGAGACCTCCTGGGAGGCGCTGGAGGGCGCGGGCATCGACCCGACGGCGCTGCGCGGCACCCGCGCGGCCGTCTTCACCGGCACCAACGGCGGCGATTACCTCGCCATGGGCCATGACGTTCCCGAGGAGGCCGTCGGATACGCTGCCACGGGCAACATCGGCAGCGTGCTGTCCGGCCGGGTCTCCTACGCGCTCGGCATCGAGGGACCGGCCGTCACCGTCGACACCGCCTGCTCCTCCTCCCTCGTAGCCCTGCATCTCGCCGCCCGGTCGCTCCAGCAGGGCGAGTGCGACCTCGCGCTCACCGGCGGTGTCACCGTCATGTCCACACCGGGCATCTTCACCGAGTTCACCAGCCAGGGCGGGCTGGCAGCCGACGGCCGCAGCAAGGCGTTCGCCGCGAACGCGGACGGGGCGGGCTTCGCCGAGGGGGTGGGCGTGCTGGTCGTCGAGCGGCTCTCGGACGCCCGGCGGAACGGGCACCGGGTGTGGGCGGTCGTACGGGGAAGCGCCGTCAACCAGGACGGGGCATCGAACGGTCTGACCGCACCCAACGGCGTGGCGCAACAGCGGGTGGTGCGGGCGGCGTTGGCGGACGCGGGGCTGTCCGCGGGCGATGTGGACGTGGTGGAGGCGCATGGGACGGGGACCAAGCTCGGCGACCCGATCGAGGCACGGGCGCTGCTCGCCACATACGGCCAGGGGCGGGACCCTCGGCGGCCGCTGTGGCTGGGGTCGGTGAAGTCCAACATCGGGCACACCCAGGCCGCCGCCGGAGTGGCCGGTGTCATCAAGACCGTGCTGGCCCTGCACCACGCACAGCTTCCCCGTACCCTGCACGCCGATCAACCCTCGCCACACGTCGACTGGTCCTCCGGCGCCATACGACTCCTGGTGGAGCCGCGCGACTGGCCGGACACCGGGCGTCCGCGGCGCGCGGGGATCTCCTCGTTCGGCGTCAGCGGTACGAACGCCCACGTCATCCTCGAGCAGGGCCCGGACCCCCGCGCGACCCCGGAGAGCCGAGCCGTCCCCGAGGGCACGGTCGTGCCCTGGACACTGTCGGCCAAGTCCGAGGCCGCGCTGCGGGAGCAGGCCCGCAGGCTGCTGCCGCTGCTCGCCGGAGACATGTCCACCACCGACATCGGCCACGCGCTGGCGACCACCCGCGCCCGCTTCGACCACCGGGCCGTCGTCCTCGGCGCGAGCACCGCCGAACGGCGCGACGCGCTCGACAGCCTGGCCACCGGCAAGGACACGCCCGCCGTCGTCCGCGGCACCACCGTCACCTCCGACGACCGCGTTGCCTTTGTGTTTCCGGGGCAGGGGTCGCAGTGGGTGGGGATGGCGTTGGGGTTGTTGGAGTCCTCGCCGGTGTTCGCGCGGCGGATGGGTGAGTGTGCGGATGTGTTGGGGCCGTTGGTGGAGTGGTCGTTGTGGGATGTGTTGTCGGATGAGGTGGCGCTCAGTCGGGTTGATGTGGTGCAGCCGGTGTTGTGGGCGGTGATGGTGTCGTTGGCTGAGGTGTGGTGTTCGTTTGGTGTGGTGCCGTCGGCCGTGGTGGGTCATTCGCAGGGGGAGATTGCTGCGGCGGTGGTGGCGGGTGGGTTGTCGTTGGAGGATGGGGCGCGGTTGGTGGTGTTGCGGAGTCGGGTGTTGGTGGGGTTGTCGGGTCGGGGTGGGATGGTTTCGGTTGGTGCTGGGGTGGGTGTGGTGCGGGGGTTGGTGGAGTCGTTTGGGGGTGGTCTGTGTGTGGCGGCGGTGAATGGTCCTTCGGCGGTTGTTGTTTCGGGTGATGTTGGTGTGCTTGAGGGGTTTTTGGCTGAGTGTGAGGGTGTTGGGGTTCGGGCTCGGCGTATTCCGGTGGATTATGCGTCGCATGGTGTGCAGGTGGAGGAGGTTCGGGGTGAGGTGGAGGAGGCGGTTTCTGGTGTGGTGTCGGGTGTTGGTGTGGTGCCGTTTTATTCGACGGTGACGGGTGGGGTTTTGGATATGGCGGGGTTGGATGCGGGGTATTGGTATCGGAATTTGCGTTTTCCGGTGCGGTTTGAGGAGACGGTGCGGGTGCTTTTGGATGCGGGGTTTCGGCAGTTTGTTGAGGTGAGTGCGCATCCTGTGTTGACGTTGGGTGTTGAGCAGACGGCTGAGGATCATGGTGTTGAGGTGTCTGTGGTGGGGACGTTGCGGCGTGATGAGGGTGGTCGGGGGCGTGTGTTGAGGTCTCTTGCCGAGGCGTATGTGGCGGGTGCGCCGGTGGAGTGGGCGCGGGTTTACGCTGATACCGGTGCACGCCGGGTCGACCTCCCGACATACCCCTTCCAACGAGAGCGCTTCTGGATCCGGCAACACGGCGGCGCCGGAAGCGCCACCACCGCGCACGGCATGGCGGCCACCGGGCACGCCCTGCTCGGTAGCGGCGTACCGCTGCCCGGCTCGGACGGATTCCTGTTCACCGGACGGCTGTCGCTCCGCGACCAGCCCTGGCTGGCCGACCACTCCGTACTCGGCCGCGTCGTCGTACCCGGCACGGCGTTCCTGGACATGGCGCTGCACGCCGCCGACACGGTCGGCTGCGACCATGTGACCGAGCTGACCCTCGAAACCCCGCTGGTCCTGACCACGACCGGGACGACCCATATGCAGGTCCTGGTGGCCGCGCCCGATCATGAAGGCAACCGCGAGATCAGCGTCCACGCCCGCGCCCAGGACGCGCCGCCCCACGCCTGGACGCGGCATGCCCGAGCGACCCTGACCGCCGGTGTGTCCGGTGAGCCGGCGGGCCTCGGCAGTTGGCCACCGGCGGGGGCGCGGCCGGTGGAGACGGCAGGGCTGTACGAGCGGCTGGGCGATCAGGGTCTGGCTTACGGGCCGGTCTTCCGCGGCCTGGAGACCGTATGGCGGGACGGTGACGGCGCCTTGTTCGCCGAGGTGACGCTGCCGGACGTGGCGGACTCGGACACCGCGGGGTTCGGCGTGCATCCGGCGTTGCTGGACGCGGCGTTGCACGCGTGGGCGGCGGGTTCGGACGACGCGGGTGCGGACGACGCTGGTCCGGGTGCCGTGCGGTTGCCGTTCCTGTGGAGTGGTGTCACTTTGCACGCCACCGGTGCGACGAAGCTGCGGGTACGCCTCACACCGGTGGCATCGGCCGAGGGTGCGCTGTCGGTGCTGGTCACGGACGCCGCCGGTCTGCCGGTTCTCTCCGCCCGGTCGCTGGTGACCCGCCCGGTCACCGAGACGACCTTCCCCGCGCCCTCGGGGACAGGTGGCTCCCTGTACCGGGTGGCCTGGAGCCCGGTGACCGGCTCCGGACCGGAGGCTGGGCCGGAGGCCGGGGCAGCGCCCCGCGTCGCGGTGCTCGGCGAGGCCACCGAAAGCCTGCCCGAGCCCGACCCGGCACTGGCCGACTGCCGCGACCTCGCGGCGCTGGAGAGCCGCCTGGCCGCCGGTGAACAGCCGGTACCCGACCAGGTCCTGGCCGAGGTGTCCGCGCCAGGTGGCGACTGGCTCCCGGCGGTCGCCGAACACACCGCCCGGCACGCCCTGGAGCTTGTCCAGCGCTGGCTCGCCTCGGCCCACTTCAGCGCGTCCCGGCTGGTCCTCGTGACCCAGGGCGCGGTCGCCGCCGCCGAAGGTGACGAGCCCATGGCGGGCCTGACCGCCTCTCCGGTCTGGGGGCTGGTGCGGTCAGCGCAGACCGAACACCCCGGCCGTCTCGCGCTGCTTGACCTGGACCCGCGGGGCACGACGCCCGATGTGGTACGGCGGGCTCTGGCCTCCGGGGAACCCCAACTCGCCATCCGGGGCGAGGAGATCCTCGCGCCGCAGCTCGTCCGGGACGAGCCCGACGAGCCCGACGAGACCGATGCGCCCGACGAGTCGACCGACGCGCGGCACACCGGCCCCTGGCACCTCACCTCCGCCCGGAACGGAACGCTCGAGGACCTGGCTTGGACCCCCGTTCCCTCGGACCCAGTCTCGGATGCGGTGCCCCGTTTGCTGGGTGCGCAGGAGGTGCGTATCGAGGTGCGTGCGGTGGGGTTGAACTTCCGTGACGTTCTGGTTTTGCTCGGTATGTATCCGGATGCGGAGAGCGCGGTGTTGGGGAGTGAGGGGGCCGGGGTTGTGGTGGAGGTGGGGTCTGGTGTGACTGAGGTGTGTGTTGGTGATCGTGTGATGGGTGTGTGGGGGGATGGGTTTCGGTCGGTGGTGGTGGTGGATGTGCGGGGTGTGGT
>NZ_JBEZNG010000036.1:0-80410 GCF_040653035.1 Streptomyces malaysiensis subsp. malaysiensis
GTGGAGGTGTGGCCGCCGGTGGGTGCGGTGCGGGTTGGGGTGGAGGGGGTTTATGAGGGGTTGGCGGAGCGGGGGTATGCGTATGGGCCGGTGTTCCAGGGGCTGCGGGATGCGTGGCGTCGGGGGGACGAGGTCTTCGTCGAGGTGGCGGTACCGGCGGAGGCGGGGGGCGATGCGGCGCGTTGTGCGATCCATCCCGCTCTCCTCGACGCCGCGCTGCACGGGGTGCGATTCGGCGACTTCGTAACCGACGACGACCAGGCTTATGTGCCGTTCTCCTGGACTGGCGTCACGCTGAACGCGGTCGGTGCGACGGTCCTGCGCGTCACGCTGTCCCCGGCCGGCCGCGACGCGATCGCCCTCCGGGCCACCGACACCACCGGCGCGCCGGTCCTGTCGGCGCGCTCACTGGCCCTGCGCCCGGTCTCCGCCCAACAGCTGAACGACACGCGGGGGAGCAGGACTGATGCCCTCCATCGAGTGGAGTGGGTGGACGCGTCTGGGGCTGTGGCGGCCGGGGGTGAGGTGGCGTCGCGGACTGAGGTGGTGCGAGTGGTCTCCGAGGGTGCGGATGTGGTGGGTGAGGCGTATGGGCATGTGCTTGGGGTGTTGGAGCGGGTGCGGGCGTGGGTGGCGGATGAGGATCTGGCGGGTGAGCGGTTGGTGGTGGTGACGCGGGGTGCTGTTGATGCGGGTGGTGGTGTGGAGGATGTGGCCGGGGCGGCGGTGTGGGGTTTGGTGCGGTCCGCGCAGTCGGAGAATCCGGGGCGTCTGGTGCTGGTGGATACCGATGATGTGGAGGGTGTCGGTGGTGTTCTGCCCGGGGTGCTGGCTCTGGGTGAGGAGCAGGTGGTGGTGCGTTCGGGTGTGGTGCGGGTGCCGCGTCTGGGTCGGGTGCGGGTGTCGGGTGAGGTGTCGGGTGGGTTTGGTTCGGGTGCGGTGTTGGTGACGGGTGGTACGGGTGTGTTGGGTGGTGTGGTGTCGCGGCATCTGGTGGTGCGGCATGGGGTGAGCAGGCTGGTGTTGTTGTCGCGTCGTGCGGGGGAGACTGAGGGTGCGGCGGAGTTGCGGGCGGAGTTGGAGGGGGCGGGTGCTGAGGTGGTGATCGCGGCGTGTGATGCCGCGGATCGTGAGGCTCTGGCCGGGGTGTTGTCGGGGTTGCCGGAGGGTTTTGCGCTGAGTGGTGTGGTGCATGCGGCGGGTGTGCTGGATGACGGGTTGCTGACGTCGTTGACGCGTGAGCGGGTTGAGCCGGTGTTGCGGGCGAAGGTGGACGCTGCGTGGAATCTGCATGAGCTGACGGCCGGGATGGACCTGTCGGCGCTGGTGTTCTTCTCGTCGGCCGCGGGTGTTTTGGGCAACGCGGGCCAGAGCAGTTATGCGGCGGCGAACGGCTTCCTGGACGCGCTGGCGGCTCATCGGCGGGCGCGGGGGCTGCCCGCGGTGTCGATCGCGTGGGGCTTCTGGGAAGAACGCAGCGAACTGACCAAGCACCTGTCGGCCGACGATCTGGCGCGTGCCCACGCGGTGCCGATGCCCACCTCCCAGGCACTGGATCTGTTCGACGCGGCACTCGCCGCAGACGAGGCCATGGTCCTGGCCGCACCGCTGCACCACCGGGCATGGTCGGACGCGGACAACCCGCCCGCCGTCCTGCGCGACCTGGTCCGGCCGCGGATCCGGCGTGCGGCCGAGGCCGCCGACGCCTCCGGATCGGCCTCCGCGCTCGAACACCGGCTGACCGCCGTGGACCGTTCCGAGTGGGACCAGGTCGTACGCGAACTCGTGCGCAATCACATCGCGGCGGTGCTGCGCCATGCCTCCGCGGAGTCGGTAGACACCTCGCGGACCTTCCAGGAGATCGGCTTCGACTCGCTGACCGCGGTGGAACTGCGCAACCGGATCAGCGCGGCAACCGGCGTACGGCTGCCAGCCACCGCCGTGTTCGACTATCCGACACCGCGAGCGCTCGCCGATCACCTGCTCGCCGAAGTCCTCGGGAAGGACATCGGCGCCGCCGCCGCGACACCTGCCGGAGCCGCCCTCGTCGCCGACGATCCCATCGTCATCGTCGGGATGAGCTGCCGCTACCCCGGCGGGATCACCTCACCGGAAGCGCTGTGGGACCTGGTGCGCTCGGGCGGCGACGCGATATCCCCCTTGCCCACCGACCGAGGATGGGACCTGGACGGTCTCTACGACCCGGATCCGGACCGCCCCGGTAGGTCGTACGCCCGCAGCGGTGGATTCGTCTACGACGCGACCGAGTTCGACGCCGCCTTCTTCGGGATCTCGCCGCGCGAGGCCGCCGCCATGGACCCGCAGCAGCGGCTGCTGCTGGAAACCTCATGGGAGGCGTTCGAGCGTGCGGGCATCCCCGCCACCTCCGTCAAGGGCGAGCGGATCGGCGTGTTCACCGGGGTGATGCACCACGACTACCTCACCCGCCTGACGACCACACCGGACGGTGTCGAGGGCTATCTGGGCACGGGCGCGGCGGCCGGCGTCGCCTCGGGCCGCGTGGCGTACACCTTCGGGCTCGAGGGCCCGGCGGTCACCGTGGACACGGCCTGCTCGTCGTCGCTGGTGGCCCTGCACCTCGCCATACAGGCGCTGCGCCTTGGCGAGTGCTCGCTCGCGCTGGCCGGTGGCGTGACGGTGATGTCCACCCCCACCGTCTTCGTGGAGTTCTCCCGTCAGCGTGGGCTCGCGTCGGACGGCAAGTGCAAGGCGTTCGCGGGAGCGGCGGACGGCACCGGCTTCGCCGAAGGCATCGGCATGCTGCTGGTCGAACGGCTCTCGGACGCACGGCGCAATGGACACCCCGTCCTGGCGGTGGTGCGAGGCAGTGCGGTGAATCAGGATGGTGCGTCGAATGGTTTGACGGCGCCGAATGGTCCGTCGCAGCAGCGGGTGATTCGTCAGGCGCTGGCGAGTGCGGGGTTGTCGGCGGTGGATGTGGATGCGGTGGAGGCGCATGGTACGGGTACGACACTGGGTGATCCGATCGAGGCGCAGGCGTTGTTGGCCACGTATGGTCAGGGTCGGGATGCGGACCGGCCGTTGTTGCTGGGGTCGATCAAGTCGAATATCGGTCACACTCAGGCTGCCGCCGGTGTCGCCGGTGTGATCAAGATGGTCATGGCCATGGGCCATGGCGTGCTGCCGCAGAGTCTGCATATCGATGAGCCCACTCCACACGTGGACTGGTCCACCGGCGCGGTGCGACTCCTGGGTGAGCACACGGAGTGGCCGGAGGCCGGGCGGCCCCGCCGGGCCGGTGTGTCGTCGTTCGGCATCAGCGGAACGAACGCGCACCTGATCCTTGAGCAGGCCCCGCTGCCGACGACAGCGGAGCGACCCGACGACGCCGAGCCCGGCGATGCGAAGTCCGATGACGCGCAGTCCGATGGCGTGCGGCCCCGAGCGGCCGGGCCCGGTGCCGTGGTGCCCTGGATCCTCTCGGGTCGCGACCGGCGCGCCCTGTGCGCACAGGCGGAACGACTGCGCGCATACGTGGCGAGCCACCCGGACCGGAGTGTGGCGGACATCGGTTTCTCGCTGCTGACCAGCCGCGCGGTGCTGGAACACCGTGCGGTGGTGCTCGGCGGCGACCACGCCGAACTTTTGGCCGGGCTGACGGCCCTGGCACAGGACGAATCCGCACCGGGCGTGGTGGAGGCCCTGGACGCGGCCGAACCGGGACGCAAGGTGGTGTTCGTCTTCCCCGGTCAGGGGTCGCAGTGGGCCGGGATGGCGCTGGAACTGCTGGAGTCCGCGCCCGTGTTCGCGCGGCGGATGGGCGAGTGCGCCGAAGCGCTGGCTCCGCTGGTGGAGTGGTCGCTGCCGGACGTGTTGGCGGATGAGCGAGCGCTGGCCCGTGTCGATGTGGTGCAGCCGGTGCTGTGGGCGGTGATGGTGTCACTGGCCGAGCTGTGGCGTTCGTACGGTGTGGCGCCATCGGCGGTGGTGGGCCACTCGCAGGGTGAGATCGCGGCGGCGTGTGTCGCGGGCGGCCTGTCCCTGGCGGACGGGGCACGGGTGGTCGTACTGCGCGGCAAGGCGCTGCTCGCCTTGTCGGGCCGGGGCGGAATGGTGTCCGTTCCGGTGCCTGCCGACCGGCTGCGGGACCGGCCCGGGGTCTCCATCGCGGCGGTGAACGGCCCGTCCTCGACGGTGGTGTCCGGCGGCGACGAGGCGCTGGACGCGGTGCTGGCGGAGTTCCCGGCGGCCAAGCGCATCCCGGTGGACTACGCCTCCCACTCGCCCCAGATCGACGGCATCCGGGACGAACTGCTGAAGGCCCTGGCGCCGATCGAGCCGCGCACCGCGGCGATCCCCTTCCACTCCACGGTGACCGGACGGCCCATCGACACCGCCGAGCTGGACGCGGACTACTGGTATCGCAATCTGCGCGAGACCGTTGAGCTCGAGCGGGTCACCCGTGCGGCGGTCGAGGACGGCCATCACACCTTCATCGAGATTAGCCCCCATCCGGTGCTGACCACGGGCCTGCGCGAAACGCTCGATGACGCGGACGCGCACGGCGGCCTCGTACTGGCCTCACTGCGCCGGGACGACGGTGGCCTCACGCGCTTCCGCACCGCCTTGGCCGAGGCGTACGCACACGGTGTCGAGGTCGACTGGCTGTCGGCGTTCCCAGGCGCCCGCCGGGTGGAGCTGCCGACGTACGCCTTCCAGCGCGAACGCTACTGGCTGGACGCCCCCACCGCCGAGGCCCCCACCAGCGCGATCGACGCGGAATTCTGGGCCGCCGTCGAGCGCGAGGACCTCGAGTCGCTCGCCGCGACACTGCGCGTCGACGGGCAGCCGCTGCGCGAAGTGCTGCCCGCCCTGTCCCAGTGGCGGCGCGAACGCCGTGATGTCTCCACCATCGACTCATGGCGATACAAGATCCAGTGGAAGCCGCTCACCCCGCCCGCCACTTCGCCGACCGGCACATGGCTGGTCGTGGTCTCCCACGCCGAGGCCGAGCACGAGTGGGTCGCGGGCGTGACCGGTGCGCTGACCCGTCACGGTGCCGAGCCGCTCGTGGTCGTTCTCGGCGAGCCCGAACTGGACCGTGCCGCGCTGGCCGCCCGGCTGGGCGCGGCGCTGGCCGACACCCCCAGGGTCAGCGGTGTGGTGTCGCTGACCGCGTTGGACGAAAGCCCGCACCCCGCGTATCCCTCGGTCCCCCAGGGATACGCGATGACGTTGTTGCTCTCGCAGGCGCTCGGGGACGCCGGGGTGGAAGCGCCGCTGTGGTGCCTCACCCAGCGTGGCGTCTCGCTCGGCGATGGCGGAGGCAACGGGGGAGGCGCTGGCGGACGCGGTGACGAAGGCAACGGCAGCGGCAATGGGAACGGCACTGGTAGTGGCAGCGGCAATGGTCACGGCGAGGGCGATGGTGACCGTGATGTTGCCGTCAGTCGGAAGCAGGCCCTGACCTGGGGTCTCGGCAAGGTGATCGCCCTGGAACAGCCGCTGCGCTGGGGCGGTTTGATCGACCTGCCGGAGGGCGTGGCCCCGTATGCCCAGGACTACCTGGTCGGTGTGCTGGCCGGCACCTCGGACGAGGATCAGGTGGCGATCCGCCCGACGGGGCTCTTCGGCCGGAGGCTGGCCCACGCACCGGCCCCCGAGCGCGGCGGGGCCTGGCAACCCCGTGGCACCGTACTGGTCACCGGTGGCACCGGAGCGCTGGGCGGCCATGTCGCCCGGTGGCTGGCCGCCCAGGGCGCTGAACACGTGGTACTGACCAGCCGCCGGGGCATGGCCGCGCCCGGCGCCGAACGGCTGGCCGGGGAGCTGGAGGCGCTCGGCGCCCGGGTGACGGTGGCGGCGTGCGACGTCGGTGACCGCGACGCCCTGGCCGCATTGCTGACCGAGGTCGGCCCGCTGACCGCCGTGGTGCACACCGCGGCGGTGCTCGACGACGCCACCCTGAACTCGCTCACCACCGAGCAGCTGCAACGAGTGCTGCGCGTGAAGACCGACGGCGCGGTGCATCTGCACGAACTGACACGCGACATGGAGCTGTCCGCGTTCGTGCTCTTCTCCTCGCTTTCCGGCACTCTCGGCGCACCCGGTCAGGGCAACTACGCACCCGGCCACGTCTTCGTGGACACGTTGGCCGAGCAACGGCGGGCCGAGGGCCTGGTGGCCACCTCCATCGCCTGGGGGCTGTGGGCCGGTGACGGCATGGGCGAGGGCGGTGTGGGCGAAGTGGCCCGCCGCCATGGCGTACCGGAGATGGCACCGGAGATGGCGGTCGCCGCCATGGCTCGTGCCGTCGAGCAGGATGACACCGTCGTCACGGTCGCCGAGATCGACTGGGACCGGCACTATGTCGCGTTCACCGCGACCCGCCCCAGCCCGCTGCTGTCCGACCTCCCCGAGGTACGTGCGCTGATCGACGCCGGAGTCGGCCAGGAGGGCGCCGAACCGGGCCACGAGCGCTCGGAGTTCGCGGAACGACTCGCCGGGATGGCCGACGCCGACCGGAACCGCGCGTTGCTGGATCTGGTACGGCGCCATGTCGCGGTCGTACTCGGACACACCGGCCCGGACGCGATCGACCCCGGTCGCGCCTTCCACGAGATCGGCTTCGACTCGGTCACCGCGGTCGAACTGCGCAACCGGCTCAACCGGGCCACCGGCCTACGGCTGCCGGCCACCGTGACGTTCGACCAACCCACCCCGCTGGCGATGGCGCGGTACCTCCGTGGCGAACTGCTGCACGATGGCCAGGACCGATCGGCCCCGGCCCGCCCGGTCCGCGCGACCGGCGCGGTGGACGACGAGCCCATCGCGATCGTGGGGATGAGCTGCCGCTTCCCCGGGGACGTCGCATCCCCCGAGGACCTGTGGCGCCTGCTCGCCGACGGTTCCGACGCCATTGGCGAGTTCCCCGAGAACCGGGGCTGGGACACCGCGCACCTCTTCCACCCGGACCCCGACCACCGGGGCACCTCCTCCACCCGAGCGGCCGCGTTCGTCTCCGGGGCAGGTGAGTTCGACGCCGGATTCTTCGGAATCTCCCCGCGCGAAGCGGTGGCGATGGACCCGCAACAGCGGCTGCTGCTCGAAGTGTCATGGGAGGCGCTGGAGCGGGCCGGGATCGACCCCTCGACCCTGCGGGGCAGCGAGACCGGCGTGTTCACGGGGACGAACGGCCAGGACTACGCGTCGTTGCTGAAGGCGGACGAGACGGGTGACTTCGAGGGCCGCGTGGGCACCGGCAACTCGGCATCGGTCATGTCCGGCCGGATCTCCTACGTCCTCGGTCTCGAAGGCCCCGCGCTGACCGTGGATACGGCGTGCTCGTCGTCACTGGTGGCATTACACCTGGCGGTGCGGGCCCTGCGGTCGGGCGAGTGCTCACTGGCCCTGGCGGGCGGCGCGAGCGTCATGACGACCACCGGCATCTTCGTGGAGTTCTCCCGTCAGCGGGCGTTGGCGGCCGATGGCCGGTGCAAGGCGTTCGCGGCGGGCGCGGACGGCACCGGCTGGGGCGAGGGCGCCGGAATGCTGGTGGTGGAGCGGTTGTCCGATGCTGAGCGGAACGGCCACCGGGTGTTGGCGGTGGTGCGGGGTAGTGCGGTGAATCAGGATGGTGCGTCGAATGGTTTGACGGCGCCGAATGGTCCGTCGCAGCAGCGGGTGATTCGTCAGGCGTTGGCGAGCGCGGGGTTGTCGGCGGTGGATGTGGATGCGGTGGAGGCGCATGGTACGGGTACGACGCTGGGTGATCCGATTGAGGCGCAGGCGTTGTTGGCCACGTATGGTCAGGGTCGGGATGCGGACCGGCCGTTGTTGCTGGGGTCGATCAAGTCGAATATCGGTCACACTCAGGCCGCTGCCGGTGTCGCCGGTGTGATCAAGATGGTCATGGCCATGGGCCATGGTGTGCTGCCGCAGACTCTGCACATCGATGAGCCCACTCCACACGTGGACTGGTCCGCCGGAGCGGTGCGACTCCTGGATGAGCAGACCGATTGGCCGGAGACCGCACGGCCCCGCCGCGCCGGAGTGTCCGCCTTCGGGGTGAGCGGCACCAACGCCCATGTGATTCTGGAGCAGGCCCCCGCGCCGACCGCCGAGCCCGAGCTCTCGCTGGAACGCGATGAAACGAGGGCCGTGCCGTGGGTGGTCACGGGTGCGAGCGAAGCCGGTGTCCGCGCACAAGCCGCACGCCTCATGGCCTTTGTCGACGATCGGCCGGAACTCCGCCCGATGGATATCGGTTGGTCGCTGGTCTCGACCCGCGCGGCTCTGCCCCACCGCGCGGTGGTGGTCGGCGGGGACCGCGATGAACTCGTCCGTGAGCTGGAGGCCGTGGCCGGTGGCAGCGCCGCGATCGGCGAGGCCCGCACGCATTCCGGGGTGGTGTTTGTCTTCCCTGGTCAGGGGTCGCAGTGGGTGGGGATGGCGTTGGAGTTGGTGGAGTCGTCTTCGGTGTTTGCGGGGCGGTTGGGTGAGTGTGCGGCGGCGCTAGGGCCGTTGGTGGAGTGGTCGTTGTGGGATGTGTTGGGTGATGAGGTGGCGCTCAGTCGGGTTGATGTGGTGCAGCCGGTGTTGTGGGCGGTGATGGTGTCGTTGGCGGAGTTGTGGCGTTCGTTTGGTGTGGTGCCGTCGGTGGTGGTGGGGCATTCGCAGGGTGAGATTGCGGCGGCGTGTGTGGCGGGTGGTCTTTCTCTGGAGGATGGGGCGCGGGTGGTGGCGTTGCGGAGCAAGGCGTTGCTGGCTCTGTCGGGCCGGGGTGGGATGGTGTCGGTTCCGGTGTCTGCCGATCGGCTTCGTGGCCGTCCGGGGTTGTCGGTGGCGGCGGTGAATGGTCCGGTGTCGACGGTGGTGTCGGGGCCGGTTGAGGTGCTGGATGCGGTGTTGGAGGAGTTCCCGGAGGCCAAGCGGATCCCTGTGGACTATGCCTCGCATTCGGTGCAGGTGGAGGAGATCCGGGAGGGGCTGGCTGAGGCGTTGGCGTCGGTCCGGCCGCGTACGGGTGAGGTGCCGTTCTATTCGACGGTGACCGGTCGGCTGATGGACACCGTCGAGTTGGATGCGGGGTACTGGTACCGGAATCTGCGTGAGACGGTGGAGTTCCGGTCCGCGGTCGAAGGGCTGTTGGAGCTTGGCCATACGGTGTTTGTCGAGGCCAGTCCACATCCGGTGCTGACCATCGGCATCCAGGACACGGCCGACGCCACCGACACCACCCACACCGACATCCTCGTCACCGGATCGCTACGCCGCGACGATGGCGGCCTGGTCCGCTTCCTCAGCACCGTCGGCCGACTGTTCACCGCTGGTGTGCCCGTTGAGTGGCAGCCGCTGTTCGCCGAGGCCGGGGCGCGAAGGGGCGATCTCCCGACCTATGCGTTCCAGCATGAGTGGTTCTGGCTGGATCCGGTGCGCGGCGCGAGCGATGTGGGCGGCGCGGGCCTTGCCGGTCTCGCTCACCCCTTGGTGAGCGCGGTGTTGCCCCTGCCCGAATCCGACGGTTGTGTGCTGACCGGCTCGCTCTCGTCGGCCACCCATCCTTGGCTGCGCGATCACGCCGTGCTGGACAAGGTGTTGCTGCCGGGTACCGGGTTCGTCGAACTGGCTCTTCAGGCCGGGCTGCACCTGGGCTGCCGTACGCTGGATGAGCTGACCCTGCAAGCGCCACTCGTACTGCCCGCGCACGGCGACGTACAGATCCAGGTGGCGGTCGGCGGACCGGACGACAGCGGCCGGCGGCCGGTCACGGTGTACTCCAGGCCGGGCCAGGACCGGACCTGGGTACGGCACGCCACCGGCAGCGTCAGCCCCGGCGGTGAAACGGCCACCGTGGATCGGACGGTATGGCCCCCGGTCGACGCCACACCGGTCGACCTCACCGGTGTCTACGCTGAGATGAACACCCGGGGTTACGCGTATGGGCCCGTCTTCCAGGGGCTGCGCGCCGCATGGCGGCGTGGCGACGAGGTGTTCGCCGAGGTGGTCCTGCCCGAGACGGCCGAGAGCGACGCGGGTCGTTGCGCCGTCCACCCCGCCTTGCTCGACGCCGCACTGCACGGCGCCGTACTGGGCACGTTCGTGACCGAACCGGGCCGACCGCACCTTCCGTTCGCCTGGACCGGTGTCAGCCTGCACGCCGTCGGTGCCACCACCTTGCGGGTCGTCTTGTCGCCCGCCGGGCCGGACGCCATCTCGCTCCTGGCGATGGACGGCACGGGAGCGCCGGTGCTGACGGCGGACTCTCTGGCGCTGCGCCCGGTGTCCGAGGGCGCGCTCGGCGGCGCACACAACGACTCGCTGTTCCGAGTGGACTGGACCGAGCTCGCCCTGGCCGCCTCGGACACCTCGGATGAAGTGGCCTTCCCCGTCGTCGAGTCCTTGGCCCAGCTGACCGGGCCGGGGGCACCCCAGCCCGTACACGGGGCCGTGGTGTTCCGGCCTTTCGCCACAGAGGCTTCTGCCACAGAGGCTTCCGTCGCAGGGGCCACAGACGCCACAGGGGCCGCGGATACCACCGAGGAGAACCCGGAGGACGTCTACGCGCTCACCAGCCGTGTCCTCGAGGTCGCGCAGGCGTGGCTGGCGGACGACCGGTTCGGGGACGCCCGCCTCGTCGTGGTGACGCGGGGCGCGGTCGCGACCAGGCCCGCTGAAGACCCGGAGAGCCTTGCCGCAGCCGCGGTTTGGGGCCTCATCCGCACCGCGCAGACCGAGAACCCCGGCCGCTTTGTGCTCGTGGACACAGCGGACGAGGATCCGCCGGTGTCGTCGGTGTCGTCCGCGTCATCCGTGGTGTCCGCCTTGCCCGCGGTGCTCGCCACCGATGAGCCGCAGGTGGCGATCCGAGCAGGGAAGGCGCTGGTGCCCAGGCTGGTACGGGCCGCCTCGTCGGCGTTGCCGGTACCGGCGGAGACGGACACCTGGCGGCTGGAGGCCGACGGCCAGGGCACTCTGGAGAACCTGGTCCTCGCGCCCCACGCGGAGGCGTCCAGGCCACTTGCCGCGCATGAGATCCGGGTGGCCGTGCGCGCCGCCGGGGTCAACTTCCGTGATGTACTGCTCGCTTTGGGGATGTACCCGGACAAGGCCGGTCTGCTGGGCAGCGAAGCCGCCGGGACGGTTCTGGAGATCGGCTCCGGGGTAGCGGGAGTGGCACCGGGAGACCGGGTGATGGGCCTGTTCTCCGGCGCCTTCGGGCCGGTGGCCATCACCGATCACCGACTGGTGGCCCCGATCCCGGCGGGGTGGTCCTTCCCGCAGGCCGCCGCCACCCCGATCGCCTTCCTCACGGCGATGTACGCCTTGATCGACCTGGCCGATGTGCGGAGCGGCGAATCGGTGCTGGTGCACGCCGCGGCCGGTGGCGTCGGGATGGCGGCAGTGCAGGTGGCGCGCTGGCTGGGCGCCGAGGTGTTCGCCACCGCGAGCCCGGCCAAGTGGGATGCGGTACGCGCATGCGGGGTCGCCCCGCAGCGGATCGCCTCCTCCCGCTCGACGGAGTTCGCGGACCGCCTCCGCTCGGACGCACCGGGCGGCGTGGATGTCGTACTCAACTCGCTGACCGGCGAACTCCTCAACGCGTCGCTCGGGCTGCTGCGTCCCGGTGGACGCCTGATCGAGATGGGCAGGACCGACCTCCGGGACGCCGAGGAGGTGATGGCGCGCCACGGTGTGTCGTACCGGGCCTTCGAACTGCTCGACGCCGGTCCCGACCGTATCGGCCGACTGCTCACCGAACTGCTCTCCCTGTTCCGGCAGGGCGTGTTCACCCCGCTGCCACTGCGCGTCCAGGACGTACGCCAGGCGAGCGATGCCTTCCGCCACCTCTCCCAGGCGCGCCACATCGGCAAGCTGGCCCTCACCATCCCGCGACCGCTCTCCGGCGGCACCGCACTGATCACCGGGGGCACCGGGACACTGGGCGGTCTGGTGGCGCGCCATCTGGTGCGGGAACACGGAGTGACGGAGCTGGTGCTGGCCGGCCGCCGTGGTGACACCGCTCCGGGGGCGGCGGAGCTGCTCACCGAGCTGGAGGCCGCCGGAGCCCGGGTGCGCGTGGTCGCATGCGATGTGTCGGACCGGGAGGCGACCGTCGCACTCGTCGCCTCGCTACCGAATCTGCGCAGCGTGGTGCACACGGCCGGTGTCCTCGACGACGCCGTGATCGGGTCGCTCACCCCGGAGCGGCTGCGGACGGTACTGCGCCCCAAGGCGGACGCCGCATGGCATCTGCATGAACTGACCCGGGACCGGGACCTGGCCGAGTTCGTGTTGTTCTCCTCGGCGGCCGGAGTACTCGGTGGCCCAGGACAGGGCAACTACGCGGCGGCCAACGCCTTCCTCGACGCGCTGGCCGCGCGCCGCCGGGCACAGGGGCTGCCCGCGACCTCGCTGGCCTGGGGCTTCTGGGAGCAGCGCAGCGGACTGACCGAACATCTGACCACCGACCGGCTCACCCGGTCCGGCGTGCTGCCGCTGTCCACCGACGAGGGGCTGGCCCTCTTCGACGCCGCCCGCGCGACCGGCGACACCCTGCTGGTGCCGATGCGTTACGAACCGTCCGCACCGGGCCCCGAGCCGGTGCCCGCCCTCCTGCGTGGCCTCGTACGCGCTCCGCTCGCCCGAGCCCTTCCAGGCCCGGCCGATGGTGTCGGCAACGGTGTGACCGAGGGCCTCACCGGGCTGGCGGTGGACGAACGCCTCGGTGTCCTGCTCGACCTGGTCCGCCGGGAGGCGGCGGCCGTGCTCGGCCACGGCGGTCCGGAATCGGTGACACCGCGGCGGCCATTCAAGGAACTCGGCTTCGACTCGCTCTCCGCAGTGGAACTGCGCAACCGGCTGCGCACGGCGACCGGCCGACGGCTGGAAGCCACCCTGATCTTCGACCACCCCACTCCGGCCGCGCTCGCCCGCCACCTCGACGCCGAGCTGTTCGGCGCCACCGATGTGGCGGCGCCCGTACCGGCACCGACGGTCGCGCACCCGGCCGATGAACGGATCGCCATCGTGGGCATGAGCTGCCGGCTCCCCGCCGGGGTGGACTCCCCGGAGGCGCTGTGGACGTTGCTGATGAGCGGCACGGACGCGATATCGGAGCTGCCCACCGACCGCGGCTGGAGTCTCGACGCGCTCTACGACCGGGACCCGAGCCGGCCCGGCACGACATACGCCAAGACCGGTGGCTTCCTGAAGAACGCGGCGGACTTCGACGCGGGATTCTTCACCATCTCCCCGCGAGAGGCGCTGGCCGCGGATCCCCAGCAACGGCTGTGGCTCGAGGCGTGCTGGGAAGCCTTCGAACGCGCCGGTATCGATCCCCTCGCCCTGAAGGGCACCCGCACCGGGGTGTTCGCGGGTGCCGCTTCGACAACGTACGGCGCGGGCCAGGCCGCCGCTCCGGACGGCTCCGAGGGGTATCTGCTCACCGGGAACTCCACCTCCGTGATCTCCGGTCGCGTGGCCTACACCCTCGGCCTCGAAGGCCCCGCCGTCACCGTGGACACCGCGTGCTCGTCCTCGCTGGTCAGCGTGCACTGGGCGTGTGAGTCCCTGCGCAGGGGCGAGAGCACGCTGGCGCTGGCGGGCGGCGTGGCGGTGATGACGACACCGGACCTGCTGGTCGAATTCTCCCGCCAGCGCGGACTCGCACCGGACGGGCGGTGCAAGTCGTTCGCCGCCGCCGCTGATGGCACCGGGTTCGCCGAAGGCGCCGGAGTGCTCGTCCTGGAACGGCTCTCCGACGCCGAGCGGAACGGCCACCAGGTGTTGGCGGTGATCCGTGGCTCCGCCGTCAACCAGGATGGCGCGTCCAACGGCCTGACGGCGCCGAACGGTCCCTCGCAGCAGCGGGTGATCCGGCAGGCGCTGGCGAACGCCGGGCTGGCCTCCCGAGACGTGGACGCGGTCGAGGCGCACGGTACGGGTACGACACTGGGTGATCCGATCGAGGCGCAGGCCCTGCTGGCCACCTACGGCCAGGACCGGGATCCGGATCGGCCACTGCTGCTGGGCTCAGTGAAGTCCAACATCGGACACACCCAGGCGGCCGCGGGCGCCGCCGGACTCATCAAGATGGTTCTGGCGCTGCGCAACGGCATACTGCCACGCACCCTGCACGTCGACGAGCCCTCCCCGCACGTCGACTGGTCCGCCGGGGCCATGGAGCTGCTGACCGAGCAGACCGAGTGGCCCGACCGGGACCGCCCGCGCCGGGCCGGGGTGTCCGCGTTCGGGGTGAGTGGCACCAACGCCCATGTGATCCTCGAACAGGCCCCGGAACCGGACGAGAACGGCGAGCCGGGCACCGGCCGGTCGGGGTTGCCCGCGGTGCCCTGGGTGTTGTCGGGCGCGGGAGCGGCCGGGCTGCGGGCCCAGGCCCAGCGGCTGGCCTCCTTCGTACGGGAGAACCCCCAGCTCGACCCCGTGGACGTGGGCTGGTCCCTGGTCGCGACCCGCGCTGCCCTGTCGCACCGGGCGGTGGTCGTGGGCGCGGACCGCACGGAACTGCTGCGCGAGCTGGACGCGGTGCAATCCGTGGGCGCCGCCGAGGCGGGGCGCGAAGTGGTGTTTGTCTTCCCGGGTCAGGGGTCGCAATGGGTGGGGATGGCGTTGGAGTTGGTGGAGTCGTCTTCGGTGTTTGCGGGGCGGTTGGGTGAGTGTGCGGATGTGTTGGCGCCGTTGGTGGAGTGGTCGTTGTGGGATGTGTTGGGTGATGAGGTGGCGCTCAGTCGGGTTGATGTGGTGCAGCCGGTGTTGTGGGCGGTGATGGTGTCGTTGGCGGAGTTGTGGCATTCGTTTGGTGTGGTGCCGTCGGCGGTGGTGGGGCATTCGCAGGGGGAGATCGCGGCGGCGTGTGTGGCCGGTGGGTTGTCCCTGGAGGATGGGGCGCGGGTGGTGGCCTTGCGGAGCAAGGCATTGCTAGCCCTGTCGGGCCGTGGCGGGATGGTGTCGGTTCCGGTGTCTGCCGATCGGCTTCGTGACCGTCCTAGGTTGTCGGTGGCGGCGGTGAATGGTCCGGTGTCGACGGTGGTGTCGGGTGCCGTCGAGGTGCTGGACGCCGTGCTGGCGGAGTTTCCGGAGGCCAAACGGATCCCCGTGGACTACGCCTCGCATTCCTCGCAGGTGGAGGAGATCCGGCGGGAGCTGGCTGAGGCGCTGGCGTCGGTCCGGCCGCGTACGGGTGAGGTGCCGTTCTATTCGACGGTGACCGGTCGGCTGATGGATACCGTCGAGTTGGATGCGGAGTATTGGTATCGGAATTTGCGTGAGACGGTGGAGTTCCGGTCCGCGGTTGAGGGGCTGCTGGAGCTTGGTCATACGGTGTTTGTCGAGGCCAGTCCGCATCCGGTGCTGACCGTCGGCATCCAGGACACCGCCGACGCCACCGCCACCGACATCGTGATCACCGGTTCGCTCCGCCGGGACGAAGGAGGCGTCCGGCGGTTCCTGATGTCACTGGCCGAGGTGTGCGTCCGTGGTGTCGAGGTCAACTGGTGGAGGGCCTTCGACGGCGCCGGCGCTCGGCGAGTCGACTTGCCCACTTACGCGTTCCAGCGTGAGCGGTTCTGGTTGACGCCACCGACGGGCACGGGCGATGCGTCCGGGCTGGGCCTGGGCGCCGTTGACCATCCCTTGCTGGGCGCGGCGGTGCCTCTCCCGGACGCGGATGGCTGTGTGCTGACCGGTGCGCTGTCGCTGGCCGGGCAGCCATGGCTGGCGGACCACTCCGTCCTCGGCATGGTCCTTCTGCCGGGCACCGCGTTCGTGGAGCTCGCGTTGCAGGCGGGGGCGCGGTTCGGCTGCGACACGCTGGAAGAGCTGACGCTGCATGAGCCGCTCGTCCTGCCCGAGCAGGAGACCGTGCAGCTCCAGGTGTCGGTCGGCGGCCCGGATGACCTCGGCAGCCGCCCCTTCACGGTGTTCTCGCGCCGTGAGGGCGACTGGACACGCCACGCCGGAGGCACCCTGTGCGTGGGCGAGCATGGCGATCCGCCTGCGAATCCGTCGGTGTGGCCACCGGCCGATGCCCGGCCGGTGGATGTCGCCGAGCTGCACATGACGATGGCCGAGCGGGGCTATCAGTACGGACCCGCCTTCCAGGGCCTGCGGAAGGCTTGGATCCGCGACAGCGAGGTGTTCCTCGACGTCGCGTTGCCCGAGTTGGTGAGGGGCGACGCCGCCCGCTGCGGAGTTCATCCCGCGTTGCTGGACGCGGCCCTGCAAGGCATCGGCCTTGGCGCCTTCGTCAGCGAACCGGGCCGGGCCCATCTTCCCTTCTCCTGGAGCGGGGTGACCTTGCACGCGGTGGGCGCCACCACCGTGCGGGTGACGCTCAGCCCGGCCGGACCGGACGCGGTGGCCATCCGGATGACGGACACCATCGGGGCGCCCGTGCTGTCGATCGACGCCTTGGCGATGCGCCCGCTCGCGGAGCAGCGGCTGCTTGAGGCGGGCGGCCGCCGTGGCGACGCATTGTTCCGGCTGGACTGGACGGAGCTTCCCGTCTCCACGGGGGCCACTGGCTCGCGGGCCCTGTCCTGGGGCCTGCTGGGCGGCCACGACGAGCCCCGACTCACGGCCGCGCTGACCGCGGTCGGTGTGTCGCCACAACGCCACCGGGACCTCGCCTCCATCGACCAGGTGCCCGATGTGTTGGTCCTGCCATGTCTGCCCGAGGCGGATGACGGCCCGGCCCCGGAAGCCACCTCGTCCACTCTCGGCCGAGTGCTGGAAGTGGTGCGGGAGTGGCTCGGGGACGCGCGGTACACCGATACCCGCCTGGTGGTGCTCACCCGCCGTGCGGTGGTCACATCCACCGGTGACGACGTGGAGGATCTGGCGGCGGCCGCCGTACGGGGGCTCCTGCGCACCGCACAGCAGGAGAACCCCGACCGGCTCGTCGTGATCGACCATGACGACTCGGACCTTGGGGTACTGCCCGCGGTGCTCGCGACAGGGGAACCCGAAGCGGCCATCCGGGCCGGTACGGTGCTGGTGCCCAGACTGGTCAAGGCGGCCGTACCGGATGGGAAAACCCCTGCCTGGGACACGGGCACCGTACTGATCACCGGCGGGACGGGGACACTCGGCGGCCTGGTCGCCCGCCATCTGGTGACCACCCATGGCGCGCGTGACCTGGTGCTGGCCAGCCGCGGAGGTGACACCGCGCCCGGTGCCGTGGAACTGGCCACCGAGCTGGAGGCGCTCGGCGCCCGTATCCGCGTCGCCGCCTGCGATGTGGCCGATCATGCCCAGCTGACCGCGCTGCTCGACACCATTCCGGCGCTGCGCGCCGTCGTCCACACCGCCGGTGTGGTGGACGACGGTGTCATCGGCTCGATGACCGCCGACCGCTTGGAGGCCGTCCTACGGCCGAAGGCGAACGCGGCGTGGCACCTGCACGAGCTGACCCGCCGACTGGACCTGGACGCGTTCGTACTGTTCTCCTCCGCCACCGGAGTGCTGGGCAGTGCGGGACAGGGCAACTACGCCGCGGCCAACGCCTTCCTCGACGCGCTGGCCGTGCACCGGCGGGCCCAGGGGCTCCCCGCGGTGTCCGTGGCATGGGGCCTGTGGGAGCAGCGGAGTGGCCTGACCGCACATCTGTCGGAGCAGGACATGGCCCGTATGACCCGCACGGGCGCCGTTCCACTCTCCGACGAACGCGGTCTCGAACTGTTCGACGCCGCGTGCCGGAGTGGCGAAGCCACGCTCGTGGCCACTCCGTTGCACCTTCGTGCGGTGGCGGCCACCGGTACGGTGCCGCCCGTGCTGAGCGCGCTGGCACCGGCCCTGCCGCGCCGGGCCGCCGAGGCCGGTGACGGTGGGGTGGCCCTGCGGCAGAGCCTGGCCGAGATGTCGGGTGCGGAACAGAGCCAGACCGCACGGGAGTTGGTACGCGGACACGTCGCCGCGGTGCTGCGGCATCCGGACGGGTCGGCGATCGACCCGGCGCGGACCTTCCAGGAAATCGGCTTCGACTCGTTGACCGCGGTGGAGCTGCGCAACCGGCTGGGTGCCAGCACCGGAATCAGGCTGGCCGCGACCGCGATCTTCGACTATCCGACACCTGCCACGCTGGCGGAGCATCTGCTCGCCGAGATCGTGCCGGAGACCGCCGACCCGGTCGCGGCCCGGCTCGGCGAGCTGGACAAGGTGGCCGCCATGATTTCGGCGATGGGCGAGGACGACACCCTGCGCGAGCAGTTGTCCTCTCGGATGGAGACCATCGTTGCGATGTGGGCCGACCTGCACCGTCCGGAGCGGTCGAGCAGGGTTGGGCGGGACCTCGAATCGGCCTCGCTCGACGACATGTTCGGAATCATCGACCAGGAACTCGATGGGTCATGAGCAGCGAGAACGTCCGACCGGGAATCGAGGGGGCTGGCACGCGGATGTCAAACGACGAAAAGGTACTCGAGTACCTCAAGAAGCTCACCGCCGATCTGCGCCAGACGCGTCAGCGCCTCCAGGACGTCGAGGCCAAGAGTCGCGAGCCGATCGCGATCGTCGGTATGAGCTGCCGTTTCCCGGGCGGGGTGAGCTCGCCGGAAGACCTGTGGCGGCTGACGGAGTCGGCGGTGGACGCGGTCTCCGGCTTCCCCACCGACCGAGGCTGGGACCTGGACGGCCTGTACGACCCCGACCCGGATCGCGCGGGCCGGTCGTACGCCCGCGAGGGCGCGTTCATCCCCGATGCCGGCCACTTCGACGCCGGCCTCTTCGGGATCTCGCCGCGTGAGGCGCTGGCGATGGATCCGCAGCAGCGGCTGCTGCTGGAGGCGTCGTGGGAGGCCCTGGAGCGGGCGGGTATCCCGACCGACTCCCTGAAGGGCAGCCGGACCGGTGTGTTCGCAGGACTGATGTCTTCCGACTATGTCTCGCGGCTGCCGGAGGTTCCGGACGAGCTCGAGGGATACGTCGGCATCGGAAGCGCGGCGAGTGTCGCCTCCGGCCGTGTGTCGTACACGCTGGGGCTTGAGGGTCCGGCGGTCACGGTGGATACGGCGTGTTCGTCGTCGTTGGTGGCGTTGCATCTGGCGGTGCAGGCGTTGCGGTCGGGTGAGTGTTCGCTGGCGCTTGCGGGCGGTGTCACGGTGATGGCGACACCCGGCACCTTTGTCCAGTTCTCCCGGCAGCGCGGCCTGGCCGCCGACGGCCGGTGCAAGGCGTTCGCGGCGGGCGCGGACGGCACCGGCTGGGGCGAGGGCGTCGGCATGCTGGTGGTGGAGCGGTTGTCCGATGCTGAGCGGAACGGCCACCGGGTGTTGGCGGTGGTGCGTGGCAGCGCGGTGAATCAGGATGGTGCGTCGAATGGTTTGACGGCGCCGAATGGTCCGTCGCAGCAGCGGGTGATTCGTCAGGCGTTGGCGAATGCGCGGTTGTCGGCGGTGGATGTGGATGCGGTGGAGGCGCACGGTACGGGTACGGCCCTGGGCGATCCGATCGAGGCGCAGGCTCTGCTGGCCACCTATGGTCAGGATCGGGATGGGGACCGGCCGTTGTGGTTGGGTTCGGTGAAGTCGAATATTGGACATACGCAGGCTGCGGCGGGTGTGGCTGGTGTGATCAAGATGGTGATGGCGATGCGGCATGGGGTGCTGCCGCGGACGCTGCATGTGGATGAGCCTTCGCCGCATGTGGATTGGTCTGCCGGTGCGGTGGAGTTGTTGTTGGGGCAGGTGGTGTGGCCGGATGTGGATCGGCCTCGCCGGGCGGGTGTGTCGGCGTTCGGGGTGAGTGGGACGAATGCCCATGTGGTGTTGGAGCAGGCGCCCGAGGTGGTGGAGGGGTCTCGGGACGAGGGTGTTGCGTTGCCTGCGGTGCCGTGGGTGGTGTCGGGTTCGGGTGAGGCGGCGGTGCGGGCTCAGGCGGAGCGGTTGCGGGAGTTTGTGGTGGGTGATCCTGGGTTGGATCCGGTGGATGTGGGGTGGTCGTTGGCGAGTGCGCGTGCCGGGTTGTCGCATCGTGCGGTGGTGGTGGGTGCGGATCGTGATGAGTTGTTGGGTGGGTTGGGTTCGGTGGTGGTGGGTGTTTCGGCTGGTGGTGGGTTGGGTGTGTTGTTTGCTGGTCAGGGGTCGCAGCGGTTGGGGATGGGGCGTGGGTTGTATGAGGTGTATCCGGTGTTCGCTGCGGCGTGGGATGAGGTGTGTGGGGAGCTGGACCGGTATGTGGATCGGTCGGTGGGTGAGGTGGTGTGGGGTGATGATGTTGAGCTGATTGGGGAGACGGCGTATGCGCAGGCGGGGTTGTTTGCGCTTGAGGTGTCGCTGTATCGGCTGATTGCTTCGTGGGGTGTGCGGGCGGATTATCTGCTGGGTCATTCGATTGGTGAGTTGGCTGCGGCTTATGTGGCGGGTGTGTGGTCGTTGGAGGATGCGGCGAGGGTGGTGGCTGCTCGGGGTCGTTTGATGCAGGGGTTGCCGTCGGGTGGGGTGATGGTTGCGGTGGCCGTCTCGGAGGGTGAGGTGCGGGCGCTGTTGACCGATGGGGTGTCGGTTGCGGCGGTGAATGGTCCCGAGTCGGTGGTGATCTCGGGTGATGAGGGTGCGGTTCGGGCGGTTGTGGATGTGTTGGTTGGGCGGGGGGTGCGGGCGCGGCGGTTGCGGGTGAGTCATGCGTTTCATTCGGCTCGTATGGACGGGATGCTCGCGGAGTTCGGCGAGGTCCTGGACGGCGTCGAGTTCCACGCTCCGAGCGTGCCCGTGGTGTCGAATGTGACGGGTGTGGTGGCGGGTGAGGAGCTGTGCTCACCGGAGTACTGGGTGCGGCATGTGCGGGAGACCGTCCGGTTCGCTGATGGGCTGGCGACGTTGCGTGGGCTGGGCGTTGGTTCGTTCCTGGAGCTGGGGCCGGACGGGACGTTGACCGCGCTGGCCGACGGCGATGGTGTGTCGGTGTCGCAGTCGGGTCGTCCCGAACCGACTGCGGTTATGGCGGCTTTGGGCGGGCTGTACGTCCGGGGTGTAGAGGTGGACTGGGGCGCGGTGTTCCCGGGTGCTCGGCGGGTTGATTTGCCGACGTATGCCTTCCAGCGTGAGCGGTTCTGGCTGGAGTCGTCCCCGGTGCAGCCCGCGACGAGCGCCGTGGACGCGGTGTTTTGGGACGCGGTCGAGCGTGGCGATGCGGAGATTCTTGGGGTTGATGCTGAGCAGCCGTTGAGTGCCGCATTGCCTGCCTTGGCGTCGTGGCGGCGAGCGCGTCAGGAAGAGTCGGTCATCGACGCATGGCGGTATCGGCTGACCTGGGCCCCGGTCGTGGGTCCTCCTTCGCAGCTCTCCGGCCTGTGGTTGGTGGTGGTCGAGCCGGATGAGGAGGAGACGGACGTTGTCGCCGCGCTGCGAGGCGCTGGTGCCGAGGTGCGTGTCGTAACGGTCGATGAGCTGGGTGTGGGTCCGGTTGCGGGTGTGGTGTCGTTGTTGTCGGTTGAGGCGACGGTGTCGTTGGTGCGGGGTCTTGTGGCTGTTGGGGGCGATGCGCCGTTGTGGTGTGTCACTCGGGGTGCGGTCTGTGTGGTGGACGGGGATGTGGTGGATCCGTATGCGTCGGCTGTCTGGGGTCTGGGTCGTGTGATCGGGTTGGAGTATCCGGACCGTTGGGGCGGGCTGATCGATCTGCCCACCGCATGGGATGAGCGAACCTCGGATCTGTTGTGCTCGGTGCTTTCGGGCGCCACAGGCGAGGACCACACAGCGATCCGTGGCAACGAGGTGTTGGGCTGTCGTCTGAGCCGGGCGACGACGTCGGGCCCGGGGCCGTCCACTGCCTGGGAAGCGTCGGGGACCGCGCTGATCACTGGTGGAACGGGTGCCCTGGGGAGCCATGTCGCCCGATGGCTCGCGGATACCGGCGTTGAAGAGATCGTGTTGACGAGCCGGCGAGGCGTGGACGCTCCTGGAGCACGGGAACTGGTCGCCGAACTGTCGGCCACGGGTGTATCGACCCGCGTCGTGGCGTGTGATGTGGCCGATCGGAACGCGGTTGCGGAGCTGATCGAGACCATTCCGGATCTTCGCGTGGTTGTGCATGCCGCGGGAGTACCGAGCTGGGGCCCGTTGAGCGCCCTAACCGCGCAGGACCTTCAGGATGGAATGCGGGCCAAGGTCGCGGGAGCCATCCACCTGGATGAGCTGACGCGCGATATGTCCTTGGATGCTTTTGTGCTGTTTTCGTCGGTGGCGGGGGTGTGGGGGAGCGGGAATCAGTCGGCATATGCGGCGGCGAATGCGTTTTTGGATGGGTTGGCGTGGCGGCGTCGTGGCGTTGGGTTGGTGGCGACGTCGGTGGCGTGGGGTATGTGGGGTGGCGGTGGTATGGCGGTTGGTGGTGAGGAGTTTTTGGTTGAGCGTGGTGTGTCGGGGATGGCTGCGGGGTTGGCGGTTGTGGCGTTGGGGCGGGCGTTGTGTGATGGTGAGACGGCGCTTGTGGTGGCGGATGTGGACTGGGAGCGGTTCGGGGCGAGGTTCACCGCGCTGCGTCCGAGCCCTCTGCTGAGCGAACTGATCCCCGACGCCGCCGACTCGGGGGCTCCGCTGGGCGAATTCGCGGCCCGTCTCCAGACCATGTCCGAGGGCGACCGCATGCGCGCGGCCGTCGAGCTGGTGCGCGTTTCGGCCGCGGCGGTGCTGGGGCACCAGGGGCCGGAGGCCATCGACCCCGGCAGGACGTTCCAGGAGATCGGGTTCGACTCGCTGACCGCCGTGGAGTTGCGCAACCGGATCGCCACGGCCACCGGTATCCGACCGCCGGCCACGATGATCTTCGACTATCCGACCCCTGCGGCCCTCGCCGAGTATCTGAGCGTGGAATTGCTCGGTTCGCCGCAGGACAGTGTGCCGCCGATACAGGTGGCCGCACCGGACGACGGTGATCCCATCGTCATCGTCGGCATGAGTTGCCGCTTCCCCGGGAATGTCGAGTCTCCCGAGGACCTGTGGCGGCTGATCGACTCCGACGGCGATGCCATAACGGCCTTCCCGACGGACCGTGGATGGGACCTGACCAGCCTCTACGACACGGCTGCGGGGGAGCCGGGGACGTCGTATGCGCGTGTCGGCGGGTTCGTCCACGGCGCGGGCGAGTTCGACGCCGGGTTCTTCGGGATCTCGCCGCGTGAGGCGCTGGCGATGGATCCGCAGCAGCGGCTGCTGCTGCACGCGGCGTGGGAGGCGTTCGAGCGGGCCGGTATCCCGGCCGCGTCGGTCAGGGGCAGCCGGACAGGAGTGTTCGTCGGAGCCTCCCCGCAGGGCTATGGCGCCGCCGAAGCGTCGGAAGGCTATTTCCTCACCGGTAGTTCGGGCAGCGTCATTTCGGGTCGGGTGTCGTACACGCTGGGGCTTGAGGGTCCGGCGGTGACGGTGGATACGGCGTGTTCGTCGTCGTTGGTGGCGTTGCATCTGGCGGTGCAGGCGTTGCGGTCGGGTGAGTGCTCGCTGGCGCTCGCGGGCGGTGTCACGGTGATGGCGACACCCACTGCTTTCGTGGAGTTCTCGCGTCAGCGTGGGCTGGCCGCTGATGGCCGGTGCAAGTCCTTTGCCGCTGGTGCGGATGGGACGGGTTGGTCGGAGGGTGTGGGGCTGCTGTTGGTGGAGCGGTTGTCGGATGCTGAGCGGAATGGGCATCCGGTGCTGGCCGTTGTCTCCGGCTCCGCAGTGAATCAAGACGGTGCGTCGAATGGTTTGACGGCGCCGAATGGTCCGTCGCAGCAGCGGGTGATTCGTCAGGCGCTGGCGAACGCGGGGTTGTCGGCGGTGGACGTGGATGCGGTGGAGGCGCATGGTACGGGCACGGCGCTGGGTGATCCGATCGAGGCACAGGCGTTGTTGGCCACCTATGGGCAGGGTCGGGATGTGGATCGGCCGCTGTGGTTGGGTTCGGTGAAGTCGAATATTGGTCATACGCAGGCTGCGGCGGGTGTGGCTGGTGTGATCAAGATGGTGATGGCGATGCGGCATGGGGTGTTGCCGCGAACGCTGCATGTGGATGAGCCCTCCCCGCACGTGGACTGGTCGTCCGGAGCGGTCGAGTTGTTGAGGGGAAGGGCTGCTTGGCCGGAGATGAATCGGCCGCGTCGGGCGGGCGTGTCGTCGTTCGGGGTGAGCGGGACGAACGCGCATGTGGTGTTGGAGCAGGCGCCTGAGACGGTGGAGGGGTCTCGGGGCGAGGGTGTTGCGCTGCCTGCGGTGCCGTGGGTGGTGTCGGGTGTGGGTGAGGTGGCGGTGCGGGCGCAGGTGGAGCGGTTGCGGGAGTTTGTGGACCGGAATGCGGATCTGGATCCGGTGGATGTGGGGTGGTCTTTGGTGGCCGCTCGGTCTGTGTTGTCGCATCGTGCGGTGGTGGTGGGTGGGGATCGTGATGAGTTGTTGGGTGGGTTGGGTTCGGTGGTGGTGGGTGTTTCGGCTGGTGGTGGGTTGGGTGTGTTGTTTGCGGGTCAGGGGTCGCAGCGGTTGGGGATGGGGCGTGGGTTGTATGAGGCGTATCCGGTGTTCGCTGTGGCGTGGGATGAGGTGTGCGCTCAGCTGGACCGGTATGTGGATCGGTCGGTGGGTGAGGTGGTGTGGGGTGATGATGCTGAGTTGATCGGGGAGACGGCGTATACGCAGGCGGGGTTGTTTGCGCTTGAGGTGTCGCTGTTCGCGTTGGTGTCCTCGTGGGGTGTGCGGGCGGATTACCTGCTGGGCCATTCGATTGGTGAGTTGGCTGCGGCTTATGTGGCGGGTGTGTGGTCGTTGGAGGATGCGGCCAAGGTGGTGGCTGCTCGGGGTCGTCTGATGCAGGCGCTGCCGCCGGGCGGGGCGATGGTTGCGGTGGCGGCGTCGGAGGGTGAGGTGCGGGGGTTGCTGACCGATGGGGTGGCGGTTGCGGCGGTGAATGGTCCCGAGTCGGTGGTGATCTCGGGCGATGAGGGTGCGGTTCAGGCGGTTGTGGATGTGTTGGTTGGGCGTGGGGTGCGGACGCGGCGGTTGCGGGTGAGTCATGCGTTTCATTCGGCTCGTATGGACGGGATGCTCGCGGAGTTCGGCGAGGTCCTGGACGGTGTCGAGTTCCACGCTCCGAGCCTGCCGGTGGTGTCGAATGTGACGGGTGTGGTGGCGGGTGAGGAGTTGTGCTCGCCGGAGTACTGGGTGCGTCATGTGCGGGAGACGGTCCGGTTCGCCGATGGGCTGGACACCCTCCGCGAGCTGGGTGTTGGTTCATTCCTGGAGCTGGGCCCCGATGGCACGTTGGCGGCACTGACCGATGGCGATGGGCTGCCGGTCCTGCGCCGGGATCGTCCGGAGCCTCTGTCCGTCATGGCTGCTCTGGGTGGGTTGTATGTCCGGGGCGTGGAGGTGGACTGGGACGCGGTGTTCCCGGGTGCTCGGCGGGTTGATTTGCCGACGTATGCCTTCCAGCGTGAGCGGTTCTGGTTGGAACCGGCCGCTGATGAGCCCACGACGAGCGCGGTCGACGCGGCGTTCTGGGCTGCGGTCGAACGCGGGGACCTCGGATCGTTCGGTATCGACACCGAGCAGCCGCTCAGTACCGCACTGCCCGCCCTTTCGTCCTGGCGCCGCCGTCACCAGGAGAGGTCACTGGTCGAGTCCTGGCGGTACCGCCTCGACTGGTCCCCGATCGGGGCCGTTTCTGAGCTGCCGACTCTGCGCGGTACGTGGCTGGTGGTAGGCGACACCGGAGACGAGGTGGCTGCCGTGTTGCGGGCCGCGGGGGCCGATGCGCGGGCTGTGACGACGGCGGAACTGGGCGAGGTCGCGGCTGCGGGTGTGGTGTCGTTGTTGCCGGTCGAGGCGACGGTGTCACTGGTGCAGGCACTGGGGACGGCCGGGATCGATGCGCCGTTGTGGTGTGTGACTCGGGGTGCGGTGTCGGTGGTGGATGAGGATGTGGTGGATCCGGTTCAGTCGGGGGTGTGGGGTCTTGGGCGGGTGATTGGGCTGGAGTATCCGGATCGTTGGGGTGGTCTGGTTGATCTTCCGGGGGTTGTGGATGAGGAGGCTGGGGTGTGGTTGTGTCGGGTGTTGGGTGGGGGTACGGGGGAGGATCAGGTTGCGGTTCGTGGTGGTGGGGCGTGGGGTGCCCGGTTGGTTCGGGTGGTGGGTTCGGGGTCGGCTGGGTCGGTTGTGTGGCGGGGTGGGGGGTCGGCGTTGGTGACGGGTGGTACGGGTGCGTTGGGTGGTCATGTGGCGCGTTGGCTGGCGGGTGCGGGTGTGGAGAACATTGTGCTGGTGAGTCGTCGGGGGTTGGCTGCGCCTGGTGTGTTGGGGTTGGTGGCGGAGTTGGAGGGGTTGGGTGCTGTGGTTCGGGTGGTGGGGTGTGATGTGGGGGATCGGGATCAGGTGGTGGGGTTGTTGGAGGGGATTGTGGATTTGCGGGTGGTGGTGCATGCGGCGGGTGTGCTGGATGACGGTGTGTTGGAGTCGTTTTCGGCTGGGCGGGTTGGTGAGGTGTGGCGGGTCAAGGTTGAGGGTGCGTTGTATTTGGATGAGTTGACCCGGGGTCGGGATCTGGATGCTTTTGTGTTGTTTTCTTCGGCTGCGGGGACTGTGGGTAGTGCGGGTCAGGGGAGTTATGCGGCGGCTAATGCTGCTCTGGATGGGTTGGCTTGGCGGCGGCGGGCGCAGGGGTTGGTGGCCACGTCGGTGGCGTGGGGTGCCTGGGCCGACAGTGGCATGGGGGCCGGGCACACACGGACCATGGCACCACGGCTGGCGCTGGCTGCCCTTCAGCGAGCGTTGGACGACGATGAGACCGCACTGATGATCGCGGACATCGACTGGGAGCAGTTCGGCTCGCGGTTCGGCGCGGTGCGGCCCAGTCCGCTGCTTGGCGAGTTGCTGGGTGGCGCCGCTCGTTCCACGCCCGCGGTGGGCGAGTTCGCCGACCGGCTACGGTCCCTCCCCCCGGCCGAGCGGGAGCGAACCGTCCTTGAACTCGTACGTGGCCAGGTGGCCATCGTTCTGGGACATGCCACCCCGGCGGCGATCGATACCGCAGCGACATTCCAGTCAACCGGTTTCGACTCCCTGACCGCGGTCGAACTCCGCAATCGGCTCATGGCGGCCACCGGAGTGCAGACACCCACCTCGGTCGTTTTCGACTACCCCACGCCGGAACTTCTCGCCGGCCACCTGCGGGAGCAACTGCTCGGGGCAGGATCGGCAGCCTTCTCGACGACGGTCGCCACGACCCCGGTGGCTGACGACCCGATTGCGATCATCGGCATGAGCTGCCGATTCCCTGGTGGTGTCGACTCGCCCGAAGAGCTCTGGCGGCTCCTGGAGTCGGGGACGGATGCCATTTCCGCCTTCCCACAGGACCGCGGCTGGGACCTGGCCGGAGGGGCCGATGACGCGTCGGTCCGGGCGGGTGGCTTCCTCTACACGGCGGCCGAGTTCGACCCCGCGTTCTTCGGGATCTCGCCGCGTGAGGCGATCGCGATGGATCCGCAGCAGCGGCTGCTGTTGGAGGCTTCGTGGGAGGTCTTCGAGCGGGCCGGGATCGCCGCGGACGCGTTGCGGGGCAGCCCCACCGGGGTGTTCGTCGGCACCAACGGCCAGGATTACGCCGCCCTCGTCGGTAACGCGCCACAGCGTGCGGACGGCCATCTGGCCACCGGCAGCGCGGCGAGCGTGGCCTCCGGCCGACTGTCCTACACCTTCGGGCTCGAGGGCCCGGCCATCACCGTGGACACCGCGTGTTCGTCGTCGTTGGTGGCCATGCACCTGGCCGCGCAGGCGCTGCGCTCGGGCGAATGCCGTATGGCCCTTGCGGGCGGCGCCACGGTGATGGCCACGCCCACCGCCTTCGCCGAGTTCTCCCGGCAAGGCGCGTTGGCCGCTGATGGCCGGTGCAAGGCGTTCGCGGCGGGCGCGAACGGCACCGGCTGGGGCGAAGGCGTGGGCATTCTCCTGTTGGAGCGGCTGTCCGACGCCGAACGGAACGGCCACCGGGTGCTGGCGGTGATGCGTGGCTCCGCCGTCAACCAGGACGGTGCCTCGAATGGGCTGACGGCGCCGAACGGTCCCTCGCAGCAGCGGGTGATCCGGCAGGCGCTGGCGAACGCCGGGCTCGCCGCCCGGGACATCGACGCGGTGGAGGCACACGGTACGGGTACGACGCTGGGTGATCCGATTGAGGCGCAGGCTCTGCTGGCCACTTATGGCCAGGACCGGGATGCGGATCGCCCGCTGTGGTTGGGGTCGATCAAGTCCAACATCGGTCACACTCAGGCCGCTGCCGGTGTCGCCGGTGTGATCAAGATGGTTATGGCTATGGGCCATGGTGTGCTGCCGCAGAGTCTGCACATCGACGAGCCCACTCCTCATGTGGACTGGGCAGCCGGACGGATCGCACTGCTCGCCGAACCGTCCCCCTGGCCTGAGACGGGAGCGCCGCGACGCGCCGGAGTCTCCTCCTTCGGCGTGAGTGGCACCAACGCGCATGTGATCCTCGAACAGGCATCTGCGGTAGCCGAAGTCGAGGAAACCGAGACGGCGCGAACGCCCGAACCGTCAGCTGTTCCGTGGGTGCTCTCGGCAGGGAGCGAAGCGGGGCTGCGGGCGCATGCCCTCCGGCTTCGGTCCTTCATAAGCGCCGATGCTGATCTGCGTCCGGTGGATGTCGGTTGGTCGCTGGTCTCGACCCGCGCGGCCCTGTCCCACCGTGCGGTGGTGGTGGGCGGGGACCGCGATGAACTCGTTCGTGAGCTGGAGGCCGTGGCCGGTGGCAGCGGCACGATCGGTGAGGCTCGCACGCATTCCGGGGTGGTGTTTGTCTTCCCGGGTCAGGGGTCGCAGTGGGTGGGGATGGCGTTGGAGTTGGTGGAGTCGTCTTCGGTGTTTGCGGGGCGGTTGGGTGAGTGTGCGGAGGCGTTGGGCCCGTTTGTCGAGTGGTCGTTGTTCGATGTGTTGGGTGATGAGGTGGCGTTGGAGCGGGTGGATGTGGTGCAGCCGGTGTTGTGGGCGGTGATGGTGTCGTTGGCGGAGTTGTGGCGTTCGTTTGGTGTGGTGCCGTCGGTGGTGGTGGGGCATTCGCAGGGTGAGATTGCGGCGGCGTGTGTGGCGGGTGCGTTGTCGTTGGAGGACGGTGCCCGGGTGGTGGCGTTGCGGAGCAGGGTGTTGCTGGCTCTGTCGGGCCGGGGTGGCATGGTGTCCGTTCCGGTGTCCGCCGACCGGCTCCGCGACCGCCCCGGACTGTCGGTGGCGGCGGTGAATGGTCCGGTGTCGACGGTGGTGTCGGGGCCGGTTGAGGTGCTGGATGCGGTGTTGGAGGAGTTCCCGGAGGCCAAGCGGATCCCTGTGGACTATGCCTCGCATTCGGTGCAGGTGGAGGAGATCCAGCGGGAGCTGGCGGAGGCGTTGGCGTCGGTCCGGCCGCGTACGGGTGAGGTGCCGTTCTATTCGACGGTGACGGGGCGGCTGATGGACACCGTCGAGTTGGATGGGGAGTACTGGTATCGGAATTTGCGTGAGACGGTGGAGTTCCGGTCCGCGGTCGAAGGGCTGCTGGAGCTTGGTCATACGGTGTTTGTCGAGGCCAGTCCGCATCCGGTGCTGACCATCGGCATCCAGGACACCGCCGACGCCACCGACACCACCCACACCGACATCCTCGTCACCGGATCGCTACGCCGCGACGACGGCGGTCCGGCGCGCTTCCTCACCGCGCTGGCCGAGCTGTTCGTACGAGGGGTGGCGACGGACTGGCGGCAGGCGTTCGAAGGGACCGGCGCCCGGCATGTCGACTTGCCGACCTACCCCTTCCAGCGGGAGCGCTTCTGGGTCGAGCCCACCGCCCCAGGCGTGGTCCGGGACACTGATGCCACCACCGCGGACGGCGACTTCTGGGCGGCCGTCGAGCGCGAAGACACCGCATCGCTGGCGGCCACCTTGCAGGTCGACGGCGAGTCGCTGGGTGACCTGCTACCCGCCTTGTCTGCCTGGCGCCGCCGGCGGCACGAGCGGTCCGCGCTGGAAGCCATTCGGTACCAGGTCAACTGGAAGCCGCTTGTCGACGACCGGCCCGTGACGTTGTCGGGCGTTTGGCTCGTGGTGGTTTCCCAGGCTGACGCCGACCATGAGTGGGTCTCCGGCGTAACTGAGATGCTCGCTGAACACGGGGCCGAGCCAGTGGTGTGCCTGGTGGACGAGCGGCACCTGGATCGTGCCGTGTTGGCCGACCGGCTGACGAGCATGACCGATACGAGCAGCAGGACCAGCACAAGCAGCCCAAGCGGCACGACGGGCCCGGCGAGCATCAGCGGCGTGGTGTCGCTGGCCGCCCTGGACCAGCGGCCGCACCCGGACTTCGCCTCCGTGCCCATCGGTTTCGCGATGACGGTGCTGCTGACTCAGGCGTTGGACGACGCATGTGTGGAGGCACCGCTGTGGAGTCTGACCCAATCCGCCGTATCCACCGGGCCCGCTGACATCCTCCTCACGCCCGCGCCCGCATCCGCGCAGGCACTGGTGTGGGGCGTCGGCCGAGTGATCGCGCTTGAGCAGCCCCGGCGCTGGGGCGGGCTCATCGACCTGCCGACCGAGGCGAACACGAGGTCACGGGCACGGCTGGCAAGGGTCCTGTCAGGCGTTTCGGGCGAGGACCAGGTCGCGATCCGGGCGGTGGGGGCCTTCGGGCGCAGGCTCGCCCATGCCCTCGCGTTGCGGACCGACCTGCCGTCCTGGCAGCCGAGTGGGACCGTACTGGTCACCGGAGGCACCGGAGCGCTGGGTGGCCATATCGCGCGGTGGCTGGCACACCAGGGCGCGGAGCACCTCGTGCTGACCAGTCGGCGCGGCATGGCCGCGCCCGGGGCGTCCGAGCTCGTCGCGGACCTGGAAGCGGCCGGAGCGACGGTGACCGTTGCCGTGTGCGACGTGGCCGAGCGTGCCCAACTGGCCGAGCTGGTGGCCGAGGTCGGCCCGCTGACGGCTGTTGTGCACACAGCCGCTTTGCTGGACGACGCGACGGTTGACTCCCTGACCACCGAGCAACTGCACCGGGCGCTGCGCGTCAAGGTCGACGGCGCGATGCATCTGCACGAGCTGACCCGCGACATGGAACTGTCCGCGTTCGTGCTCTTCTCCTCCTTGTCCGGGACGGTCGGGACACCAGGGCAGGGCAATTACGCACCGGGCAACGCGTTCCTCGATGCGCTGGCCGAGCACCGTAAGGCCGAGGGCCTGGTGGCGACATCCGTGGCCTGGGGCCTGTGGGCCGGTGGCGGGATGGGAGCGGGCGAAGCGGGCGAGGTGGCCCGGCGGCATGGTGTTCCCGCACTGTCCCCGGAGCTGGCGCTGGTCGCACTGCGTACGGCTGTCGAGCAGGGCGACACGGTGGTCACGGTTGCGGACATCGCATGGGAACGCCACTATGCCGCCTTCACCGCGACGCGGCCCAGCCCCTTGCTGGCCGACCTTCCGGAAGTACGGCGACTCATCGAGGCTGGGGCCGCTGCGGTCGTCGAGGAGACGGACCTGGACCGATCCGGACTCAGGGGGCGCCTGGCCGGACTCGACGAGGCCGAACAGCTACGACTCCTCCTCGACTTGGTACGCCGCAATGTCGCGGTGGTGCTCGGGCACACCGACCCGGGAGCCGTGCCGTCCCACCGTGTCTTCCAGGAGCTCGGCTTCGACTCCGTGACGGCGGTCGAATTCCGCAACCGGCTGGGTGCCGCAACCGGTTTGCGGCTCCCGGCGACCGCCGTATTCGACTACCCGACCCCGCTCGCCCTCGCGGAGTACGCGCGGTCGGAACTGCTGGGAACGGCCGGAGAGTCCCTGCGCGCCGAGCCGAGCGGCTCCCTCGTGGACGACGATCCGATCGTGATCGTAGGAATGAGCTGCCGCTTCCCCGGCGGGGTGAGCTCGCCGGAGGACCTGTGGAACTTCCTCGCCGAGGGCGGGGACGCGATGTCGGCGTTCCCTGGGGACCGTGGCTGGGACCTGGCCGGTCTCTTTCACAGCGACCCTGGCCACCCGGGGACCTCGTACACCCGGACGGGCGGCTTCGTCCATGACGCGACCGAGTTCGACGCCGACTTCTTCGGTATCTCGCCGCGTGAAGCGGTCGCGATGGATCCGCAGCAGCGGCTGCTGCTGGAGGCATCGTGGGAGGCGTTCGAACGGGCGGGGATCGATCCTCGGTCGCTGCGGGGCAGCGAGACCGGAGTGTTCGCCGGCACCAATGGTCAGGACTACGTCAGCCTTTTGGGCGGAGACCAGCCGCAGGAGTTCGAAGGCCATGTGGGAACGGGTAATTCGGCGTCGGTGATGTCCGGCCGGATCGCCTATGTTCTGGGCCTCGAGGGCCCGGCGCTGACCGTGGATACGGCGTGTTCGTCGTCGTTGGTGGCGTTGCATCTGGCGGTGCAGGCGTTGCGGTCGGGTGAGTGTTCGCTGGCGCTTGCGGGCGGTGTCACGGTGATGGCGACACCGGGATTGTTCGTGGAGTTCTCGCGCCAGCGCGGCCTGGCCGCCGACGGTCGGTGCAAGGCGTTCGCGGGGGCCGCTGACGGCACTGGTTTCTCCGAGGGCGTGGGGATGCTGGTGGTGGAGCGGTTGTCGGATGCTGAGCGGAACGGTCACCGGGTGTTGGCGGTGGTGTGTGGTTCGGCGGTGAATCAGGATGGTGCGTCGAATGGTTTGACGGCGCCGAATGGTCCGTCGCAGCAGCGGGTGATTCGTCAGGCGTTGGCGAGTGCGGGGTTGTCGGCGGTGGATGTGGATGCGGTGGAGGCGCATGGGACGGGTACGGCGCTGGGTGATCCGATCGAGGCGCAGGCGTTGTTGGCCACTTATGGTCAGGGTCGGGATGGGGATCGGCCGCTGTGGTTGGGTTCGGTGAAGTCGAATATTGGTCATACGCAGGCTGCGGCGGGTGTGGCTGGTGTGATCAAGATGGTGATGGCGATGCGGCATGGGGTGCTGCCGCGAACGCTGCACGTGGATGAGCCCTCCCCGCATGTGGACTGGTCTGCCGGTGCGGTGGAGTTGCTGACGGGGCAGGTGGTGTGGCCGGAGGTGGATCGGCCGCGTCGGGCGGGTGTGTCGGCGTTCGGGGTGAGTGGGACGAACGCGCATGTGGTGCTGGAGCAGGCGCCTGAAGTAACGGAGCCTGAGGCTGAACGCGCGGAACTGCCTGCGGTGCCGTGGGTGGTGTCGGGTGTGGGTGAGGTGGCGGTGCGGGCGCAGGTGGAGCGGTTGCGGGAGTTTGTGGATCGGAATGTGGATCTGGATCCGGTGGATGTGGGGTGGTCGTTGGTGGCCGCTCGGTCTGTGTTGTCGCATCGTGCGGTGGTGGTGGGTGCGGATCGTGATGAGTTGTTGTGTGGGTTGGGTTCGGTGGTGGTGGGTGTTTCGGCCGGTGGTGGGTTGGGTGTGTTGTTTGCGGGTCAGGGGTCGCAGCGGTTGGGGATGGGGCGTGGGTTGTATGAGGTGTATCCGGTGTTCGCTGCGGCGTGGGATGAGGTGTGCGCTCAGCTGGACCGGTATCTGGATCGGTCGGTGGGTGAGGTGGTGTGGGGTGATGATGCTGAGCTGATCGGGGAGACGGCGTATACGCAGGCGGGACTGTTTGCGCTTGAGGTGGCGCTGTATCGGCTGATCGCTTCGTGGGGTGTGCGGGCGGATTATCTGCTGGGTCATTCGATTGGTGAGTTGGCCGCGGCTTATGTGGCGGGTGTGTGGTCGTTGGAGGATGCGGCGAGGGTGGTGGTTGCTCGGGGTCGTTTGATGCAGGGGTTGCCGTCGGGTGGGGTGATGGTTGCGGTGGCCGTGTCGGAGGGTGAGGTGCGGGCGCTGTTGACCGATGGGGTGTCGGTTGCGGCGGTGAATGGTCCCGAGTCGGTGGTGCTGTCTGGTGAGGAGGGTGCGGTTCAGGCGGTTGTGGATGTGTTGGTTGGGCGTGGGGTGCGGACGCGGCGGTTGCGGGTGAGTCATGCGTTTCATTCGGCTCGTATGGACGGGATGCTCGCCGAGTTCGGCGAGGTCCTGGACGGTGTCGAGTTCCACGCTCCGAGCGTGCCCGTGGTGTCGAATGTGACGGGTGTGGTGGCGGGTGAGGAGTTGTGCTCACCGGAGTACTGGGTGCGGCATGTGCGGGAGACCGTCCGGTTCGCCGATGGACTGGCCACGCTCCGCGAGCTGGGTGTTGGTTCATTCCTGGAGCTGGGACCTGACGGCACGCTGACGGGCTTGGCCGATGGCGATGGTGTGCCGGTCCTGCGCCGGGATCGTCCGGAACCCGTGTCCGTCATGGCTGCTCTGGGTGGGTTGTATGTCCGGGGTGTTGAGGTGGACTGGGGCGGGGTGTTCCCGGGTGCTCGGCGGGTTGATTTGCCGACGTATGCCTTCCAGCGTGAGCGGTTCTGGCTGGAGCCGTCCTCGGTGCAGCCCACCACGAGCGCCGTGGACGTGGCGTTCTGGGACGTGGTCGAGCGCGGGGACGCCCAAGCGCTCGGGGTCGATGTTGAGCAGCCGCTGAGTGCCGCGTTGCCTGCCTTGGCGTCGTGGCGGAGGGCGCGCCAGGAAGAGTCGGTCATCGATGGGTGGCGTTACCGACTCGGCTGGACGCCGATCCCGGCGGTGTCCGGGGAGTCCGGCCTCACCGGCACCTGGCTGTTGGTGGTCGAGCCGGGTACGGACGGTACCGATGTGGCCGCTGCGTTGCGGTCGGCCGGGGCCGATGTCGAGGTCGTAACGGTCGATGAGCTGGGTGTGGGTCCGGTTGCGGGTGTGGTGTCGTTGTTGTCGGTTGAGGCGACGGTGTCGCTGGTGCGGGGTCTTGTGGCTGTTGGGGGCGATGCGCCGTTGTGGTGTGTCACTCGGGGTGCGGTCTGTGTGGTGGACGGGGATGTGGTGGATCCGTATGCGTCGGCTGTCTGGGGTCTGGGTCGTGTGATCGGGTTGGAGCATCCAGACCGTTGGGGCGGGCTGATCGACCTGCCCATGGAGGCGGATGCGCCTGTGGGCGCGTTGCTGGCCGGGGTTCTCGCCGGGCACACCGGGGAGGATCAGGTGGCAATCCGTACCGCCGGGGCGTGGGGTGCCCGGCTGGCCCGGGCGACGCCAGGGACGGACACGTTCGCCGCGTGGCGTGGTCGAGGAGCCGCCTTGATCACCGGAGGTACGGGTGCGTTGGGCGGCCATGTGGCGCGCTGGTTGTCGGGAACCGGGGTGGAGCACATCGTGCTGACGAGCCGCCGGGGGATGGCGACCCCTGGTGCGACCGAGCTGGTGACCGAGCTGGAGGAGCTCGGAGTCCAGGTGACGGTGGCCGCATGTGATGTCGCCGATCGGGACGCGGTCGCGACCCTGCTGGCCACCATCCCCGATCTCCGAGTCGTCGTGCATGCCGCGGGGGTGCCGAGCTGGGGCGCCTTGGACAGCCTGACACCCGATGAGTTCGAGGAGAGCGTCCGGTCGAAGGTTGCCGGGGCGGCGAACCTGGACGCGCTCCTGGCGGACACCGAACTGGATGCCTTTGTGTTGTTTTCGTCGGTGGCGGGGGTGTGGGGGAGCGGGAGTCAGTCGGCGTATGCGGCGGCGAATGCGTTTTTGGATGGGTTGGCGTGGCGGCGTCGTGGTGTTGGGTTGGTGGCGACGTCGGTGGCGTGGGGTATGTGGGGTGGCGGTGGTATGGCGGTTGGTGGTGAGGAGTTTTTGGTTGAGCGTGGTGTGTCGGGGATGGCTCCGGGGTCGGCGGTTGTGGCGTTGGGGCGGGCGTTGTGTGATGGTGAGACGGCGCTTGTGGTGGCGGATGTGGACTGGGAGCGGTTCGGGTCGCGGTTTACCGCGCTGCGTCCGAGCCCACTGCTGAGCGAACTGATCCCCGACACGTCCGAACCACTAACGCCGACGGTCGGTGCATTTGCTGTTGAGTTGCGCGGATTGTCACGCGAGGACCGGGATCGTACGGTCACGGAGCTCGTACGGGCACATGCTGCCGAGGTGTTGGGCCATCAGAGCCCGACCGCGATCGGCCTCGACCGAACGTTCCAGGAGTTGGGTTTCGACTCGCTGACCGCCGTGGAATTGCGGGACCGGCTCAGTACGGCGACTCAGCTGCGATTCCCGGCCTCCGTGATCTTCGACTATCCGACCCCGGCGGCGCTCGCCGAGCATGTGTGCGGGGCGGCGCTCGGGCTGGCCGAAGAAATACAGATACCGCAAACGCCGAGTGCGGTGGACGACGATCCGATCGTGATCGTCGGGATGAGCTGCCGCTTCCCGGGCGGTGTGGACTCTCCGGAAGCCCTGTGGCGGTTGGTCAGCGTCGGTGACGATGCCGTATCGCCCTTCCCCTCCGACCGTGGGTGGGACCTGGCCGGTGTGTACGACGCCGACGCCACTCGCTCGGGCCGGTCGTACGTCCGCTCGGGTGGCTTCCTCCATGACGCGGCCGAGTTCGACGCTGGCTTCTTCGGGATCTCGCCGCGTGAGGCGACCGCGATGGATCCGCAGCAGCGGCTGTTGCTGGAGACGGCCTGGGAGGCGTTCGAGCGGGCTGGAATCCCGGCCTCGACGCTCAAGGGCAGCCAGACCGGCGTCTTCGTGGGCGCGTCCACGCAGGGCTACGGCAGCGGGGACGGGCAGGCCCCGGAAGGCTCCGAGGGATACCTGCTGACCGGCAATGCGAGCAGCGTGGTATCCGGTCGGGTGGCCTATACGTTCGGGCTCGAGGGTCCGGCGGTCACGGTGGACACTGCGTGCTCGTCCTCGTTGGTGGCGCTGCACTGGGCGGTGCGGGCCCTTCGATCGGGCGAGTGCTCCCTCGCGCTGGCCGGCGGGGTGACGGTGATGGCGACACCCGCCACTTTCGTGGAGTTCTCGCGTCAGCGCGGTCTGGCCGCCGATGGCCGCTGCAAGTCCTTCGCCGCCGGTGCGGATGGGACGGGCTGGTCCGAGGGCGCCGGCATGCTGCTGGTCGAGCGGCTGTCGGATGCCGAGCGGAATGGGCATCCGGTGCTGGCCGTTGTCTCCGGCTCCGCAGTGAATCAAGACGGCGCGTCGAATGGTTTGACGGCGCCGAATGGTCCGTCGCAGCAGCGGGTGATCCGTCAGGCGCTGGCGAGCGCCGGGCTGGCCGCCCAGGATGTCGACGCGGTCGAAGCGCATGGCACGGGCACCAGGTTGGGTGATCCGATCGAGGCGCAGGCGTTGTTGGCCACGTATGGTCAGGGTCGGGATGCGGATCGGCCGCTGTGGCTGGGCTCCGTGAAGTCGAATATTGGTCATACGCAGGCTGCGGCGGGTGTGGCTGGTGTGATCAAAATGGTGATGGCGATGCGGCATGGGGTTTTGCCGCCTAGCCTGCATATCGATGAACCGACGCCCCATGTCGATTGGTCTGTCGGTGCGGTGGAGTTGCTGACGGGGCGGGTGGTGTGGCCGGATGTGGATCGGCGACGTCGGGCGGGTGTGTCGGCGTTCGGGGTGAGTGGGACGAACGCCCATGTGATTGTGGAGCAGGCGCCTGAGGTGGCGGAGGAGCCGCAGGTCGAGCGCGGTGAACTGCCTGCGGTGCCGTGGGTGGTGTCGGGTTCGGGTGAGGCGGCGGTACGGGCGCAGGTGGAGCGGCTACGGGCCTTCGCGGACCGGAATCCGGATCTGGATCCGGTGGATGTGGGGTGGTCTTTGGTGGCCGCTCGGTCTGTGTTGTCGCATCGTGCCGTGGTGGTGGGTGCGGATCGTGATGAGTTGTTGGGTGGGTTGGGTTCGGTGGTGGTGGGTGTTTCGGCCGGTGGTGGGTTGGGTGTGTTGTTCGCTGGTCAGGGGTCGCAGCGGTTGGGGATGGGGCGTGGGTTGTATGAGGCGTATCCGGTGTTCGCGGTGGCGTGGGATGAGGTGTGTGCCCAGCTGGACCGGTATCTGGATCGGTCGGTGGGTGAGGTGGTGTGGGGTGAGGACGGGGCTCTGATCGGGGAGACGGCGTATACGCAGGCGGGGTTGTTCGCCCTTGAGGTGTCGCTGTATCGGCTGATCGCATCGTGGGGTGTGAAGCCGGATTATCTGCTGGGCCATTCGATTGGTGAGCTGGCCGCCGCTTATGTGGCGGGTGTGTGGTCGTTGGAGGACGCGGCCAAGGTGGTGGCCGCTCGGGGCCGTCTGATGCAGGCGTTGCCGCCGGGCGGGGCGATGGTCGCGGTGGCGGCGTCGGAAGGTGAGGTGCAGGGGCTGCTGACTGATGGGGTGGCCATCGCGGCGGTGAATGGTCCCGAGTCGGTGGTGATCTCGGGTGATGAGGATGCGGTGTACGCCGTCGAGGAGATGTTCACCGCAGGTGGGGTGCGGACGCGGCGGTTGCGGGTGAGTCATGCGTTTCATTCGGCTCGTATGGACGGGATGCTTGCCGAGTTCGGCGAGGTGCTGAACGGTGTCGAGTTCCACGCCCTGAGCCTGCCGGTGGTCTCGAACGTGTCCGGTGTGGTGGCCGGTGAAGAGCTCTGCTCGGCGGAGTACTGGGTGCGCCATGTGCGGGAGACGGTCCGGTTCGCCGATGGGCTGGACACCCTCCGTGAGCTGGGCGTTGGCTCATTCCTGGAGCTGGGCCCCGATGGCACGTTGGCCGCGCTGACCGATGGTGATGGGCTGCCGGTCCTGCGCCGGGATCGTCCGGAGCCCGTGTCCGTCATGGCGGCTTTGGGTGGGTTGTATGTCCGGGGTGTTGAGGTGGACTGGGACGCGGTGTTCCCGGGCGCTCGGCGGGTCGATCTCCCCACCTACGCGTTCCAACGGCAGCGGTTCTGGTTGGAATCCGCCTCCGCCCAGCCCGAGACCAGCGCCGTTGACGCGGCGTTCTGGGACGTGGTCGAGCGCGGGGATGTGCGGGCGCTGGGCATTGACGGGGAACAGCCGTTGAGTGCCGTACTGCCTGCCTTGGCGTCGTGGCGGAGGGCGCGGCAGGAGCGGTCGGCCATCGATGGCTGGTGTTACCGGCTCGGCTGGACGCCGATCCCGGCGGTGTCCGGGGAGCCGGGCCTCACCGGCACCTGGCTGGTCGTAGTCGAGCCGGGTGCGGACGGTACCGATGTGGCCGCTGCGCTGCGGTCGGCCGGGGCCGATGTCGAGGTCGTGACGTCGGTGGAGCTGGGCGCGGGTCCGGTTGCGGGCGTCGTGTCGTCGTTGTCGGTCGAGGCGACGGTGTCGTTGCTGCAAGCCCTTGTGGCAGCCGAGGTCGATGCGCCGTTGTGGTGCGTCACTCGCGGTGCGGTCTCGGTGGTCGACGGAGACCTGGTGGATCCTGACCAGGCCGGAATCTGGGGCCTCGGCCGTGTCATCGGTTTGGAGCATCCGGACCGCTGGGGCGGGCTGATCGACCTGCCTGCCGAACTTGACGATCGCGCTGGGGAACTGCTGGTCGGCGTCCTCACCGGGGACACCGGTGAGGATCAGATAGCCATCCGTGCCACCGGCACATGGGGTGCCCGTCTGACGCGGGCGACGCCGACCGGTGAGGTGCGGACTGGCGGGGTGATGGCCGGTGGGGCGATGCCGACCGGTGACGTGATGGCCGGTGAGGTGGCACGGACCGGCGAGGCGGCGGCCGATGGGGCGACGCCGACCGGTGGCGTGGATGAGGCATCGACCGCATGGCGTGGGCGTGGTACCGCGCTGGTCACCGGTGGTACGGGCGCACTGGGCCGCCAGGTGGCGCGCTGGCTGGTGGACAGCGGTGTGGAGCGGATCGTGCTGACCAGCCGCCGGGGAGCCGAGGCGCCCGGCGCCGCCGAGCTGGTCGCCGAGTTGGGGAGCCGAGTGCGTGTGGTGGCCTGTGATGTCGCCGATCGCGAGGCGCTCGCGGCTCTTCTGGCGACGATCCCGGATCTGCGCACCGTCGTGCACGCGGCGGGTGTCCTCGACGACGGTGTGCTCGAATCGCTGACCCCGGAGCGGATCCGCGCCGTGATGCGGGCCAAGGCCGACGGCGCACGCCATCTCCATGAGTTGACCAATGGCACCGACCTCGACGCCTTCGTGTTGTTCTCCTCGGCCGCCGGGACCGTGGGCAATGCGGGCCAGGGGAGTTACGCGGCGGCCAACGCGGTCCTGGACGGGCTGGCTCAGCGGCGCCGGGCCGAGGGGCTGGTGGCCACATCGGTGGCCTGGGGAGCCTGGGCCCAATCCGGTATGGCTGCGGGAGTGGCGCGGTCGCAGGGCATGGATGCGAGGTCGGCGCTCGCCGCTCTGGGGCTGGTGCTGGCCGCCGACGAGACCATGGTGATGGTGGCCGACATCGACTGGGCGACCTTCGGGGCCCGGTTCACCGCCGCACGGCCGAGTCCGCTGCTCGGCGAGTTGCTCGGTGACGGGTCCGGGCCGACCGAGCCGACGGGTGGCGAACCGGCCGACGCGTTCGCCACTCGCCTGGAGGCCATGGCCGACCGGGAACGGGCGGCCACCGTGCTGGACCTGGTCCGTTCGCATGTGGCCGCCGTCCTGGGACACACGGCATCGGAGGCGATCGACCCGGCCCGGCCCTTCCAGGAGATCGGTTTCGATTCGCTCACCGCGGTGGAGCTGCGGAACCGGCTCACCGCGGCCACCGGGGTACGACTCCCGGCCTCCGCGATCTATGACTACCCGACCCCGGAGGCGCTCGCCGAGCATGTGTGCCGGGAGGCGCTGGGCGTGGGCGGACGGATACCGGCCCCGGCGGCGCCACGTCCGGTGGACGATGAACCGATCGCCATCATCGGGATGAGCTGCCGTTTCCCCGGCGGGGTGAGCTCGCCGGAGGACCTGTGGGGGCTGCTGGCCGAGGGCCGCGACGCCGTGTCGGAGTTCCCGGCGGACCGCGGCTGGAACCTGGCCGAGTTGTACGATCCCGATCCCGACCGCCCTGGCTCCTCGTACGTCCGGGCGGGCGGATTCCTCGATGACGCGGCCGCGTTCGACCCCGGTTTCTTCGGGATCTCGCCACGCGAGGCGCTCGCGATGGATCCGCAGCAGCGGCTGCTGCTGGAGGTCGCCTGGGAGGCGTTCGAGCGCGCCCATATGTCCCCTGCCACGCTCAAGGGCAGCCGGACCGGGGTGTTCGTCGGGACCAACGGCCAGGACTACGCTGCTCTGGCGAGCGGGGCCCCGCAGAGCGCGGAGGGGTATCTGGGCACGGGCAGCGCCGCCAGCGTTGCCTCGGGCCGGCTGGCGTATACATTCGGCCTCGAGGGTCCGGCGGTCACCGTGGACACGGCCTGTTCGTCGTCGATGGTCGCGCTGCACCTCGCCGCGCAGGCCCTGCGTTCCGGCGAATGCTCCTTGGCCTTGGCCGGTGGCGCAACCGTCATGGCCACCCCGGCGGCCTTCCTGGAGTTCTCCCGTCAGCGCGCACTGGCGGCCGATGGACGGTGCAAGGCGTTCGCGGCGGCGGCTGACGGCACCGGCTGGGGCGAGGGCGTCGGCATGCTCCTGGTGGAGCGGCTCTCCGACGCGGAGCGCAACGGCCACCGGGTGCTGGCGGTGATGCGTGGCTCCGCCGTCAACCAGGACGGCGCTTCCAACGGGCTGACCGCGCCGAACGGACCCTCGCAGCAGCGGGTGATCCGGCAGGCGCTGGCGAACGCCCGGTTGTCCGCCACGGATATCGACGTCGTGGAGGCGCACGGTACCGGCACCAGCCTCGGCGACCCGATCGAGGCGCAGGCGCTGCTCGCCACCTACGGTCAGGGGCGGCCTGAGGAGAAGCCACTGTGGCTCGGCTCGGTGAAGTCCAACATCGGGCACACCCAGGCGGCCGCCGGTGTGGCCGGCGTGATCAAGATGGTCATGGCCATGCGACACGGCGTACTGCCGCGGACCCTGCATGTCGACGAGCCCTCGCCGCATGTGGACTGGACGGCGGGCCGGGTCGAGTTGCTCGTCGAAGCGAGGGAGTGGCCGCGGAAACGAGCTCCTCGCCGGGCGGGCGTGTCCTCGTTCGGGGTCAGTGGCACCAACGCCCATGTGATCGTCGAGCAGGGGCCGGAGGTTGCCCGGCCCGATCAAGTACGCGGGCTGGAGCCGGCGTCGGTGCCGGTGCCGGTGCCGGTGCCGGAGACGGAGACGCTGCCGGTGGCGGGATCGGAGCCGGAGTCGGGATCGGAGCTGGAGTCGTTGCCAGCCCCGGGGCTGGAGCCATCGCCGCTGCCGGAGTCGGCGCGCGAGCCGTCGATGCCCGTGCCGTGGGTGCTGTCAGGTGCCGGAGAGGCCGGGCTGAGGGCCCAGGTCGAGCGGTTGGCGTCCTTCATCGACGCCCATCCGGGGCTGGATCCCGAGGATGTCGGGTGGACGCTGGTGGCTTCCCGTTCGCTTCAGGCGCACCGTGCCGTGGTGATGGGCACGGACCTCGCGGAGCTACGACGTGGGCTGGACACCGTCTCGACGGACGGCGCCGCCCAGCCCGGTCGCAAGGTGGTGTTTGTCTTCCCCGGCCAGGGGTCGCAGTGGGCCGGGATGGCGTTGGAACTGCTCGAGTCCTCGCCGGTGTTCGCGCGGCGGATGCGCGAATGTGCCGATGCGCTGGCGCCGTTCGTCGAGTGGTCGCTGTTCGATGTGCTGGGCGATGAGGCGGCGCTCGGGCGGGTTGATGTGGTGCAGCCGGTGTTGTGGGCGGTGATGGTGTCGTTGGCCGAGCTGTGGCGTTCGTACGGTGTGGTGCCGTCGGCGGTGGTGGGCCACTCGCAGGGTGAGATTGCGGCCGCGTGTGTGGCCGGTGGGTTGTCCCTGGCGGATGGGGCGCGGGTGGTGGCCTTGCGGAGCAAGGCGCTGCTGGCCTTGTCGGGCCGGGGTGGCATGGTGTCCGTTCCGGTGCCCGCCGACCGGCTCCGCAATCGTCCGGGGCTGTCGGTGGCGGCGGTGAACGGTCCGGCGTCGACGGTGGTGTCCGGTGCCGTCGAGGTGCTGGATGCGGTGCTTGCGGAGTTCCCGGAGGCCAAACGGATCCCCGTGGACTACGCCTCGCACTCCCCGCAGGTGGCGGAGATCCAGCGGGAGCTGGCGGACGCGCTGGCGCCGGTCCGGCCGCGCGGTGGGCAGGTCGGGTTCCACTCGACGGTGACCGGACGGCTCATCGACACCTCCGAACTCGACGCCGACTACTGGTACCGCAACCTCCGGCACACGGTGGAATTCCAGAGCACCGTCGAAGCCCTGATCCGCCAGGGCCACACCGTGTTTGTCGAGGTGAGCCCGCATCCGGTGCTGACCGTCGGTATCCAGGACACCGTCGACACCGCGGTCACCGCCGACACCACCCCCATCGCCGACGCCACGGACGCCGCGGACGCCACCGGTGGCGCCGACGCCACCGGTGGCGCCGGCGCCGACATCGTCGTGACCGGATCGCTGCGTCGCGATGACGGTGGTCCGGTCCGCTTCCTCACCGCCCTCGCCGACCTTCACACCCGAGGTGTGGACGTGGACTGGCGTCCGGTCTTCACCCGCACCCGGACGGTGGACCTTCCCACCTATGCGTTCCAGCGCGAGCGCTTCTGGCTGAAGCCCGCGCGGGCGGTGACCCAGGCGTCCGGGCTGGGCCTCGGCGATATCGAGCACCCCCTGCTGGGCGCGGTACTGCCGCTGCCCGGGGCCGAAGGCGGTGTGCTGACCGGACTGCTCTCCCTGGACGGACAGCCCTGGCTGGCCGACCACATGGTGCGGGGCACGGTGGTCTTCCCGGGCACGGGATTCGTCGAACTCGCCCTCCAGGCCGGTCAGCACTTCGGACGCCCGGTGGTGGAGGAGCTGACCCTACAGGCTCCGCTGGTGGTGCCGGGCCAGGGCGGGGTGCAGATACAGGTGGCCGTCTCGACGGCGGACGAGCGGGGCCGGAGGCCGGTCACGGTGCACTCGTGCCGCGCCGGGGAGTGGGTGCTGCATGCCTCGGGCACCCTCAGTGCGATGGGTGATCTCGACGTTGCCGAGACGTATCCCACCGAGGTGGCCCGGTCCCTGGAGGTGTGGCCGCCAGAGGGCGCGCGGCGCGTCGATGTCTCGGGAATGTACGAGACGATGGCGGAGCGCGGTTACGGATACGGTCCCGCTTTCCAAGGGCTGCGCGCCGCGTGGACACGCGATGACGCGATCTATGCCGAGGTGGCCCTGGAGCCGGAGGCACAGGACGTGGCGGCGCGGTGCGGTGCGCATCCGGCCCTGCTCGACGCCGCCCTGCACGGAGTGGGGCTCGGCCGTTTCCTCGCCGACCCCGGTCAGGCGTATCTGCCGTTCTCCTGGAACGGGGTGGTGCTGCACGCCGTCGGCGCCTCCGCCATCCGTGTGGTGCTCTCCCCGGCCGGTCCGGACGCGGTGTCACTGGAGGTGGCGGACCCGACGGGCGCTCCGGTGCTGTCGGTGGCGTCGCTCGCGCTGCGTCCGCTGTCCGGCCGCCGGATCGCGGACACCCGGGGGGTGGATCAGGACTCGCTGTTCCACGTGGACTGGGTCGAGACACCGCTGCCCATCGCCACGGCGGGCTCGGCACCGGATGAGTTCGATGTGTCGGCGAAGTCCGCCTCGCCGGTGAAGTTCGATGCCCCGGTCGAGTACGAAGCCCTCGCCCCGGATGCCCCGGTGCCCCACATCGTGGCACTGACCTGTGAGTCGGCCGGTGACGCGGTGTCCGCCGTCGTGTGCCGGGTGCTGGCGGTGGTACGGCGGTGGCTCGGCGACGAGCGATGTGCCCGGTCGCGGCTGGCCGTGCTGACGCGTGGCGCGGTGGCGACCGCTCCCGGCGAGAGCGTCGACGACCTCGGCGCGGCGGCCGTCTGGGGCCTGCTCCGCAGCGCACAGGCCGAACATCCGGACCGCTTCGTCCTCATCGACCACGACGGCCACCAGGATTCCCGCACGGCGCTGGCCGCCGCGCTGACCGCCGCGGCGGCCGGTGGCCATGCGCATCTCGCGCTGCGCCGTGGCCGTGCCCTGACGCCTCAGCTCGCTCCGCTCACCCCGTCCGTCACCGCCCCGTCCGTCACCATCCCGTCCGTCACCATCCCGTCCGTCACCGCCCCGTCCGTCACCATCCCGTCCGTCACCGCCCCGCCCGGCGCCACTCCGCCCGTCACCAACCCATCCGCTGCCACCCCAGCCCTGGAGGACGGGGTGCCGTGGCGGATGGACGTCACCAGCCAGGGCACGCTGGAGAATCTGGCCGCCGTCCCCTGCCCGGAAGCAGCCGGTGCCCTCGGCGCCGGACAGGTGAGGGTGGCGATGCACGCGGCCGGGGTGAACTTCCGGGACGTCGTGGTCGCCCTCGGCATGATCCCCGGCCAGGACGTCATCGGCAGCGAGGGCGCCGGAGTCGTGCTCGACATCGGCCCCGGTGTGTCCGATCTGGCGCCCGGCGACCGGGTGATGGGCCTGTTCTCCGGTGCGTTCGGCCCGGTGGCGTTGACCGATCACCGGCTGTTGGCGCGGCTGCCGGAGGGCTGGTCGTTCGCCGACGCCGCGGCCACGCCGGTGGTGTTCCTGACCGCCATGTACGGGCTGATGGACCTGGCCGGTCTCCGGCCCGGAGAATCGGTGCTGGTGCACTCGGCCGCTGGCGGGGTGGGCATGGCCGCGACGCAGGTGGCCCACTGGCTCGGCGCGGAGGTGTACGCCACCGCGAGCCCCGGGAAGTGGGACACGCTGCGCGCTGGAGGAGTGGCGGACGACCGGATCGCCTCCTCCCGCTCCTTGGAGTTCGCCGACCGCTTCGGCCGGGTGGACGTGGTGCTGAACTCGCTGGCGGGCGAGTACGTGGACGCCTCGCTCGGGCTGCTCGCCGACGGCGGACGTTTCCTGGAGATGGGCAAGACCGACATCCGCGACGGTGACCGTGTGGCCGCCGTGCACGGGGTGCGGTACCAGGCGTTCGACCTCATGGACGCGGGCCCCGACCGGGTCGGTGAACTGCTCCGGCTGCTGGTGTCGCTCTTCGAGCGAGGGACCTTCACCGCGCTGCCGACCCGTGCGTGGGATGTACGGCGGGCGGGCGACGCGCTGCGCTTCCTCTCGCAGGCACGCCACATCGGCAAGCTGGTGTTGTCCGTCCCGCAGCCGCTGCGGGAGGGGGACACCGTGCTCATCACGGGCGGCACCGGCACACTGGGCGGGCTGGTCGCCCGTCACCTGGTGGAGCGGCACGGGGTACGGGATGTCGTCCTGGCCGGTCGACGGGGTCCGGACGCTCCGGGCGCGGCCGAACTCGCCGGTGCCCTGCGGGAACACGGTGCCCAGGTGCGGGTGGTGGCCTGTGACGTGGCCGACCGGGACGAGCTGGCACGGTTGCTGGACACCGTCCCCCGCCTGCGGATGGTGGTGCACACCGCGGGCGTGCTCGACGACGGGGTGATCGAGTCGCTCACCCCGGAGCGGGTGCGCGAGGTCCTGCGGCCGAAGGTGGACGCCGCCTGGCATCTGCACGAGCTGACGGCCGATCGTGAGCTGGCGGAATTCGTGGTGTTCTCCTCGGCCGCGGGTGTCCTGGGAAGCCCCGGGCAGGGTGCCTACGCGGCGGCGAACGCATGGCTGGACGCGCTGATGGCGCGCCGCCGTGCCGCCGGGCTGCCGGGCCTCTCGGTGGCCTGGGGACTGTGGGCCGAGCGCAGCGGGATGACCGGCCATCTGTCGGACCGGGATCTCGCCCGGATGGCCAGGGCGGGTGCCACGCCTCTCGCCACCGAGCAGGGGCTACGGCTCCTCGACAGCGCCAGGGCGGCGACCGAGGCGGTCGTGCTGGCCACCCCGCTGGACGCCGCGGCGCTGCGGGCACAGGCCGACGCCGGTGCGCTGCCCGCGCTCTTCCGCGGTCTGGTCCGTGCGCCGATCCGCCGCGCGACCGGCGCGGGTCCGGTCGAGGACGAGTCCTCGCTGCGGGGCCGGATGGCCGCGATGCCGGCCGCCGAACGCCAACAGCTGGTGCTGGACCTGGTCCGTACGCAGGTGGCGACCGTGCTGGGACACGGCACCCCCGCCGCGGTCGACACGGCGCGCACCTTCGCGGAGACCGGCTTCGACTCGCTCACGGCCGTCGAATTGCGCAACCGGCTGCGCACGGCCACCGGGGTCAGGCTGCCGGCCACCGCGATCTTCGACTATCCGACACCGGCCGTCCTGGCCGGCCATCTTCTCCGGGAGCTGGACGGCACCGCCGACATGGCCGTGGCACGGTCCGCCGCCCCGGCTGCCGCCACCGACCGGGACCCGATCGTGATCGTCGGGATGGCCTGCCGCTATCCGGGCGGGGTGACCTCGCCCGAGGAGCTGTGGGAGCTGCTCGACACCGGGCGCGACGCGGTTTCGGATTTGCCGGACAACCGGGGCTGGGACCTGGACGGCCTGTACAGCGCCGATCCGGACAGCTCGGGCACCTCGTACGTCCGCGCCGGTGGCTTCGTGCACGACGCGGGGGAGTTCGACGCCGACTTCTTCGGCATCTCGCCGCGCGAGGCGCTCGCCATGGACCCGCAGCAGCGGCTGCTGCTGGAAGTGGCCTGGGAGACGGTGGAGCGGGCCGGTATCCCGGTGGCGTCGCTGAAGGGAAGCCAGACCGGGGTGTTCGTCGGCGCCGCCTCACAGGGCTACGGAACGGGGGCCGGGCAGGCCGCGGAGGGCTCCGAGGGCTACTTCCTGACCGGTGGCGCGGGCAGTGTGGTCTCCGGCCGGCTCTCGTACACCTTCGGTCTGGAGGGCCCGGCGGTCACCGTGGACACCGCCTGCTCCTCGTCGCTGGTCGCGTTGCATCTGGCGGCGCAGGCCCTGCGGTCAGGTGAGTGTTCGCTGGCACTGGCCGGCGGGGTGACGGTGATGGCGACCCCGGGCATCTTCGTGGAGTTCTCCCGCCAGCGCGGACTGGCCGCCGATGGCCGCTGCAAGGCGTTCGCCGACGCGGCGGACGGCACCGGCTGGGGCGAGGGCGTCGGCATGCTGCTGCTGGAGCGGCTGTCCGACGCGCGCCGCAACGACCACCGGGTCCTGGCGGTCGTACGGGGCTCCGCCGTCAACCAGGACGGCGCTTCGAACGGCCTGACCGCGCCGAACGGGCCCTCGCAGCAGCGGGTGGTCCGGGCCGCGCTGGCGAACGCCGGGCTGGCCGCGTCGGAGGTGGACGCGGTGGAGGCACACGGCACCGGCACCAGCCTGGGCGACCCGATCGAGGCACAGGCACTGCTGGCCACCTACGGGCAGGAGCGCGAACGGCCGCTGCTGCTGGGCTCGATCAAGTCGAACATCGGGCACACCCAGTCGGCCGCGGGAGTGGCCGGGGTCATCAAGATGGTGCTGGCGATGCGGCACGGAACGCTGCCCCGGACCCTGCATGTGGACGAGCCGTCGACCCATGTGGACTGGTCGGCCGGTGCGGTGGAGCTGCTGACCCGGCCCGCTGAGTGGCCGGGGACCTCCCGCCCCCGCCGGGCCGGGGTGTCCTCGTTCGGGGTGAGCGGGACCAACGCCCATGTGATCCTCGAACAGTCACCCACCGAGTCCGGGACCGACCCGCGGCAGGCACCCGAGCGGGCCCCGGCGGTGGTGCCATGGGTGCTGTCCGGCCAGGGCGAGCGCGGACTGCGGGCGCAGGCCGAGCGGTTGCGGTCCTTCCTGGTCGCGCACCCCGAGTCCGCCCCGGCCGATGTGGGCTGGTCGCTGGCCGCCACCCGTTCGGCGCTCTCGCGCCGGGCCGCGGTGGTCGGGGCCGACCGGGCGGAGCTGCTGGACGGACTGGCCGCGCTGGCGGCCGGCGAGCCCGCGCCGGGCGTGGTCTTGGGCACCGCGGGGCCGGGCCGGGTGGGCGTGCTGTTCGCGGGCCAGGGTACTCAACGGGCCGGTATGGGACGTGAGTTGTACCAGGCGTTCCCGGTGTTCGCGGCGGCGTGGGACGAGGTGTGCGCCGCGCTCGACCCACATCTGGACCGTCCGCTCGGCGAGGTGGTGACCGACACCACCGGCGCGCTGGACACCACCGGTGCGTTGGACGCCACCGCGTATGCGCAGGCGGGCCTGTTCGCCCTCGAAGTGTCGCTGTTCCGGCTGGTCTCCTCCTGGGGGGTGCGGCCGGACTATCTGCTGGGACACTCCATCGGCGAGCTGGCCGCCGCCTATGTGGCCGGGGTGTGGTCGCTGGAGGACGCCGCCAAGGTGGTGGCGGCCCGGGGTCGGCTCATGGGCGCGCTGCCGCCGGGCGGGGCGATGGTGGCCCTGGCCGCGCCGGAGGACCAGGTACGGCCGTTCCTGACCGACCGGATCGCCCTCGCGGCCGTGAACGGGCCGTCGTCGGTCGTGGTGTCCGGGGACGAGGACGCGGTGCGCGGTGTGGCCGAGGCGTTCGCCGCCCGTGGGGTGAAGACGCGGCGGCTGCGAGTGAGCCACGCCTTCCACTCACCGCAGATGGACGGAATGCTCGTCGCGTTCGGCGAGGTACTCGGCACGGTGGACTTCCGCACCCCGCGGATACCGGTGGTGTCGAACCTCTCCGGCGCGGTGGCGGGGGAGGAGCTGTGCTCTCCCGCCTACTGGGTGCGGCAGGTGCGGGAGACGGTGCGGTTCGCCGCCGGGCTGGAGCGGCTGCGAGAGCTCCGCACGGACACCTTCCTCGAACTCGGGCCGGACGGCACCCTCACCGCCTTGGCCCAGGCCCAGGTCACCGGGGCGGACGCCGAGTTCATCCCCACCCTGCGCGCCGACCGGCCCGAGCCGGTCACGGTCACCACCGCCCTCGCCCAGTTGTACACACACGGTGTGGAGCCGGACTGGTCCGCGGTCTTCCCCGGCGCCCGCCGGACCGAGCTGCCGACCTACGCCTTCCAGCGCTCCCGCTTCTGGCTGGAGCCCTCCCGTACACCGGGCGACGCGGCCGGCTTCGGGCTCGGCGCGCTGGACCATCCACTGGTCGGTGCGAGGGTGCCGCTGCCCGACGCGGACGGTGTCCTGCTCACCGGCCGCGTCTCCGCCGACGCCCACCCGTGGCTGACCGGTCGGCGAGTGCTGGACGTGCCCCTGTTCCCGGCGACCGGCTTCCTGGAACTGGTGCTCCAGGCGGGGCTCCAGTACGACTGCCGGACGGTGGACGAACTCACCATCCATGAACCACTCGTCCTCCCCGAGCGGGGCGCGGTCGAGGTGCAGGTGTCCGTCCGTGGCGCCGACGAGTCCGGCCGCCGCCCGGTCACCGTGTACTGCCGCCGCGACCAGCGGTGGGTCCGGTATGCCACGGCCGTCCTCGGTGCGGACCGGCCGCCCGCGCCGGAGCACCCCGAGACCTGGCCGCCCACCGGCGCCCGGCCGCTGGAGTCCGGCGCGACACCGGCGTGGCGCCGTGGCGACGAGGTCTTCCTGGACATCGAGCTGCCCGAGGTGGCCGGGGCCGGGGCCGGACGCTGGACGCTGCATCCCGCCCTGCTCGACCAGGCGTTGCGCGGGGAGGCGCTGGCAGGGCTGGTCACCGCGCCCGAGGGGGCCCATCTGCCGTTCTCCTGGACGGGGATCACCCTGCACACCACGGGTGCCACGAGGCTGCGGGCCACCCTCGCGCCCGTCGGCCCGGACACGGTCTCGCTCCAGGTGGCCGACGCCGCCGGAACCCCCGTGCTGTCGGTGGACTCGCTGGTGCTCCGCCCGGTGTCCGGACAGCGGCTGCGCCAGGCCAACGCGGCACTGTTCCGGCCGGTGTGGGCCGCTTGCCGTACGCGTCCCGAACCGGACACCGGCACCGTCCGGTGGGCGCTCGTCGGCGACCCGGACGCCTGGAAAGACGCCCGGAAAGACGTGTGGGAAGACGGCTGGGAACCGGACACGCTCGGTGCGCCGGTCGCGGTGTATCCGGACCTGTCGGCCATCGAGGACGTGCCGGACATCGTCCTCCTCCCGTGTGTATCCGAGGGTGGGACGGCGTCCGATGTGGCCGTCCGGGTATCCGAGGCCGTGCGGACGTGGCTGGCCGGGGAGCGGTTCGCCACCTCGCGTCTGGTGCTGGTGACCCGGGGTGCGCTCGCCACGGCGGCCGGTGAGGATGTCGAGGACCTGGCCGCGGCCGCGGTGTGGTCGCTGGTGGAGCCCCTCCAGACGGCCGAGGCGGGACGGTTGACACTGGTCGACACCGATACGTGGGATCTGCGCACGCTGCGTGCCGCGGTGGCCGTGGAGGAGGGCCGGGTCGCACTCCGGGCGGGAGCGGTGCTGGTACCGGACCTGGCCACGGCGGTGGCCACCGAGCAGGATCCGCCCGCCTGGGGCCCGGGGACGGTGCTGGTCACCGGCGGGTCGGCCGCGGCCGTCGCCCGGCATCTGATCGCCGAACACGACGTGCGCGACCTGGTCCTGGCCGGGGACGGCGATATGGCCGAACTGGCGGCACTCGGAGCCACGGTTCGGCTCGCCCCGTGCGATCCGGCGGACGATCAGGCGCTGGCCGAGCTGCTGGCGGAGATTCCCGGACTGCGGAGCGTGGTGCACACCGCGGCCGACGCCCCGGAGCGGACCCGGGCCGGCGCGCTCTCCCCGGAAACCCTGCGGCCACAGCTGCGGTCGGGGGTGGCGGCGGCCTGGAACCTGCACCTGGCCACGCGGGGCCTGGAACTGGACCGCTTTGTGCTGGTCACCTCCGGCGCCGGGACACTGGGCCCCGCGTACGCCGACGCGCTGGCCGCACACCGGCAGGCTCTCGGGCTGCCCGCGGTGTCCGTCTCCACCGACCTGGGCCTCGCCCTGTTCGACGAGGCATGCGCCGGACCCGGGGAGGCGGTCCGGGTCACCACCGCCATGCCGGTCCCCGCACGCACCGAAGCGGTCAGGCAGCCGGTGGAACAACCCCCGGCGGCAGAGGCTTCCGCGACCACGCTGCTGGAGCGGCTGGCCGGGCGGACGGAGGACGAGCAGGACGAGATCCTGCTGGAGCTGGTCCGTGGCCAGGTCGCCATGGTGCTCGGCCATCCGGACGCCACCATGGTCGACCCGGACCGAGGCTTCGTGGACATGGGCTTCGACTCGGTGGCGGCCGTGAAGCTCCGCAACCAACTGGCCGGGGCCACCCGGCTCGACCTGCCCGCCAGCCTCACCTTCGACCACCCCACGGCCGCCGATCTCGCCCGCCATCTGCGTGCCGAAATGCTGCCCGACGACGCGGCGGCCGCCATTCTCGTGCTCGAAGAGCTCAACAAGCTCGACGATTCGATCCTCGTGCTCGACCCGGGAAGCGCGGCACGGGTGCGGATCTCGACCCTGCTCCAGGATCTGGCCGCGAAATGGGTCGAGCGGGCGGATCGTCCATGACCACACACCTCATTTCCGACGCACGCACGTGCCTGGCAGGCCCACACGCATGCCTGACAGACGCACGCACGTGCCTGAACAGACGCACACACGTGCCAGACAGCCACACGCACCGTGCCTGGACACACCAGTCGCCCATGATGCGCAAACGAGGGAGTCAACAGTGAGCGAGACCTTGTCCCTTCCGGGGACCGTGAAGGCCGAACGGCGTTGTCCGTACGACCCGCCGGAGGACCATCGCCGACTGCGGGACATGGGCGAACTGGGCAAACTGGAGCTGCCCGGCGGGCTGGTGATGTGGTTCCTGACCAAGCACGACGACATCAGGGCCATGCTGGCCGACACCCGGTTCAGCGGTGCCAGGGTGCCGTTCCCGGCGATGAGCCCGGAGATACCGGCGGGCTTCTTCTTCTCCATGGACCCGCCGGACCACACCCGCTACCGCCGCACGCTCACCGCCGAGTTCTCGGTGCGTGGCGCACGCGAACTGACCGGCCGGATCGAGCGGCTGGCCGACCGACACCTCGACGTGATGGAGGCGGCGGGCACCAGCGCGGACCTCGTGGCGGCCTATGCGTATCCGGTGCCCGCGATGGTGATCTCCGAGATCCTCGGCGTGCCGTACACCTACCATCAGAAGTTCGACCACGAGGTACGTACGCTCCGGGAGACCGGCGGCGACGACCAGGCTGTCGGCGCGATGGCGTCCGCGTGGTGGGACGAGATGCGGGGATTCGTGCGTGCCAAGCGGGCCGAGCCCGCGGACGACATGATCAGCAGGCTGCTGCACGATGAGGTCGAGGGCGGTGCGCTGACCGACGAGGAGGTGGTCGGCATCGCGATGACCATCATTTTCGCAGGTCATGAACCCGTGGAGAACCTGATCGGCCTCGGCATGCTGGCGCTGTTCGAGGACCGTGAGCAGCTGGCCCGGCTGCGGGAGAACCCCGACCTCATCGACAGCGCCGTGGAGGAGTTCCTTCGCTACTTCCCCGTCAACAACTTCGGTACGGTGCGCACCGCCACCGAGGATGCCGTGATCAATGGTCATCCCATCGCGAAGGGCGAGATCGTGGCCGGTCTGGTGTCCACCGCCAACCGGGACCCCGAGCGGTTCGCCGACCCCGACCAGCTCGTCCTCGACCGGCCGCACGCCTCCCACCTCGCGTTCGGGCACGGTGTGCACCAGTGTCTGGGCCAGCAGCTGGCGAGGGTGGAACTGAAGGTGCTTCTGCAACGGCTGCTCGTCAGGTTCCCCGCGCTGCGGCTGGCGGTGGCCCCGGAGGAGATCAGGTACCGGGAGAACACCTCGTTCTACGGTGTCCATGAGCTGCCGGTGACCTGGGCGGCCGAGTAGTCGCGGCACTTGGGTAACGGGGGCCATGGAACAGGGACTTCCGGTGGCCCCCGGCTCATCCGACCCGGGTGACCGCCACCGCCGCCTTGAGATCCGCCCAGAACTCGGGCCGGATGCCGACGCGGTGGCCCAGCCGGTAGACGGTGGTCCTGGCCCGGCCGCGCACCCGCAGATGTACTTCGGTCGGTCCCGGGTGGGCCTGGAGGATCTCTTTGAGCTGTTGCACGGAGCGCGGGGTCACCCGCGCTTCGAGCATCTCCAGACACAGCGGGGCATGGCGGGCGCTCAGGTCGGGGACCGATAGCTCCATCGCCACCAGCCGTGGCACGTCCTCGCGTCTGTCGAGGCGGCCCTTGACGAACACCACCGTGTCCTCGATGAGTTGGCCCGACACCAGCTGATAGGTGGCGGGGAAGACCATGCACTCGATGGATCCGGCGAGGTCCTCCACGGTGGCGATGGCCCAGGCGTTGCCCTGTTTGGTCATCTTGCGCTGGAGGCCGGAGATGATGCCGCCGACCGTGACGACCGCGCCGTCCGGGAAGTCACCGCCGGTGAGCTGTGCTACGGCGGCGTCCGCCCTGCCGGCCAGCAGCTGCTCCAGACCGAGGAGCGGGTGGTCGGACACGTACAGCCCCAGCATCTCCCGCTCCTGGGCCAGCAGATACGGCTTGTCCCACTCCTCGGAGGAGAACTCGACATCGAGGCCGAAGCCCGGCCCGTCGCCACCCCCGCCGTCACCGCTCATACCGCCGAAGAGGTCGAACTGCCCCTCGGCCTCCTTGCGCTTGACCGCGACCACATTGTCGATCAGCGCCTCGTAGTGCGCCGTCAGCCCCTTGCGGGTGTGGCCCATCGGGTCGAACGCGCCCGCCTTGATCAGCGATTCGGTGGTGCGCTTGTTGCACGCGGTGATCTCGATCTTGTCCAGGTAGTCGGGGAACGAGGTGAACCTCCCCCTGGCCTTGCGGGCGTGGACGACCGCCTCGACGACATGGGCCCCGACGTTGCGAACGGCTTCCAGACCGAAGAGGATCACATCGTCGCCCTGGGCTGCGAAGTGGTGCACCGACTCGTTCACATCCGGCGGCAGCACCTTGATGCCCATGCGGCGGCACTCGTTGAGGTAGACGGCGGACTTGTCCTTGTCGTCCTTGACGGAGGTGAGCAGCGCCGCCATGTACTCCGCCGGATGGTTGGCCTTGAGATAGGCGGTCCAGTACGAGACGAGCGCGTAGGCGGCGGCGTGCGCCTTGTTGTAGGCGTAGCCCGCGAAGGGCACCAGCACGTCCCAGACCGCCTGGACGGCCTCGTCGGAGTAGCCGCGCTCCCGGCAGCCGTCGCGGAACGGGATGAACTCCTTGTCCAGGACCTCCTGCTTCTTCTTGCCCATGGCCCGGCGCAGCAGGTCGGCCTGGCCGAGTGAATAGCCTGCGAGCGCCTGGGCGGCCTTCTGGACCTGCTCCTGGTAGACGACCAGGCCGTAGGTGATGTCGAGGACGTCCCTGAGCGGCTCCTCAAGCTCCGGGTGGATCGGGGTGATCTCCTGCTGGCCGTTCTTCCGCAGGGCGTAGTTGATATGCGAGTTCATGCCCATCGGGCCGGGCCGGTACAGCGCGGTGACCGCGGTGATGTCCTCGAACTGGTTGGGTTTCATCAGCCGGAGGAGCGAGCGCATCGCGCTGCCGTCGAACTGGAACACACCGAGGGTGTGGCCACCGCTGAGCATCTCGAAGGTCTTGCGGTCGTCCAGCGGCAGATCCAGCAGCTTGAGGTCGATGCCCTTGTCGGCGCGCACCATCGCGACGGCGTCGTCCATGATGGTGAGGTTGCGCAGGCCCAGGAAGTCCATCTTCAGCAGGCCGAGCGACTCACAGGTGGGGTAGTCCCACTGTGTGATCGTGACCCCGTCGGTGTGCCGCACCCAGACCGGGACATGGTCCACGATCGGCTCGCTCGACATGATCACACCGGCGGCGTGCACACCCATCTGCCGCACCAGGCCCTCGACACCCTTGGCGGTGTCGATGACCTTCCGCGCATCCGGCTCGTTCTCGTACATCGCCCGCACCTCGCCCGCCTCGCTGTAGCGGGGGTGCTTCTCATCGGTGATACCGGACAGCGGAATGCCCTTGCCACCGACGTCGGCGGGCATGGCCTTGGTGATGCGGTCGCCCATCGCGTACGGATAGCCGAGCACCCGGGCCGAGTCCTTGATGGCGTTCTTGGCCTTGATGGTGCCGTAGGTGCCGATCATGGCGACCTTGTCGGAGCCGTACTTCTCCGTCACATAGCGGATCACCTCCACCCGCCGACGCTCGTCGAAGTCGATGTCCACGTCCGGCATGGACACGCGCTCGGGGTTGAGGAACCGCTCGAAGATCAGCCCGTGGTCCACCGGGTCCAGGTCGGTGATGCCCATGGCGTACGAGACGATCGAACCGGCCGCCGAACCACGGCCCGGCCCGACGGCGATGCCCTGCTGCTTGGCCCACATGATGAAATCGGCGACCACGAGGAAGTAGCCCGGGAACCCCATCTGGATGATGACGTCCATCTCGTACTCGGCCAGCTTCTGCCGGTCCTCCGGTACGCCACTCGGATAACGCCGGGCCATTCCGCGCCGGACCTCCTCGCGGAACCAGGTGACCTCGGTATGGCCCTCGGGGACGTCGAAGCGCGGCATCAGGTCGCGCTTGTCGAACATACCGGTGGTGTCGATCTGCTCGGCGACCAGGAGCGTGTTGCGGCAGCCCTCCTGCCAGGCGTCCGAGGAGTCGATGGCGTACATCTCCTCGGTGGACTTCAGGTAGTAACCGGTGCCGTCGAAGCGGAAGCGGTCCAGATCCGAGAGGTTCTTCCCGGTCTGGATGCACAGCAGCGCATCGTGTGCGGTGGCCTCGTCCGCGTAGGTGTAGTGCGAGTCGTTCGTCACCAGCGGCCGGATGCCCAGCTTCCTGCCGATGTCCAGCAGCCCGTCGCGGACCCGGCGCTCGATCTCGATGCCATGGTCCATCAGCTCCAGGAAGTACCGGTCCTTGCCGAAGATGTCCTGGTACTCGGAGGCCGCCTTCAGCGCCTCGTCGAACTGGCCCAGCCGCAGCCGGGTCTGTAGCTCACCGGATGGGCAGCCGGTCGAGGCGATCAGCCCCTCGGCGTGCTCGGCGATGACCTCCTTGTCCATCCGTGGCCACTTCTGGAGCCAGCCCTGGGCATACGCGTCCGACGACAGCCGGAACAGATGGTGCAGCCCGGTGTTGTCCGCCGCCCAGATCGTCTTGTGGGTGTAGCCGCCCGAACCGGAGACATCGTCGCGCTTCTGATGGGGCTGCCCCCACTGGATCTTGCGCTTGGTGCGCCGTGACTCCGGTGCGACATACGCCTCGATCCCGATGATCGGTGTTACACCCGAGGCCGTGGCCTGCTGGAAGAAGTCATACGCGCCATGGAGGTTGCCGTGGTCGGTCATGGCGATGTGCGACATGCCCATCTCCCGGCAGGCGCCGAAGAGATCCTTCAGCCGGGCCGCGCCGTCCAGGAGCGAGTACTGCGTGTGCACATGCAGATGGGTGAAAGGCTGTGCCACTCCTTCCCCCGGATCAGGAGTCGGACTCGAGGGCCTGGGCGATCCGCCGCAGGCCCGTGGCCACCTCCCGCGCCGAGGGGGCGCGCTCGGGATCGACCAGCCACTGCTGGGTCAGACCGGCGATCAGGGCCATATGCACCGACCCCACCGCACGGGCCACTTCGCCGTCCTCCGCGCCCTCGATGCCGTGCAGATCGGCCGCCAGCGTGGTTCGGGCCCCTTCGAACGCCTCGGCGAGCTGCTGCCGGACCTCGGCGGAGCGTTCGGCCTGGGCGAGCGCCTCCGCGCTGGCCACCAGCAGCGGCCGATCCGTGGTCTCGGACTCGACGACCCGGGCCCACATCGACTCCACTCGCGCCCCCGCCCCGGAGCCCGCCACGGGCTCCGCCGAGCCGGACCGCACCTTCTCGCTCCACTCGTCGAGCGTTTCCAGGAGCGCCGCGTTGAGCAGCCGCTCCTTCGAACCGTAGTGGTAATTGATCGTGCCGAGCGGTGCGTTGGCGGCGGCGGCGATGTCACGCGAGGTCGTACGGGCGAATCCCCGCTCCTCCAGGCATCGCTTCGCCCCGGCCATCAACTGTTCCCGATGTCCCATGCCGACCACCCTACCCCAGGTTTGAACGCTCGTTCAGGACACTCGTTCAGTATGTACGTTCAGAACGCTGGTTCAGGCCGTAGGTCGGGTCGTGGTTTCTTGGGCCAGGGGGCAGGAGGTCAGCTGTGGCTCGCGGCCGGTTCCTGCTGGGGGAGGGGCGCCTGCTCATGCCGGGGGAGCAGCAGCGGGGTCGCCAGGCTGAGGAGGCCGGCTATGGCGACCGCGATCCGGGGCCCGGTGACACCGGCCAGCAGACCCCACAGGGCGGTCAGGGCCGCGACGGTGGCCTTGCTGCTGACCGACCACGCGGAGAGGGTACGGGCGACCCGGTCCGCCGGGGTCCGTTCGAGCCGATAGGTGGCGTACACCGGGTTGAACACGCCCATACAGCAGATCAGCCCCAGCTCCACCGCCATGACGAGCACCAGCCCCGCCACACCGGGGCGTACGAAGGCCAGCCCCGGCAACCAGCACGCCCGCAGCGCCCCCGTCGTCAGCATGACCCGGTGCCGCCCGAACCGCGCCACGAGCCGGGGGGAGAGCCGTGAGCCGATCAGCCCGCCGACACAGGGCAGTGCGAAGGCCAGGGCGTACTGCCAGGGCGCGAACCCCAGGTCGCCCAGCATGAGGACGGCGAGCAGCGGCGCCGTCGCCATGATCAGCCCGCCCACCAGGACCGTGTTGAAGAACAGCGGGCGCAGCGCCGGATGCGTCAGGATGTACCGCCAGCCCTCCAGCAGATCACCGGCCCGGAGCCGTGAAGGCGTGCCGGTGCGCGCGGGCCGTGGCTCCTCACCGCCGATCGCACGGATCCCCGCCGCGGAGAGCAGAAAGCTGACCGCGTTGGCCGCCACGGTCATCACCGGGCCGAAGAGCCCGACCGCGGCCCCGCCGATGGGCGGTCCCACCATGGTGGCGGTCCAGGCCGTGGACTCGAACCGCCCGTTCGCCACCAGCAGGTCGTCCCCTGGCACCAGCGCCTTCAGACACGCCCCGCTGGCCGCGGTGAAGGCGATGTCGGCCGCGGAGACGACGACGGAGACCACCACGAGCTGGGCGAAGGTCAGCCGGTCGAGCAGAAAGAGAACGGGGACGGTCATCAGGGCCGCGAACCGGACCACGTCCATCGCGATCATCACCGGCCGCTTGCGGCGGAACTCCATCCACGGCCCGAGCGGCACCGCCACCATCGCCCCCACCGCGAGCCCCGCGGCCGCCAGCAGCGACACCTCGGCCGACCCGGCGTGCAGAACAACGATCGCGATGATCGGGAACGCGTCGAACGCGAGCCAGGTGCCGAACGCACTGACCGCGTAGGCCGCCCATAGCCATCCGAACTGCCGCCCCAGCGACCGTCTCGCCCCCATGCGCAGCGCACTCCTCGCCGTCTCGCCCGATGAACCTCATGTGGAACGGGCGATATCCAAGCGAGCGGATGGCGGGCGGTTCAAACAACGTCCACGACATGCCACAACCAAACGTTGTACGGCTAAGGTGGCCGACGTGGATCTCAAGGCCGTGCGCACCTTCGTCGCCGTCGCGGACGCGGGACAGTTCCAGGAGGCGGCAGCCGATCTGTCCATCACCCAGCAGGCCGTCTCCAAGCGCATCGCCACGCTGGAGAAGGAGCTCGGTGTGCGGCTGTTCACCCGCACCGCGCGCGGGGCCCGGCTCACCATCGACGGACAGGCGTTCCTGCCCCACGCCCGTGAGCTCCTGCGGGCCGAGGAGCGGGCCGCCGCCTCCGTACGGCCCGGCCGCCGTGCGCTGCGTGTCGATGTGATCGGGCGGCGGCTCGCACCGGCCGATCTGCTGCGGGGCTTCCACGGCGCGCACCCCGAGGTCGAACTCGATGTGGTGACCCTCTTCGACGCCGACGCGGCCATCGCGGCAGTGCGCACCGGCACGATCGACGCGTCGTTCCGGGCGGTCACCGTGCCCGCGCGGCGGCTCCCCGGCGGCGTCGAGGCCACCCGTGTGCACGACGAACCCGTCCAGCTCCTGACCGGACCGTCCCATGAACTCGCCGCCGCCCGCGCGGTCACCCCGGGCGAACTCACCGGGCACCGGATCTGGATGCCGGGCCTCGTCGCCGGTACCGAATGGGCCGCCTACTACGACGACCTCGCCGCCAGGTTCGGGCTCACCATCGACGCGATCGGCCCCTACTTCGGGCTCGAACCACTCCTCGACACGATCGCCGACTCCTCGACGCTGGCGACCTTCGTCGGCGAATGGACCCACCTGGTCCGGCCCGCCGACTACGGTCTGCGCCGCATCGCGGTGCACCACCCGACCCCGGTCTATCCGCACTCGCTGATCTGGCACCGCGACAACCCGCACCCCGCCCTCACCGCGCTCCGCGACCACCTCGTCTCCGCGCGGCCCGACCACCATGACGGCGACGCCTGGACACCGGAGTGGGCGTGGTGAGCGTCCGGGGCTTCTCGCGTTTTGTCACGTGACCGTCGTGTCGAGCAGTCATCGTGCCGTGTGGTCGCTCGTGCCGTGTGGTCGTTCGTGCTGTCGTGCTGTGTGGTCGTTCGTGCTGTGCGATCGTTCTACCCTGCGGCGCGTGTTCGTACGACCCGCCGTGCTGTGCGACCCGCGGATCTCAGGCGCCGAACCGGCCGCCGGTCAGCCGTGCCAGCGGGCTGCGACGCCGGGCGGCGCGCCTCCGCAGGACGATCGCCGCGGTGGCGCCCGCAGCCGCGGCACCCGCACCGGCGACGGCTGTCAGCACCTTCCGCGCCTTGATGGCCGTCCAGGCCGAACCGGCCGCCGCGGCCGCCTTCTTGGGCGCCTCCGCCGCCACCGTACGACCGGTGGTCACGGCCTTCTCGGCGGCCACATGGGCCTTGTCGGCCGCGACATGGGCGGTGTGCGCCGCCGTTGTCGCCGCGCCCGACGCCGCGGTCTTCGCCGTGGTACCTGCCTCACCAGCGGTGTCCTTGGCCTTTCCCGCGGTCTCCTTGGCCTTGGTGGCGGTGGCCTTCGCGTTCGTGTTCGAGCTCCGGGCAATGGTGTGTGCGTTCTTCTTCTCGCTCATGTCCACCGCGTTACCACTCGGCCCGACAGCAAACCCGCGCACCGATGCACCCACGGGGCCGCACCGACCCGTCCCCGGGGTCGTGCCCTTTGCTTTGGCACGACCGCCGGGGTGGCGCACCGACCGGTGCGCCACCCTTGGCTCATTCGTCGCCGCCCGAGCCGCGCCGCTGCTGGAACAGCACAAAACCCCCGGCCAGGGCCACCAGACAGACCCCGGCGATGACTGCCACGGCGGGCCACGGGGACCCGTCGTCCGACGACGCGCCCTGCGAGGACTCCTTCGGCTCGGCCGACGCCTCCTCCGCCTTCGACTCGAATGTCAGCGTGACGTTCTTCGCCAGTGCGTGGGAGTCGGTGGCGCTCACTTCGGTGTGGGCCAGGGCGGGGATGGCCGTGGCGAGGACGAGCGCCGATGTGGCGAAGGCCAGGGCGCCGATCCGCCGCTGGCGCTGGCGGGACAGCGGACGACGATGTGCGTTCACGTATCTCTCCTCGTCAAGGGTCGGACACCCGAGCCCTCCGCGTCGGCCACCAGGTGCGGTTCACCAGGTGTGCCGCACTCCCCGGTACGTACGGTCCGGACACGGTGTTCACCGCGCCCGGACCAAACAACCCGCTTGTCATACGCGGGCGTTGGGCTTACGACGAGGAGGGCGTCCAGACCGTCCCGCGCGCCTCGTACTCCAGCATGGTCTCCACCCCGATCGCGGCGTCCGCTCCGAGCTCGCGCTTGACCAGCCACAGGCCCAGCTCCAGGCCCGAGGAGATACCACCGGCCGTGACCAGATCCCCGTCGTCGACGACGCGGGCGTCCTTGACGATGCCACCCTGCTCCTTCAGATCCGCCTTCGCACCGTGATGTGTGGTGCAGGGACGGCCCTTGGTCAGACCGGCGGCGGACAGCAGCAGCGCCCCCGTGCAGAGCGAACTGATCGTCAGGCCCTTGCGCGGTGCCGCGGCGAGCGCCTTCGGCAGAACACCATCGGCTATCTCCGCCCAGATACCGGGGCCGTTGCGGCGGGCGTACCCGCCGCCTGGCACCACGATCAGATCCGCCTCCTCCGGGGCCCAGCGGTGCGTCACCTGGATGCCCGTGCCGTACGACGCACGAATCTGCCGGGGCTGCCCCGTGGTGACGTAACGGACCTCCACCCCGCGCGGGTCGTGCATGGCGGCGGCGGAGAAGACCTCAAAGGGAGCGATACAGTCCAACTCCTCGACCCCGTCGAACATCACGATATGGACGCGCAGCGGCCCGGTCCGCCGGGGCGCTGCCGTCGCCGTCCCCGTGTTCACGGCGGTGGCTGTCAGTGTCCCGGCGGCGATGGTCGCCGCGCCGGCCGCGGTCGTCCGGCTGAGAAAGTGCCTGCGTTCCAACGGTGTGCCTCCTGTCCCTCGCGGTCCTACTGGTTCAGTAGTCGGACCGGGGGAGGAAGGAGTTCCGGCGACTTCATGGCCCGCGAAAGGCGGACCGGGGGTGTCAGGAGAGAGTGAGAACCGTGTCCCCGTGCGGCGGTGTGCCCGGTGGTCAGCCGGCGGGCATGTCGAGGGCCGTTCCGTACAGCCGGGACACCCGGATCCTGATCACGACCCGCCGGTCCGCCACCAACTGCTCCAGGAAGGCCGCCTCCTCGTGTGGCTCGGCGAAACCGGGCGTCATGGACAGCAGTTCCCGCCCGACCGCGTCCCCGGGAACGGCCGTCACCTCCGACACCTCCGCCTCGCCTTCGGCGACGGCGAACGACCAGCCGTCCGGCGTGCCCACATGCACGGCGGCATGGGGGTCGCGGCGCAGCTGACGCACCTTGAGCCGGTCGGCGGTGGAGGAGATGCGCAGCACCCGCTCCTCGGGGCTCCAGTGGTGGATCACGGTCGACAGATGGGGATGGCCACCGCGTTTGACGGTGGCGAGCACACCGAAGCGCTGGTCCCGCAGTGTCCGGGACAGCTCGTCCTCGGTGAGCACCCGGGGCGCGGGTCCGGCACCGGGCTTCGTTTCGGCGCCGTTCGCCGGGCTCTTGTTCTCGGTCGTCGTCATGAGGGTGAACCTTTCGCTGATGGTGGCGGAGGGGTCAGGCGGTGGTCACCGGTGTGGCGGGCGTGTTGGCGTTCCGCGGCATGGCGGGGGGCTTCCGCGCGGGTCCTCGCAGCACGGTGAACGCCACGGCGAAGGCCGTCACGATGAGCCCCGCTCCGACGGCGAACGCCAGGTGGTAGCCGCCGGTCAGCGCCTCGGCCCGGCCCTTGCCCCGGGCGAGCAGAGTGTCCGTGCGGGCGGCCGCCAGCGTGGACAGGACCGCGACGCCCAGCGCCATCCCGATCTGCTGGGTGGTGTTGAACAGCCCGGAGGCGAGCCCGGCCTCGTCCTCCTTCGCACCGGACATCCCCAGGCTGGTCAGCGCGGGGAGGGCCAGTCCGAAACCGGCGGCGAGCAGCATGACCGGGAGGAGGTCGGGGAGGTACCGGGCGTGTACGGGGACGCGGACGAGCAGCCCGAGGACTCCGACCAGGAGCGCCAGCCCGGTCAGCAGCACAGCGCGCTCACCGAAGCGGGCGCTGAGCCGCGCGGAGACGCCGAGTGACACCGCGCCGATGGCGAGGGCGGCCGGGAGCATGGCCAGGCCGGTCTTGGTGGCGCCGTATCCCAGCACATTGCGCAGATAGAGGGCCACGAGGATCTGGAACGAGAAGAGCGCGGCCACCATCAGGACCTGGACCAGATTGGCCCCCGCGACCCGGCGCGACCGCAGGATCCGCAGGGGCATCAGCGGGGTGCGCGCGGTGGCCTGGCGGATCAGGAACAGGGCGAGCAGGAGGATGGAGACGGTGCCGAGACCGAGCGTATGCCCCGCTGTCCAGCCGTACTCCGCCACCTTGACGATGGTGTAGATACCCAGCATCAGCCCGGCCGTGACGAGCAGGGCGCCGATCACATCGGCGCCGGCGGCGAGGCCGGACCCGCGGTCGGCGGGCAGGACGCGCAGGGCGACGGCGAGTGTCGCGAGGCCGATCGGCAGGTTGATCAGGAAGATCCAGTGCCAGCTCAGCGCGTCGGTGAGCAGTCCCCCGAGCACCTGGCCGATCGACGCTCCGGCGGCGCCGGTGAAGCTGAACACGGCGATGGCCTTGGACCGTTCGGCGGGTTCGGTGAAGAGCGTGACGAGGATGCCCAGGCTGACCGCGGACGCCAGCGCGCTGCCGACACCCTGGAGGAACCGGGCGGCTATCAGCACCGCGGGGGAGGTGGCCACGGCGGCCAGAAGCGAGGCCGCGGTGAACACCGCGGTGCCCACCAGGAACACCCGCTTGCGGCCGAGGAGATCGCCGATACGGCCCGCGAGCAGCAGCAGACCGCCGAACGCGATCAGATAGGCGTTGACGACCCAGCTGAGCCCGGCGGGCGAGAACCGCAGATCGCTCTGGATGGCGGGCATGGCCACGGTCACGATGCTGCCGTCGAGGACGACCATCAGCATGCCGGTGGCGATGACCCCGAGGGCCAGCCGGTGTGAAGGGGGGACGTTGGGAGAGGTCGGGCCGGAAGCGGTGGCGGACATGCGGTCACTCCTGTCGGTAGACGCGACAGGAGTGACCGTAGCAGATGGTTTTGTTGCGGACTATTTGTTTCGTCTCTGCTTCTCTCGCTGTCGCGCCCGCCGGGCCGGACGGGGGCTCTCGGCGGGCGTGGCCAGATGCCCTTCGGACAGCCGGGTCAACGCCCTTAGCAGGGTGGCGCGTTGGGTTGCGGGGAGCGACGCCAGCGCCTCCCGGTGGACGCGGTCCACGATCCGCTGGCTCTGCTCGGCGACCCGCGCGCCCTCTTCGGTGACCGCGATGATCCGGGCCCGGCGATCCAGGGTCGAGGCGCGCCGCTCCGCGAGGCCCGCCTTCTCCAGGGCGTCCACGGTCACCACCATCGTGGTTTTGTCCATGTCGCCGATCTCGGCGAGCTGCGCCTGGGTGCGCTCCTCCTCCAGGGCGTGCACCAGTACGCAGTGCATCCGCGCCGTCAGCCCGATCTCGGCGAGCGCGGCCGACATCTGGGTGCGCAGGACATGGCTGGTGTGGTCGAGGAGGAAGGACAGGTCCGGTTCGGTCTGGGTGGGCGCCATCGCGGTCATGCGCCCAGGGTAACAATTCGATCCGTACTGGATTATCCGGAACAGTACGGAGCGGCCCCTACGCGGGCGGGGTCAGCCGTTGCGGTAGAGCGCGGTGAGCAGTTCGACCGCGGATTGGGTGGCGGGGTGCGGGTCGTCCCGCCACCAGGCGAGACGTACCGCGATCGGCTCGGCGTCGCGGACCGGCCGATAGGCGATACCGGGCCTGGGGTACTGGTTGGCGGTGGACTCCGCCGTCATACCGACACAGCGGCCCGCGGAGATCACGGTGAGCCAGTCCTCCACATCGTGGGTCTCCTCCGTGGCCGGTCGGGAGTCGGGCGGCCACAGCTCCGTGGTGGTGGTGCCGGTCCTGCGGTCCACCAACAGGGTGCGCCCACTGAGGTCGGCCAGCCGGACCGAGCGGCGCCTGGCGAGGGGGTCGTCGGCGGCCACGGCGCACAGCCGCCGCTCCAGCCCGACGATGGCGGAGTCGAAGCGGCGCTCGTCGAGTGGCCTGCGCACGACGGCCAGGTCACAGGCGCCCTCCGTCAGTCCGGCGGTGGCGGAATTGACGCGGACGAGATGCAACTCGGTCTCGGGGTACGCCTGGGCCCAGCGGCGCTGGAAGGCGGGGGTGTGGCGGCCGAGCGCGGACCAGGCGTAGCCGATCCGCAGATGGGCGTGGCCCGACAGGGCCTCCCGGATCAGGCCGTCCACCTCGGCCAGCACCCGCCGGGCGTGTGCCACCACGCGCAGCCCGGTGCCCGTCGGGGCCACCTCGCGCGAGGTCCGCCGCAACAGCCGTGTCCCCAGGGCGCGTTCGAGCGAGGCAAGCGTCCGGGACACGGCCGCCTGGGAGACGCCGAGCGCGATGGCGGCGTCCGTGAAGGTGCCCTCGTCGACGATCGCCACGAGGCAGCGCAGTTGCCGCAGCTCCACATCCATACGTCCAGCGTATAGATAGGTCAACGAACGCATTTTGTGCATGCGTGGACCGGGCCCACGATCGACGCATGCGACCCGCTTCCGCGTCCCCGCAGACTCCCGCAGACTCCGCCCCGGGCCCGGGCCCGGGCCCGGACCTGGACCTGGACCTGGACCCAGGTCTGGCCCCGAACCCGGGCCCGGACGCTGATCAGCGGCCGACCGGGCGGCGGTTCGCCGGTGTGGCCACGATGGTCGCGAGCGGTCTGTCCAACCAGACCGGCGCCGCGATCGGGTCCCATGCCTTCCCCGTCCTCGGTCCGCTCGGGGTCGTCGCCGTCCGCCAGTACGTCGCCGCGATCGTCCTGCTGGCCGTCGGCAGGCCCCGGTTGCGGGCCTTCACCTGGTGGCAGTGGCGGCCGGTGGCGGGGCTCGCCGTGGTGTTCGGCACCATGAACCTGTCCCTGTACAGCGCCATCGACCGCATCGGCCTCGGGCTGGCGGTGACCCTCGAATTCCTCGGTCCGCTGTGCATAGCGCTGGCCGCCGCACGGCGTCGCGTGGACGCCTGCTGTGCGCTGGTCGCGGCGGCCGCCGCGGTGACCCTGATGCGTCCGCGGCCCTCGGCCGACTACCTGGGCATGGGGCTGGCGCTGCTGGCCGCCGTGTGCTGGGCGTCGTACATCCTGCTCAACCGCACCGTGGGCCGACGGGTGCCCGGCGCTCAGGGGTCGGCGGCGGCCGCGGGGCTCTCCGCCCTGATGTTCCTGCCGGTCGGGATCGCCATCGCCGTCCGGCAGCCGCCGACCGTGAGCGCCGCGGTGTACGCCGTCACCGCGGGCGTCCTCTCCTCGGCCGTGCCGTACCTCGCGGACCTGTTCACCCTGCGCCGGGTGCCCGCCCAGGCGTTCGGGCTCTTCATGAGCATCAACCCCGTTCTGGCCGCGCTGGTCGGCTGGGTGGGCCTGGGGCAGGACCTGGGGTGGACGGAGTGGATCAGCGTGGGCGCCATCGTCGCGGCCAACGCACTGAGCATCCTCACCCGGCGCGGCTGACGGACCGGCGTCCGGCTGGACAGGGCATACGGCGCGGACGGGCATCCGCGGGGGTGAGGCGGCCCGGCGCCACGGGTGGCTCGGAGGCGGAGGCGAGCCCCGCCTCCGAGCCATCGCTCAGCCCGCGGCCTCGAACAACGCCTCCGCGTCGGCGATCGCCCCGGCCAGGGCGGCGGGCTCCGGCCGCAGCCCCGCCACGATCGTGTCGATCTCGCGCAGGCCCGCCCGCTGGAGAAGGCGCTTCTCGTTGGTGACCCACTCACCGCGCGCCGCGAGCACCGCGTGCGCCGATTGCAGGGCGGCGGTCGCCACCGCCCCCGCGACCTCGGTGGCCTGGCCACGTCCCGCGTACGCGGCCGAGGCGTACCCCAGTGTCAGGGCCGCGCGCCCCCGCCACACCGGGGGCGCCGCCTCCCGCAGCGCCTCCGGGTACTCGGGGCGGGGCAGGGCACCCCGCAGCACCTGGTTGAGCGCGAGCTCGGCCACCACCAGATAGCTGGGGATGCCCGCGAGGTGGAACATCAGCGGCTCCCAGTGGAAGCGGCCCTGCCGCGACTCGGCGAGTTCGTGTTCCACCACATCGAGGTCGCGGTAGTGGACATCCACGCGCCGTCCGTCGATCGTCAGCCAGGCGCCCCCGTTGAAGACACCACCGCCCCATTCGCCGATCTCGGAGACCTCACCCTGCCAGCCGACCGCCCGCAGGTCGGCCGGGTCGAAACCACCCCGGTAGTACAGGGCGAGGTCCCAGTCGCTCTCCGGGGTGTGGGTGCCTTGCGCACGCGAGCCACCGAGGGTGACGGCGCGTACGGCGGGCAGGGCGGCGAGCCGCTCGGCGACATCGTCGAGAAACGTGGCGTCGGTCATGCGGGGAAACACATCGTCGGTCGTGTCGGGAAACACGTCGTCGGTCATACGGATCCGATCGTGTGAAGTGGATGACGGATGCGGCGGGCACACCGAGCGGACGCCGGAGCACGGGCTCGTACGGCGTCGCTGCGGATCGGTGTGCCGGGTCATCACTCCATGACGGCGACCTTACCGCCCCCACCGGGACAGGAGCCGGTGGCCCGGGACAGGAGCCGGTGGCGGCGGAAGAACCGACGGACGGCGGGGCGGTATGGACCTGGGGCGGGTCAGCCCTTCACCAGGCCCAGGCGGAACAGGCTCTCCGCGGTGTCGAGGATGGTCGTCTCCGTGTCACGCGGGGTCCAGCCGAACACGGAACGCGCCTTCTCGGTGCGGAGGATCGGTACGCTCCCCGCCTGCCCCGCCGCTTCCCGCACCGACGGGTCGGAGCCGGCGACCGCACGCGTCTCTTCGTCGCTCAGCTCCCGTGTGGGCACCCGGGCGGCGCGCTCCTCGAGGTGCTCGGCCAGCACTCCGGCGATCCACAGGAGGCTGACGGCCCGGTCGCCGCTGGCGAGGAAGCGCTGTCCCGCTGCCGCGGGATGGGCCATGGCCCGCAGATGGAGGTCGGCCACATCGCGCACGTCCACCACGCCGAAGTGCGTACGGGGGACGGCGGACATCTCTCCCGCCAGCATCGCCCGCACAAGCTCCGTCGAGGCGGACAGCCGGGGGCCGAGCGTCGGGCCGAAGATTCCGGTCGGGTTGATCACCGTGAATTCGAGGCCGTCCCCCTCCTTCTCCGCGAATTCCCAGGCGGCCAGTTCCGCGATGGTCTTCGACCGGATGTAGGGGGCGTTGTCGTCCGCGGGGTCGGTCCAGTCGCTCTCGTCGTACTCGTTCCCATCCTTCGCGCTGTATCCCACCGCCGCGAACGAGGACGTCATCACGACCCTCTTCACACCGTGGTCCCGTGCGGCCCTCAGCACACGAAGGGTGCCGTCCCGTGCGGGGACGATCAGGTCGTCCGCGTTCTCCGGCTGGACGGAGGGAAACGGCGACGCGACATGAAGGACGCGGGTACAGTCCGCCACCGCGTCGTCCCAGCCGTCATCCGAGGTCAGATCGGCGCTGACGACATCGAGCCGCCCGCCGGGATCGACACCGGAGGCCGCTATGGCCGACCGTACGCTCGCTTCGGCGCTCGCGGCCCGGCCGTGCGAACGGACGGTGGTGCGGACTCGATGGCCGCTCCGCAGCAGACGGCTGATCACATGGGTGCCGACATAGCCATTGCCTCCGGTGACCAGGACGAGTTCGCCACCGTCGGAGTCGTTGTTGTTGATTTCGGTGTCGCTGTTGATATCGGCGTCAGTGGACACGGGGATCGTCTTGCCTTCCATGGATCGCTGTGGATTTCTTCGAACTGGCCGGTTGCTTCTCACAGTGCGTCCATGACGTCCGTGACCTCCTCGACCGCCCGGCGCTCAGCGTCGGCGTCGCCGCGCTCGCGCGCGTCCCACATGTCCGCCTTGAGCCGCAGATAGCGCAGCCGGACCTCCATGAGGGCCATCTCCCGCTCCAGGCGCTCCGCGTTGCGCCGGAAGAGGTCGCGCAGTGGGGCGGCGCCCTGCGCGCCCTCGTCGAGGTGGCCGAGGTAGGCGCGCATGTCCTGCACGCTCGTACCGGTGGATCGCAGACACCCCAGTGACCTGATCGTGTCCACCACGCCGGGGTGGTAGCGCCGGTGGCCACTGTCCCGGTCGCGGTCCACCGCGGGAATCAGGCCGATCTTCTCGTAGTAGCGCAGTGTCGGCTCCGAGAGACCGCTCAGCCTGGACACCTGCTGGATGGTCATCGGGGAGCCCCGGACCTCTGTCTCCGTCTCCGTCGCTGTCATATGTCGAGCATCCGACACTTGAAGCGCTTGAGGTCAAGCGTGCCGATCGGCGGGCCCCGCCGAAGGCGCGTGGCCGGTGGCTATCGGGGTGTCCCGTGGACCGGCACGCTGACCGAGGAGGTCGGCGGATAGGCGGTGACGAGCCACACGTACCAGGAGTCGCCTCCGCCGATCTGCTCGACGGTACGGGGCAGCGTGTGCCGACCACCGTGCCGTCCAGCATGGCCAGGAAGGCGCAGCCCAGCAGGGCGACGGTGATCAGGGTCCGGCGGCGGGCGGAAGTCCGTCGTACGCGACGGGTCCGCTCAGCGGGCGTCCCCGGGCGCCGCGAGCGCGCCGTGGAGGAAGAGGTCCACGAGTTCCTCGGTGGTCAGCGGGTCGGGGGCGCCCAGGCGCCCGGCCGACATCAGCGTCAGCTGGAAGGCGTCCGCGAGCCGTTCCGGGGTGAGCCGCAGACTGTCCCGGTCGGGTTCGAACAGCGCGGCCAGCGCGGCGCGCGGCCGGGCCAGGCTCGCCTCGCGGTCCGGGAGGCGCCCGTCCTTGCCGGGCTTGGGGGCGACACGCTCCAGCCGCCCGGCCGCCGCGAGCGCCCCGGCGACGGCGCCGATGCGCGCCATGTGCCCGCGCACCACATCGGCCGCCTCGGCGAGCCGGTCGGCCAGCGGCTGGTCCAGGGCGATCGACTCCAGATGGGCCACGGTGTCATCGGGCCGCACGGCCTCGGCCATACAGGCCGCGAGCAAGGCGTCCTTGTCCTCGAAGACGCGGAAGATCGTGCCCTCCCCGATGCCCGCGGCTCGGGCGATCTTCGCCGTGGTCACGGAGGCGCCGTACTCGACGACGAGGGGGAGCGCGGCGGCGACGATCATCGCGCGGCGCTGATCGGGATCCATGGCCGGCGCACGGCGCCGGGGCGGGGTGGAGGGGTTCTCTGTCATGGCGAATACGGTACGGAGTGAGTACTCACTCCGTCAATACGTGCGGGGAGTCGCCGGGGAGTGCCCGGGAAGGCAGTGGTGAGGCTCCGCCGCCGACGCGGCCGGTCAGCGCGCGGCGAGCAGGGCCCGGCGCAGGGCGCGGCCCGCCTCGGACGGGGGATGGTTGCGCGAGGCGGCGAGGCCGAGCCCGTGAACCGGCGGTGGGTCGGCGAGATCGACCTGGGTGAGGCCGGGGTGGGCGGCGATGAGTTCCTCGGCCACGAAGGCGAGTCCGAGACCCCGCTGGACCATGGTCAGCGCGGTGGTGGTGTCGACGACCTCCAGTGCCACGGTGCGCTGGACTCCCGCCGTGCCGAAGAGGCTGTCGACGATGGTGCGGTCGCCCCAGCCGGTGGGGAAGTCGATGAAGCGGCGATCGGCGAGGTCGGCGTATGCCACACCGCGGGCACCGGCGAGGGGGTCGTCGGCGCGGCAGGCCAGCCTCAGGCGGACCCGGGAGACATCATCGATGATCAGATCCGGGCCGAGGACGGCGGGGCCGTGCGGGGGCACGGGCAGCAGCATGAGGTCGAACCCGCCCTCGCGCAGGGCGGTGGCGTGTTCCGCCAGCGGGCCGGTCGAGTGGCGCAGGCGCACCACGACGTCGGGATGTTCGGCCTGAAACGCGCTCACCGCGCCGATCAGGTCGAACGAGCCGGTGGACAACACCGTCCCGACGGTGACGGTGCCACTGAGCCCTCCGGTGAGGCGCCCCATGTCATCGCGCGCCCGCTGTGCCTCCGCGAGCAGGATCCGGGCCCGCGCCAGCAGGGTGCGCCCCGCGGTGGTCAGTTCCAGGGTGCGGTGCGAACGGTCGAAGAGCGCGGTCTGGAACTCCTGCTCCAGCCGGGCCACGGCGGCGGAGGTCGCCGACTGGACGACGTGTTCCCGCTGGGCACCGCGGGTGAAGCTGCGCTCCTCGGCGACCGCGACGAAGTACGCCAGCTGCCGAAGCTCCACCGTCATCTCCTTTCGCGATGCCACACAGCACACATCATCGTTGGACACGATACCGATGGGCCCGCCACCGTGGAGGGGTGACGGACGCCCCGGCCGGACGGCCCGGTTCGGCGCCGCACACCCCCAACTTCCGTATGTGTCAGCGCACTTCACCATGGGAGGCATCCACCGCCATGAGCGTCTCAGCCATCCAGATCGGGCTCCATCCCGATGCCATCGACTACGAGGCGCCGGAGTTCGCCGCCTTCACCGGTCTGACCCGGGAGAGGTTGCGCGCCGCGAATGACGACAACCTCGCCCTGTTGCGCGACGCCGGATACGAGGTGGACGGATGTCAGATCGACTTCGGGGAGACCGCCCTGGACACCGTCCGCGGAATGCTCCGCCGCAAGCGCTACGATGCGGTCCTCATCGGCGCCGGTGTACGGCTCACGCCCGGTAACACGCTGCTCTTCGAGTCCATCGTCAATCTCGTCCACACCGCGCTGCCCCACGCGCGGTTCATCTTCAACCACTCCGCCGCGGCCACCCCGGACGACATCCGCCGCTACTACCCCGACCCGGCGTCCGCCCTCGCCCTCGGCATCCCCCGGGACCTCGAGGAAACCGCGATGAAGAACCCCGGGAACGCCGCCCGCCCCGAAGCCGCCCACGGCCATGGGGAGAAGCTGTGACGGCCCCGGCGCGGCCCCACGGCGAGGCGCACCCGGACATCCACCACACCGATGTGGTCGTCGTCGGCGGCGGGCCGACCGGGATGACCCTGGCCGGGGACCTGGCCCGGGCCGGACGCGCGGTCACCGTGCTGGAACGCCGGGCGGCGATCCACCCGTCCAGCCGGGCCTTCGTCACCATGGCCCGCACACTGGAAGTCCTCGACAGCCGCGGTCTGGCCGACGACCTCCTGGCCGACGCGAACACCACCGAAGGCGTGCGCCTGTTCGCCGGTGCCACGCTCGACCTGACACATCTGCCCTCCCGCCACCGATACGGGATGATCACCCCGCAGACCCAAGTGGACCAGGCGCTCGAACGCTACGCCCGCGACCAAGGCGCCCAGGTGCTGCGCGGCACCGAGGTCACCGGCCTCGCGCAGGACGCCGACGCGGTCACCGTCACCGCCCGCCCCGAAGGCGGTGGACCCGCGTCCACCTGGCGAGCCCCATACGTCGTGGGCGCGGACGGGACGCACAGCACCGTCCGTGATCTCCTCGGCGCCGACTTCCCCGGCAAGACGGTCCTGTCCTCCGCGGTGCTGGCCGATGTCCGCCTCGCCGACGGCCCCGCCGGGAACGGGCTCACCCTGGGCAACACCCGCGACGTCTTCGGCTTCCTCGTGCCGTACGGGAAGGCGCGCCCCGGCTGGTACCGGTCGATGACCTGGGACCGCCACCGCCAACTGCCCGACAGGGCCCCCGTCGAGGAGGCGGAGGTCACCCGGGTGCTGGCCGAGGCCATGGGGCGCGATGTGGGGGTCCTTGAGATCGGCTGGCACTCCCGGTTCCACTGCGATGAACGCCAGGTCCGCTCCTATCGGCACGGCCGGGTCTTTCTCGCCGGGGACGCCGCCCACACCCACTCCCCGATGGGCGGCCAGGGCATGAACACCGGCATTCAGGACGCCGCCAACCTTGCCTGGAAACTCGGCCTCGCCCTCGGCGGAGCCGACCCGGCCATCCTGGACACCTACCACCGGGAGCGCCACCCCATCGGCCGCCGCGTCCTCCGCCAGAGCGGTGCCATGATGCGCGCCGTGACCCTCCGGCCGCGTCCGGCGCGGTGGCTGCGCGACCACCTCGCCCCGGCCGTACTGAGCCTGGGCCGGGCGCGTGACACGATCGCCGGGAGCTTCTCCGGTGTCTCTCTGCGTTATCCGCGCGAACGGCACCAGCACGCCCTGGTGGGCACCCGCGCCACCGAAGTACCCCTGGTAGAGGGCCGGTTGACCGAACTCCAGCGGGCCGGTGGCTTTCTGCTGATCCGCGAAGAGGGCGCGTCGCCCATCGAGGCGCCGGTGGCCCAGGCCCAGCGCGTCGACTCCGGCCCCGCCCTGCTCGTCCGCCCCGACGGCTATATCGCCTGGGCGGGATCCGGCGTCCGTACGAATGGTCCCGACGGCTGGCAGGCCGCATGGCGGGCGTGGACCGGCCCGGCCGCCGAAGCGGTGCACACCCGCCGATGAGGTGGGCGGCACCCGCTCCGCCGACCGTGATCGCGTTGCAGCGGCGGCGGTGGGGCTCGCGGATCAGGGACAGATCACCCGAGCCAGGGCCTGGTCATCATCCGAGCCGCCACAGATGGTCATCGGTTCCGTTGTCGTCGTACTGCACCACCTGGGCGCTGTTGGCGGTGGACATGCCGTCGACCCCCAGCACCTTCTGGCTGTTCTTGTTGAGCACGCGGAACCAGCCGTCGCCGTTGTCCACCCTCCTCCAGAGGTGATCGGCCGTGCCGTTGTCCTCGTACTGGACGACGATGGCGCTGTTGGCCGTCGACATCCCATCGACGCCCAGGACCTTGCCGCTGTGGCCGTTGCGGATCAGGAACCAGCCGTCGCCCCGGTCGATCCACTGCCAGGCGTGGTCGCCCGTCGGCGTGTTGTCGAACTGCACCACACGCGCGCTGTTGGCCGTGGACATCCCGTCCACCGCGAGCACCTTGCCACTGTGCTTGTTGAACAGGCGGCGGAAGGGCGGCTCCGGGGTCCAGGTCCGGCCGTCCGGCGAAGCGGTCGGAAAGCAGGTGATGCGCAGCCGGGCGGCGCCCATGGGGATGAGGGTGACCGTCTCGGCCGGTGTGCCGGCCCGGGCCGGGCTCTGCTGAAGCGGGGTGACCACATGCTCGTCGTCGGAGACCCACTCGGCGATGCGGCGCGCCTGGGCGGTCATACGGACCGGGGTGCCCTCGTGGGTGAAGGGGTTGGCGGCGAGCGGACCGCCGTCGCGGGTGAGGACGGGGAGGGCGCCGGGGGTTAGGCCGTAGTTCCACGGGGTGGTGGCGTGCACTTCGTATTCGGGGAAGGTGTCCGTGCCCGCGTAGCGCACGAAGTCCTCGCCGATGCGCAGGGAGTAGGTGAGCGGGCCGTGGTCGACGCTGACCGCGTCATGCTGTGCGGACCAGGTCCGCAGGGTGGTGCGCTGTGGCAGGCGGATCGTCACCACATCGCCGTCCGTCCAGCTCCGGTCGACCTTGACGAAGGCGGGACCGGCGCTCGTGGCCACCGGCCGGCCGTTGACCTCGATACGGGGGTTCGCACACCAGCCGGGGACGCGCAGATGGAGCGGGAAGGCCACCTTCTCGCGGGTGGCCAGCGTGAGCTTGATGGTTTCGTCGAACGGATAGTCGGTGTCCTCGGTGAAGGTGACCGTCTTGCCTCCGGCCACCTTCGCGCTCACCTGGCAGGCGGCGTACATGGCGGCGGCGAGCCCCCTGTCGGGGGTGGCCAGCCACAGCTCCTCGGCGAAGTACGGCCAGCCCATGCCGTAGTTGTGCGGACAGCAGCGGTACTGGTCGACGCCCGGCTGGTAGGACTGCATCGCGAAGCCGTTCTGGAACTGCCCCTGGGACTTCACCGCGTTGTTCAGATCGATGGCGTTGGCGCTGGTGATGTAGTGGGTGCCGGTGCCCTGTGGGTCGAGGGCGGCGGGCAGCATGTTGAACGCCAGGTCCTCGCAGCGGTCCGCCCACACCGGGTCGCCGGTGATCCGCGTCAGCAGTTCATGGCTGGCCATGAACTCGACGATGCCGCAGGTCTCGAAGCCCTGCCGGGGGTCGCCGAAACCCGGGCGGTAGTTCTCGTCCCCCGCGAAGCCACCGCCCGGGAACTGGCCGTATGCGCCGAGCACCGACGCATAGGTGCGATAGGTCGCCTGTCTGAGCTCGGCGGAGCCGGTCAGCTGGGCGTACTGGGCCGGCTCACGGAAGCCCTGGGCGATGTTGACGTTGTGCGGGCTCGGCAGGTTGTCGACCCAATTGGCGCCGTACGTATGCATCTTGCGGGCGAGGTCGAGGAGGAACGCCTCGCCGGTGCGGCGGTACAGCCATATGGCCGTGTCGAGCCCGTCGCCCCAGCGGTAGGAGACCCAGCTGGAGTCGAAGGCGCCCGGCCCCTGCGCGTTCATGAAGCTCAGGAAGCGGGTGAGGAAGGGGACCACACGCTCGTCGCCGGTGAATTCCTCATGCGTGCGCAGGGCCATGAGCAGGGGGAGGAACGGCCAGAAGTCGGGGCCGCCGTTCAGCTGTGTGCGCAGGGAGCGCGGCCCGAAGAAGCCGTCGCTCTGCTGGGTGGCGAGGATGGCGTCGATCCACTTGCGGGAGTTCGCGAGCGCGGCCTGGTCACCGGTGGCCACGGCCAGCGGGACATAGCCACGCAGCCAGTAGGGCACCTCCTCCCAGCCGTCCCGGTCCGGATGGGTCCATCCGGTGGTGTCGAAGTCGAGGAAGTGCGAGCGCTCCTCGTACCGGCCGCAGAGTCCGTGGAGTTGGAGACGCAGCTGCTCGGCCAGCCAGCCGCGCGGGGTGACGCTCCCGGACGGCAGCCGGTCGAAGGAATCGGGGAGCGGGGCCCTCGGCCGCCGGGCCGTGGACGCCACGGCGGCCGGGGCCAGGTGTCCGGCGAGCGCGGGGGCGCCGAGGGTGAGGGCGCCGGTGCGGAGGAAGCGACGTCGGTCGAGGGGCATCGTGCGGCTCCTGTCGGTGGAGTGCCGAGGAAGACGGGTCGTGCCTGACATCGTTGTCGCGCATCACAGCACGCCACCGGCGCGCTGTCCAGGAGTTCGGCAGACCGCCTTGCCGCCATGGGCTCTATGCTGAGCGCGATGTCCGCACCCCAGGGCCCCACCTTCCGCGAGCTCGTCGTCCAGGCGCTGTCCTCCGTCGAGCACGGCTACGACCTGCTGGCCCCGAAGTTCGACCACACCGCGTACCGGACCCCGGCGGCGGTGCTGGACTCCGTGACGGGCGCCCTGCGCGGGCTCGGACCCTTCGAGCGTGGCCTCGACGTGTGCTGCGGAACCGGCGCGGGCATGGGGGCGCTGCGGCAGGTGTGCCGGGAGCGGATCACCGGCGTCGACTTCAGCGCGGGCATGCTGGCCGTGGCCCGGGCCCGTACGCCGGAGGTGCCAGGCGCCCCGCACCCGGACTGGGTACGCGCCGACGCGCGCGCCCTCCCGTTCGGGCCGGTCTTCGACCTGGCGGTGAGCTTCGGGGCGTTCGGCCACTTCCTGCCCCGGGAGCGCCCGGGACTCTTCGCCCAGGTCCACTCCGTGCTCCGGCCGGGCGGCCGGTTCGCCTTCCCGATCGTGGCACCGGCCCGCCCCGGATCCCGGCCCTACTGGTCGCTCCTGGCGTTCGACACCGCGATGCGGGTGCGTAACGCACTGTGGTGGCCGCGCTTCGTGATGTACTACCGGACCTTCCGGCTCGCCGAGGTACGGGAGGAGCTGATCCGGACCGGGTTCGAGGTCGAGCTGCGGGCACTGGAGGAACTCGGCCGACGGGCGGACGGCAGCCCCCGCTGCCGACTGGTGGTGGCCACCCGGCCGGTGTGAGCCCCACGCGGTACGCGGCGGATCGCGGGCGTATGGCGGACTGCTTGCTCACGGCGGATCGTGGGCCCAGGGCGGCAACCCGAGTGGCGGTGGCGGCGACCTGATGCTGACAACACGTCAGCTATCCAAGGGAGTTCACAGTGCGCTCATTCCTCGCGCGCCTGGCCACCGTGCTGGCCGCCTTGGCCGCGCTGGTCGCCGCGCCCGGTGTCGCGACGGCCGCACCCTCGCACGTCGCGGACGACTGGAACCCGCCCACGAACCTGGTGCAGCCGCTGGGCGAGGTGTGGAACCACGTCGAGTCGACCTACCCGGATCTCCACGGCTTCCGCAACTACGGCTGGGACCAGGTCATGGCCAACAGGGGAAGCGTCAACTACTGCGTCCGCTGGGAGTCCGACACCCCCGTCAGCGCCGCGCTGCGCGACCAGATCCACGCCGCGCTGAAGAAGCAGTTCGCCAAGTGGATGGCGGCCATAGTGGAGAACGGCACGGGGCACAACGCCTGGCCGTACACCAACGTCCCGGTCAACATCGTCGGCTGGGCGGTGAAGAACCGCTCGACGCTCCAGTGGACCGACAACTCGGTCGACATCCACGCCGGGAACCTCGACGGCGAGGGCGCCCCGCAGTGCTCACCCGACTGCGGACGCTTCTTCCACCAGGACGGCGACTACTCGCGCTGTCCGGGCGGTGCGGCCCGCCACTACGACCAGTCGCTCTGGCTGACGAAAGGCTTCCAGGGCGGCGCCGGCGGGGACTGGGGCCAGCGCATGGGCCAGGAGTACTTCACCGGTGCGCTGAACCAGGAGAACATCCACATCTACCTGCATGAAGTCGGCCACACCTTCGGCCTCGACGACTTCTACGACTGGACCCCGACCGGCCAGTGCTGCTTCCTGATGAAGGCGGGCAGCGCCACGCAGATCACGGAGTTCGACAAGTGGATGCTCCGTGACTTCTGGCGCCATGTGAAGAGCCGCTACGGCCTCTGAGCGGCCGGAGTACGCACCCGCTCAGGGTGCCGCTCCGGCTCCGTCCCCCGGCAGTGGCACGTCGGCGCCCCGGCTTCCGCCGGGGCGCCCTCCTGGGTGCCCCTTCCGCGGACACAACGGCCCCACCCGGAACCAGTCTCGGGCCCCGCCTCGGCCATCGGCACCACCGGCTGACGAGGCGGGGCGGCGCGCCACGCCCTCACCCGGCCTCGTGGCCGTCGTAGCCGGGGAGGGCCAGCGCCGAGTGCGCATGCCGGCCCGCGCCGCTGAACACGGCGGACGGGTCGCGCAGCGCCTCGTTGCGCCGGGCCAGGTCCTCGGCGGTGCGCGGGGACAGACCCGCGCTTCCTTCGGTGGCGAGCGCCTGGTTCATCTCCACGAAGGACCGCACGGTGCGCTCGTAGCCTTCGAAGGCGTCGCCGTGGTGGGCGCCCGCGGCCAGTCCCGCGGCCAGTTCACCGGCGAGGACGTACGCGCCGACCAGCGCCAGGCTCGACCCCTGGCCGGAGAAGAACGACGGTGCGTAGGCGGCGTCGCCCACCAGGGCGACCCGGCCCGCGGACCACCGTGGCATATGGATCTGGCTGACCACGTCGAAGAAGAGGTCGTCGCTCTCCCGCATGGCGGCGACCATACGCGGCACCTCCCAGCCGTATCCGGAGAACACCCCGGCCACGAGGTCGCGTTGGGCGGCGGGGTTGCGGAAGGCGTCGAAGGGCGGCTCGGCGCGCAGGAAGCTGAGGAAGGCGTGGACCCGGTCGCCGTCGCGGGGTGCGTAGAGGACGGCGGTCCGGCCCGGGACATTCCAGGTGAGACCCTCGTGTGCGAGCCCCAGATGGTTGGGCATCGTGAAGCCGGCGAAGCAGTAGTCGAGGTAGCGGTGGTAGCGCTCCTCGGGGCCGAAGGCCAGGCTCCTGGTGTGCGAGTGGATTCCGTCGGCGCCGATGACCAGGTCGAAGGTGCGCCGGGCGCCGCCACGGAAGGACACGTCCACCCCGCCGTCGTGGTCATGGAGGGTGGCGATGGAGTCGTTGAAGAGGAGCTCGACGTCGTCGCCGATCGCACCGTAGAGGATCTCGGCCAGCTCACCACGGGGGATTTCGAGGTCATGGCCCTCCTTGCCGCCGGAGATGGTTTCGGGCCGGATGGCGGCTATCGGATGGCCCTTCTCGTCGAGGAAGGAGATCCGGCGGACACCGACATGGGCCTCCCGGAGCCGGGGGAGCACCCCCATGCGCCGGACGACCTCGACCGCGGTGCCGCGGATGTCGATGGGGTAGCCGCCCCCGCGCAGGGCGGGCGCCTTCTCGACGAGTGTGACCGCGAAGCCGTACCGGCGGAGCCAGTAGGCCAGTGCGGGGCCGGCGATGCTGGCGCCGGAGACCAGGACCGTGCGGTTCGGCGCGGTGTTCAGGCCGCCCATGGGCGTTCCTCTCCGGCCCTCCCACGAGAGGGCCTGCTGTTCCAGCCCTCCCGCGAGAGGGTCTGCTTTTTACCTAACTCAGGTATCCTTTTTGGTGGCGTGAAAGGCTCTGGGTGCAGAACCGATGAGCACGACTATATACCTAACTTAGGTAGATGTGGAGGGCGGGAGATGACCGCCGAGGGACCGGAGGCCGGGCAGGGCGGCGACGGCGAACACGATCTGCTGGCCATGCTGCCCCGGCTGACGCAGCTCAGCGGCGCCGTGAACCGGGGCCGGCTGACCGAGCGCGCCATGGAGGCCGCCGGTGTGGCCGTGGACCGGCCCGCGATGTCGGTCCTCGTCTCCCTGCATGTGGCGGGTGGCCCGCTGCGCGTGGGGGAGATCGCCGCACGGATGCAGGTCGTCGGGCCCCATGTCACCCGGCAGGTGAACGAGTTGGCGCGGCGCGGCCTGGTCCGCCGGGTCACCGATCCGGACGATCAGCGCGCTCGGCTCATCGAGCCGACCGCCGAGGGGGCGGCGGCGACCGAGCGCTATATGCGGACGGTCCTCGGATGGTTCAGCGACGCCCTCGCCGGCTGGAGCCCGCAGGACCGCGAGGTCTTCGGCCGCCTGCTCGCGCGCTTCGTCGACGACCTCACCGCCCATCTGGCCTCCTTCGGCGACGATGACGATCGGCCCGTATGAGCCCGCGGAAGTCGTGACCGGCGCCGGTGGGCAGCGCGTTCGCCGTGCGGTGGATTCGAGGCCCCGGCCGGTGTGGCTTAGGGGTCCTTGCACTATGAGCGCCCGATGAGGTCGCGTGGTCTGGTGCCGTGCATCGCAAGGCGCCGGAGAGCCCTCGTAGCGGAGCTACT
>NZ_JBEZNG010000037.1:0-80128 GCF_040653035.1 Streptomyces malaysiensis subsp. malaysiensis
GGAGCGAGTAACTCCCATTCGTGGTCGGTAAGTTCATGACGACGTATCACACCCACCATGATCCATCACGAAGTGATCTTTGAAGACGGACCCTAAGAGAGCCGAAGACTGCCCGGCGGCGGGCGTAGTCGATGGGCGAACCATGGTCGTCCAGGTGGTCGGCGAGCAGCGTGAGGACACGGAGGACCCCCGTGCAGTCGGAGCGGCTGGTGAGGGTAGCAAGCAGGTCGGAGACGGCGTGGGCGATCACGGTGCCGCCCAGCGCGCGGATGGCAGCAGTGATCGATGTCGGGCTGCCGACCATCAGACAGGCGACGGAAAGGAGCTCCGCCGCACGAGCCTTGGTCGGCAGCCCGCCTGGGGTGTAAGGGGTAAGCCTGAGCGCCCAGGCCGGCCAGAGTCCGACAGGCATTGCCTTGGCGCGGGTGGTGGTGTCGCAAGGAGGCTTGACGACGCCGGTGGGCGTGCGATGACGAAGCCGGGCGAGGGGCAGCAGGTGGTGCTCGCGGCTGCAGCGCAAGGCAGCGGTCAGGGCGGGTGACAGGCCCCCTCCCCAGTGGGTGTAGCTGGCGGGGTATGGCGCGCGGCCGGATGCAGCGACACGGTCGGTGAGCCATCGTGCGGCGTCGCCCACGGCCCGCACGTCGCCTGCCTGGAGGATCCGCATGGCAGCGGTGACCCCGACAGCGATGGCAGCGGCGTCCGTAGGGGCGTAGGTGCTGTGACGATCGGCTCGCTGGCTGCGGCGTTGTGAGCGCGGGACGGGGGTGGCTCGGTAGTTGTCGAGTCGGTTGGCGACCTCAGGCGGGCACCAGGGACTGATGTCGCGGCGGATGCTGTAGTTGAGAACCATGCTGGCCAGTGCCTTGACGTCGCTGAGCAGCTGGAACACGGATGGCGCCGTCTCGCCGTAGAGCGGCATCGAGGTGTCGGGAGGGCTGGTGTGCAGCAGCGCGTCCATGAACTGCTGGGCTCTCTCCAGCAGACCGTCCGGTTCGATCGGCAGCACGGTGGTAGCGGCGTAGGAGTGGTGGCACCACCGGTCACGGGAAGCGGTCCTCGGTGCTGGTGCAGGGCAGAGCCCGGGACGTGGCACCCTGGCCAACTGGTGGCACCGCGACCGGGGGCTGCGGTCGCATTCTGGGCAACGGTCGGCCAGCAGTACGTGGTGACGAGTGCAGGCAAAGGACCAGGTCAGCCGCCAGGCCGCAGGCCAGCGACTACCTGATTCGACCAAGCATGCCGGACAGTAACGCGAACCTCGGGGCCCTGACCACAGCGTCTGAGGACGGCCGATGCGGCGCACGGGGTCGATGACCAGGGCTTGGCCATCCCAACGTTGCAGGGTCATGGAGATGATCTGCTCGGCGTCGGTGCCGGTGGCGGCGGCGATCTGTTCGGCTTCACCGGGCCCCAGCATCATCGCCCAGCGCGGAAGTCCGTACGCCGAGGCGCTCAGACCGACGGCGGTGAGGACGTTGGCAAAGGGGGTGCTCATGCGGGTGGCCAGGGCTTCCAGCCAGGAGTCGAGAGCCTCTGCGGGTAGCGGTGCGAGCCGGATAGGCAGAGTCCGGACGGTATCGGTCATGCGGCTCCGTGCCGACGTGATCGCGGTCGACTGGTCAGCCGCCGCTTTTCCAGAGCTGCTTCAAGTTCGAGGCGGGCTGCCTCGGACGCCTCGTCGTTCCGGACGCGGTCCAGCAGGTCACGGCTGAGCCGCTCGGCACCGGTGCGCACGGCCCGCTGACAGCCGCGGTTGATCAGCGTCATGAGAGAGCCGATGTGCCCGGTGCTGCGGGCGAAGAGGTAGTCGGACAGTTCGTCGGCCAGCATCCCGGAGTGCTTGTCGGCCAGGACGACACGTTGTTCGAGGGCCAGCAGCATCGCCCGCCATTCCCGCCGCCCCTCCTCCGATTCGATCGTGAAGGGGCGCATCCCCAGGCGAGTGGTGCGGCGCCCGGTCTGTGCCAGTGCCGCATCCCGGCGAGCGTCGCCCTCGCTGAACAGACCCTTGTCCGCCAGGCCGACGCCGATTAGCAACAGCGTGACGGGGAACTCGTTCGCGATCCACTTCAGGTGGTTGCTGACCTCGATGCCGTTCTTCTCGTTCCACTTCAGAAAGTGCAGGTCATCGAGCGCCAGCAGCTTCACCTCGCAGGACAGCACGCAGTCCAGGGCCCACTGGCCGAGCTGTGTGGTGGTGCCCCGGTTCCGGCCGGGGTGCCCGAAGAATTCCAGGATGGATCTGTTGAGGTCCTTCATGCCGGTGTTCCCGGTCAGTCCGACGCGGCAGACCGGCCACCGCTCGTTCCCCTGATCGGTGTACTGGCCCTTCTCTGCGACTTCCCGGCGGTGGAACTCGCGGGCGAACGCAAGCACCGAGGTGGTCTTGCCTAGCCCAGGGAAGGCGTCGACAGCCACCGCCCCCTTGGCCTTGTCCCCGTCTTGTAGGTTGCTGTCGGCGATGTCCCACAAGCCCTCGTGCAGTTCCGCCAGTTGCGGAGTCCTGATCGGTCCGATGTTCGCGTGCCAGCCCCGTCGGAGCATGTCGTATTCGCCTCGCGCTTCAGCGCTCAGCGCTCCCAGCTGCACTCGCGTGAGCCCTTCGGGCTGTGTGCGGCGCGGGGCCTCGGCGTAGGCCCTGAAGTCTTCCTTCCGTGACAGCGCCACATTGCCCAGGTTCAACACAGCGGCTGTGCTCACGCATCCTCCAGCGCCTCGGCGTAGAAGCCGTCTTCGTTCTCCGGGTCGTCCAAGTCGGCGTTGTCGTCATCGCCCGCCTCGGCCACCGGCTCGTTGACGTTGACCTCGAACTCCGTCGAGGCTTCCCGATCGCCCAGGGCCTGTTGGACGGAGAGACGGGACACGGGCGTCTCCGCGTCGGTCTCCGGAAGGTCGATGGCGGCCTGCTCGCGGGAGAGCCTCAGAGCCATGCGACGTTCCGCCAGCGTGGTCCCGAGCCCGAGGTTCCAGCGTTCCAGCAGGTCAGCGACAGCGAGCCGGTCGTCGGGATACCGGTATTTCGCTGCCGCCAGTTTGCGGGCGAAGGCCAGCGCGTCCTCGCTCAGCGGCATCCGCGCGGACGGCGCGTGTTCCCAGGTCAGCGCGCGCCAGATCCGGCTGGCCGGGTCGCGGAAGTAGATCCGGGACACATCGTCCGGATCTACCTGGAAAGGCCACCCGTTCTTCACCCGCCCCTGATAGGGACTGCGCGTGCCGGGTTCAGGCAGACCCGCTCCGCCGTAACGGCGGCCGCCGATCTCGACGCCGTAGTGCTGGATCGTGCGCCACTTGGTGGGCAGAGAAACTCAAACGCCAGGTCCCGGTCCCGGGGGACGTCGATGTATCCGGCCCGCGCCAAGCCGTGCTCGAACATCTTCGCCGGCGACATGCGCAGCCCAGGCAGACCCGGGTCGACCAGGCTGGCGTGCGGTCGGCAGTGGTAGACCGCCGCAGTCCACTGCCGAATGATCGCCTCCAGCTCATTCAGGAAGAAGAACGCGTCATCCTCCGGGCACTCGCCGCGGGAGTGGATGTCAGGACCCTTGTAACCGGGCAGCGTCTCCAGCAGCCCTTCGCGCAGCGTGCGGAAATAGCGCTCCACCGGCCCCTTGTCCCGGCCCGTGCGCAGCCGCGCGGGCTGGATCGAGATCCCCATCCGGCGACAGACACTGGTCAGGTGCTCGGAGACGTAGACCTTGCCATGATCGACCACTAATGTTTCCGGCACCAGCGGTGGCGAGGCCAGCCCCGGACCGGTAGCCCCCTCGACGTCGACCAGGACCGTGCGCGGGATCCCGTGCTCGGGCCAGACCGCATGCCGCGGCCACTCCCTCCCCGCTGACCGCGGCCGAAAGCACTGGTAGAGCACCGCGCTCACATCCACCGCCTTGGTAGACACCGGGGTGACCCGGATCCCGGTGACACAGCGCGTGTACCAGTCCATCGCAATCGTGAGCTCGGCCTGCACCCACCTCAGCGTCAGCGGGTCGAACGCGAACACGTCCAGCCGCGTGGTGTCCATCATGAGGTACTCACCCGGCCGCGTCGGCCGCAGCTTCCCGTAGGGACCGCCTGGCCGCTTGGCGATGTCCCGGTTCCGCTTCGTACTGAGCCGGAACAGCGGATGCCTCCGCTCCAGCTCCGCCAAGATCCGAAACGCAGTCGCCCGGCTCGGCTGTACCACCACATCCGGACCGAACCTGGCGATCACCCGGGCCCGTGTTCGCTCGATCACCAGCGTCCGCGACGGCCGCGACTCCCCGGTGAACTCCGTCATCACCTCCAACGCGGTCTCCGCCCACCGCTGATCGGCTGCCGCCGCCGCGCTTCCGGCGAGCCTTTTCCGGGGGGCCAGCCCCGCCTCTCCATGCTCACGGAACGCGGCAACCCATCGCCTCACCGATCGAGTCGTGACTCCGAGTTCCGCAGCCTTCGCCGCGTACTTGACCTCCAGCGGCTTGTCCAGCGCGTACTCACGGCGCGGCTCCCCCGCACGCCCCAGCTCCGAACAACCAGCGCGATATCCCGTCAGAACCTCGCGGACATGCTCAGCCCGTTCCAGAACCTTCTGCCGCTCGCCTTCGTGCAGTTGCCCCAGGACCACCGAGGCGATCTCATCGACATCGCCGGCCGACGGCCCGGACTGCTCCGGAATCACGTCCGCGCGGTCAGAGAACAGCAGTTCCTTCAGCGACAGCCGCCGGAGACGCCCGCGGCCGTCCTTCAGAACGACCTCACTGCCCGCCATCGTCGTGACCAGCTCGACCACCTCGACGGTCTCTCCGTCATAGCGGAAGCGCGTACCAACCCCTACCCGGGCCCAGGCGCCGCTCACGCCGCCCTCCTCAACACCCCTGCGGGGCTCAACGGCTGGGTAAGGTCGGTACGCAGATCATGAGCCCACAGAAGGTGGTGGATCGCGGCCCGCACAGTGGGCTCAGGCAGATCAGAAAGGCACCGGACCGCCCTCCCCAACGCGCCCCCTTCAAGATCGACGCGGCGCACCTCGTCCAGCAGCTCCGGAGCAAACAGCCACTGCCTCCGATAGCCAGCCAGGAAGCGGATATTCTCCAGTTCCGCTTCGGGCGGCTCACTCCACACCTCATACCGCCACCCCCGCGACTCCACCGCCTGCCGGGTCCACGCGAAGGTAAAGGCCACCACTGGTGCAGACAGACGTCGACGCGGTTTGACATCCACCACCACCGGGCCGTGCTCCGTAATCAGGAAGTAGTCCGGGATGTGCTTGCGGACCTCCCCGCCCACCACGGCCTTCAGCAAGAACGGCTGGGCCACGATGCCCCGTACCGAGGGATCGAAGTCGGCGAACAGCAGCCGAGCCAGCTCCAGGCGCGACTCGTAGATCACATGGTCCCGCATCGTCGCAGACCAGTAGGTCCCCGAGTAATGCCTCTGCCCCCTGTACCAGCGAAACGTCCGCCACGGTGTAGCGGAGCACAACAGATCGATGGAAGCGATCGACCACGCCCGGTCGTCAACGACCTCATCGTCTCGAAGACGATCACTGACCGTTACAGCAGAACCGTCCATGGCGTACCCCCAGCCCGGGCTATTACTGGCGAGCCACGCTGCCAGGAAGCCGACTCGGCTCAGTCCGCCTTAGGCTGGGATCACTGCAACGAGTGAATGGACTGACCAGCCGTTCTCAGAATCGTGTCCGATCTGCCACCGGGCGGCCATCGACTGTGAGATTAGGACACGGATCTTGAGACCCTACAGCTGGACGGCCCCAGGGGACGGAGGAGGTGCCCCATGCCGCGCACTGTCTGGTCCGGAGCCGTGTCGTTCGGTCTCGTCACTTCTCTGAACTGCTGAGGTTTCGACGTCGGCACCCGGGTTGAGTAGTTGACGTACAGGGCGTACTGGCCAAGCCATCCGTGCGGGCCCCCGACCCGTCCCGGCAAGGGGCTCGCACGGAGCCAGCATCAGCTCGGTTGGTCGCCGGTGTAACGGTAGATGTCGCCGGCGCTGTTGACGTGCCACACGGTGCCGTCGACGCCCGCGCCGATATCGGTGGCCACGCCGGGGATCTTGATCCACGGGTTGGTGCCGCTGGTGTCGTTGTTGGTGTAGCGGTAGATGCTTCCGGCAGGGTCGATACCCCACACGTTCGTCCGGGAGCCCACCGCGATGCGCTTGAGGCTGCCGGGGACGCTCTTCCACGTGGTCGAGCTGTCCTGGTCCCCGATGTATCGGTAGATCTGGTTGCCGCTGTTGACGCACCACACGGTGCCGTCGGCGCCCGCGCCGATGTCGGTGGCGACGCCAGAGATCTTGATCCACGGGTTGGCGTCGTAGTTGGTGTACCGGTAGATGGCCCCGGCGGAGTCCACCCCCCACACGTTCGTCCGGGAGCCCGCGTCGATGCGGACCAGGCTCCCGTTGATGCCCACCCAGTTGGTGGTCCCCTGGTCTCCGGTGTATCGGTAGATCTGGTTGCCGCTGTTGACTCCCCACACGGTGCCGTCTGCCGCGGCACCGATGTCGCTCAATCCCCCGGGGATGTTGATCCACGGGTTGGCGTCGTAGTTGGTGTACCGGTAGATGGCGCTCGCCGCGTTCACACCCCACACCGTCGTCCTAGACCCCACCGAGATGGCACTGAGACCGCCCGCGACCTTCACCCAGTCCGCCATGCCGAGCACACCCTTTCTCGAATCCGGTAGTAGCCGTCATCCTTCGCAATGAGATGAGCTGATAAGCCAGGAGAACGCCAGTCCTGATCTCAAATAAGCCAGTAAGTGGGTGTTTCAACTCCTATCTCCTTGTGGGGCGGAGGCAGGAACTCCTCGGGAGGCAGTACTTTGGCGCGAAGCGTTGTCCCACCCTGGGGGGATCGACACGAGCGCCGGTTCATGCCTCCCACCAGGTCGCCCCTGCCGGCCGGGGGTGGACGGGGGCGGCGCGGGAGACCGAGAGACGGCAGGAGCGAGCGTTCAGCGGATACAGCGCTCACACAGGTTCCCGGGCCGGCATGCCGGGCATCACCGGCCCTGTCCGGGAAGCCGTGTCGATCTGGCTGACCTTGCCGCCAGAGCCCGTCGCTTTCGAGCGAGAACAGGTTCTGCGAGCCGATCCGGGGGTCGGCGGGGTTCGGCGGGCGGTTGTTGATCTTGTTCACGCAGGACCCCGTTGGTGAGAGTTGGGTGCGAGGACCGTGAGGCGCAGGCGTATGCCGAGGGTCTCGCCAGTCATCTTCCTCGGAGTATCAGCGCAGCGAGGATCAGCGGGGTTGTACCGCATGGCGCCGGCGGTCAGGTGCCGGTGCGGTGACGGGCGGTGTGTCCGCGCGGGGATCTCGTCAGGCGGTTTTGACGACGGTGCCGCCGTTTTCGAGCGCGGCCACTTCGTCGGTGGATGCCGTGGTGTCGGTGACGAGGGTGTGCAGTTGTGTGGAGGGGCCGACGTGGGCGTAGGCGGTGCGGCCGAGTTTGCTGCCGTCCGCGGCGACGATGACGCGGCACGCGGAGGCGATGCTCGCCTTCTTCACCGCCGCGTCGTCGAGGTCGTAGGCGGTCAGGCCCTCCGCCGCGCTCAGGCCGCAGCAGCCGATGACCGCGGTGTCGAAGCGCAGGGCCGCCAGGGAGGCGAGGGTGAGGGGGCCGGTCAGGGCTCCCTCGGCAGCGCGGGGCTGTCCGCCGGGCACCATCAGCGTGGTCGGACCCGGGGCGTCGCCGAGTAGGTGGATGGCCTGGAGCGAGAGGGGCATCACGGTGACCGGTCGTTGACGCAGCAGGCGGGCGACCTCCAGGCAGGTGGTGCCGCTGTCCAGCAGGACGGTCTCGCCGTCGGCGATGAGCGAGGACACCTCGGCCGCGATCCGGAGCTTGGCGTCGACGGCCTCACGGGCGCGCAGTGCGAAGGGCGGCTCCTCCCCCCGGAGCAGCAGGGTGCGTGCCCCACCGCGGACGCGTTCGAGAACGCCTTGCGCGGCCAGGGTGTCGAGGTCGCGCCGGATGGTCATCTCCGAGGCGCCGGTCAGCTCGGCGAGCGCCTGAACCGTGACACTGCCCGCCTCCCTGACGGTCTGCGCGATCAGCCCGTGACGGTCTGCGTTGCTCATACCGCGATTGAACACCACCCCAAAACGAACAAGCAAACCGTTCGCTTGCACGGGTTTCCAAACACAAAATATGTTCGTTACGGTGGTCGGCATGGACCGCTCGCTTCGATCCACCCGTGTGGCGACCTTCGCCTACTTCGTCTTGTGCGGCACCCTGATGGGCACCTGGGTGGCGCACATCCCCGCCGTCGAGGAGCGCGTGGGCATCAGCCACTCGACGCCGGGGAGCCTGCTGGTGCTGCTGGGTCTCGGGGCCTTCACCGGTATGCAGGTCACCGGCCGTCCGGCCGACCGTCTCGGGGCGGGCGTCGTACTCCCTGTCGCCGACGTGCCGTCCAGCACAGCTGTGGTGCCGCCCGGCCTGCCCCGGAACCCGCGGATACCGGCGGGTGCCCTGCCGGCCTCCGGCTTCTGCAACGGTCCGCTCGACGTGAGCATGAACGCCCACGCCGTGCATGTGGAGAAGGCATACGACCGGCCCGTCATGTCGGCCTTCCACGCCATGTTCTCCGCCGGCGGTGTCATCGCCTCACTCGTCGGAGCGGGCGCCGCGAACGCCGGCCCGAGCCGGCCGCGGGCATGGGCGCCGTGGGACTGGCGGGCGTCGTGACGGCACTGGTGTCGGCACGCGGCCTGCTGCCGACCGCGATGACGCCTGCCACCACCACCGCCGAGGGCGAGGGGGCACAGTCCGGGAAGCGACGCAGCGCCCCCGGACGTATCCGCGTCCTCGCCGCCCTGGCCGCCCTGGCCGCCACGGTCATGCTGAGCGAGGGAGCCGCCAACGGCTGGAGCGCTGTGCACCTGAAGGACATCCTCGGCGGACCCGCCGGCACCGGCGCCGTCGGATACGGCGCCTACGCTGCGGCGACCACCGGACCGCTGCTCGCCGACCGCGTCTCCGACCGGTCCGGGCCCATGGCCGTCCTGCGCTACGGCACGGTCACCGCCGCCGTCGGGATCACGATCGTGGCCGTCTCACCGTGGATATGGGCCGCGTTCGCGGGCTGGGCGCTGTGCGGCCCGGGGCTGTCCGGCCGCGTCCCCCAGCTGTTCAGCACGGCCGGACGCGCCGCCCCCTCCGCCGCCGGCGCCAACATCTCCCGCGTCGCCGGACGCGGCTGCCTCGGAATGTTCTCCGGCCCCGCCGTCATCGGCCGGCCGACGCATCTCGTAGCAATGAACCACGCCTTGCTGCTGCTGACCCTGCTGTGCGCCGGCGCCGCCGCGGCCGCCGGACTCCTGCGTACCGCGTCCGGCCACACCCGCGAGGCGGCACGCGGCAGCCACTGACCGCCTGTGCGGCGCGCCCCTGACGCCCGTGCCGCACAGGCCCCCTCCACACCCCCGCCGGTCGCCGGACCAGCAGGGGAGAACCCACCGCCACCAGAAGGAGCCGTCGATGCCCGAGACAGACGCCACCCCCGCCCGCGGCCGTGTCGGTGTCCTGCTCCCCCGCGACCTGCCCGTCCGGGATGTGCTGCCCTACGCACGGCGAGCCGAAGAGCTGGGCTTCGACCAGGTGTGGGTGGTGGAGGACCTTGGCTGGCGCGGCGGACTGGCCCAGGCCGGCCCCGTCCTCGCCAGCACGGCAAGCATCACCGTCGGAATCGGCATCATGCCCGCCGGCGCCCGCAACGTGTGCTTCGCGGCGATGGAACTGGCCACCCTCGCCCAGCTCTACCCCGGCCGGCTGATCACCGGCATCGGCCACGGCATGCCCGACTGGATGCGCCAGGCCGGAGCCTGGCCCGCCAGCCCCCTGACGCTGATCAAGGAGTACACGACCGCGCTGCGCCTGCTCATGCGCGGCGAGCCCGGCCCGGCAGGCGGCCGCTACGTGCACTGCGAAGGCGTCCTCCTCACCGAGACCCCCGACATCGTTCCCCCGGTCATCCTCGGCGTACGCGGCCCGAAATCACAGGCAGCCGCAGGCGAGGTGGCCGACGGGCTCCTCCTGGCCGAGCCCGCGGCCCCCGCCTACATCGCCGCCTCACGACGACACCTGGGCAGCGCTCGTGACCCCAGCGGCCTCGAAGTCGTCACCTACGACGCCGCCGCCGTCGACGACAACGCGGACGCCGCTCTCGCCCGCGTCCGCGACGGCCTGGCTGCCGTCGGGGAGCCGGACTGGGCCGCCCACATCGACCCCCTGCCGTTCGCCGCGCAACTGCGCGAACACCGCGCCGCCTGCGCCGACGCCCAGCAATTCGCCCAGACCATGCCCGCCGCCTGGGTCCGCCAACTGAGCATCGCCGGCACCCCCGGCCAGGCACGCGAAGCGATCGCAGCCCGCCACGCAGCAGGCGCGACCAGCGTCGTCCTCGCTCCCACCGGCCCCGACGCCCTGACATCCCTCGCCTCGCTCGCCCGCGCCCTGGCCCCCCGCCCCTGAACCGAAACCACTGGGAACCGGAGAAACCCACCACCATGTCGACCCACCGACGCATCGTCCTGTTCGACCTCTTCGGGGTCATCGCCCGCCACCAACGCCCAGGCGCCCTGGCGCAGATGGCCGCCCGCTGCAACACACCCGCAGACGCCTTCGCCGAGGCGTACTGGGCCTGCCGTCCGCCCTACGACGCCGGGCAGTGGTCCGCGCCCGAGTACTGGACGGCCGTACTGCGGTGGCTGTCACGCTCCGCCGACGCCGACTCGATCGAGGAACTACGGCTCGCCGACATCCGCAGTTGGTCACGCGTCGACAAGCGCATGGTCGCCTACGTGCGGTCCCTGCGCGAGGTCACCGAGGTCGCCCTGCTGTCCAACATTCCCGCAGACCACGCGGACGCCTTCCTCGCCACACAACCCTGGCTGGGAAAGCTGGACCACGCCGCCTTCTCCGGAAAGATCCACGCAGCAAAACCGGACCCAGCAGCGTTCCACCACTGCATCGTCGCCATGCAGGCCGCCCCCGCCGACTTCCTCTTCGTCGACGACCGCGAAGAGAACGTACGCGCAGCACAGGCCACCGGTATGAACGGACACATCTTCACCCGACCCGACGAACTGACACCAGTCATCGACACCTGGCTACCGACCCGACGACTAACACCGCCCAGGTAGGGCCTAGGGACAGCCATGCGGGGAGCCCGGGGCAGCAACGCCCCCGGCCCGGCCCCGCACGACTGGAAGGCTGTAGGGGATGGTGCAGGGCCAGGTGAAGAGCCTGACCTTCTACGTGTGGTGTCTCGGGACTCGGGACTTGGTTACGCGAGGTCCTCGAAGGTGAGCTGTTACGGATGTCCGCGAGTGGTTCGGGCGGCTGGTCGAAGACGATTCGGTAGTTGCTCCCGACGGTCCGGCTGATGGGCGGCTGGCCGCCGGGCGCGGCGGGCCGGTGCCGGGACTGGTGCGTTTGGAGGCGCGATGGAGGCGCGGGCGGGCTCGGTGCCGACGCCGTGCATCCGCCAGCTGCCGCCGGTAGGGATGCGCCCTGAGTTTCTTGACGTCGACGTGGACCAGGTCGCCGCCCCGGTCGTGCTCGTAGTAGCGGATGGCCTCGCGCAGCTGCTGGCCGGTCGGGCGGGTCGAGGTCCCGGAGGCGGTTGAGTCCTCGCCTCACCAGGGTGCGGTGGACGGTCGCGGGCGCGCGTGTGACGCCGTGCAGCCGCTGTAGGCCGGCGGCGAGCCGGGCCGGCCCGTGCGTGGTCTGCCGCCGCATCGCCTCCACCGGGTCGGCGACGTCCTCGGGGGGTGCGGGTGGTGCTGGCGGCGGGATCTGGGTGGTGTGTAGTTGCATATGCCGTAGCGGCATGTGGTGTCGTCGAGGGCACCACAGTACGAAAGGCCCTGTCTGCGATGTACCCCTCCGTCACGCCTCCCCGCGAGGTCAAGATCGGTGATGCCGCCGCCTTCGCCGGGACCACCCCGCGCGCCATTCGCCACTACCACCAGATCGGTCTGCTGCCGGAGCCTGAGCGAGGCGGAGACGGACGCCGCCGCTACGGCTACGACGACATGATCCGCCTGCTCTGGATCCGCAAGATGTCCGAGGCCGGCATCAGCCTGGACGACATGCGGGCCGCCTTCGACGAAGCCCGGGACATCGAGGGCGTCCTGGGCCGGCTGGAGGAGACCCTGGCCGCCCAGGAGGCCGACATCAAGCGTCAGCGCGCGGCAGTCCAGCGCCTGCGGGTCGTGGGCAGCCCACTGGGCCTGCTCTCCCCATTGGTCACCGACCGGCTCAGCCACCTGCCTTCTGACGCACTGCGCCCCTCCGACCTGGACGCCCTGCTGGTCACGGAACGGATCCTCGGGCCGCTGGGAGCCGCGATTCAGGCCAGCGTGTTCATCACCCTGGCCACCCACCCCGACCTACGGGCCGAGGCAGACCGCCTCGACGCGGCCGACGCCGCCCTCGATGACACCGTCGACCCCCACGACCCGCAGGTCGAGGAACTCGCCGCGCAGCACTGCGCCCACCACAAGGCCCTGCTCCAGGCCGTTGAAGCGGCCGGACTGGACGCGGACGAGGAGAAGCTCTTCGAGATCTACGACGCCGAGGCGAGCGGCGAGGAGGACGTCCAGATGAGCGCCTTCGAAGCGGTCACCAAGATGCCCTACGGCTTCTCCGCCGCCCGGACACGGTGCATGGAACTCACGGCACAGCTCCTTGACGCGGACCTCTCCGCAGGCAGCTGATCGCTGGTGCGGCCGTGCGTGAGGATCCCGGATCGGCCACTGACACGAAGCCGGCGTCTCGACGTCTCGACACGGCCCCCACACTCCACGAGCGGGAGACCCAAGCCGACGACCCGGGCCACGCCCCTTTGAAACTCCCCACTTCCTTGAACACCAGAGCGAGTGATGCGAGGAGCATCCCTGGCCGTTTTCAGGGCTCTGTCCGCAATTTCGTGAAAGTCATGGCTGGGTGTGGGTGGCCAGTTCCGATTCCCCGCTCGCGGCAGTTGGTGGGGGACTATCTGGCCGCGAATAGGACAGAGGGCGACACCGAGTGGCGGAAGCCGACTATTGGCCTGGGCGAGCGGTCCATTCGTGCCACCTGCCGGCGAGGACGATGTCAGTGAGCCTGTGGTAGCCCGCGCTGCCTGGGTGGGCACCGTCGCCGGCCAGTGCTTCCCTCGTCCAGGCAGGGTCACAGGCAAGGGCCTGGGTCGTGGCGATGAACGGGACGTGCCGCGAACGGCAGAGAGCGGCCATCTCCTCGGCCAGTTGCGAGGTCCGTCGCAGATGGCCTTCACCTGCGTCGACGACGGGCGGGGGACCTACGACCAGCGCACCGATCGCCCGCTGCCTGCACCCGTCGAGGAGCGAGGTCAGGTTGCCCACACAGCGGGAGGGGGCAACGCGGACCTTGCCTTCCTCCTCAACCATGTCGTTGCTACCGAAGGAAACGACCAGCCGATTGTCGGCATCGGGCAGGGTGCGCGGTGCGACCTCCTGCCAACAACGACGCAGCACATCCTCGGAGGTGTTGCGCCGGATCCCGAGATTGAAAGCTGTGACATCACCGCAGGTGGCCTGGAGCACCCGGCCAACCCAGCCCCGGTGCTCCGGGTCACCGATGCCCTGGACAAAGGAGTCGCCGATGAAACACATCCGTAGATCCCTGCTCATCCGGTCAACTCTACGGCTTGGCCCGATGGCGGTGAGCGCCAAGACGGAGGAAATGCGCGCCAGGTGCCCACGCCACGGCCGCGGTCATTGAGCGGCCGTAGCATCGCTGGCAACTGAATGGCCGTCCTCGCCGGGGTGCTGGGGGTTGAGGAACATCGGCATCTCCTGGGTCTGCGTACTTGTTTCCGAATCCCGGAAACGGCGCCGGTCAGGGCTCTACGAAGGCGGTCCGGGGCTTGTTCCTACGGAGGAACAAGGTTTTGATCAAGGACTGGGCGTCTCGTCACAGCTTCTCTGAGCTGCTGCGGTGTCTCACAAGCTGGCGTCGGTGGCGGTCGACCGGCCTGGTTCACGGCTCGGAATCGCGGTTGCCGACCAGATCACTCCGTTAGGGGCAGGCACTCGGCGAGCAGGTCGACGACATCGCGCCAGGCTCGCTGCGCGTGCCGTGGGTGGTAGCCGACGCCGGAGAGCACGGGCTGGTCGACCGGCGGGTGGTGGAAGGCGTGCAAGGCGCCGCCGTAGACCACCAGGCGCCAGTCGACGCCCGCGGCCTGCATCTCGGCCGCGAACGCGTCCCGTTGCGCGGGCGGCATGATCGGGTCTTCCGACCCGACCCCGGCCCACACTGGACAACGGATGCGCGCCGCCTCGCCCGGCCGGCCCGTGGTCAGTGCGTTGACTGTCCCGATCGTGCGCAGGTTGACGCCGTCGCGCCCGAGTTCCAGCCCGACGGCGCCCCCGGTGCCGTAGCCGACGGCGGCGATCCGGTCGGGGTCGGCCCGCGGTTCGGCGCGCAACACGTCGAGCGCCGCGTGGCCGATGCCCCGCATCCGGTCATGGTCGGCGAGCAGCGGCAGGCAACGGGCCAGCATCTCCTCGGGGTCGCTCAGATAGCGCCCGCCGTGGAGGTCGAAGGCCAGCGCTACGTATCCCAGCTCGGCGAGCGCATCGGCCCGGCGGCGCTCGACATCGCTGAGCCCCGGGCCCTCCGGTCCGAGCAGCACCGCGGGCCCGCGGTCGACGCCGGCCGGCAGCGCGAGGTGCCCAATCATCGTCAAGCCGTCGGCCGGGTACTCCACCGTGCGCGTTGTAACCGTCGTCATGAGACTGGACTGTAGTGATCGCCGAGCACGGTCGGGCCGGTGTTCTGCCGCTGGCAGAACAGCGCGGCGAGCTCCCGCGAGTGCAGAGCTGGGGCGAACCCGACTGAGCGACATGACCGAGCGGGAGGAAAAGAACAGCGTGGCGATCGCCTCGAACGAGTCGTTCGGAGGCTGGACCAAGACCTTCACCGATCCTCGTCGCTGCGCGGCGATCGTCGACCGCCTCACCTTCAACGGGGCGATCATCGAGACCGGCACCCAGTTCTACCGCCTCGCTCACACCAAGGCTCAGCAACAGCTCAAGGCAGTCCGCTGACCCTGCTGTCCACGCTGGAACAAGATCACCGCTCTCGCTCGGCCCATTCACGCACGGTGGGCAACCGCTTCATGCGGGCTGCGATGTCCGTCTTCGCCGTCGCGTCCAATGTCTCCGGCAGCCCCTGGAAGGTGGCGGGCGAGACATCGAGCAGGCTCAACACCTCCTCGCCCGTCCGAACCGTGAGCAACAACTCGCACCGCCACTGCGGTGACACTTCCGGCCGATGGCTGAGCCAATGCTCCATCGCCGGGAACAGATAGTGCACCGCCGCCGCCTCGGTATGCTCCCGCAGCCAATCGGCCGGGAGCCGCTGGCTGAAGCCCAACCGCGCGGCCTCCTCCTCCAGCATCAGGAGCCGATCGGTGTCGACAGCCCGGATCGTCCGCGGCGGCACTCCAGTCATGCCGCGATCATGCCACCAGGCGCCGATGGTGGGGTCACCTCTCGCCGACAGCCGGGGCCACTTCAAGCCGTCACACAGGCCCAAATGATCTCCGCGTGGGGCCATTTCAGACCGTCCGAGTGGGGCCGAATCCAACCGTCACGGCCACCGGAGGGACGCCGGGACAGAGCACCGAGGATCCGTTCCCGCGGTTCTACGTCGGCCATGTCCAGCAAGCAGCCGCGACCGAGGGCTGGGAGCTTGCGGGAACCAGCTCCCGGCGCCACCTGGAGGCGGTCGGGCTGACCGCCTCCAGGTGGCGCCGGGTGGCTCGGCAGCCGATTACCGCCCCGCACCGCCGGCGCACGGTGTCACGCCTGGCGTGCGATCAATGTGCCGACTCGCTCTCCTTCACTCGCGCCGGCGCCGGTGAACCCGGCTCCTGGAACGGCCTCCAGCAGTTCCCGGGTGTACTCGTGCCGAGGCGAGCGGAGCACCTCCTCGACCGGGCCCGTCTCGACCACGACGCCGCCCCGCATCACCGTGACGTCGTCGGCGATCAGGCGTACGACACCGAGGTCGTGGGTCACGAACACGTAGCTGAGCCCGAACTCGGCCTGTAGATCGACCAGCAGCTGGAGGATCTGTGCCTGGACCGACACATCGAGCGCGCTCACGGCCTCGTCGAGCACCAGGATCCCGGGGTTGAGCGCGAGCGCCCGCGCGATCGCGACCCGCTGCCGCTGACCGCCCGAGAGCTCGCTGGGGAGCCGGTGCAGATGGCTCTCGTCCAGTGCCACCGCCCTGAGCAACTCGACTACTCGGGCCGCCCGTTCCTGTTTGCCGGTCGCCAGTTTGAAGGCCCGCAGCGGCTCGGCGACGAGCTTGCCGACCGTGAACCGCGGATCGAGCGAGGTGAACGGGTTCTGGAAGACGAACTGTAGGTCCCGGCGGATCTCCCGCAGTTGTCCGCGGCCGAGGCCGGTCAGTTTCCGGTCGCCGATGTGCACCGTGCCGCTGTCGGCGGCGGTGAACTGGACCAGGATGCTCGCCAGCGTCGACTTGCCCGCGCCGGACTCACCGACGATCGCGTGCGTGGTGCCCCTGCGCACGACCAGGTCGGCGCCGTCCAGTGCCCGCAATTGCCGCTGCTGACCCCGGCCGCCGCGCAGGTGATAGCTCTTGGTGAGTGCGCGCGCCCGCAAGACCGGCGGACTGCCGGTGGGGACCGTCCGCGGGCCTGACGCCGGCTCGAGCCGGCCTGCCTGCCGCGCGGGGGCCGCGTCGAGCAGTCGGCGAGTGTAGTCGTGGGTGGTGTTCTCCAGCACCTGGCGCACCGGGCCCTCCTCCACGATCCGGCCGTCCTGCATGACCAGGATCCGGTCGGAGCGGTCCAGTGCGACGCCGAGGTCGTGGGTGATCAGGAGGATGCCGATGCCGAGTTCCTCGCGCAGCCGCACCAGGTGGTCGAGGATCACTTTCTGGACGGTGACGTCGAGCGCGCTGGTCGGTTCGTCGGCCACGATGATCTTCGGCTCGCCCGCCAGCGCGATCGCGATGAGCGCGCGCTGCTTCATGCCGCCGCTGAGCTCGTGGGCGTACTGGTGGAAGACCCGCTCGGCGTCCCCCAGGCCCGCGGTGCGCAGGCTCTCCAGCGCGGCTTCCCTGTGCTGTGCCGCGGTGCGGGCCTCCGGCGCGTTGAACCGGACCGCCTCGATCACCTGCTGCCCGATCTTCTTGACCGGGTTGAGCGAGGTATTGGGGTCCTGGGGGATGAAGCCCACGTAGTTGCCCCGCACCCGTGCCATGCGCTGGTCGCTCCAGTCGGTGACGTCGACACCGGAGTACGCGATCGAGCCGGCCCGGATTCGCGCGACGGGCGGAAGCAGGCCGAGCGCGCCCTGGACCAGGGTGGTCTTGCCCGATCCGGACTCCCCCACGAGCGAGACGAACTCGCCCGGGTCCACCTGGAGATCCGCGCCGCGGACGGCCGGTGTCCACCGGCGGCGCCCCGTCCGGTAGTCGATCGCGAGGTCGGCGATTCGCAGCAGCGGATCCGGCTTCCCCTCGGGCACGTCCGTCATCGGCGGTGTTCCTTCCGGTACGAGGTGCTGATGCGGTGGGTGGCTACAACGACGAGCGCGAGCACCAGGCCGGGCATGATCGAGGGCCATGGGTGGGTCGCGACGTAGTCGCGGCCCTCGGCCACCAGCAGGCCCCACTCGGGCTGCGGCGGCGGTGCGCCGTAGCCGAGGAAGCCGAGCGAGGCGACCGCGAGCACAGCCGTTCCGACCTCGAGCGCGGCCAGCGCGATCACCGAGTTGAGCGAGTTGGGCACGACGTGCCGGAGCAGCACGGCCGGCCGGCCGCCCCCGAGGCCGTATGCCGCCTTGACGTAGTCCTGGTTCACGACGGTGAGCACCTCGGCTCTCATCACCCGCGCGAACGACGCGATGGAGGAGATGCCGACCGCCAGGGCGATGTTCTGCGTGGAGTAGCCCAGGACCGAGACCACCACCATCGCGAGCAGCAGGCTGGGGATCGCCAGGAACACATCGACCAGTCGCATGACGGCGATGTCGACGATCCCTCCGCTGAAGCCGGCGATCAGCCCGACGACCGTGCCGATGGCGAAGGCGATGAGGACGGCCAGCAGGGTCGCGGTCAGGGTGGTGTGCGCGCCGTACACGGTGCGGGCGAACAGGTCCCGGCCCAACCGGTCGGTGCCGAACCAGTGCTCCGCGCTCGGTGGTGCGAAGCTCGCGGCGCTGTCGCCGTTATAGGGGCTGTGGGAGGTGAACAGCCGGGGGGCGACGGCCCAGCCGATCACGACCAGCACAGTGATCCACGAGGCCACCAGGACCGGCTGTTGCGCGAGTTCACCGAGGCGTCTGAGCGAGGCGCGGCCGGAGCCGGGCCGGGCGGATCCGGACAGGGCGGGCGCGGCGAGGGTGTCCGGTTCGACGGTCATCACATTCCTCCCCAGGCCGCCCGGGGTGAGCCGACGGTGAGCGTGGCCCGCAGTCGCGGATCCAGCAGCGGGTAGATCAGGTCGACGATCAGGTTGATCACCGCGAAGCTGGCCGCCACGAGCACGACGACCCCCTGCACCAGCGGGACGTCCAGCGTGTTGATCGCGGCCTGGGTCATCCGGCCGATGCCCTGACGGGCGAAGACGGTCTCGGTGATGACCGACCCGGCGATCAGGTTGCCGAAGGTGATGCCGGCGATGGTGAGCGCCGGCAGGCTGGCGTTGCGGAAGACGTCGCGGACGACGATGACGCCGCGGGTGGCCCCCTTCGCCCAGCTCGTCGTGACGTAGCCGGAGCGGAACTCGGTGGCGAAGCTGCGGACGAGGAGCTGCGCGATCGGCCCCGACACGGGGATGGCCAGTGTGATGACGGGCAGCACGAGGCTGTTCGCGCCGCGGTCGCCGAAGGCCGGGAACCAGCCCAGCTGGAACGAGAAGACCTGGAGCATGAGAATGCCGGAGAGGAAGACCGGCACCGAGACCGCGCCCGACGGCAGCGCCTCGACCAGGTTGCGCACCCAGGCCCGGCGGGTCGAGGTCGCGATGAGCGCGATCGCGAAGGCGATGAGCAGGGCCAGCACGAGAGCGCCGGACGCGAGGACGAAGGTGCTCGGCAGCACGTCGAGGATCGTTGCGGTGACCGAGCGGCCCGACTGTACGGAGTTGCCGAAGTCGCCGGTCAGCGCGTGTCCCAGTCGGAGGATGTACTGCAAGAGCACCGGTTTGTTGAAGCCGTAGCTCTCCGCCGCCTGCTCGCGGACCTCCGGTGTGACGGTGTTGAGCTCGGCGGGGTCGAAGAGCAGATCCACCGGGTTGGCCGGCAGGACGAACAGCAGCACGAAGGTCAGGGTGAACGCGGCCCAGACCACGAACAGGGCCCGTCCGACCTTCAGCGCGAGGTAGCGCAGCACGAAGATCCTTCCATCAGGGAGTGCGAGTGGTCGCCGCACCCCTCGGGTGACGGCGACCACGGGACGTCACTTCCCGTTGCCCTTCCAGGCGTTCACGAAGTGGTTGCGGGACTGGGCGTCGAAGATGATCCCGTGGACGTACTTCGCCTGGGCGATCACCTGCGAGGGGTTGTAGACCGGGCTCACCAGCGCATACTTATCCAGCAGGAGGTCCTGCGCCGCCTTGGCGTACTGCTTGCGCTCGGCCGGGTCCAGGGTGAGCTCCAGCCTGCCCAGGGTCTTCGTGACCTCGTCGACGTCGACGCCAGTCGAATCCTCGCCCAGGTAGGAGCCGTTGCCGAGCAGCGGGCTGTACTGGAGGTTGAGGACCGCCGGGTCGTTGCGCGAGCGATTGGCCGCGGTGATGTTCCAGTCGGTCTTCGCCTTGGCCACGTTGGCCGAGTAGTCCGGGATCGGGACGACGGTGAGTTGCAGGTCGATGCCGAGCTTCTTCAGGTCCTGCTGGATCGACTCGTAGGCCGGCTTGTTCACCACCAGGTTGTTGATGCCCAGCAGCTTGACCACGAGCTTCTTTCCGTCCTTCACCCGGATCCCGTCCGGGCCCCGCTTCCAGCCGGCCTTCTCGAGGAGCTGCTCGGCCTTCTTCGGGTCGTGCGTCAGGACCGAGCCGCTGTAGTCCGCGTATCCGGAGACCGACGGCCCGAGGACCGAGGTCGCCACCGAGTAGGAGTCGGTGAGCACCGTCTTCTTGAGCGCCTCCCGGTTCCAGCCGAGCTGGATCGCCTTGCGCACCGCGATGTCATTGGTCGGAAACAACCGGGAGTTGAAGTTGAAGAAGATGGAGGTGCCGGACACCGCCCGGTGAATGATCTCGAAGCCCTGGTCGGCCAGTGACTTCTCATCCGTGGTGCCCACGTCGAGCGTGGCGTCGATCGCGCCGGACCCCAGCGAACCAGTCCGGACGCTGGCCTCCGGGATCGTGCTGAACACGATCTTGTTCAGGTACGCCTCGCCTTGGTGCTTGAGGGCCGGCGGGGACCAGTTGTAGCCCTTGCGCTTGACCAGGACGGTACTGACCTGCGCCTTCCACGACTGGTACACGAACGGGCCGGTGCCGATCACCTTCTTCGGATCCGTCCGCTGCTCGGCGCTCAGCTTCAGCGTCGAGAGCGACAGGAAGCCGGGCTGGGCGTTCGCGGTGAAGGACGATGCCTGGAGGAAGCTCGCGAGGGGCTTCTTGAAGCGGATGATGGCGGTGTGCTTGTCGGGGGTGCGCGTCTCGATGTAACCGGGCAGCAGGGTGGCGCCGTTGGGCAGGATGCCGAGCTTCCGGTCGCCGTGCACGTACTGATCGAAGTTGGCCTTGACCACCGCGGAGTCGAACGGCGTGCCGTCGCTGAAGGTGACATCCGTGCGCAGGTGGAACGTGAACTCGGTCAGGTTCTTGTTGTACTCCCACGACTTCGCCAGCCATGGCGTCATCTCGCCGGTGTCCGGGTCCTGCCAGGTCAGCTTGTCGGTGATGTTGTTGCCGATGAGCGACTCGGCGTAGTTGGTACCCCATTGCGGGTCCGGGCTGCGCTGGTAGTCGATCAGCGCGAACTGCAATGTGCCGCCGTGGACGGGCTTGCCGTCACCGGTGGCCTGGGCACCGGAGCCGCCACCGCGGGTGAGGGCGAACCCGCTCACGGCGATGAGGAGGACGGCGACGATGCCGGCGCCCCATGGCCACTTCTTGCGTCTGGGCGCGGCGCGTTCGATGGAACTGCGAAGGTCGGACACCATTTTTCCTCGTGACGAATGGACGGGTGACAGCGGGCTCGGCGTGGGGGGGGTGACGTTGGCTCACGAGTCCTGGAGGGGGCGCCGGCCGAGCAGCGGCGCGACCTCCTGGGCGGAGGTGGCGAGCAGGCGGAGGTGCTCGTCGTACTCGGGGACACCGGGGACGAAACTGACGAGCAGATCGGTGACGTGGGCAAGGGACGCGGCGCGTCGACGCGCCCGCGGCCGGGGTCGACCGTGGGTGCGGTGGGATGTGGGATGGCGTGGGTCTTCCGCCGGTTGCGGCGGAACGGATCACGACAGGTGCGTCCGCGTGGGGCCGGTGGTCAGCACACCGTCCGCTGCGACGCTGTCGTTCAGGGGAGAAGTACCGCCGGCCGGTCCGCCAGAACCATGGCCGCGTTGGTACTCAAGACGGGGCGGACGATCGAAGACCGACAGTCCGGGGTGTGGATCACGCCACGCGGGTCGTCAACACCGCGCGCTGGAAACCCTGAGCAGGTCGACACAGCGCTCGCTGGTCAGCAGAGGGTCCAGGAGGCTCATGGGGACTGAGTCTGTAGTGGACCGGTATTCCTTGTCAAGCATTGTCTTGGATTGCGAACACCCGTGCCTGCCTGGGGTGTTGGGCCTGAAGAACGCGTTCGGCGGCCCCATGCGGCTCACCCGTCCGCTCGGTGCTGATGGCGCATGAGCGGCACCAGGGCGACGGCGGCGACAGCGGTGACCGAGCCCAGCAGGATCAGGAACCGCCAGTTCTCCAGCCACGCGGCAACCAGCGGCGTCCCCGCGCGAGCGAATGCCATGGGCACCGCGGTGATGGCCATGATGCTCGCGAACCGCGTGACCCCGAAGGTGCCGGCCACGACCGACGGCCGAGCGACCACGCTGATCCCATAGCCGAGCCCGAAGGCCATGATGCACAGCACCGTGGGCAGGATGGCAGCGTCGGCGAGTGGCAGCAGGAGCAGCCCCAGGGCTTGCGCGGCGAAGGAGAACGTCGTGACGGGCAGCATGCCGAATCGCGCCGACAGGGGTGCCAGCGCCAGGCGCGAGGTGAGCTGTAGGACACCGACGGCAAGCGGCAGTGTCGAGGCCGTATGCGCGCTGAAGCCGACGTTCTGGAAGTAGGTCACCATCATGACCAGGAAGCCGGATGTGGTGCCGGCCTGAGCCACGAATGAGACCAGCAGCAGCCAGAATCGCGCCGTCCTGATCGCGTCGCCCAGCCGGAACCCGGTGCGCTTGGTGATCCGGCTGTGGTGGGTGTCGCGCCCCGGTACGGCCCACAGGTGCGCGGGGATGACGATGAGCATCATGGCGACCGCCAGCACCTGGAGTGTGCTGCGCCACCCGAGCCCGCCCTGGAGCCACCCGATGAGCGGATAGAAGAAGCTCGTCAGGAAACCCGTGATCATGGTGATGGTCACGATGGCGCCGTCGCGGCGGTCCTTCGCTGTGGCGACCACCACGACGGCGAACGCGGCATCGTAGGTCGACATGGCCAGAGCCAGGCCGATGAGCACAAACGCCGCGTACAGTTCGGGCAACCCGGTTGACCACGACCACAGGAAGACGCCCAGCACGCCGCTCGCGGAGCCGGCAGTCATCAGAGCCCGTCCGCCGTACCGGTCCAGGACTCGCCCCACCGGGTAGGCCGCGAAGGCGCCGATGAGCGTGGAGATGGTCGAGGCCACCGTGACCGCGGTGCGCGAGCTGTGCAGGTCGTGGGAGATCGGAATCATGAGCACCGAGAAGCCCTGCGTCAGACACCCGTAGCCCAGGGTCTGAGTGATCGCGAAGATGACCACCAGCCGCCGGCCGTCCGAGGTGTCGGGACGGAGAGCGTGCCGCTGGGCCTCGCGGGCCGTGCGCACGTTCATCCGGGCATCAGCATCTGAGCAGCTCCTCCGGCCATGGCGAACAGGGACGCGACCACGTGGTTTCACCGGTCCTCAAGGTCGGTGACACAGCCGCCCCGGGGAGGGTGGCCGGCCGAAACGGCCGACTGCCCTCCCCCGGCGACGGTCTCCCTGGCGGTGTCAGCCGCGCTGGCCCGTGCCGTGCACGCCGTACTCGTCGATGACGGCGAGCTCCTCGTCGGTGAACTCCGGGCCGTTCAGCGCCCGCAGGTTGTGGTCGAGTTGCTCCTTGGAACTGGCGCCCACCAGCGCCGAGGTCACGGCGGGGTTGCGCAGCACCCACTGGAGGGCGAGCTGGGCCAGCGACTGGCCACGGTCCTCGGCGAGCTTGTTCAGCTGCGCCGTGCGCTGCCGGTAGGTCTCGTCGATCTGGTCGGGCTTGAGGAAGTCGCTGTTCCGGGCGCGGGCACCGTCCGGGATGGTCTCCAGGTACTTGTTGGTGAGCAGGCCCTGAGCCAGCGGCGAGTAGACGATGAGACCGAAACCCTCCTTGACGGCCAGGTCGGCGAGGCCGTTCCGGTCGATGCTGCGGTCGTACAGGGAGTAGCGCGGCTGGTGGATGAGCAGCGGCACGCCCTCGGCCTTGAGCAACTGGGCGATGGCCTCGGCGCGGTCGGGCTTGTAGTTGGAGATGCCGACGTACAGAGCTTTGCCCGACTTGACGGCCGTGGCGAGCGCGCCGGCGGTCTCCTCCAGCGGCGTCGTCTCGTCCGGGGTGTGGTGGTAGAAGATGTCGATGTAGTCGGTGCCGAGGTCGCGCAGGCTCAGCTCCAGCGAGGTCAGCAGCGCCTTGCGGCTGCCGCCGCGGAGGTTCGGGTTGGGCCCGAAGATGCCACCGGCCTTGCTGGACAGGATCAGCTCATGGCGGTAGGGCGCCAGCTCCCGGCGCAGCACACGACCGAAGGTCTGCTCGGCGGCGCGGTGCGGCGGGCCGTAGCGGTTGGCGTTGTCGATGGCGGAGATGCCCAGATCGAACGCGTGCAGGATGATGTCGCGCTGGGTGTCGTAGGCGTAGTCGGCGCCGAACTTCTGCCACAGGCCGAGGGAGAAGGCCGGCAGGTCGAGCCCGGACCGCCCGGTGCGGCGGTAGGGCAAGGAGTCGTAGCGGTTGTCGGCCGCCTTGAAGACGTCCTCGTAGTGCGGGTACTGCTCGCTCATCGGGTGCTCTCCCTTATCGCTTATCGGGCTTATCGTGCTTTTCGGGGCTTGCGTGATGGGATGGGACGGAACTCAGCGGCGCAGCGCGGCCGGCTTCAGCGAGGGGGTGTCGCGACCGGTGTCGCGCTCCAGGAACTGGGTGCCGGGGTCGACGATCTCGTCGATGGCGTCCAGGGTCTCGGAGCTCAACTCGACTGTGGCGGCCTTCAGATAGGTCTCCAGGTGGGCGTGGGTGCGTGGCCCGGTGATCACGCTGCTGACCACCGGGTGGTTGAGTGCGAAGGCGACCGCCAGCTCGGGCAGCGTCAGGCCGTTGTCCTCGGCCAGGCTGGCGAGCGCGTCGGCGGCGGCCAGCTTGCGCTGGTTGCGCTCGAGCGATACGTCGAAGCGGCCCGGGATCAGCTCGGCACGGGCCGACCGAGGCTGCTCGCCGCCGATGCGGTACTTGCCCGACAGCCAGCCGGCGGCCAGCGGGCCGTAGGAGAGGACACCCTCGCCGTACTTCTGGACGGTCGGGAAGACTTCGCGCTCGACCCCGCGGACGAGGAGCGAGTACGGCGCCTGTTCGGTGTGCGGGGCGATGAGGCCGTGCTTCTCGGCCAGCCAGTGCGCTTCGACCTTCTGGTGGGCGGGGAAGACCGAGGTGCCGTAGTAGCGGATCTTGCCTTGCCGGATCAGGTCGTTGAGCGTCTGGATGGTCTCCAGCAGATCGGTGTGCTCGTCGGGCCGGTGCGCCTGGTAGAGGTCGAGGTGGTCGGTGCCGAGGCGGCGCAGACTGTTCTCGACGGCCTTGACGATCCAGCGGCGGCTGTTGCCGGCATGCTGGGGGTTGTCGCCGACCTGGCCGTGGAACTTGGTGGCCAGGAAGAGGTCGTCGCGGCGGTGCCTGATGGCCTTGCCGACGATCTCCTCGCTGCCGCCGTTGCCGTAGACGTCGGCGGTGTCGACGACATTGATCCCCGCGTCGAGCGCGGCCCCGATGATCTCCAGGCTCTCCTTCTCCTGAGTCCAGCGGCCGAAGTTCATGGTGCCGAGAGTGAGTGGTGAGACGCGGACGCCGGTGCGGCCGAGGTAGCGGGTCGGGCCGATGGTCATGCGTGTGGTGATTCCTTTCGAGGGCGGTCAGAAGAGGCCGGTGGTCGGGGGCTCGGCGACGCCGAGCCGGTAGGCGCCGGCGACGGCGAGCTTCCAGTCGCGGGGGTTGTGGTTGGCGATGACGCGGGCGTTTCGCCAGTGGCGGTCGTAGCCCCACTCGCGGTTGGTGATGGTGCCGCCGCCCACGTCGAAGATCAGCGGTGCGGCGGAGAGAGCCGCGTCGATGGCGATGACCGCGGTCTCCGCGACGGCGGCCGCGGCGCGGGCACCGACGCGGTGCGCTTCCTCGCCGTGCAGGCCGCGCACTGAGTCGAGCTCTTCCGCGGCGAGCACGACGGCTGAGCGCGCCGCGCGGGCGTACGCCGATATCTGCCCGATGCGACGCCGGATGTACGGGTCGTCGATGCTCTTGTCGGCCGAACTGTGCTTGATGGGCCGGGCCTTCTCCCGCACCCACCACAGCGCATCGTCGAGGACTCGGGCGGCAATGCCCGCCTCGATCGCCGCGAGGTGCAGCTGGGGATAGCTGCCCTGCCACGGGTTGTCCGCGACGGGCGAGTTCGCGTCGACCAGGATCGCCTCGTCGTCGCCGACAAGGACGTCGGTCAGGCGGGTGGTGCCGCTGGCGGTGAGCCGCTGGCCGACCGCATCGAAGTCGTCGAGGCGCTCGACGCCCTCGCGGTCGACCGGCACCGTGAACCGCAGGACGGCACCCTGAGGGGTATGCGCCGTCCCACCGAACCAGTCGGCGTACAGCCCGCCGGTGGAGTAGTACTTCTCGCCGTTCAGCACCCAGTAGGTGCCGTTGCGCACGGCGGTGGTGTTCACCGACCCACTGGCGCCGCCGCTCCGCTCGTTCGCGGTGCCGGCCAGGATGTGCCCGCGGCGGAGCCGGCTCAGCGTCTCGTCACGGTTCGGGGTATCCGGCCGGGACGTCACGGCCCACGCGGACATGAACGTGGAGCGCAGCGCCTGGGCGACGTTCGAGTCGGCACGCGCGATCTCGATGACGACCTCCACGGCATCGCGCAGGGAGCCTCCCGCACCGCCCTCTGCGCGGGCCACCACGGCCAGGGCGACGCCCGCACGTGCCAGGGCGCGCACGTCGTCGAAGGGGTAGTCGCGCGTTTCCTCGCGTTCCGCGGCGGAAGCGGCCAGCCGCGCGAGGATCGGCGCCGTCACGGTGCGCAGCTGGGCGACGGTCAGCGGCTCGGCGGGAACCGACGGACTCCCCGGCACAGCGTCTGCCACATCCAGAGTCATAAGAGCCTTCCGAGTGGTATCCGATGGACTTGTTGACTTCGGTCCAAGGGGCGGACGCCCGTCTTGGATCGCGGTCGCCTTCAGGCCGGACTCACGGCGAGCCGCCGGCCGGCCGGCTGGAGTCCGGGCACCGGCAGGCGCAGACGGTCGCGTAGCGTGCCCTCCGGGTACTCCCGGTGGAACAGGCCGCGCTCCTTCAGAATCGGCACCACCAGGGTGGCGAAGCGTTCGAGGTCGATGCGTGTGTCGGCGAACATCACCGTGAAGCCGTCGGCGGCTCCTTGGCGCCACCACGACTCCAGGTCGTCGGCGATGCGCTCCGGCGAACCGACGACCAACCGGTGGGTGCCGATGCCCGCGGTGTGGGCCACCAGCTCGCGCAGCGTGCGCGCGCCCTCGGCCAGCACGGCGCGGGTGTTGTTGTACATACCGATCGAGAAGGCATTGAGGTTCGGCTCGGTCGGCAGGTCCTCCAGCCGGATGACGTCGTCGGGGCCGAAGGCGTCGGCCGGCAGGCCGAGCGCCGACAGGACCGCCGACACGATGTGCTCGATCGGGGGCAGCGTGGCGTTGAGTTCGTCGTGGCGGCGCCTGGCTTCCTCCTCGTCGGTGCCGACCAGCACGATGAGGCCGAGCGAGTACTTGATGCTGTCGGCGTCCCGGCCGTGTGCCCGCGCGCGTGCGCGGATGTCATCACGCGAGGCCCTGGCCTTGGCAACGGTGTGGCCGGCGGCGAACACCACGTCGGCGTACCGGGCGGCGAGCTCGAGGCCGGCCGGCGTCTCGCCCGCCTGGGAGATGACGGGGCGGACCTGCGGCGAGGTGGGCACCGGCAGCGGGCCGGCGACGTCGAAGAACTCGCCGTGGTGGTCGATGGCGTGGATGCGGCTCGGGTCGCCGAACTGCCCGGTTGCCTTGTCGGCGATGATCGCGCCGGGCTCCCACGCCTCCCACAGCCGCGTGATGACCTCCAGGAACTCGTGCGCCCGGCGGTAACGGGCGTCGCGGTCGGGGTGGGCGGACACCCCGAAGTTCGCGGCGGCAGCCGGGTTGCCCGTGGTCACCACGTTGAGCGCGGCACGGCCCTTGGTGAGGTGGTCGAGGCTCTGGAAGCGCCGGGCCAGGCTGTAGGGCGTGCTGTAGGTCGTCGATACGGTCGGCAGCAGGCCGATCCGTTCGGTGGCGCCGGCGATCACGGCCAGCAGGGTGAATCCGTCGAGGCCGCCCGAGGTTCCGGCCGCGATCTCGGGCCCGAGCGCGGGGCTGTCGCCCTGGAACACGGCGTCGATGCCGGCCTCTTCGGCAAGTTTGGCCAGGCGCACGTAATGCTCGACATCGAGGTAGGCGTGCGGGTCGGCATCGGCCAGCCGCCAGGCGGCGCGGTAGTGGCCGGGCGACATCAGGGAGAAGTTGAGGTGGAACTGGTCGCTGCTCATGGAAGGCTCCGGATGGTTGGGCGGCGGAACGGGTGAACAGGGCAGCCCGAGACGGTGGTCAGCGAGAGGGCAGGTCGCGCCGCTCGAGGATGCCGCGGAGCCTGTCGCGGCCGGCCAGGCCGGCAGCTCCGGCGAGCCGGGCCAGGACGCGCTCCGTCCACGCGCCGGTGAGCCCGTGGGCACGGTTGTAGGCGGCCAGGCGCTCGTCGTACGCCGGTAGGTCGGCGTCGGCCCGGCCGGCGTCGTAGGTCTCGCGGTGCAGGACGGCGGTCTGAGGGAGGCGGGGCTTGACGTCGGCGTCCTCGGTGGGGTCGGGGTGCCCGACCGCGAGCCCGAAGACGGCCACGCTGTGCGGCGGCAGGCCCAGTTCCTCGGCGAACTCCTCGGGGTGGTCACGGACCGCGCCCACGAAGACCGATCCCAGGCCGAGTGACTCCAGCGCCACGACCGCGTTCTGGGCGGCCAGCGCGGCGTCGATGACACCGAGCAGCGTGGACTCCAGGTAGACCGTGGCACCGAGCGGCTTGCTGTCGCGCTCCGCCAGGCGGTGGCCGCGGTCGAGGTCGGCCACCCAGACCAGGAACAACGGCGCCTCGATGATGAACTTCTGCCGCGCCGCCAGGTCCGACAGCCGCCGCTTGCGCTCCGGGTCGGTCACCGCGATGACGCTCCATGCCTGAAGGTTCGAGGACGTCGACGCCGACGACGCCGCGGCCACGATGGCCCGCAGTTCCTCTTCGGTGACGGGCGTCGGCAGGAACGCGCGCACCGAGCGGTGGCGCAGCTGGTGCTCGATGACCGGCGAGGTCGCTCCGAGGACGAAGTCCGGGTCGCCATAGCGGATACCGGCCCGGTTGATCGTCGTGGAAGTGGAATCGGTGAGGGTCATGTGCACGGGCTCTCTTCAGGAGGGAACGGGATCGGGATCAACTCCGCGCTCACCGGGCGCTCTCCAGTGCGCGGAGCTTGGGCAGCAGTTCGTCGCCGATGCGGATGATCTCCTGCTTGTAAGGCGTGTCCGACAGGACGAAGTGCGAGATGCCGAGCTCGCGGTAGCGCCGCAGTGCCTGCGCGACATCGTCGGCCGAACCGACCAGCCAGGTGGTCGCCGCCCCGCCGCCGCCCACCGTGCCCGGCGTGGTGTAGAGGCAGGTGTCGAGCACCTCGCCGCGTTCGGCGAGTTCCAGCAGACGCCGCTGGCCCACCGCGGTCCTGCGGTTGCCGGTGGCGGCCCGGCCGGGGCCGGCCGCGGCCTTCTCGGCCATGCCGGCGACCTTGGCCTCGGCGTCGCGCCATGCCTCCTCGGTGGTGTCACGGATGAGCGTGGTGATGCGCAGGCCGAACTCCAGCGGCTTGTGCTTGCGCTCGACCTTGGCTTCCAGCTTCCTCAGGCGCTCGATGCGTTCGGCCAGGCCCTCCAGCGGCTCGCCCCAGAACAGCTGCACGTCCGCCTCGGCGGCGGCCACCCGCTCGGCGGGCTCGGAAGCGCCGCCGAAGTAGAGGGTGGGGTGCCGGTCGCAGTAGCCGTCAGGGTGCGGCAGCACGGTGGAGTTCTCGACGGCGAAGTGCTCGCCCTTGTAGGTGACGTTCTCCTCTGTCCACAGGCGCCGGACCAGCTGGACGAACTCGCGGGCGCGCTCGTAGCGGTTGGCCGGGTCGGTGGTGTAGTCGCCGTAGGCCGCGAGGTTGTCGAGGCCGCTGACGATGTTGACCAGCACGCGGCCGCCGCTCAGGTGGTCGAGCGTGGCGGCGGAGCTCGCGAAGTGCGCGGGCTGCCAGTAGCCGGGCCGCACGGCGATCAGCGGCTTGAAGGTCGTGGTCCGGGCGGCCAACGTGGCGCCCAGTGTGAAGGTGTCGGGGCGGCCCCAGCCGGTGCCCAGCAGCGCGCCCTCCCAGCCGTGGTCCTCGGCGGTGCGGGCCAGATCGGTGGAGTAGTCGAGTGTGCCCCAGCCCTCGTCCCCGCTCGTGTCATCGCCGCGGTGGCCCGGCTCGATCTGGTTGGGTATGTACCACAGGTAGCTCATGTCGGTGTCCTGTTCCGTACGAGGCGCTGGTGGAATGGCTCCGGTGACGTCTCAGGCGAGCCGGGGAACGGTGTTGGCGATCGCGTCGAGCTGCGCGGTGCGCTCGGCCCTGGTTTGTCCCTGTACCTGTAGGAACAGGACGGAGCGGGCATGCAGCTGTGCGGTGTTGTCCGCGGGAAGTCCCCGGCCGGCGCGAGCCACCACGAGTGCGCGGCTGAGAGTCGTCAGGGCCTCACCGGCACGGACCTTGAGCGAGAGCCGTTCCGAGAGCGAGGCATCGGGGTCGCCGCCGTCGAGCACCGCATCCGCCAGCTCGTAGGCCCGGGCACGGAGGCCGTGCAGATACGGGAGCCATGCCTCGGCCACGCCGGTACCGTGCGGTTCGCCGGCGATCTCATCGAGGATGCGCCTGCCCAGCCCGAAGAACTGCGAGCCGGCGTTGCCGGCGGTGGAGTTGTCGCTGTGCTGCCACTCGGCCAGGGGCTTCACGGCGAGCGCGTAGGCGTCCGGGACAACCACGTCGAGGATACGGACGCGCTCGGTGCGGCTCCCGGACAGCGCCTGGAGTGCCAGCGGCGTCGCGCGGTAGTGCTCATCGATCGGGACGAGGGCCAGGATCACCTGTTCGGACTCCGGGTCGACCGCGGCAAGGACGGCGGCCTCGTTGAGGCCCCAGCCGCTGAACCACGAGACCGTGCCGTTCACCGTCCATCCGTCGCGGGAGCGCCGCGCGGTCAGGTTGCCGGTCGGGTAGCGGCGCACATCGCTCAGTGCCGCACCAATCAGCAGCTCACCGCGCAGCACGGGCTCGACCAGGGGGTGGGATCCGCCGTCCTCGGAGTTCAGCGTGCCGGCGATGCGCGCGACGGTCGGCGCGTGCTGGGCCCAGATCAGCCAGACATTGAGGTCGGCGTAGGCGAGCAACTCGTGCAGCCGGCGGTCGGCGTAACGGTCGAGGCCGGCACCGCCGAACTCCAGGGGCGCCAGGTGGTTGAGCAGCCCCAGGCCGCGGAGGTCTTCGATGGTGTCCCGTGAAACGCGCTCACGGTCGGTCTGGAGTGCCGCGGGTGCCAGCTTCTCCAGGGCGTACTTCTTCGTGTGGGCCACCAGTGGTCGCTCGTCGGCGGCGTCGACCGCTGCGGCGGCGGTCGTGGCCGCGGCGGTCGTGGCCGCGGCGGTTGTCTCCTCAACGGCTGCTTGGGCCGGCATCAGCCGCACCTCCTGAACTGTGACGTGGGTTCTCATGGGACGCGTCGGGGTCAGCCGCATGGGCTGCGACGCCTCAGGCCGACGGCGTCAGCGAGAAGGCGCTGCGCAGGGTCGCGTCGGTGCTGGGAAGGAGGGTCGGCACGACCTCGGCGATCAGGGCAAGCACGTCGTCCTTCCCGCCCGCGGCCACGAGTTCGACGCCGTCCAGCCCGTGCTCGGCCACGAGGGCCGGCAGGGTGGCTGCCACCGCTTCCGGCTCGGTCACGTCGACGCGAACGACCAGCGCGACGCTCTCGCGCGGTCGGCCCGCCCGTACCAGGGCGGCGGACAGATCGGTATCGGCTGTCGGCACCGCCTTCCGGTCGATGACGACGACGTCGGCGTTACGGGCGATGACGTCCCAGCCGAGGGTGTCCACATCATCGGCGATGAGCAGCGGGCCGCCCTGGGGCGAGGCGGGGCCGTCCAGCGGCCCGGCCACCCGGTAGTAGTCACCCTCGAAGTCGAGCGGCTTGATGCGGGTGTTCTCGGCGAAGACCTCGCCGTTCTGGTCGCCGACGAGCGCGGCGGGCGGGAAGGACGTCCACAGGCCCTTGAGGATCTGGGCGTACTCGTCCCAGCGAGCCGACCGGTCGCTGCCCGGCTTCGGGGCGACCGGGTCGCTGACCTCGTCCCCGTCGCCGGCGCGCAGGGCGAGCGCCGCACGCCCACCGGTGGCCCGGTCGAACGAATTCGAGCGGCGCGCAAGGTTCATCGGCGCGTTGTGGCTCGTCGAAGCCTCCAGGATCCACCCGAGATGCGACTGCAACGCGGCATCCGTACCGGCCAGATACGAGGCGATGACCGAGGCGTCCAGGGTGTGGCCCGGCGCGCCGTCGAGAACGCGAATCGCTGTGACCCCGGCGTCCGCGGCGGCCTTCGTGATGTCGGCGGCGTCGGAGGGTGAGATGGTGGTGCCGGCCGCCAGGTCGACGATGATGATGCTCATCAAGTGTTCTCTCTTGCTCAGCGCGCGGTCTCGAGCGCCTGCTCGGACACGTCGAACGCGATGGGGGCCGGCGGGATCGTGAAGCCGAGGTGACCGCGGAGCGTGTCCGCCTCGTATTCCTTGCGGAACAAGCCGCGGCGCTGGAGTTCGGGGATCACACCGTCGACGAAGTGGTCGAAGCCGGACGGCAGGACGTCGGGCATGACGTTGAAGCCGTCGGCGGCACCGTGACGGAACCAGTGCTCGATGTTGTCGGCGATCTGCTCAGGTGTGCCGGCGACGATGCGGTGGCCGTTGCTGCCCGAGAGCCGACGGAGCAGTCGGCGCAGCGTCGGGTGCTCCTTCTCGATGATCGCGCGCACGATCTTGTAGAAACTCTGCGAGCCGCCGGCCTCGTCCGGGTCGGTCAGCAGCTCCTGCGGAATCGGCTGGTCGAGGTCGAGGTCATCGAGCGAGAAGCCGAGCTGAGCCGCGAGCCGGGTACGGCCGTATGCCAGCGGCAGCAGGTCGTCGAGCAGTTCCCGGCGCTTGCGCGCCTCCTCCTCGGTGCTGCCGACCACCGTGGAGAGGCCCGGCAGAATCACGACGTCCTCCGGGCGGCGCCCGAACTGAACCGTGCCGGCGCGGATCTCGTCGCGGAAGGCCCTGGCGTCGTCGATGTCCTGGGAAGCGGAGAAGATGACCTCGCCGACCCGGGAGGCGAGCCGCCTACCGTCGCTCGACCCGCCGGCCTGGACCACCACGGGACGGCCCTGCGGCGAGGTGAACGCCTCGCCGCCGGCCCACTGGGCCACGACTCGCTCGGTGAAGTCGCCGGCGCGGCGGTAGCGCAGCGCGTGGTCGGGCTCCTGGTCACGGCCGAAGTTGCGGGCGGCAGCGGGGCCGGCCGTGGTCACGACGTTCCAGCCGACACGCCCGCCGCTGATGTGGTCGAGGTCACCGATACGGCGGGCCAGCTCGATGGGGTCGTTGTAACTGGAGGAGAGAGTGCCGATGAGGCCAATGCGCTCGGTCTGGGCGGCGATGCGCGCCAGCACGGTCGAGGGCTCGAAGTTGTTGCCGGGACGGTGACGGATGATCGGCTCGATGACCGGGCCGTCGGCCAGGAAGACGGCGTCGAGTGCGGCCGCCTCGGCCTTCTTGGCGATCGAGGTGTAGTGGTCGATCGAGTAGGCGGCGAGCGGGTCGCTGCCGGGCAGGCGCCAGGCGCCGCCGAAGACACCCGAGTTGAGGATGTTGACGTTGATGTGGAGCTGGTTGGCCATGCGGACCTCTCAGTATGTCGATGAGCGCGACCTGGGCAGCCGAGGTCTCGATGTATGCCTGGGCGAAGGCCCGGGGTGTCGGCGGTCTCGGCGCTCTCCAATGCCTCGGACACCTTGCGCAGCACGGCATCAGCGATGAACCGGTACGCGTACAGGCGCCCGACCATGCCGAGTACATCGGGATCGCGTGGCCTTGTCGGACGGGGCGTGGAGACTGGCGCGGCTGTGTCCCTGCACCCTGGCAGCGGTCCCGACCACGAGGCTGCGGGCGATGCCCGTCAGGTTGGCCAGGTGCACCAGTTGCACGAAGGAGTTGAGCGAACGCAGATCTTCCTTGTCGTGACCCAGCTCGCCGTGGCCCGCGACCGGCACCCGCAGTCGGCCGAAGCCGGCGTCCGTGAGGGCCCGGACACGGTCGATTACCGGCACCCGGGGTCGAGCTGCTGCCCGAGGAACCGCACGCCGACAGGAGCAGGGCGCAGGTGGTGGCAATGGCGCCGAGCGCAAGCGATGAGCGGCGCGGACGGAACGTGGTCATGGCCTGAACGGTCTTCCTTCTCGGGCCGCACGAAGCCGCCCGCGGTGGGCCCGTAAGAACGCACAACGGCGGCGGGCAGCAGGGCAGCAGGAATGGGTGGCGCTTTACGGCTGGTTCGCGCCCGCCCGGTGGGCGCGTCAGAGCACACAACGGCACCGGGTAAGGCAGCAGGAACAGCTAGCGCGTTACAGGAAGTCCGCGACAGGGAAGCATCGTCACTCACACACCGGGACGCAAGGAGCTGGGCGACGGGAGAGGCGAGGCGAACGCGATGGACGGGCTAGCGGAATCCGGCGATCGACCGATGAGAACGGCCAATGGGAAGAACCGTCAGCAGAAGCGACACGCGCTGGTGGCGATCAGCATGTAATCAACCACCCGGCGGCTGGTCAACGGCGTCCACGACATGAGCGAGAGATTGGCATCCGCAGGCAGGAACGGTCAAGGGTCGCCCAAATCGCGAGACACGAACCTGATGTAAGCGGAGGGCGGCTGACGAAGGAGGGGCGCTACCGGGGCCGTACCGCTTCATCATGGCTTCACCGGCCGTGAGCTGGGGTTTTTCCAGGCGGTCGCCTTACGGGTTAACGGCACACGCTCGTAAGCAGCGATCAGTCGTGGAGTCCAGGACTACGCGCAGTGTCGTGCTCACACCGGCCATCGTCGCTTCGTTCACGTGGCCCATGAATGTTCCGGAGCGGATGCGCTTCACGGTGAGCGTGGTGAGATCGACCGTCACGGCCGCGCCGTGCACGGGTTCTGTGATGGGCACGGTGACGACCGTATCCGGTGCCCCGCCGGTCTCGTCGATCATCATCGCGACGACGCTCGAGGGCAGGGCTTCGATCGCGGCGTCGGACTCCACGATCAGTATCGTCCGGTCTTGGTCGCCAGCGGCATCCGCCACACTTGGCCGCGCGCCAGCGACCGTGGCCGTACCACTATGCGACGCCCTCGCCGAAGACGTCGGCGAGTTCTCGGCGTCCGCATCAGCGCCTGCGCGCGCCCTCGACCATGTCGAGCAGTCGCGCTGAGCCAGTGCCCTCGCGGATCCCGGTGAGGTCGATGATCACGGTGACGTACTTGTCGCCGCGGCGCGTGTGTGTCCGGCTCGACGACTCGGCACGCGAGTACGGCACGGTCGGCTTCGAGCCGTTGACCGGTGGCTTCGAGGCCGAGCTCGTCGAGCCGGGTGAACGTGGTCAGGTCGGGATTGGCGAAGCGGTCAGACAAGTCGGATGCGCTTGGTGGCCGCGACCCGCGAGTCACCCGCCGCCGACTGAACCGAGTCCGGGTCGCGCACGAGTGCCCGGACGCGGTGGCCACGCTGAGCGGCCTGTTCGAGGACGTGTACACCGGTGCTGCCGCTGCCACCAAGGACGAGCAGATCAGTCACGAGGGTCACTCCGCGGTCGGTTCGGGGTTCAGGCGGCGATCGTGGCGGCGAGCTCGCGGGCACGGTGGTGGGCGCTGGCCATGGATGCCTCGTGCCTGGGCAGAAGGGCGGACAGGGCCGGGGCGTGGGGCACCATCGTCAGTTCGGGAATGACGGTGGTGACGTCGAGGCCGAGCATCTCCTCGCGGCCGAGCATGGCCTCGAGGGTGGGCACGACGTAGTCCAGGCCGTGCTTGGGCGCGCCGGGACCGTAGCCGCCGCCGCGCGCCGAAATCACCACGGCTGGACGACCGGCAGCCGGCGAGGGAGCCTCGAGGTCCATGGTGCGGCCGAAGACCATGATCTGGTCCAGCCACGCCTTGAACACCGACGGCATCGTCAGGTTGTACATCGGGACCGTGAAGAGATAGGCGCTCGCGCCGAGGAACTCTTCGATCAACGCGTCCTGCATCGCGGCCGCCTCGGCCTCCTCGGGCGTGTACTGAGCGGGGGCGGTGGCGCGGGCGGTGATGCCGGCAGCGGATAGATGAGGCACGGGCGAAGCAGCCAGGTCGCGGTGAGCGACGTCGCCGCTCCAGCCGTCGAGGAAGGACTGTGCGACCTGGCGCGAGACCGAGGCCTCGCCGAGCGAGGAGGAGTCGATGTGAAGCAGGTACGACATGAGTTGGGTCCTTTCGGAGTGATTGTGAGCGCGCTCCGGTGATCCGAGAGCGGGCCCGCACGAGGGGCTGTTGTCGTGGATTGGCGTGCGGTCGCCGCGAGGGCGTTACATACTGGTAGTGCGGTTGCACACCGGATGAGAGGTTGTTGAGATGGCGTCAGCGCGAAAGATCGCAGGTCCGTGCCAGACATGGCCGGAGGACAGCGCCTTCATTCGCGAGGTGCTCGACCGCATCGGCGACAAGTGGACCATGCTGATCATCAGCACCCTGAACGCCGGTCCGTTGCGCTACTCCGACGTGCAGGCGAGCATCCCGGGCATCTCTCAGCGGATGCTGACCCATACGCTCAAGCACCTCGAGCGCGATGGGCTGATCACCCGGACCGCGTACCCCGAGGTCCCTCCAAGGGTGGAGTACGAGCTCACCAAGCTGGGCCGGTCGCTGATGAAAGCGGTCATGGCGATGGCCGGCTGGGCCGCCGCCCACCACCGTGAGATCGCCGCCAACCGGGCGGCCAGCGAGCTGACCGGAGTCGGCCGAGGCAAGGCCGCGGTCAGCGCGTAGACGAACCGCGGTGGTGGTGGTGCTCACCGCGCTCCGCAGCGGTGGGCGTGTCGTGCGCGGCCGTCTCGTCGAGAGCCTCAGCGCGGCCTGTCTCATCGGTGGGGTCGATGTGGCAGACTCCGGTGTCGGCTCGCACCACCCGCCGGCAGGGCCGCGACGTTCTGGAGGCCACCCTCCGGCTCGCTCATGACACACGCTCGCGCGACACGGGCCCGGCCACCTGCTCCAGCAGCTGGCCGTAGACCGGAACCTTCTGGGCCCCCGGGGCAGCGACCCGCCGGTCGAGGACGACGAACGGCACGCCGGTCGCGCCCAGCTCCACACCTTCGGTCCGGTCGGCGCGTACGCGGTCGGCGTACTCACCGCTCGCGAGGATCGCGTGCACTCGCCGGCCGTCCAGCCCGACCGACTCGGCGACCCCGGCCAGGGCGTCAGGAGCGTAAGGGTCGAGGGCGCCGACGAAGAAGCCGTCCTGGACAGCCGAGAAGAACTCGGACCCCAGCCCCTCGTCGTTGGCGTACTGCACCACGCGGTGCAGGTCGAAGGTGTTGGCACTGAGACGGCCCAGCGTGAACTCGAGGCCCTCCTCGCGGGCGATCGCCTGGATCTGGCGCTCTGCCGCCATGAAGTGGGCGGCGGTTCCGCCGTGAGTACGAATGAAGGCTTCCTCGATCGTCTCCGGCCGCTTCGGCGCGGCCGGGTTCAGCTCGAAGGACCGCATCACGAGCTTGAACCGCTCCGCGTCCGGGCGGTGCTCGATCGCGCTCCGGAGCCGGTGCTTGGCGACATAGCACCACGGGCAACCCAGGTCGGTCCACATCTCGATGACGACCTGCGCCCCCTCGGGGTGCGATACCTGCTCAACCATCTTCCTTCCTCACCTCACTAGTAGTGCGTAACACCATCATGAGTGAGTAAGGGAGAGCTTACAAAAGGCACTTTCAAGTGCGTAGGCACCGCCCGACAGGCACTACACCCTCATCCGCGAAGAGCCCCGAACAACTGAGTCTCGGCGATCGCGTCGTGAGCACGCCGCGCCTCTCGCGCGCGGGGTACTACGACGGCTCCGCCCCGTCCCGGCCCGATCGGCCGACGATGAACCCAGCCGTGCCGCGCACGGACGCTTCACACCGCACTTGAGTCGCGATTGAGTCGCCTCGACCGGCTCCGTGCCAGGCTCGCCCCATGCTCCACAGGCGTGCTGACAAATCGCTGTTCGAACAGGCCAGGCACATTCGCAAGGGTCTCATAGGGACCCCATTGATGCCGCTGCCGGACGAGCAGTGCGACATCGTCGCGAAGCTGGAATTCTGCAATCCCACGGGCAGCAGCAAGGACCGGTCGGCGTTGTGGATCCTGGAACAGGCGATCGGTCGCGGGGAGATTGCGCACGACACCACGGTGGTCGAGTCGTCGTCCGGCAACTTCGCGCTGGCCCTCGCTTTCTACTGCCGCGTACTCGGCATCTCGTTCGTCCCGGTCATCGATCCGAACTGCAACGAGGCCACCGAGGCCCAGCTCCGGCTGCTGTGCGAGCGCGTGGAGAAAGTCACCCAGCGCGATACGGCAGGCGGTTATTTGCGGAGCCGGCTGTCCCGCGTCCAGGAACTGCTGGTGGAGAGTGATTCGGCCTATTGGCCCAATCAGTACGCCAATCCCGATGCCCGTGACGCGCATTACCGCTTCACCGGCGGCGAGTTGATCACACAGGCTGGTCCGCTCGACTATCTCTTCGTCGGAGTGGGAACAGGCGGCACCATCGCCGGGCTCTCCCATCGCGTCAAGGAATCCTCTCCGGGCTGTGTGGTCGTCGCGGTCGACGCCGAAGGTTCGGTGATATTCGGCGGGCCGCCGAAAAAGCGGCGTATCCCAGGAATCGGCTCCAGTATCGTGCCGCCCCTGTGCGGGCAGGCGCTGATCGACGAGGTCGAGATCGTCCCCGAGGCGCGCGCCGTCGAGGCCTGCGGTGCCCTGGCCGCCAGGTACGGCTTGTACGCGGGCGGTTCGACGGGCAGCACCTTCGCCGCCATCCAGGACTACTTCGCCCGTCGCCCGCCCGCCGCACGCCGTCCCCGGGTCGCCTTCATCGCCGCCGACCGCGGCCATGCCTACGCCCGGACCGTCTACAACCCCGTGTGGCAGCAGCACCTACGCGCGGAGACCGTACAGCTCTCCGACGTCGAAACCCTGACCGTCAGCTGAAGGAGCATGCCCCCGTGTCCACCCTGGCTCCGCCGCCCCTGACCGTGATCGGTGCGGGCGACATCGCCGCCGAGACGGACCGCCACCGTACGGAGCTCATCGAGGTCGTCCGTGCCGCCTACCTCACGCACGACGCCGGTGACAGCGCGAACCCGCACAGCTCGTTCCTGCGCTTCCCGCACCAGGAACGGTCGCGCATCATCTCGCTGCCGGCCTATCTGGGCGGCGCGTTCGAGGTCGCCGGCAACAAGTGGATCGCCAGCTTTCCGGACAACACACGGCACGGGGTCCCCCGCGCGTCGGCCACGCTGATCCTCAACGACTGCGCCACCGGCTACCCGTTCGCCTGCATGGAGTCCTCGATCGTCTCGGCGACGCGGACCGCGGCCTCCGCGGTGCTCGGCGCGCAGACACTGCTCGGCGCGCGCCGCGCCCGCCGCGTCGGCATCGTCGGTACGGGGCTGATCGCCCAGCACGTATGGCGGTTCCTGCGTGATCTCGACTGGGAGATCGACGCCTTCCGGCTCTTCGACCTCGACCCGGCCGCGGCGGGCCGCTTCGCCGCCGCCCTGGCCAAGGACACCGAGGCCGAGCCCGTGGTCGCCGATAAGGTGGAGGAGGCGTTCACCGACTGCGACCTGGTGGTGCTGACCACCGTGGCCGGTGAACCGCACCTGCACGACCCGCGGCTGCTGGCCCACAACCCGGTGGTCCTGCACCTGTCGCTGCGCGACCTCGCCCCCGAGATGATCCTGGCCGCCCGGAACTTCACCGACGACGTCGACCACGCCGTACGCGAGCGCACCTCGCTGCACCTGACCGAAGAGCGCACGGGGAACCGTGACTTCATCGACGGCACCCTCGCCGACCTGCTGTGCGAGCGGCTGCGCCGGGACCACGGGCGACCGGCGATCTTCTCGCCGTTCGGACTCGGCGTCCTCGACCTGGCCGTCGGCAAGTGGGTGCACGACCGGGTCGTCGTCGCGGGCGGAGGCCACCCCGAGAGCGACTTCTTCACCGGGGTGGGGGTCTGACGCATGAGCACCTCATCATCCGCCCCGGGCCCCGCCGAGGACCGGTATGTCGTCGTGCTGAACGACGAGGAGCAGTACTCCATCTGGTTCGCCGAGCGTGCCCTGCCCTCCGGCTGGACCGCCACCGGCGCGCAGGGCACCCGCCAGGAGTGCCTGGACCACATCGACCGGGTGTGGACCGACCTGACACCGCGTTCCGTACGGGCGCCACGATGACGGCCGCCGACCTCGCCACGGCCTGGCTGCGCGGCCTGGGCAGCCGCGAAGCCACCGCGCGCCAGCGCCTGTTCGTCTTCCCGCACGCCGGGGCGGGCGCCTCCGCCTACCGGCTCGCGGCGCATCTGCCGGACAGCGTCGAGGTCTGCACGGTCCAGATGCCCGGCCGGGAGAGCCGCTTCGCCCAGCCGGCCCTGACGTCCCTGGACGAGGCCGTGGCCACGCTCGCGCCGCTCATCGCGAACCACGCCGCCCTGCCGTACGCCTTCTTCGGGCACAGCATGGGCTCCCTGCTCGCCTTCGAGACGGCCCGGCGGCTGCGGGCCCTCGGCACGGCGCTGCCCGACCATCTGTTCCTTTCGGGCATGCGGGCCCCGGGCCTGCCGGACCGCGATCCGCGACACGAACTGCCGGACGACGAGCTACTCGCCTCCGCCGGATTCGTCGGTGTGGACCCGGAGTTGCAGGTGCTGCTGCTGCCGGTCCTGCGTGCGGACCTGGCGCTGTGCGAGACGTATACGCCGCGTGCCGAGGCTCCCCTGCCGTGTCCGCTGACCGTGCTGGCCGGATCGGACGACGAGAGCGTCACCGAGGCGGAGCTGGCCGGCTGGCGCGAGCACACCTCAGCCGGCTTCGAAGTGCACCTGTTCCCGGGTGCTCCCCACCTGTATGTGCGCGGCGCGGAACCGCAGCTTGCGGAGACGATCACGCGCGCCTTCCCCGTACGGGCTGAGAGAGGAACGTTCATGGCGCCGAGCACCCTGGTCGCGCTCTGGGAGCGGCAGGCGGTCGCGACACCCGACGCACTCGCCGTTGTCGCGGGAGCGGATCGCGCCACCTACGCCGAGGTGGACCGCCGGGCCGCGGCGCTCGCCACCGAGCTGCGCACCCGCGGGGTCGGGGCGGAGAGCCTGGTCGGCGTCTGTCTCGGCCGGTCGGTCGAGATGGTCGTGGCTCTGCTCGGCATCCTGAAGTCGGGCGCCGCGTACCTGCCGCTCGACCCGGGCTACCCCGCGGAACGGCTGCGGTACATGACCGTCGACTCGGGCGCCAAGCTGTGGGTGTGCGACGCGGACCGGCGCGCGCAGGCCCTGGCGTCCGGCGCGGCCGACGTGCTGCTGGTCGAGGACCTGCCTGCGGAACCATCCGCGCCGCCGGCTCACGTGGTGCGCCCGCACCACCTCGCGTACGTCATCTACACCTCCGGTTCGACCGGGCTGCCCAAGGGAGTGGCCGTCGGCCACGCGGCGCTCGCCTCGTTCCTGCGCAGCGTGGCCGAACGCCCCGGCCTCACCGCGGACGACCGGGTACTCGCGCTGACCCCCTTGTCGTTCGACATCTCGATCCTGGAGCTGTTCCTGCCGCTGACCCGGGGAGCGACGGTCGTGATGGCGCCGCCTGCCGCCAACACCGACCCCGAGCTGCTGGCCGCCACGCTCGCCGAGGCGGAGGTCAGCGTCGTCCAGGCGACCCCCACCACCTGGCGGCTTCTGCTGGCGTCCGGCTGGACGGACGGGCTGGGCCGCGTCCTGCTGTCGGGCGGCGAGCCGCTCGATCCGCAGCTGGCCCGCGACCTGCTCGCCACCGGCGGCACCCTGTGGAACCTGTACGGCCCGACGGAGACGACGGTGTGGGCCGCCGCGGCCCGCGTCGATGCCGTGGCCGACCGGGTCGGCGTCGGCACGGCCCTGTCCAACACTCGCCTGCACGTCGTCGACGAGAGCGGGCGGGAGGCCGGCCCAGGGGTCGTCGGCGAGCTGTGGATCGGCGGCGACGGCGTGGCCCGCGGCTATCTCGACCGGCCCGCGCTGACCGCCGACCGGTTCGTGCCCGACCCGTTCGGGGGCGCTCCCGGGCGCCTGTACCGCACCGGCGACCTCGCCCGGTGGTCCACCGACGGCACGCTGGAGGTGCTGGGGCGCACCGACCACCAGGTCAAGGTGCGCGGCGTCCGCATCGAGCTCGGCGAGATCGAGGCCTGCGTACGCAGCCACCCCCTCGTCGCGGACGCGGTGGTGGTCGTTGACCGCGAGGCCGCCGTCGGCGACCAGTTGGTGGCCTGCCTCGTCCCCGCGCCCGGCGCGCGGAGCGACGCCGCGGACCTGCCCCGCAAGGTCCGCGACCACCTCGCGCAACGACTGCCCGCCCCGATGGTGGCCCAGGGCTACGCGGTTCTCGACGCCCTGCCCCGCACCCCCGCGGGCAAGGCCGACCGCGACGCCGTGCGGCACATTCCGTACGGCCCGGTCCGGGCGGGCGGGCTGGTCCCCGACGACGCTCCGCTGTCCCCGCGCACCGCGGTGGTGCGCCGCGTGTGGGCCGAGGCGCTCGGGCTGGACGACGTGTCCCCGCACGACGACTTCTTCGGCCTGGGCGGGCAGTCGCTCACCGCGGTACGGGTCGTGGCCCGGCTTTGTGCGGAGCTGGGCGTGCCGGTCGACGCCCAGTCGCTCTTCGCGCATCCGACGCCCGCCGCGCTGGCCGCTGCCCTGGACTGCGTGGCGCCCGCGGACGACCAGCCGATCCCCGCGGCCACGACCGCCGCACCCTCCTTCGGCCAGGAGCGGATCTGGTTCTTCGAGCAGCTGAACCCCGCGGTGCCCGCCTATCACCTGCCCGTCGCCTTGGACCTGCCCGGCGGGCGCGTCGATCTGACGCTGCTCCAGGACTGCCTGTCCGCGCTGGTGTGCCGGCACCCGGCGCTGCGCACGGCCCTCGTCGCCGTCGCCGGCCGGGCCCGCCCCGAACCGCACGAGCCGGGACCGGTCCCTCTGGTGCGCAGCGAGGTCGCCGAGGAGGACCTGGACGTGCTCATGACCGAGCGGATCCGGGCCCCCTTCGCCCTCGACCGCCCCCCGCTGCTGCGCGCGGACGTCCTGAGCACCCCGAGTCGCGACATCACTCTCCTGACGGCCCATCACATCGCATGCGACGGCATTTCGATCGACCTCATGGTGCGCGAACTGGGCGCGTTCTACGTGGAGTTGGTCACAGGACGCCGCCTCACCCCGGCGCCGCTGCCCGTGACGTACGCCGACTACGCGGCCTGGCAGCGCGAGCGGCTCACCGGCGCCGAGCTGGAACGGCTGCTCGACCACTGGCGCACCCGGCTGTCCGGCGTGCCCGTCCTGGAGCTGCCGACCAGCCGGCCCCGGCCGGCCGTCGCCAGCCACCGCGGCCGCCGCGAAATGCTGCGCGTCCCCGCCGACCTGGCGCACCGGTTGCGCACGCTGTGCCGCGCCGAGGGCGTCACCCTGTTCATGGGCCTGCTGGCCCCTTTGCAGGTACTGCTCGGCCGTTACGCCGAGGAGAGCGATGTCGCCGTCGGCACCCTGACGGGCGGGCGGCCGCGCCCCGAACTGGACGACGTGGTCGGCTACTTCGTGAACACCGTCGTCCTGCGCACGGGCCTGGCGGGCGACCCGACCTGGCGCGAACTGCTGAGCCGGGTCCGCGAGGTCGCACGGCAGGCGTACGCGCACCAGGAGCTCCCCTTCGAGAAGCTGGTCGCGGAGCTGAGCCCGGAGCGCGACCTGAGCCGCAACCCCCTCTTCCAAGTGCTGTTCGCCCTGCACGAGGAGCAGAAGGCCGGACACCTCACCGAGCTGTACGACCGCAAGGAGCTGGAGGGACGGCTGGGAACGGCTCGCTTCGACCTCGCCCTGGACGTGACGGACCACGCTGCGGGCGCCGGTGACCTCAGCGTCTCCGTCGAGTACGCCACCGACCTGTTCGACGCGGACTTTGTCCGGGGCTTCGGACGGCACTACCTGCGGGTCATCGAGCAGATGGTGTCCGGCGTCACGGACCGGCTCTCCGAGCTGGAGATCGTCTCGGCCGAGGAGCTGCGCGCCCTCTCCACCGGTGGTCGGTCCGAGCCGCTGCCCGAACCGACCACCCTGGTCCGCCTGTGGGACCGCCAGGTGCGGGCCGCCCCCGACGCCACCTGCATCGTTGGCGACGACGAGTCGCTTACGTTCGCCGAGACCGACGCGCGGGCCTCGGCCCTCGCCGGGGAGCTGCGCGCCCGAGGCGTACGCCCCGAGAGCCTGGTCGGCGTCTGTCTGGAACGCTCGGTTTCCCTGGTGGTCGCCCTGCTGGGCGTGCTGAAGGCGGGCGGCGCCTACGTCCCGCTCGACCCGAACTACCCCGCCGACCGCCTCCGGTACCTGCTGGCCGACTCGGGCGTACGCCTGGTCGTCGCGGACCCGCGCCACCCCACCTCGGCCCTGCTCGGCGACGGCGTACGGCTCGTGGCGGTGGACCAGGAACCCGGGGCCGATCCGGCGCCGGCAGAGGAGGCGCGGCCGCACCACCTCGCCTACGTCATCTACACGTCCGGCTCGACCGGCAACCCCAAAGGCGTCGCGATCACCCACGCCAACATCACCGGGTTCCTGGAGTGGAACCAGCGGCTATGCCGGCTGGACCGGCACGACCGGACCCTGCTCAACCACTCGGTGGCCTTCGACAACTCGGTCTGGGAGATCTTTCAGTGCCTGCTGTCCGGAGCCGAACTGCACCTGGCGAGCCCCACCGCCGCCTACGACCCCGAGGAGTTCCTGCGCGAGGTCGCCGAGCGCGGCATCACCACGCTCAACGCGACCCCGTCACAGATGCGGATCCTGCTGGAGTCCGGCACGGACGCCGCTCCCCGACTCGCCTCCCTACGCCTGGTGTTCACCGGCGCCGAGGCAGTGCCGCACGAGGTGTCCCGCCGCGTCCTGGCCGCCACCGCGCCGGGCTGCCAGGTGTTCAACGAGTACGGGCCCACCGAGGCGACCGTCACCTCCGCGTTCTGCCCCATCACCGAAGACCTGCTCGACCGGCACGGCCATCTCCCGAGCGTCCCCTTCGGCCGGGCGACCGACAACGCGCACCTGTACGTGCTGGACGCGCGGCTGCGCCCGGTCGCCCCCGGCTGCCGCGGCGAGCTGTACGTCGGCGGCAGCGCGGTCGGCCGCGGCTATCTCGGCCGACCGGCCCGCACGGCCGCGGCGTACCTGCCCGACCCGTACGCCGCCGAGCCCGGCGCCCGTATGTACGCCACCGGCGACGTCGTACGGCTGCTGCCCGACAGCAACCTGGTCTTCCTCGGCCGCAACGACCACCAGGTCAAGGTACGCGGCTTCCGCATCGAGCTCGGCGAGATCGAGTCCGCGCTCCGGAGCCACCCGGCCGTGGCCGACTGCGTGGTGGCCGTACGCCGTGCCCGCGCCGGCGAGGACCAGCTGGCGGCCTACCTGATCCCCGAGCACCCCGACCGGCCGGCGCCGGGCCCGGCGGAGCTCCGCGCCCATCTGGCGGACCGCCTGCCGCCGTACACGCTGCCGCAGAGCTACACCGTGATCGACGAGATCCCCCTGACGCCGAACGGCAAGGTCGACCGGCCCGCGCTGCCCGACCCGCGCCCGGCCTCCGACCCGGCGCCCGCCGCGCGCCAGTGCCTCACCGCACGACAGCTCCTCGTGGCCGAGGTGTGGCGGGAGTGCCTGGGCGTCGAGGACGACTTCGGGCCGCAGGACGACTTCTTCGACGTCGGCGGCACCTCGTTGACCCTCACCACGATCGCGGGCCGCCTCGGCGAACGGCTCGGACGCCGGGTGTCGCCGGTCGTGGTCTTCCGCAACCCTACGGTGGCGGGACTGGCAAAGGCATTGGAACTCGACGGCACTGGCGGGCGTGAACTCCTGGACGACGTCGGCAAGAAGCCCCCGAATGCTCTGGGCAACACGTCGACGTCGGCCGATTCCTCATCCGGGAGCTGCTGACTGGCGCCGGCGCCCAGCGATCCGGCTCAGCGCTCACCCCCTCCCCCTCCCCCTCCCCCGCTCAACAGGAGATGTCCATGTCTGTCTCTGTCTATGGCTCCTTCGCGGAGCTGCCGACCGCTGAATGGGACTCGCTCACCATAGGCTCCAATATCTACTCCACCAGCAAATTCGCGGGAGTGCGCGAAGAGACGCTGCCACCCGAAGCGCGCGCCCGCTACCTACTGGCACGCAACAGCGACGGTGTCCCGACCGCGGGTCTGGAGGTGTACAGCTTCACCAAGGCACCGCACGACCTCTATGACCCGGCAGACTTGCTGCGCGAGGTGATCAGTGACGAGCGAGCGGCCCGCCTGAACACGAGGCCCATATCCATCGCGGCGGGCTGGTCGGAGTTTCGCGGTCAGGTGCCCGGTCAGGCAAATGTCTCAGCCGAGCAGCGGGAGCGGGCCCTCGGCCAGGTCACCGCCGGAGCGCTGCGACTGGCCGAGCAGGCGCGATCGAGCGTGTTGGCCTACTGCTACCTACCGCTGGAAACGGCACACGAGCTGGCGAAGGCTCACGCTTCGGACGGAGCGGTACTGCTGTGGCACAACGTGGAGACCAGTCTGCCGATCGGCCTGTGGTCGGACTTCGAGGAGTATGTCGCCTGGCTGCCCTCTGGCCGACGGCAGCGTGTGCGCCGCGAGCTGCGTAGGTTCCGGGAGAGCGGGCGGGTCGTGTCCGAACACCCGCTGCCAGAGGTGGTGAAGGAGATTGCGCCGCTGAACAGCTCTCTCATGCAGAAGTACGGGCATACCGCGCACGATGAGGAACGCGCGGTGACCCTCTTCGATCGGCAGAGTCGTTTCCTGGGCGATGAGAGCTCAGTCCTGGTCTCCAAGGACAAAGACAAGGTCATCGGCTTCTTGTTGCGCTACCGACAACACGACATGCTGTACGCCCGATCCGCCGGTTTCGACTACTCGGTACCCAACGCCGACGACTACTACAACTTGATGTTCTACCACCAGATTGCTGACGGCGTGGGTCGCAGCATCGAGAGCATCCACCTGGGCATCAACACTTTCGAGGCCAAGATGCGCCGAGGAGCCATGCCGACTCCGCTCTACAGCGTGTTCGTCGGCGTGGACCGGCCATTGGAGACCCGGGACAGTGTGGTGCGCGAGTACAACCGGACCCGATCGGCTGGCTTTGTGGCTGAACACGACAAATACGTGGTGGGTGGTATCAACACCGACGACTGGCTGCTGAACTGACGTTGCGCGGGGCACACCCACACTGGCCGTCAGGCGGAGCACATGGCCGGTGTGCTGCTCAGCCGCGCCGCCAACTGACGGATTCCCGGCTCCCATGCGTAGGAGAACCGGCCGTGCACGCACGGGTGCTGCGCGCGCAGTAGGTATCTCTCCGCCAGTTCCTCCAGCAGGTCCTCGGCCTGCTGGTCGCTGATCCCCAGGACCGCAGCGCCGAGCGCCGGTGTGAGCCGGTCGGGGACGCCGGGCGACAGCAGCGCGTAGGCCAGGGGTCGTAGCTCGGAGGGCAGCGTAGCCAGCGTCCGGTCGAGACCGGCCCGTACACCCAGCGGATCCCTGTCGGTGTCGTCCGACGCGAGGGCCCAGTCGGTGGCCTGGCGGGCCGTCCAGTGCGGACGGCGGCGCAACTGCGCGGCGAGCGCGAAGAGTGCGCCGGGCAGGCCCCGGCAGAGCCGGGTCAGCCGACGCAAACCCGCCGGGTCCATGGTGACGCGGTGTCCCGGCACGGAGGACTCCAGCAGGTGTAGCGAGTCGTCGAAGGAAAGTCCGGTCAGCTCGACATGGGCCGCCGACGAGGACACGAACAGCCGCTGGCGGCTGCCGATCAGCACTCCGCAGCCCGCACCGGACGGCAGGAGCGGCGTCAGGTCCCGTACGACACACACGTCGTCGAGCACCACCAGGACACGGAGGTCGGCGGTCCAGGTACGGAACAACAGACTCAGGTCGGTCGTACTCAGCCGCAACTGCTCCTCGGTCGCGCCGAGTCCGAGCAGGAACGAGCGGAGGATCTCGGCAGGTTGCACCCGCCGCCCGGCGCCGTCCCGAAGACGCGCGTAGAGCCGTCCGTCCGGATAGTGACCGCTCGCCTTGTGCGCGGCGTGCAGACACAGCTCGCTTTTGCCCGTGCCGGGGGCGCCGCCCACGATCACGAGCGGCCGGTCCTGGCGCCCCTGCCCGGCCAGGACCGCGGTGACGCGCGCCAGTTGGTCGGCGCGTCCGGTCAGCGGCTCGCGCGGGGCGGGCAGATGGCAGGGCGCCCGCGTGGCGGCGGTCACGGCCGTGAGCCGGCCGGCGGGACGCAGCAGCGCCTCGTCCGACGCGAGCATGGCCGTGTGCAGCGCCTGGAGCTGGGGCGAGGGGTCGAGCCCCAGCTCGGCGGCGATCCGCTCGCGGGCCCGCCGGTAGACCTGGAGGGCCTCCACCCGTCGGTCCATGCGGTAGAGGGCCGTCATCAGATTGCCCTGGGCCCGCTCGTCCGTCGGCTCCCGGCCGGCCATCGCCGCGAGTGCGCCGAACACCTCGTGGTGCCGGCCGAGGTGCAGGTCGGCTTCGATCCGCAGGTGGTGGGCGCTGGTACGCGACTCCTTCAGGCGGTCCGCCTCGGCTTGCAGCATGGGCCCCTTGCGCACGTCCACCAGGGCGTCGTCGCGCCACATGCGCAGCGCCGCGGCCGCCGTTTCGCGAGCCCGGGCGAAGTCTTCGTCACCGAACTCGGCGCGGGCACGGGCGAGCAGCGGCTCGCACCGGAAGGCGTCCACGTGGTCAGCGGGCAGCGACAACTGGTAGCCGCCGTCGACGGTGCCCAGCAGCGGCCCGGCCGCCCGCACCACGCCGCCGCGCCGCGGATTGCCCAGCGAGAACCTCTTCCTGAGCTGATACACGTACGTCTGCAACGCTGTATGTGCGCTGGCGGGCGGGTCGCCCTCCCACAGCTCATCCATGAGGTGCTCGAAGGGCACCACGCGGCCCGCGTTCAGCACGAGCATCGCCAGTGTCTGACGTACTTTCTGGGCGGCCGGTGCCATGTTGACACGGTCATCGTCCACGTATGCCTGGAGTGGCCCCAGAAGGTTGATTCTCATGAGATTCGCCCTGCTTCATATTGGTTCGTTCCCTGCCACACCGGCCGGCCGCGCCGTCGGGCCCCGACCGCTCGGGCCGGCCGGTCACAGGGTCGGCCCGAGGGGTGTCAGGACCTCGTGGAGCCGGTGGTGGCGGCCAGCGTCGGGTGGTGCCGGGCGACGATGTCGGGGAACGAACGGATCAGCCCCTTCATCACGTTGTCGCCGTAGAGGGCGAACAACGGATTGTCGGCGACGTCGATGACGCCGTCGGCGCCCTCAACGTACGGGCTGGGCAGCGGCCGCATCGTGGCGTCGAGCCGGGGGTTGAAGAAGAAGGGGATGGAGTACCGGTTGACGCCGGGGGCGGGCCGGACCACCCGGTGCGGGGTGGCGCGTATGTAGCCCCTCGTCGCCACCTCCAGCAGCTCTCCGAGGTTGACCACGAACGCCCCGGGGATCACCGGCACGTCGATGAACCGGCCCTCCTCGACCGCGACCTGGAGACCGCCGTTGTCGTCCTGGACAAGGAGGGTCAGGAGCCCGAGGTCGTTGTGGATGCCGGTGCCCTGGCCGGTGCCGGTGTCGTCACTCCTCCCCGTGGGGCCGGGGTAGTGCAGGAGCTTCAGGTGGATCTGGGGGTCCGGGTCGACCACGTCGTCCAGGAACCCGGCGGGAGCGTCAAGCGATTCGAGCATCAGCCGCAGCAACCGGTGGGACAGCGCGGTCAGCCGGGTGATCCAGGACTCGATGGCCGGCCGCAGCTCCGGCATCGCCTCCGGCCACTCGTTCGGGCCGATCAGGCACCGGTAGGCGGGGTCGCCGGGCGCGGGGGTGCGCGCGGGCTGTTCCGGCCCGATGTCCAGCTGCTGACGCTGGTCGGGAACGCCCTTGGTGTGTTCGCGGCCGAGTTCGGAGTAGCCGCGGAACAGAGGCGAGTCGAGGATGTTCAGCGCGAGCCGGTCGGGCTCGGGCAGGGCGAAAAACCGGCGGGCCGATTCGAGCATGTCCTCGGCGTCCCCGACCCCGTGGCCGACGAGCTGGAAGAAGCCGACCTCGTGGATGGCCCGGCGCAACCGGTCCAGGAACTCCGCGCGGGTCCGCGCCGAACCGGCGGCGTCACGGAGGTCGAGCACGGGCAAGCTGTCGGTCATGTCAACTCCTGCTCATCGCTGGTCCGATAGGTCGTCGGATCGCTCACGCCGGCGTCCCGGAACGCTTCCTGCCGCTCCCGGCAAGCGGCGCACCGCCCGCACTGCCGGGCACCGCCCCGGAAGCAGCTCCAGGTCTCGGTCCAGGGGACGCCGAGCTTCTCGCCGAGCGACACCACGTCGCTCTTGCGGAGCGTGACCAGGGGCGCGGTCAGAGTCAGGTCCGGGTGTGCGTAGCCGCGAGTGGCGATCCGCTCCATGGCGAGGAAGGAGTCGATGAACGTGGCGTTGCTGTCGGGCGCCGCCTGGAGGTCGTCGACAACGCCGACGGCGACCGCCTCCGCCTTCTGAGCGACGGCGACCGCGAAGGCGACGGACAACAGCAGGGCATTGCGGTTGGGCACGACGTTCGGGCTCCCGCCGGACGCGCCAGTTCGGTGGTCGGGCACGTCGACGCTCGGGTCGGTGAGCGAGGACCCGCTCAGAAGCCTGCCGACGAGGCTGAGGTCGACGACATCGTGCGGGACCCCGAGCCGTCGCGCCGCCTTCGCGGCGAACTCGTGCTCGATCAGATGACGCTGGCCGTAGTTCACGGACAGCAGGTGGAGGGTGTGTCCTTGCTCGTGGAGGTGGTGGGCCATGGTGACCGAGTCCAGGCCACCGGACACGATCGCGACAGTTTTCGGCATACGTCGCCTTCCGGAAAACGAAGGGGGATGAGGGATCAGGGCAGCGGTGCGCGGAGCACCGGAAATGCGGCGGCCGTGGGGGCTGCCGTCACGCCGCCGGCGTGGCCGGGACGGTCAGCTGGTCCGTTCGGTGGCCCTTGCGGTAGGTCAGCTCGACCTCGGGCCGCGCGCCGTCCAGCTTCGTGGTGATGGTGCGCTCGTCGCTCCAGCCGACCAGGCGGTACTCATGGGGGCCGATGGCCTCCAGCGGGAAGAGGTGGTCCTGAGGAGAGCGGACGGCAAGGCCCCTGCTGGTGTCCTCGATGCTGAACGAGGTCTGCGGCTGCGGGCCGGTGAGCGACCCGAACACCTCGATCTCCAGCAGGTGCTCCGGGGCCTCGAATGAACACCGCGCGGCTTTGCGCTCCGCTTCGGTCGTAGCCACGGCCGGACGGTTGTAGAGCACGTCCGAACCGTTGAAGTAGTCGGCCCACCCCGCCGGGAACAGCTTCGCGAGTTCCGGGGTGGCCAGCACGTCCACGACGAGATGGACCCGGTGGTCGGTACCGACGTTCTGGATCTGGTGCTTGCGGCTGAAGTCGCCGAACCAGAACTCACCGGGCTGCCAGCGGTGGATGGCTCCGTCGAGGTCCAGGAACGCCTCTTTCTGGGTGATGACCGGCATGTGCAGCCGGGCCATCCCCCAGTCCGGGGCGAACTTGGGGTCGGAGTGTGGGTAGCCGATCACGTTGGGGCCGAGGTCCATGAACCGGGCCGCGTAGAGGGGGCCGGGGATCGAGCGCAGGGTTTCGCGCACGTAGGGCATGTGGTCCAGCCACTCGGTGTCGGCGAACTCCACACTGCCCGGACCGCCCGGGTCGGTACGTGTCTTGTCGCCGCCAGGGCTGCGCACCGCGAGGCAGCGCCAGTCCTGCTCCGCCCACCTGGACACGCGCCCGTTCGTGTACGAGCTCTGCTCGTCCCACAGGTGGTCGCGGGCCGTCATGAGGTCGGCCAGCAGCCGGTCGGCGTCCAGCGTGGGGAGCAGCCGCACCGCTTCCGCGGGCGTCGAGGAGTCATTTGTGTTCATCGTTTTCCTTCCACGTCGGCTGATGCAGGTGTGTCGTGAAGAGCACCGCTTGTACGCAGCTCTCCCGTCCGGATGCAGAAAATGGCGGTGATGAGCGCCGGTACGGCGACCACGGCGAATGCGGGTGGGCCCAGTACGGAGGCGAGCGACGCTCCGGTGGATGTGCCGAGGGCGAAGCCGGCGGGGACGATGCTCGTGCCCCAGCTCTGGACCTCGTTGGCGCGACGGGCCGGTGCGGAGCCGGCGACCGCGCCGAACAAGGCGGAGAAGGTTGCCCCGGTCGCGATGCCGGCCAGCGGGCAGACGGCGAGGGCGGCAAGAGGGGACCACGCCATGGCGATCGCCACCGCGACGGTTCCGGCAAGGAACGACGCGAGCAGCCACGGCGTCGTGACCCGCCTGCGGAACGCCGAGGGCAGAACTCCGAAGCCCATGGCCCCGGCGATGCTGGCGATCGACAGTGCGGTCAGATAGAGCCCGCTCCATGCCTTCCTGCCGTTCGCCTGCGCCTGGATGGGCAGCGCGATCTCCAATGAACCCAGAGCGCAGCAGAAGAAGAGCAACGCCGCGCGGATCCAGTACAACCGGGCCGGGATGCGCTGCCGTCGGGTGTCCGCGCCCGGCCCATCGGTCGATCTGGTGATCGCGCGACCACGCGATCCGAGCAACGCAACAACGACGGCCATTTCGACGCCGCTGAGGACAAACACCCAGACCGGCGAGAACGCGGTGGAGAGCAGCGTCGCCACCAGCGGCCCCGTGACGAGTGCGAGGTCGATCAGCGCCGATTCGAGGGCGTTGGCGGATGCTCTGCTCGCGGCGGTCGGTGCGGCAGCGTTCCAATAGGCCAGGAACATGGCACCGACCGGCGGAAAGCACAGGCCGGCGACTGCGGCGGCACCGAGGAAAACGGCGAACGGCAGGTGCGCCAGCACGGCCAGAACCAGACCCGTCATGCCGACGAGATAACCCGCCAGGCAGCACCCCAGCACGGCACCTCGCCTGCCGCGATCGACCAGCCGGCCCCGCAACGGTCCGGAGATCGCGCTCGTGAACAGCATCGTGCCCGTGCCGAGTGCCGCGCGGGACGCTGAGTACTCGGGCGACGCGAACAGCAGGACAGCGATCGAGAACATCGCCGCGGGAAACTTCGACAGCAGCGAGAGCACGGCGATCCCGCGGGTGCCCGGCACGGCGATGAGTTCGCGGTAGCCCTCAAGGGCTCCCGAGTCCTGCGGATCTGTCTCGGCCCATGGATCGCTCACTGTCTTCGTTGCCGGAGTCAGCGGCTTCGTCACGTCCGGAGCAGGTCGAACAGCTCGCTCCGGAGCCCGGAGCTCGTGCCGAACTCCCCGCGCAGAGCGGTCGACGTCATCTGCGCGGCAGCTTTGATGCCCCGCATCGACATACAGAGGTGCTCACCCTTCGCGATGACCGCGACGTCCGGGGTACCGCTGAGGTTGCTGATCTCCAGCGCGATCTGGTCCACCAGGCGCTCCTGCACCTGCAACCTGTGGGCGTAGTGATGGGCGACCCTCGCGAACTTCGACAGGCCGAGCAGTTGCCCCGCCGGCCGGTAGGCGATGGTCACGGAGCAGTTGAACGGCAGTAGATGGTGCTCGCACAGCGACCAGACCTGGATGTCCGAGACGATGACGAGCTGACTCGTGCCGATGGACTCGAAGAGCGTGCCGAGGGAACCCGGCTCGTAGTTGATGAACTCGCGCCACCAGCGGGCGAACCGCGCAGGTGTGTCGCGCAGCCCGTCGCGGTCGGGGTCCTCGCCGATCTCTTCCAGCAGTTGGCGGGCGAGCCCGATCAGCGGGTCCTCGGTCGTCGTCGGCGCCGACGGGGCAGCAACACGGTCCAGTTTTGTCACCGTCATGCGGTCACCTCTTCTGGCTTCGGAATGATGGATGTCACGGGCGGTACTCGGCCCATGTCTTGGGGGTCTCCGAGACACGCACGCCGGTCAGTTCGGGAAACTCCATCGACCAGGTCCTGTAGATCCAGGCGGCCATGTGCTCGGCCGTCGGATTGTCTTCCATCACCTCGTTCAGATGTTGATGGTCCAGGTGGTTGTCGAGCCACACCTTGAATGCCGACAGGTCTCCGTAGTCGCGAACGAAGCCGACGGGCAACAGATCTGCGTCCTCGGCTCCGAGTTCCAGCTCGATCACATAGTTGTGTCCGTGCAGGCGGGCACACTGGTGATCGGGAGCGAGGCCGGCGAGCTGATGGCTGGCCGAGAATTCGAATTTCTTCGTGATGCGAAAGGTCATCGATCCGAGTTCCGTTCTTGTTTGCGCGCGCTGTTGTTCATACGCCGCGTGTGTCGTCCCACAACAAGGTGTGCAGTCGGGTCGTCAGATTCCAGCCGCGCTCCACCACCGTGTCGGCCAGCTCGCCCATGTGTTTGGTGACGTCGTCGGCGGTCCGCCCGATCGGCATGATCCACACCGAGGCCAGGTCGAATGCCTCGACCAGCTCGGCCACCTCGTCGAGATCGTGATCGTTCCGGCAGACGAATTTAAAGGTGCTGCTCGGCAGTGCCGAGAGGCTGGTGAGTGCGGCGGGGACGATCCTGCGTTTCGGGGTGTCGCCCGAGTGCGACAGCTTCGGCGAGACGTTGAACCGGACGCCGGCGGCGACGAGTTCGGGGTGCGCGGCATGCGTCCCGTTCGTCTCGATTTCGATCTCTTTACCGTGTGCGGTCAGTGCCGCCACCAGTGGAACAAGTCGCTCCTGCTGCCCCAGGGGCTCGCCGCCGGAGATCACGATGAGGTCGGTATCGAATTCCAGCAGTTCCGCGAGGACGTCGTCGACCGGGCGACGGTGCAACTCCTTGCGCGGATCGTGGGCGACTCCGGTGTCACTGGCTCCGGTCCAGTCCCATGTGTAGGGCGTATCGCACCACGAGCACGACAGATTGCACCCACCGAGCCGCAGGAACGCGCATCTGCGTCCCATGGACCGGCCTTCGCCCTGGACGGTCGGACCGAAGATTTCGTTGACTACGAGATCCTGCTCCATGGCGCACCGCTTCCTAGGAGTCGGACGGAATGACGGCCGCCGGCTTCTGCGCCTGCACGATGAACCAGTGCCGACGCAGCCGGACGCACTGATCCACAGTCGCCGCGGCGACGTATCGCTCGAAGGCTTCCTTGTCGGCCGCCGGGTCGTAGTCCTCGAGGATCGGCACTTGCTGCAAAAACGTGCCCAGATCGCCGGGCGAGTGGTAGAACTCCTCGAACCTGAACGCCTGACTTCTCGCTACGACGAAGCCCGCGTCGAACAGATCCCGCGCAACCCGCTCCGCCAGGGGTTGACCGTTCCAGCTGCCGAAGTCCTGACCGCGGCCGAACGTCTCCTTCAGCTCCCGCGCGTCCTGCTCCCCGATACCCATGTACACCACGGCTCCACCAGGGCGGAGCACCCGCTCGAACTCGTCTGCGATCAGCGGGCCGCGGCGGGAGGTGACCACGTCGGTGGACCCGTCGGGCAGGCCGGTATGGGCCGCGTCGCACAGCTTGAAGATGACGTGCGACAGACCTGCCTCTTCCCGGTACCGTTCGGCGACCGCCAGCATCGACGGCGACAGATCGATGCCGGTCACGGCACCGTACGCGGGAGAGTTCCGCAGCAGTCGGCGCCCGTCGGCACAGCCGACATCCAGCAGCCGGGCCTGCGGGGCCCCCAGTGCGGCCACCAGTTCGTCGAAGACGGCATCCGGGCGGCCGTCGGGAAATACATCGGTGCTCTGCGCGTCGCTGAAGTATCCGCCGAACCGCTGGGCCACCCACGAATAGAACTCCGCGTCCATCGTCATCGGCCGTGCGCCTTCCCGTGAGCCACGGCCGAAAAGAACTCCGGCAGTGCACAAGCCGGTTTCTTCCTGTTCCGCGCGAATTCACTGATATGATCTGCGGCTGTCATTCGAACCACTCCTTGAGGGCTGCCCCCGAAGGGACGCCGAGGTTTGGCAGAACCCAATCTCCGATGTCGCCCTATCGCAAAGGAATCACGGCACATCTCCGGCGGGGTTGAGGCCGGGATAGGGAGGTGATAGCGCGAGCATGCGGCCGCGATGGGCTCCCGGCGGATACGTGCTGTCGACAACGACGGACGCACCGCGAGACGGGCCGGGCCCTGTTGATCGGTGGCGGTCGGACGACGTCGTTGTCCAAGGTGTTTACGGAGTCCGCCGCAGGGAGGTCAGGTCGGGGACGCTGCCGGCGATCGCTTCGGCGAGCGCGGCGGGCTGGGACAAGAAGGGTGAGTGGGAGGAGTCGAGTTCGGTAACGGCGGTCGGGGAGGCCGACACGGCGTCGATCTCCTTGATGAAGCGGTGTTGCAGCGCCAGGGGGATGGCGTTGTCCCGGGTACAGGTCACGTACGAGTGAGGGATGTTGCCGTAGCGCTGCGCGGTGACGGTCAGTTCCTCACCGGGAATCCCTACCGGACCATCCGGACTGAGCAGGGCGATCGCGGCATCCGCGGTGCGGCCGTCGACGTCGTTGTAGAAGGCGTCCTTGATCTGGTCGTGCCTGTCGGGGTCGTCGAAGTCGATGCGCGCCGCGCCGACCACCGCGGGGTCGGCCGCCAGCAGTCGGAGCAACTTCTCGCCGGCGTTTTCGGGGCATGTGCTGTAGAAGGCCGCCGGCACCCCGCTCACCGGTGCGAGCGCGGATACATAGACGAGCCCGCCAACGAGTTCCGGAGCGAGTTCCGCCAGCGCGGTGGCAACGACACCCCCCATGCTGTGCGCGACCACCAGACATGGCCGACCGGCGCCGATCGTTCGTATCCGGTCGGCGAGGGAAGCCGCCGCGGACGATGCGGTGACGGTCCTGACCGGTGATGGTTCGGTGGCGAATGCCTCCGCGTCGAACGGCCGGGCCCAGCGGGTGCGCGGTGCGGGGCCGCGCAGTCCGTGTCCGTCGAGGTCGACCGCGACCGACGGGATCCCACAGCCGGCCAACTGCTCGGCCACCGGGTTCCAACACCAGCTGCCGTGCCAGAAGCCGTGCACCAGGACGACAGGCAGGGAGTTGTTCATTCTTCCTCACGTATTCGTAGGGCGCGGCCCCGGGCAGGTGACGCATACGGGTCCGCTGTGCGTGGGAGTCAGCGGGCCGCTGTGATGCTGAGCCCGGCGAGGCGGCGGGGTTCGCGGGTGGCGGCGACCGCGTAGCCGGCGCCCCCGGCGATGGCGAGTACGGCGTAGACACCGGCGGTGTTGAGGAAGAGGGAGGCGGCCGAGATGAGGGCGAGCCAGGAGCCCAGGTTGTAGTGCAGGGTGTTACGGCGTACGGCGCCTTCGGCGATGTTGATCAGGCCGACGATCAGGCCAGAGCCCGCGGGCCAGAGCACGTTTTGGAGTTCGGGTTGGCCGGTCGCGGTGGACAGTCCGGTGACGGCCAGGAACAGGGCGGTGAATCCGGTGGCCCAAGCGGTTCCGAGGAGCTTCTCCGCGCGTCGCCGGGATTCGCTCGCGCCCTGTTGGGCGCGTTTTACCGCACGCAGGTTCAGCACCAGACCGGGCACCAGACCGGTGAAGAAGAGGGTGAGGGGCAGCCAGACAGGCAGGGTGAGCACGGGGTCGGTGCCTTTGGAGAGCGCGGCCGCGCCGTGGCCGATGACGAAGGCGAGCGTGAAGCTGGTGTAGGCGGCGCTGCTGTCGACCTCACCGGGCGGGATGGCGCTGACCGGGGCCGGTGTGGTGGGGGCGTTGAGGGTCATGGTGGGAACTTCCAGAAAATCGACGTGCTGATGCGGGTGGGCTGAACCTCGTGGAGGTACGGTCAGGGCCGGGCTGTGCGGGCGTGACCGCGGTGTGTGTCCCTCAGACATCCGCGATGATGACGACTTTGCCCAGCACGGTGCGCGATTCGGCGAGCGCCAGTGCTTCCGCGGTGCGGCTGAGCGGGATCCGGGCGGCGATCTGCGGTTTCACCGTGCCGTCGGCGACCAGCCGCAGCACCTGGGTGATGTCCTCGCGCAGTCGGGCGCGGAAGGAGTCCAGACGGCGCCGACCCGCCCAGAAGTTGTAGAACAGTGCGCTCCTGCCGTTGGGAAGGTAGTTCCACGCGAGCAGGCGCGCGAACAGCGTGATGAACCCCAGTGGCGAGCTGCCCTGCTCGTTCTTCTGCGCCGCCGCGCCGTAGTTGACCAGGGTTCCGCCCTTGCGCAGCAGCCGCCATGACTGCACGAGACCGGGGCCGCCGACGTGGTCGAAGACCGCGTCCACCCCCTTGGGGACCAGCTTGCGGATCTGCTCGTACATGTTCGGGTCGCGGTAGTCGACGGGGATCGCTCCCAGTTCCCGCACCGCGTCGTGGTGGCGGGCGGAGGCGGTGCCGATCACCCTGATCCCGGCGTGCCGGGCCAACTGCACCAGGGTGGAACCCACGCCGCCGTTGGCACCCAGCACCACGACCGTCCCGCCCGTGCGGACGGAGGCCGAGCGGTGCAGCATCTGCCAGGCGGTGGCACCGTTCACGAGCACGGTCTCAGCGGCGGCCACGTCGACCCCCTCCGGCACCGGCACCAGATCTCCGGCTTCCACGTACACGTGGCTGGCCCACCCGCCGATCTTGGTCACTGCGGCGAACCGACGCCCCCGCAGCGCCGGGTCCACACCGGCACCGGTGGCCACCACCGTGCCCACCACGTCATAGCCGGGCACGAAGGGGAACGGCGGCTGGTCGTAGTACTTGGCCAGACGCATCTGCTGCTCGGCGAACGACACACCGGACGCCTCCATCCGCAGGACGACCTGCCCCTCGCCGGGGGCCTGGAGCTCACGGACCCTGACCTCCAGGCCGTCGGGCTCGACCGGGCCGGGCAGCACGATCTCGGTGACAAGGGTGGTGACAGGGCTGGCCATCGGGTACCTCTTCGAACTCACTGGTTGACTCGACTTCATAGGTGGGGCGGGCAGTCAGCCCGCCTCGAAAGCGATACGGATGAATGTCGCGGCGCGGGCGGGTCGTTACTCCGCCATGTCCCCCGACGCCGGTGCCATGGCGGCACCTCGGCGGGCGTGCGCCCAGGCTCCGCGATCGAGCCGGGGCTGCCGCCGTGGTGCCGCCGTGGTTGGTCAGATCCCGTGCTTGCCGGGCGCGGCGCTGCCGCTGTACTCGCCGAGATCGGACACCAGGTCGGAGACCTCGGGGTTGCCGGCGTACCTGCGCCGGTGGATCTCGGCGATCTTCGCGCCCAGTTCCGGGTCCGGGTCGTCGGAGATGTCGAACGACACGAACTTGTCGACCAGCGGCAGGCCGACCCGGTCGACCTCGAGGTGTGACGGATGGTTCATCAGCGTCTCGTAGGCCGCGAGATCCTCGACGACGGAGACGGCGCCGTAGTCGTACTCTCCGCCGAAGTCCCGGCCGAGGACGAACGACTTGAGCAGCGGGACCGAGTCGGCGGCATCCCGCATGATCTTGAGGACGGCCTCCACATCCTCCTGCGGCACTCCGGGCTTGACGGAGAAACGGATACCGTGGTGAATCATCGAATTTGTCCTTTCAGTGATGGTGTCGCCGCGGTTGCGCGGGCCGATGGCGGTGGTCGCCATGGCGGCAACCACCGCGATACCGGCCAGGTGAAGGAGTCAGCGACACCGAGGGCATGGATCGGAGTCTGGACGACCAGCTGTGAGAGGGACTGGCCGAGGAAGATCCCGGTGATGGGTCCGCTGGAGGACCGGCCACGCCGAACGAGTGGGGCGAGCTCGGGCAGAGGCCAGATGAGGCCGGGGATGGCGAACCGAAGCCGCTATGCGTTCAAACACGCCCGATCTCCTTTGGACCCCTATGCGAAACGAAGCAGTCGGGCTGACGCGAAGGGGATGTGCGTTCGTGCCGATGCTGAGAGACGACGGGCGTCACACCCGGAAGGCGGTGTCGCGCTGCCCGTCGCCGTTGAAGACGCTAGCGATCCAAAAGAAGATGTTGCAGTATTAAGTTTTTCGAGCGGTGTCAGATTTTTTGAACGGTGCACATACTCCTGATGACATGTGAAGGTGATCGTCGTACGGTCGTCGCATGCCTTCAGAGGAACCCGCGACGGCCATACCGTCCCTGCGGCAGCGGCGCCGGGCCGCCGCCGTCCAGGAGATCGTCAACGCCGCTGAGCAGCACATCACCGAACATGGGCCCGGCGCCCTGTCACTGCGCGCGATAGCCCAGAGCCTCGGCATGACCGTGCAGGCGCTGTACCACTACTTCCCGAGCCGGGACGCTCTGGTCACGGCGCTCATCGCCAAGGCGTACGAGGATCTGGCCGATGCCCTGGAGGAGGCCGTCGCCTCTGTGGAGGACGATCCGGCCGTGCCGCGCTTGATGGTGGTCGCCGAGAGCTACCGCCGCTGGGCCGTCGAGCATCCCGAGCTGTTCCAGCTCTTGTACGGCGCACCGCTACGTCATTACGCGGCCCCCGCCGAGGGCCCGACCACCCAGGCGGTCCGCCGGATCAGCGGCCTCTTCGAGCGTGCCCTGTTCGACGGGTACACCGCGGAGCAGTTCGCCGCGGCCGACATGCCTGAGCTGTCGGTCGGCTTCAGGAAGTTCACGGAAGGACTGACTCCGGACGGCCGGGGAGAGCTGCCGGCCTCCGCGACGGCGCTGTTCCTGGGCGCGTGGGGCCGTATGCACGGGCTGGTCTCACTGGAGGTGTTCGGGCACACCTCCTTTATCGGCGTCCACCAGGAGGAGATCTTCCGCGTGGAGATGCAGAGCCTTTACCAGGACATCCGCAAGCGCCTGCCGGCCACCGGACAGCCACCCAAAGACGCCGTTGACAAGCGCGGCACCCGTGACCGTCAAGGACCTGCTTCCCCCTGACAGGTGTGGTGATCCCCCGTTATGTTTTTCGCGGTCCTGCAAGAGGGCCGCGAAAAACATAACGGGGGCAGCGGTGGTTCCGGTGTCCCTTGCTGGTGGCGCTCCTGGACTCGGTGGCCGCGTTCATCGGGAGCCCTGGGATTTCAGGGCTCCCGGGTGAGCTGCTGTGCGGGGTGTCAGCGTGCGAATTTTTCGATGGCGGCTGGGGTGACGGGAGTGAAGAAGTTGACAAGGTTACCGTCGGGGTCGCGGAACAGCAACGACCGGTTGCCCCAGGGCATCGTGGTGGGCTCGGTGACGAAGTCGGTGACGAAGCCGGTCAGGTTCTGGTGTACGCGGTCCACGTCGTCAACGAGGAACTCGGTGATCACGCTGTGGTTGTCCGCCGGGCGGGCAGAGCCCGGGGCGAACAGCGGGACGGTGCGGGTACCGGCGATCGCGAGCGTGGCGCCCGCGGTCCTGAGTTCGGCGAAGTCCTCGGTAGCCCACGTCGCCCGCGCCCCCGTGGCCCGCTCGTAGAACTCGACGAGGCGCGCTACGTCGCTGGTGATGATGCGGATCGAGACGAACTCCATGGAAATCTCCTTGGCTGTGCTGGAAGCGTGCACATCGCAGGCTAGGAGAAATAGTGGACAGAATCGGCCCTGTATTCACGTCAGGCCGCGGACATACCCCGACCCACCGGCCACGTGCTGACACTCCTGGAACTGATCCAGCCAGGCGACACCGGACGGTGGCCGAGCCCGCCGACCGCCTCGGCGTCGAAGGGCACACCGCGCGCCGGTATGTGGACCAGCTCATCGACCTGGACGTACCCGTGGAAACGGTGCGCGGCCGCTACAGCGGGTACCGGCTCACCCCGAGTACCGCTTGCCTCCGCTCATGCTCAGCGACGACGAGGCGCTGGCCGTGCTGCTCGGCCTGGGCGCCGGGCGCCGACCAGGGTTGACGACAACGCAGCACACGGCAAGCGAGACGGCACCGGCGAAGATCCGACGGGTGCTGCCCAAGCACATCGCCCGACGGCTCGACACACTCCTGGAATCCCTCGCCTTCACGGAACAGGCTAGCCAGTTCGACACCCCTGGACGCCGAAGTCCTGCTCACCACCGCCGATGCGGTGCGCCACCGCCGACCGGTCTCGATCCGCTACACCGACCGTGACGGACGGCGCGGCGAACGCACGCTGCACGCGTACGGGATCGTCGCCCATACGGGCCGGTGGTACGCCGCCGGCAAGGACGACCAGGTCAGCGAGGACCGGACCTTCCGGCTCGATCGCATCGCTGACGCGCGGGCCCTGCCCGGCTCATACGAAACACCCGTGGGTCCCGCTCCCAGCACAGCGCGTGTTGTCAGGGTTCGCCACGGCCGAGTACCGGTATGAGGTGACCTTGCGGATCCACGGGACAGTCGACCAGATCCGCGCCCGCCTGCCAGTCGGCGCCGCGAGTCTGGAGGAGCACGAGTCCGCGGCAGGCCAGGACCGGGCGACCGAGCGCTGGCTCCGCGTCGAGCCGCCGGTGGAGCGGCTCGGCTGGTTGCTTCCGGCACTCGCCGCACTCGACCGGCCGTTCGTCATCGAGCGCCCCGATGAACTGCGCGACCCCATCACCGCGCTCGCCGATCGCCTTGCGTCCTTCGCTCGCCGAGCCTGACCGCGAGGAACCGATGTCAAGAGACGGCACGTCGCCAAACCGACACATCCATCCCGAAGGTGTGGCCCCGGCTGGCGTTGCGCCAGCACGTCAGCCGGGCCGAGCCGTGCCGCCCGTGGCCAACAGCCCCAGGCCGGACCGCGGACCCCTGCGGCCGGATGGTCAGCCATACCCCCTGGAGAACTGACCACGGCAGACCAGCACGGACGTCCGCCGGTCTCATCCGGAGCGTGAGCAATGGCGGGCAGAGGGCGCGTTACCTCACCAGGCGCCGGGCCACCACGCGTGGGCCAGCGGTGCTCACCAGACAGCAGCGACTTTCCCACGACCGACGCATGGCATACCGCAAGCGGAGGTCTCTCCCCCTGACCACAGACTCGGTCATCAAAGCCATCAGCTACCTCCGGCCAGCAGGCCAGCAACACCGAAAGACGTCTTCGAGTCCGCCACCGCGGAGCCTCGCGCATCCCGGGCCCGTCCCACGGCAGCCGCGCGGCAACGGGCGGCAACGGTGCGCATCCTTCCAAAGCGATGCGCAGCGCGCGGCCGCACAGCCGGGCGGGCGGGTGCGCAGGTTGCTGCGCACCCGTGTTGGCCGATGCTCCCGGCCACGCCGCGCCGCACTGAGCCTCCGCCAACTTGAAAGCCCAGGTCAAAGGGCTGGTGTGCTCGTCTGTCGGCGTGCTCGCGCTGGTCGTGAGCGGCAGTCTGAGCTGTAGATCATCTGGCGAAGTTGCCTCGCGCTCGGATCGAGTGCCGGACAAGTTGTTGATCGATGGACGTAGCGATGGGGCAGAGTGGGCGGATGCCTGAGTCGTCCTTGCCCGGAGGTTTCGTCAATGCGGTCGTTCGTGTCGGAGACACGGTGCGCCGTCCAGCCTCGGCTCGCACGAAGTTCGTGAGTGAGCTGCTGAGGTTGTTCGAATCCAGTGGCTGGAGTGGTGCTCCGCGGTATCTCGGTATGGACGACGAGGGCCGTGAAGTCCTGAGCTACCTCGATGGCCATGTGGCATGGGAGCCGCGCCAGCCCGCTGCCGTGTCATCCGACGAGAGTCTGGTGACGGTCGCCCGGCTCGTGCGTGAATTCCACGACCTGACTGCCGGCACCCCGCTGGCCGGAGACCAAGAGGTTGTGTGTCACAACGACCTGTCGCCCAAGAACACCGTCTATCAGCTGTGCAGTGGCGAGCTTCGGCCGACGGCGTTCATTGACTGGGACCTTGCTGCGCCTGGCGCGCGGATCCACGACATCGCTCATGTCTGCTGGCAGTACCTCGGTCTGGGCCCTTCGGTCACCGACGTCGAGGAGGTAGCCCGGCGCATGAGGCTGGTCGTCGACGGCTACGGGTTGTCGGACCGGCAACGTCTCGTGTCCACGATCTTGTGGTGGCAGGACCGGTGCTGGCGGGGCATCGAGGCCCAGGCCGATGGGGGTGACGTCGCCATGGCCCGGCTCCGTGACGCAGGGTCGGTGAGGCAGGTCCAGATGGCCTACCGGTGGGTTTCCGATCATCGGGCTGCGTTGGAACGCTCAGTGCGGTGAGCGCGTCGGTAATGGTCGCGGTCGGTCCGCTCGTTCCTTCCCGTGGCGGTCGGAGGGCCTTCTAGCATCCGACGCATGCTCGATCCCGAACTGCTGGAATGGATCACCGCGCGCCGTGCGCAACTGGACGAACTCGAAGAACAACTGGTCAAACAGCTGGTGGAGGCGCGGGCCGAGCGAGACGAACTCGCCGTCACCGAACGTGTCCTTGACCGGGTGAGCGTGCAGCTCGCCGACGAACGCGCCTCGGCCGCGCCAGCACCCGGGCAGGTGGGCGGCCGACCAGTGATGCTGATCCCGCACCGCATGCCGGAAGTGGAGGAGACCATGCTCCCGCCGGACTACCAGCCCATCCTGGCTGCCGTGTGGCAGACCGCCGGACCGGTCATGGCCCGCCAGGTCGGCGAGATACTGGGAGTCGACGTCACCGTGCGGGCCAAGCTGGAACCGCTGCGGGGGAGGCTGGTCAGACTCGCTGATCGTGGCTGGCCGCGCAAACCGCCGGACAGCCGCTTCACCACCCGCCTGTGATCAGAGACGCCATCGCCCGGAGCAGTGCGCCACGGGCGTAACCGCGGTGCCTCCGACGGCCGTTGGATTTGCGTGACGAAAACCGAAGAATACGCCGAGGACACCTGCCCGCTTGTCCACCAGTGCCGTCTGCCGCTGTCCATGCGGACCGTCAACCACCTCGCTGGTCTGCTGCGAGGTCACCTGAAGGCGATACGGTCCAAGTGACGGATCCTGCCGCCCGGACGGATCGCGGTGATCGTCCTGGCCGTGCTGCGCCACGACCAGCGCCTGGCCGACATAGCCGGCGGCAACAACGTCTCTGCGGCGACCGTCCGCCGCTGGCGCGACGAGCTGATCGCCCTGCTCGCCGCGCAGGCACCGCGCCTGGACCGCGCCCTGAAGAAAGTCGCCAAGCGGGGCGGGGAGGTGGTCCTGGCCGACGGCACCCTCATCCCCACCCAGCGCCGCACCGGGAAGGCCGACCGGCCGAACTACTCCGGCAAACACCACCATCACCGCCTGCACTTCCTCCCTCTGACCGACGAGAAAGGCCGCCTGATCTGGATATCCGCCGCCCGGCCCGGCCACACGCACGACGTCACCGCCGCCCGCCACGACCACGTCCTGGCCCACCTGCGCGCCGCCGGCCTCGGCGCCCTCGCGGACTCGGCTTCCGCGGCCTGGACAGCGACGTACGCGACCCCGTGATCGTCACCGGCTTCCACGCAGGACTCGTGCCATGACCCGGGGCAGGAACTCGACCACTTCCGGCACGCCGCACCCCCACCCCCCGACCCAGACACACCACAAGCTGATCAGCACAGGCCGGACCACCCACTACTGATCAGAAAAAGCGGCTCCTGGGCAGCTGCGAATGCGTTGGGGGGATCCGGTGAACGTCCGCCGTCCTCGGGGCTGAGGGTTTCGCTACCCGGCTCCGAGGACGGCTGCGGTCATGCGCGGGGGCTGCCGCTAGCTGATCTGGAAGTTGGTGATCACCATGCTGTGATCCGAGGACGGGCTTTTGATGACCTGAGCAGGGCTCTGCAACGCCGGTGCGCCCCGGTACAGGATGTAGTCGAGCTTGACGGTGCCCTTGGTTGTGCGGTGAGTCGGGTCCGCGTCCTTCAGACCCGCCCGGTACAGCGGTGTCACCTGACGGGGGGTGGCGTTGAGGTCGCCCATGATGATCTGTGCGGTCTCCGCGCCTGATGCCGCCCAGCCGGCGAGCTGGTTGACGTTGTCCGTCGGCTTTTCCCAGCCTCCGGTGTTGTTGTAGGCGTGGGTGTTGACGATACGGACGGGCCGTGGGCCGATGTCGATCGTCTCGGCAAGGTATCCGCGCCTTTGGCTGTCGGAGGTCCGGTAGTCCCGTTTCACCACCGAGCGCGGCTTCTGCTTGGACAGGATGACCTGGCCCTGTGAGCCAAAGCCGCAGGCCCAGTGGATGTTGGTCGGGCGTATCTCCACGTGGTAGTCGAGCCCTCGGCCTTTGAGCCATCTGGCCAGGACGGGGGCGTCGTTGGTGCATGCCTCCTGGAGGGAGACGACGTCGGGCTTCTGGTTGGCGATCACGTTCACCCAGCCCCAGAAATTCTGGACTTTCTCGCTGTTGATGTTCCATGTCATCACCCTCAGCGATGCTGCTTGTGCTGTGGCCGATGCCCCGCCGGACGCTTCGGAAGAAGCCACCGCAGACGTGGACAGCACCGGCGAACAGGCGATGGCGGCGGCAGCCGCTGTGATGGCCCACCGGCGTGAGATCTTCATGTCCCTACCCCCGTTCTCTTCATTGTCGGATGCACAGGAGCACCGCCTAACGCAGGCCCGCGTACACCATGTCGTGATCGGAATGCGGCGAACCGACGACGGTGTTGCCACCGGGCGCCGTGATCCCGCGCAGCCAGATGTAGTCGAACTTCTTCCGACGAGGATTGGCATCCGCCGTGGGCGCGCAGGCCGGGTAGTTCTCCGCCCGCCCGCAATCGGGGTCGGCGTCCCGGAAGCGGCTCGACCACATCCCACCGAGTTCTGCATACTGGGGCTCGGCGTTGAAATCCCCGAGGATGACCGCCCGTGCCCGGCTGCGAGTCGCCCGGGTCAGCTCAGCCACCTGCCGGGCCCGCTCCGTGCGTTGTCCGGCCTGGGCCAAGTGCGTGTTGTACACCCAGGTCGCTTTGCCGTTCACCGTGGTGCGCACCCACATGTAGCCGCGCTCTTCTGTGCCGCCCTGGCTGTACAGCTGGTTGCCGCGCTCGGCGATCGGAGTCGCCGACAGGACCGCCTGGCCGAAAGCGTTCCCGCCCCACAAGCCACAGTTCCAGCGGTCCCCCCTGACCGTCCCGTAGGCCACGTAGTACGTCAGCCCCATGCGCTTGAGCTGGCTCTGGATCTCCTTGACGTCCGCCCGGCACGCCTCCTGGAACCCGATCACCTGCGGCCGCAGGCGGGCCACCTCACGGGCCTGCGCCGACACGTCCTCACCACCTGCGTGCAGGTTCCAGGACATGACCCGGTTCACCACCGGGGCACGGGTGCTGCTCACCGGGCCGGACGCCGCGTTGGCCGGCACCGGGGCCGCATTCACCGGGCCGGGAGCCGCGCCCGCCGGGCCCGTAGAGGCCAAGACCGCGGCCGCCAGGCCCAGCACGATGGCGCTCGCCCGCCTCCGATTCCGCTTCGCAGGCACGGCGGAGGGAAGTTCACCCGCCACCACGCCTGCCACACGAATCCATCTGAGCTGCATAGGGATTCTCCTTCCGATTCGGGTCGTTCTCGCCCTGTGGATGATGAAACGGCTACGTGCCACCCAGGTGTGGAGAAACCCACACCAAACCTCGCATCCGCCGGTGACACAGGCCGCCGACCGTGCCGTGAATGACATCGGGTCACCGCGGCCGGCCAGCCGTTACTCAGTCTTGATGAGCGGCTGCCCGCTCTTCCAGGTCAGAGCCATGTCCCGGACACGTCCCGGACACGTCCAGGTGAGCGGCCTGCGATCTCTTCCGCTGTCCCGGACACGGGCCCGACCCGCCCTCACAGACGACCGCCGGCCTCAAGCCCGGTTTCATCGCTGTGCGAGCTCTTCAACGCGACTCACGGCTGCGCAACCGGCAGAGGCCCACTTGCGCAGCCCACCCTCAAGGCACTGAAGAACACACGGCCCCATTGCGCCCCCGACCGCCTCGGCAGATTCCTTGCCGCCCGGCAGCCGCAGTCACAAGCGGCGTATCGCCCACCGCACAATCGCTCGCCGCACATACGCCGGCAGCTCTTGGCGGGCAGCAGACCCGGATACCGAGCGCCGGGCGGACCACCCCTTACAACACCCGACCCTGGATCAGGACGCCCCGGCAAACTCATCAACAACCGGAGCCACTCCAGTCCATCCGGTCGGCCGCGCCCGTGCCCTGCCCCGCCCCATTGAGTCGTCTGCCCAAGGAGCCAAGTCGTCGGACTCGCCTCCCAGCCACCCCGGCCGCGAGGCCAGCGTCCAGGAAGGTCACCTGTTCCGGCTTGCGGGCGAGTTGCCGCCCGAACCTGCCTTGCCAGGCAGCGAGATCCGACCGGCGCTTGATCGCCTGCTACAGGGTCTCGGGGACTCCGTCCCTGTCACCGTCCACGATGGGCGCCTGGATGTGCTGGCCCGCAATGCTGCGGCGACCGAGCTCCTCGGGGAGCCCGCCACCACTGGCCGGTACGGGCGCAACATCGTCCACCAGGGCTTCACGGCATCGGCGCGTCGCGTCCTCGGCAACGAGTGCGCCGACCTCTACGCCCGCTGGGCGACGGCAGAGCTCCGTTCCGCCATCGGCCGCTACCCCGACGATGAGCGCCTCCGCGGTCTCGTCGCCGAACTGTCCGCCACGAGCGGCGATTTTCGGCGTCATTGGGCCCACGGCGAGGTCGCCACCGAACGGTCTGGTGTGAAGCGGTTGCGCCATCCGACACGAGGATGGCTGACGTTCCAGATCGAAATGCTGCACAACACCGCACGGGATCACTGGATCGTCATCTACGCGCCCGCCACCTGACCCGAAGCGCCGAGAAGGGATGCCTCGTTCTCGAACATCTCCGCCGCACCCTCGACTGCCGGATCTTGACCTCCTACATCATCTGGCCTGGTCACAGGCGTCGTCCGGACTGCAATTGGCTGATGGTGTGTCAGGACTCGTCGCCGGTAGCGGCAGTGGCGGGCGACGGCCTGACGTCTGCGCCGCCAACTTTCGACCAGCTCACCGCGTGAGGCCATACGGCTCCGGGCCGGCGTCTTCCCTACGTCACCGAGCGGACCAGGTGCGCCACGTGGCGCACCTGGTGCGCTCGGCTGTCCAACGGACGATGCCCAGTTCAGAGCCGTGTTCCACGCCTCGTTCGGCGATGACCGGGCGGATGCCGCGCTGTCACAACAGTCGCCGGTACTTGTCGTGGTCGTAGCCGCGGTCGGAAAGCAGCGCGTCCGGCCGGTGCCTGGGCCGGCCGACGACGTCGGCAACCGCGGGGATCTTGTCGAGCAGGGGCAAGAGTTCCGACGGTCAGCGACGTTGCGAGCAGTCGACGCGCTGCGTCCGGGCGGGCTCCTGGTCGCCGTGCCCGGGGCGTCCCGCCCCGCCCCGCGTCGCGGAGGCGGCGCAGGCGGCCGAGGTCCGCGCGCCCCCGTTCCCCGTCGAGCCCGACGGCGCCGGGCTGGCCACCATCGCCTATCTGCTCGCAAATGGGGCGGTCGAGGCCGAGGCGGCCGAGGTGTTCGATCTCGAGGAAGTCGCGAAGGCCCGCGAAGCCGGGCGGGCCGGTCAGGCCGGCCACGCGCGCGGCAAGATCGTCCTGCGCGTGAGGCACTGAGCAATCTCGGCCAGGTCGTATCCATCGTCGGGGCGAGGCCGCGCGCAGATGGCGCTGGGAGTGCCGACCGTGCTCAGCCGGCAGCGGTGCCCAGCACCGTGCGCAGCGACGACAGCGCCTCAGCGAGCAGTTCGCGGAGCGGGCGCTTCTCGCTCGGCTGTACCCAGCGCTGTTCCGCGGTCTGCTGGATGAGGAGCCCGATGCCCGCCGTCAGCAGCGCGGCGTCGCCGTCCAGGCCGCGCTCGCGCAGGGCAGCGGCGATTGTGGCGGTGAGCGCGGCGCGCTTGGCCTCTTCGCGCTCCCGCAGCTCCGGGGTGGCGTCGACGATCTCGCGCCGGCGCGCGGCCGGGATCCGGAGTTCCTCGAGCACCTCGTCGCCGGCGGCCTGAAGGCCGTGCAGGACGGCCTGGAGCGGCGGGGTGCCCGCGGGGCAGGCGGCGACCTCGCGGGCGACGACCTGCTTATGCAGCTCGGAGGTGCGCCCGAACAGCACGTCGCGCTTGTTGGCGAAGTGGTTGAAGAAGGTCCGCTCGGTCAGCCCCGCGCGCTCGGCGATCTGAGCGACCGTCGTCTGGTCGTACCCCTGCTCAGTGAACAGTTCGATCGCGGCGTCGTGCAGACGCCCGACCGCGTTCGGCTCCCATCTCGGCATGCCTCCCAGCGTAGCGTTTGCAGTCTCTGCAATCACGGTTGTACCTTGATTGCAGAAACTGAAGTCGCGGCGCCCGCCACCCAGGATGGCGCCGGAAGGAGCATCAGCATGCGCGTCTTCGTCACCGGAGGCTCCGGGCACATCGCCTCGGCGGTCATCCCCGAGCTCATCTCCGCCGGGCACTGCGTCACGGGACTCGCCCGATCGGACACCGCGGCAGCCACGATCCAGGGCTTGGGCGCCGACGTCTGGCGAGGTGACCTCGCCGATACGGACGGCCTGAGCGCAGCGGCTCGCGAGGCCGATGGGGTCATCCACCTCGCGTTCGACCACGCCGCGCAGGGCGCCGGCGACCTCGCCGGAGCCGTCACGGCGGACCTCGCCGCAGTCCAGGCGATCGGTGTCGGCCTCGCTGGTAGCGGCAAACCCTTCGTCGGCACGAACGCGACCGGTGGCATCGCCCTCGCGGGATTCTCCGGTGTGCTCACCGAGGACGTCGTCCTGTCCGGCGGCCCGCGCATCGACACGGAGAACGCTGTCATCGCCCTCGCGCAGCAGGATGTCCGTGCCGCCGTCGTCCGCCTGCCTCCTGCGGTGCACAGCAACGGCCGCTACGGCTTCGTCTCGGGTCTGATCGGGATCGCTCGCGTGAGCGGCACGGCCGGCTACCTCGGTGACGGGGCCAACCGCTGGGGCTCCACGGACACCTGCGATGTCGCGCGCCTCTACCGTCTCGCCTTGGAGTCCGCACCCGCAGGTGCACGGCTGCACGCCGTCGCCGAGGAGGGCATTCGGATGCGCGAGATCGCGGAGGCGATCGGTCGCCGCCTCGGTGTCCCCGCTGCCCCCGTTGCGGCTGAGGAAGCGACGCAGCAGTTCGGCTTCCTGACGCCGTTCGTCAGCATGGACAACCCGGTCTCGAGCCAGACCACCCGCGATGCCTTGCAGTGGATCCCGTCCGGCCCAGGGCTCATCGAAGCACTCGAGCGGGACCCGGCCCTCGCCCCGATCGCCGGCTGAGATTCGACGGCCAGGTCACTCGAAGAAATACAGGAACATGTCCATCGCCCTCATCACCGGCACCGGTAGCGGCATCGGCAATCCGACCGCCACCGCGCTCGCCCGAGCCGGTCATACCGTCACGCGAGCATGCGGGATACGAGCTCTGGGCGTGCCCAGGCACTACGGCAGCTCGCCGCCGGTGAAGGCATCGGCCTTCGCACGGTCGCGCTGGATGTTCAGTCGGAGAAGTCCGTCCAGGCGGCAGTCGCCACGGTCCTCGCGGAGGCAGGCGAGCTCGACGTCGTCGTGGACCATGCCGGGCACCTCGCCATCGGCTACGTCGAGGCGTTCGCTACGGACGACGTGGCCCACCTGTTCGACGTCAACGTGCTCAGCGCGCAGCGCGTGAACCGTGCGGTCCTGCCGCACCAGCGCGCCCGCGCCCGCGCCCGCGGCACACTGCTGTACGTCGGCAGCACTTCGATCACCGACGCGCCCCCTTCCTCGGACCATACGTCGCCTCCGAGGCGGCGTTCGATGTGATGGCCCAGGCCACGCGGTACGAGGTCGCGCCGCTCGGCATCGAGACCGTTATCGTCATGCCGGGACCGTTCACAAGGGGTACGTCGCACACTTCCCGAACACCAGCCGCGCCAGCGGTGAGTCGGTCGCACACGGCCATGCCGTCCTCGACCCGCTCGTCGCCCGGGACCTCGATGCGACCAACAGCCTCTTCGAGCCCGGCGTCGACACCGACCCGGTCACCGTCGCCGAGGAGATCACCCGCATCCTCACCCTGCCCTGCCCTGCGGGACGGTCTCCGTTCCGCAGCGTGGTCGACTTCAGTCGACTTCACTCGCTTCGGCGTCGAGGAGATCGTCGACCTCACCGAGCGCCACATCCACGAGGCCATGACCCACATGGGCCTCGAGCAGCTCCTCACCGTCTACCAGGACTGAGAACCATGAACATCACCGGCAACACCATCTTCATCCCCGGCGCCACCAGCGGCATCGGGCTCGCCCTCGCTCAGCGCCTCAAGGCCCGCGGCAACACCGTCATCATCGGCGGACGCCGCACCCAACTCCTCGACGAGCTGCGCGAACAGGGCTTCGACACCGTGCGCATCGACACCGCGGACCCGCAGAGCATTACGGACGCGGCTGCCTGGGTCATCGCCGAGCACCCCGAGCTCAACGTCCTCGTCACGATGGCCGGCGTGATGCTCCCGGAGGACTGGCACACGCCAGAAGGATTCCTCCAGACCGCCGAGGACACGGTGAGCGTCAACCTGCTCGGTCCGATCCGCCTCATCGGGGCCTTCATCGGGCAGTTGCAGAGTCAGCCAGGCTCGACGATCATCACCGTTTCCTCCGGCCTCGCCTCCGTCCCCCTCGCCCGCACGGCGACGTACTCCGCGACCAAGGCCGCCATCCATTCGCTCTCCGAGGCGATCCGCCTACAGCTGGCCGACACCTCGGTGCAGGTCATCGAACTCGTCCCGCCGGCGGTTCGCACGGGACTCGGCGACACCGGCGGCAACCCGCGCGCAATCCCGCTCGACGGCTTCGCCGACGACGTGATCGGACTGCTCGAGACCCGGCCTGACGCCCACGAGATCCTTGTCGAACAGGTGAAGTTCCAGCGTTACGCCGAACGTCGTGGCGAGTACGACGCGGCCCTCGCCACCATCAACGGCGGCCCACGAGGCTAAGAGGGTGTACCCACTGGGCGGGACGCTGCTCGGGCTCGGTGTGCCACTCCGCGACGAGCTCCAGATGCTGGTGCGCCTCCCACAGCTGCCCGAGCTCCCCCTCCGTGGCCGGCGCGTCCAGGTCGATGCCGCCGAGCGGCGTGATCAGACGAAGAGCTTCGCCCGCGGTAGACGCGAGGGCTCAGGTATGAACCGCCTCAGCTTTCCTTCTGACAGATAAGCGATCTCGCGCAAGGGGCATCCTCGTCTGGTGTGCTGACTCCGTGACACGTCACAGTGCCACGCCGCTCCGACACCGGCCGCAGTCATTCAACTGCCGTTCATCTTCGGCCAGCTGCGCGCAAAAGGCGTGTGGGCACGCGATAATGAGCAAGCACGCCACAACGCCGCAGGTGACCTCGGGGGTCGTCATGGAGGACCGATGTCGTCCGGTCCCGCCGCTGCCTGCGTCGCGCGGAGACGTTCGACAGGACCAGGACGGAAGCATGTCGGGAGAGACCTCACCCACCGGGAAGCGCTCAGACCCCGGCTCGCCGCCCGGGCTGCGGGCCTCTCATGCGGACCGGGACCGGGTGGTGGATGTGCTGCGTATCGCGGCCGGGGACGGCCTTCTGACCGCCGATGAGTTGGACGAGCGCCTGGAAGCCGCCCTGTCGGCGCGGACTCTGAACGAACTGGCGGTGCTCACCGCCGACCTGCCAGCCGCGTCGACCGCCGCAGACGGCACCGCGGCAGAGGCCGCAGAGGTCAAGGACGTCGTCCGGATCGAGCAGGTGTTCAGCGGCACGGTCGAGCGGACCGGCCGCTGGGTGCTGCCGCGGCGGCTGGAGCTAGCGGTGACCTGGTGCAATGTGACGCTCGACTTCACCGAGGCCGTGATCACGCAGGACGTCCTGCGGATCGACGTGGCCATGGCGGGGAAGAGCCTGACGCTGATCACGAGGCCGGGCGTCGAGGTCGATGTCGACGGCCTGATGCTGGTCCACTGCAAACTCAGAGTCCGTCACACGCGGACGTCCCTGGACGCACCGACCACGCTGCGCGTGGAGCTGGTCGGTCAGAAAGCTCATGGCAAGGTGGTGGTGCGGCCCCCGCGCCGGACATTCGGGCAGTGGCTGCTGCGCAGACCCAGGTCCTCAGGCTGAGCGATGCTCGGGTGTTGCGGGTGCGGCCGCCGCCGAAGTGGGCATGGTCAGCTCGACCGCTTGGTCCGGTTGGCTTTGCTACGGGCGAGCCTGTAGGACTCGCTTCCGGTCTCGATCAAGGTGGCGTTGAAGGTGAGCCGGTCCACGATCGCCGCGCAGGGTCGCGGGTCGATGAAGGTGCGGCTCCAGCCTGTGAAAGCCTCGTTGGATGCGACCGCGATGCTGTTCTTCTCCCCACGCTCATTGAGAACGTGGAAGAGCATCTCAACGCCGCGGCGGTCCAGTTCGAGGTGGCCCAGTTCGTCGATTTCGAGAAGGCTATGGCCGCTGTGATACCCCAGCGCAATCAGCCGACGCGTCATAGACGATCAGCTCGTCGCAGGTGAGCGTGACGGTGACCTTGCGGTCGATGAAGCGGACCGGGACCGAGTACCGGCACATCTTCACAGTGATCAAGCCGTAGCGGTCGACACGGGGCGTCAGCGTGATTCCGGTGGTGAACGGGTCGTCCGGCAAGGGCAGCAGGTGGCCGACCTCAGGGACCCGCCGGTAGCCAACTGAGCTTGGTGGCGGTTGCCTTCTTCTGCTGCCGGGGCTCAGTCTTCTCCCGGTCAAGATGTCCGTACACCGGGGTCGGTCACACTCAACTTACCGGGCGTCGCTCAGAGCCATCCCGTGTCCGAGAGTGCTCCATGCCGTCGCGAGGATGTGTGGCCGCGTCTCCGGGGAGGCGGGCACAGCGGCGTCATCCGGTCCGGCTACGGCGAGTGTGCAGAGAGCGCCGAGCGCTCCGATCACACGACACCGGCGTTCGAGGCTCCCCTGCCCGGGCTCGGGCAGGCAGAACATACGGCAGATGTCGCTGCCGAGAAGTTCGACTTCACGCTGAAGGTGCGGCTCCTCCAGGGGGGTCGCGAAGGCGGATACAAGGCTGATGTAGCCCGGTCGGCGCAGCGCGAGATCGGTCAACGCGACAAGGGAAGCCGCGTCGCGTGCCGGCCCGCCGGGCAGGTCGCTCACGGAGCGCAGGACGTCGCGGGTCTGACTCCGGCACTGCTCGACCGACTTGCCGATCAGTGTGCCCTTACTCGTGAAGCGGTTGAGGATCCCGGCCTTGGAGTAGCCCGTGGCGTCGGCGACGGCCTGGATCGAGGTGCCCTTAACGCCGCGGCGGGCCAACAGTCCTGCGGCGACATCGAGGACCGCTGCGTCGATCTCCTCTTTGGAGGGGCGGATTCCCATGCGGCCACCCTACCCCGCCACTGAGCAGCCCAGACACTGACTGACCGGATCGATAGAGGTCTGACCGAATCGGTCATGTAGTCTCGGGCGGCGAGTACCGGCTGCTCATCAACCGCAGCCGCCCGCAGGCACTTCCCGTAGAAGGAGATCGCTCATGCCACAGAACCCATCGTCGACGCCCGACGTTCTGATCGTCGGAGCCGGAGCCATGGGCCTCACTTCCGGCTACCACCTGCATCTGGCCGGCGCAGAGGTGACGTTCCTGGTGCGCCCTCAGCGCGCGGAGAATCTGGCGCGCCCGCAGGTGCTGTACTCCTACGACGACGCAAGCCTGAAGCGGTTCTCCGGCTACCGGGTCCTCTCGGATGTCGGCAACACCGGCGATCGGGCCTACGACTACGTCATCGTCACTCTCGACGGCGCGTCCTCACGCTCCGCGGAGGGCACGGCTCTGCTGAACGACCTCGGTGACGCCATCCGCGACACCGCGGCCGTCGTCATCATCGGCGGCATCGGCCTCGACCTGCGCCTGCACTGTCTGGACGCCCTCGATATCGGCGAGGAGCGCGTCATCAGTGGATGGCTGGGCCTGCTGGCCCACCAGGTGGCCTCCACCGACCTGCCCGTCCATCCGCCCACCGATCCTCACGTCCTGGCCCAGGCCGACATGGCTTACCGCACCCTGTCCGCAGGCGGTTTCATGGTCGAAGACAGGTTCCCGGGCGTAGCGGCTCGCTTCAAGGCGCTGTACGACGGCTGCGGCGTGTCGCGTTGTGACGTCGTCGACCACGACCACTTCCCGGCCCAGGTGGCCGGCCTCTTCCCGGTCTTCCAGGCGTGCCACTTGATGGGATGGCCGCCCGCGGCGCGGCTGACCGACCACGAAGAAACCTGGAGGCTTGCGGTCGACGCGGTCCGGGAGGTCGTCTCCGTCCATGGGGACAGCCGCACGGAAGCGGTCAGCGGTGAGAATCTGACGCGGATGCTGGTCACCTTCGAGAAGGAATCCCTGCCACTGGACTGGAACGGGTTCAACGCGTTCCACCATGGCGCGAAGGTCGCAAGGCAGGATCTGAAGCTGCTGCGGGACTATGTGGCAGCCGGAGAGCGCCAGGGCAAGCACATGCCGTCGCTGCGCCAACTTGTTGCCGCAGCGACGGCATTTCACCGGCGAAATGCCTGACGATCAGCCGGCCCGGGAGACGGGCCAGGCGACAGATCCGGTGGCCGACAGTCACCGCGGGACTGGAAGCACCGTCGGTCTCCTTCGGGACGAGACGTTCGGACATCTGAACGAGATGATCACCCATCGATCGTCGGGCTCCCGTGCCGTGTACTGGGGTGCATGACCGCCGGCATCTCCCGTGTTCTCATCCTGGGCAGCACCGGCTAGACCGGCAGCCACGTCGCCGCCGCGCTCCGCCGACGCGGCATGACCCCGCCGTGGTGTCCCGCCGAGACCGGTCCGCTTCGACTGGACCGACCCTTCGCTGTGGGAGCCGACCTTGCGCGGCATCAAAGCCGTGCACGTCGTGGACTCGCAGGGCCCGGACCCGCCAGCCGAGGTGCGTGCCTTCGGGGCGTCGCCGCCCGCACTGGCGTACAGCGGCATCCCGGCAACGGTGGTCCCCCAGCCAGCGCGGCGAACCGGATCGGCTGGTGATCTTCAACCACGGATGGCGTCGGCCGGGTCCAGGAAGTACTACCCGCCGCAGCCGCGGCAGGTGTCCATAAGAGCCACCCCCGCCCGGCGTCGACCACGGCGAAGGGTGCCTCGGTTCGGAGCGAGGCACAGAGCCCCACGCCCACGCCTGCTGAGCCTGCGGCAGCAGCTGCGCGACGACGCCGTGCTCATGTGCACTCACAAGGCTGTGCATGCCGTCCCACACGTGTCATCGTAGTCCGCGGACCGGCCTGTCCCCGTACAAGGCACCGATGTCAACGAGAAGGACGTCGCTCCGGCGCGCGGCGGCGTCAATGGCGTCCTGGTGGAAGCCATGCAGCGAGAAGAGTGCGAGGACCGCGTCGTCGGGTCGGTGCCCCTGTGCGGCCAGAAGGGTCCGGATGTGTTCCAGGCGGTCAAGGTCCTTCAGTCCGCGAGGCTGGATGGTGGCCTTGGCCTCGCCGATCAGGGCGATCGCCGCTCGGGGGCTCCGCACGCGCTCGCCGGGGACCATGGCCAGCACATCGATCTCGTGCTTGGTCCGGGCGGCCGGGTCAGCGATCTCCGCTGTGCCGACCGCGCCAAGAGACAGACCGGTCTCGTCCATCCCGAACGAGCGGGTCCATTCGCGCACGGTCTCCTCGAAGTGCGGGCCGAGGATCTTCGAATGGTAGGTCGGCCGGGATGACTGCCACACCTGGCCACCGCGCCGCCGCTCCACCAGGTCCACCATGGGCAACGTGATCAGCTGATTGAACCGGATCACCGGATCCGCCACGCTGATGACCGGATGGCGTGCCTTGAGGAGGTCCTGCTCCTTGCGGATGTATCCCGTGGATTCGAGCACCTCCAGGGGGGCGACCATGGCGGATCGGGACCGCTCCAGGATCGAACCGACCTTCGCAGGGGTGGAAGCTCCCTGGGCCACCGCGGAGAGCACGTCGTAGTACAGCGTGCGATGGGTGATCCGGGGATCCTCCCTCAGGAGGAACTCGGCCTCCACCCGCGAGTACAGCGCCCGCCCCGGATCCAGCAGAGTGCGTTCGACCCAGGGGCCGAACTCCGCCTCGCTCTGCGGCGCCGGCCCCGCGGCCAGCGGCCGGTAGCCAGGGGCGCCACCCAGCACGGCATCTACCTGCAAAGCCACGCCCGGGTCCGCCACCCCCCAGTGAGTGCGGGCGGTACGGTAGTCGAAGGCCGGAAGGCGCAGGTCCAGTACGGCCCGGCCGCGCAGCGGCTTGGTGCCGGACAGCAGCTCGGACATCACGCTCATGGCTGAGCCGCACAGCACGATCCGGCCGCCGGGTGCCCTGCCGGACTGCGACTGGTCGTAGAGCAGTTGCAAAAAGCCGGGGATCTCCGGGGAATGCTGCAACAGATACGGCAGCTCATCGATGATGATCAGTGGCGCCCCCGCCGTTCGGTTCACCACCTCCAGGGCGGCCGTGAGTACATCTCTCCAGTCGTCCAACCGCATCGCTCCAGGCCGCACCCCCGCGTGCGCGGCGATCGCCTCGGTGAACCGGCGCAGCGCGGGCACGCGACCCTCCTCCTGCACCGCGGTCAGATACAGCCCACCCACGGCCTCCGTGAGCGCCTCCAGCAGGAACGACTTCCCGTTCCGCCGTCGCCCCGAGACGATGGCAAGCCGCAGCTCGGAAGCGGGATCAGCGAGGAAGTCGTCCAGGAGCCGCCACTCATGATCACGATCCAACAGCCGCCCCGGCTTGTCGATCCTTTCCATTCCCACCCTCCCGACTAGTTAAGGTTAACCCTAACACTTACCGTTAGGGATTATCCTAACCAAACAGGGAAAGGCACGCCAGCACGCCCGTACCGTCGAAGGAGACCATGCGGAACGGCCCGACGGCGCTCGTGATGTCCCCCCTGCCCCGTATCACTTCCTTGATCCGCTCCTCCCCCATGCATAGTGGTCGGTTCAGCGGCAGGGCAGAGGGCTCCCTCAAACACGCGAAGTGGGACACGGCATCAGACGGGCGGAGCCACGAAGACACCTGGATCGACGTCGTTTTGCTGTTCCTTGGCGATGATCGCGTTCATGGGGTTCGCCGTACCCTACTGGTCGGACTCATCCTGCCCGCGCACGTACCGGGTGGGGTGCCAGTTGCGACGTCGAAGAGCATGTTCTTGGCCCAGTCGTCCTGCCGTGTCTCGCCGTTGAGTTCCAGGGTGAGACGTAGATTCTCGGGGGCACCGACATGTTGCCGACCCGACGACCTACTACACCGGCGGCTCCGAGGGCTATCTCACGTACTCGCCGTACCGCTCCTCATTCCGCTGCCGCCGCCACCGGCCGCTCCCGCTGGGCTGCCGAGGTCTCCGCGGCTCAGCGGAATCAGCGGGATCAGCGGCGGGCGCTCTCCGAGATTGTCTGCCATCGAGCCCACTCCTGCATGCGCTTGCCGTAGTCGGAGATCGCCGCGGCGAACGGAGACCTTCCAAGGAAGAACCGCAGCGGCGGCTCCGAGGAGTCGACCAGGGTCAGGATCGCCTCCGCGGTTGTCTCGGGCGGTGCCGAGACCGCGGTCGTACGGGCGCCGCGGGCCCTCTGCACCTGCTCACGCACATCGTCGTAAGCGTCAAGGTTGCCCGAGTGGACCGCGGATGCCCCGCTCCAGTCCGTGCCGAACGGGCCCGGCTCGACGAGCGTGACCTTGATCCCGAAGGATGCGACTTCCTCCGACAGGGTCTGGCTGAGACCCTCCAGCGCCCACTTCGACGCGTGGTAGGCGCCCAAGCGCGGGTAGGCGGTGACTCCCCCGATCGAGGAGACCTGCAAGATGTGCCCCGAGCCCTGACGGCGCAAGAAGGGAAGAGCCGCCTGCGTCACCCAGAGTGCGCCGAAGAAGTTCGTCTCCATCTGCGCGCGGACCTCCGCCTCGGAGAGTTCTTCGACGAACCCGAAGTGCCCGTAGCCGGCGTTGTTGACGACCACGTCGAGACGTCCGAAGTGCTCGTGGGCGGCGGCGACGGCAGCGACGGCGGCGTCGCGGTCGGTCACATCGAGACGGACCGGCAGGATCGCATCGCCGTACGAGTCGACGAGTGCGGAGAGCGTCGATTCGTCGCGCGCGGTGGCCGCGACCCGGTCGCCGCGCTTGAGGGCGGCTTCCGCCCAGACACGTCCGAATCCGCGTGAGGCTCCTGTGATGAACCAGACCAGCATGTGGCGCTCCCTTTTGAACAAGACCAGGCTCCCTGCCCGTGGGAACTAGCATTGCGAATGCATGAGGGTGGTACTAGGGTCCGTCTTCAAAGATCACTTCGTGATGGATCATGGTGGGTGTGATACGTCGTCATGAACTTACCGACCACGAATGGGAGTTACTCGCTCC
>NZ_JBEZNG010000038.1:0-79983 GCF_040653035.1 Streptomyces malaysiensis subsp. malaysiensis
GCGGTGGTGGGTCATTCGGGTGGTGAGGTTGCTGCTGCGTGTGTGTCGGGTGCGTTGTCGTTGGAGGACGCTGTTCGGGTTGTGGCGGTGCGGAGTCAGGTCATTTCCGGTGTTCTTTCGGGTCGGGGTGGTATGGCGTCGGTGGGGTTGTCGGAGGAGGAGGCGGTTGCTCGGCTACGGCAGTGGGATGGTCGGGTTGAGATCGGGGCGGTCAACAGTCCGTCCTCGGTGGTGATTTCCGGTGACACCGAAGCCCTTGGTCAAGTCCTCGACGCCCTTGCGGCGGACGGCGTCAGCGCGCGCCGCATGGAAGTCGACTTCGCCTCCCACTCCCGGCAAGTCGAAGCAGCCGAGGAGATTCTGCGTGAGGCGTTCGCCGACATCCGTGCCCAGGCGCCGCTGATTCCCTTCTACTCGACCGTGACCGGTGAGTGGGTGCGGGAGGCGGGTGTCCTGGACGGCGGTTACTGGTATCGGAACCTGCGCGGTCAGGTCCGCTTCGGCCCCGCGATCGCCGACCTGCTGGCCGATGGCCACACCGTCTTCGTGGAATCGAGTGCCAGTCCAGCACTCGTCTGGCTCATCAACGAGATCGCCGACGAGGCGAACACCGAGGTCCTGGTGAGCGGTTCGCTGCGCTTTGGGGACGGTGGTCTGCGCCGCCTGTTCACCTCGATGGCGGACCTCTTCGTCCGAGGCATCCGCGTCGACTGGAGCGGCGTCCTCGCGGCCGGAGTCGATGCCCGCCGCGTCGACCTTCCGACGTACGCCTTCGAACACGAGCACTACTGGCTGCCGACCATGTCCACGACCGACGCGGCGTCGCTCGGACTGTCCGGGGCCGATCATCCACTACTGGGTGCGGTGGTGGCGGTGCCCGAGACCGGTGGCGTGTTGGGTACCTCGTGGCTGTCGCTTCGTACGCATCCGTGGCTGGCGGACCATGCCGTGGGCGACGTCGTTCTCGTCCCCGGCACCGGTCTGGCGGAGTTGGTCGTGCGGGCGGGCGACGAAGTGGGCTGCGGCACGTTGGAAGAGCTGGTCATCGAGATGCCGCTTGTCGTACCCGCGCAAGGTGGTGTCCGTGTTCAGGTCGCGGTGGGCGGCCCCGAGGAGAACGGCACCCGCTCGGTGGCCGTGTACTCGGCTCGTGAGGACAGCGGTGGCGGCACCGGTACGGACGTTTGGACCCGGCACGCTGTCGGCACCCTCACGGCAGCCACTGTCCCCGCTACTGGTTTCGACTTCACGGTGTGGCCACCGGTCGGTGCGGAGCGGGTGCCGTTCGACGCCGCCGAGTTCTACGAGGATCTGGCAGACCGCGGCTATGTGTACGGTCCGGCGTTCCAGGGTCTGCGAGGGGTGTGGCGGAGGGGCGAGGAAGTATTCGCCGAAGTCTCCCTGCCGGACGAGCAGCGCGGTGAGGCGAGCGGTTACGGGCTACACCCCGCATTGCTCGACGCCGCCCTGCACAGCGGGTTCGTCCAGCCGGCCGGCCCCGAGGCCGGCATTCGTGTGCCGTTCGCCTGGAACGGGCTCCGCCTGCACGCCGCGGGTGCCTCTGAACTGCGGGTGCGAACGGTACCGTCCGGGCCGGACGCGGTGTCGTTGCAAGCAGCCGACGGGGCCGGCGGTCCGGTGCTGAGCCTGCAATCACTGATTGCCCGGCCGGTGGACGTCGAGCAACTGGATCGGATGGCGACTGACGACGGCCGCGACGCGCTGTTCGAAGTGGACTGGACCGAACTGCCCGCGCCTGCTCCGGGCGCCGAACCTCTACCGTCGTGGACGCTGGTGGCTTCGACCGAGGACGTAACGGAACTGGCAGGCGCCACGGAGGTGCCGGCGGTAGCGGTTCTTCAGGCCCTCGGCGGTGACGGCGAACACGACGCGCTCGCCCTGACCGTCAGGGTGCTGGAGATCGTCCAGGCGTGGTTCGCCGCTGCGGATCTGGCGGAATCCCGGCTGGTGGTGCTCACGCAGGGTGCGGTTCCAGCTGATGGTGAGGGGGACGTCAGCGATCCGGCAGGTGCTGCGGTGTGGGGTCTGGTTCGGGCGGCTCAGGCCGAGAACCCGGACCGGATCGTCCTGCTCGATCTCGCTGCGGACTCCGGCCTCGACCTCGCTGGTACCGGGATGGGCTCGGTTCTGACTGCCGTATTGGCCGCCGATGAGCCGCAGGTCGCGGTCCGAGGCACCACGCTGTCCGTGCCGCGGCTCGTTCCTGCCGGTAAGCGGGCCTTGCAGATACCTGAAGCGCATGAGTGGCGGTTGAGTGCTACTGGTGGCACGCTCGACAGCCTTGCTCTGGTGCCGGAGCCCGGTGCCGCCGCGCCGCTGGCCGCGGGCCAGGTCCGCGTCGGCCTGCGGGCGTTGGGCCTCAACTTCCGTGATGTTCTTATCGCGTTGGGGATGTATCCAGGCGCGGCCGAGGTGGGTGGTGAGGGCGCCGGTGTCGTCCTGGAGGTCGGCGAGGGCGTTACGGGTCTGGCCGTCGGCGATCGGGTCATGGGTTTGACAGGTGTCGGATATGGACCGGTGGCTGTCGCTGATCATCGGTGTCTGGTGCGGATACCGGAGGGGTGGTCGTTCCAGCAGGCAGCCACGGTCCCGGTAGTGTTTCTCACGGCTTATTACGGTTTGCGTGATCTGGGGGGTCTGCGGGCCGGTGAGTCGGTGCTCATCCACGCTGCTGCTGGTGGTGTAGGTATGGCCGCGACGCAGCTCGCCCGGCATCTGGGTGCCCGGGTGTTCGGCACGGCAAGCCCCGGTAAATGGGGAGTGCTACGGGATCTGGGATTCGAGGATGCCGGTATCGCCTCGTCGCGGACGGCGGAGTTCGAGGGGCATTTCCTGACGGGGACCTCGGGTGCCGGGATGGATGTGGTCCTGGACTGTCTGGCCGGGGAGCTGGTGGATGCCTCGCTGCGGTTGTTGCCGCGTGGCGGCAGGTTCATCGAGATGGGCAAAACCGATATCCGGGATGCGGGCGTTGTCGCCTCAGAACATCCGGGGGTGGCTTACCAGGCGTTCGACGTTTTCGACGCCGGCCTCGACCGTATCCAACAGATGCTCGTCGAATTGGTGGGACTGTTCGAAGCGGGCGAGCTCACCCCGTTGCCGTTTACCGCATGGGACGTGCGTCGTGCCCCGGACGCATTCCGTTATATGAGTCAGGCCCGGCACGTCGGCAAGATCGTGTTGAGTGTTCCGAAGCCCCTCGATCTCGAGGGCACGGTTGTGCTGACCGGTGGCACCGGCTCCCTGGGTGCTGTGGTGGCCCGGCACCTGGTCGGTGAGCATGGTGTGCGCCATCTGGTTCTTGCGAGCCGGCGTGGACCGGACGCCAAGGGAGCGCGAGAGCTGGTTGCCGAACTCGGTGAGGCCGGCGCGACGGTGACGGCGGTGGCGTGTGATGTCACCGACCGGGACGCGGTGGCGGCACTGCTGGCGGCCGTACCGGCCGAGCATCCACTGACTGGTGTCGTCCATACCGCGGGCGTGCTGGATGACGGTGTGATCGGAACGCTGACGCCGGAGCGTGTCGAAAGTGTCTTCGCTCCCAAGGTCACCGCGGTGCGTCATCTCGACGCGCTGACGCGGGGGATGGACCTGTCGATGTTCGCGGTGTTCTCATCCGCGGCGGGTGTGTTCGGCTCGGCGGGACAAGGCAACTACGGCGCCGCCAACGCGTTCCTGGACGGTTGGATGGCCAAACGCCGTGCTGAGGGATTGCCCGGTATCGCGATGGCCTGGGGCCTGTGGGAGCAAACCACGGGCATGACCGCACACCTCAGTCAGGCCGACCAGGCACGTATGAGCCGTGGCGGAACACTGCCCATCGGCTTGGCTGAGGGCTTGCGGCTGTTCGACGGGGCCCTGCGGATGCCTGCCGCGCTGGCGGTGCCGATCAAGCTGGACCTGCGGGGGCTGCGTGCTGATGCAGCGGCCGGCCGGGGTACCCCGGCTCTGCTGCGTGCTCTGGTGCATACCGGTCGGCGGCAGGCGCAGGCCGGGGAGAACGGCGGTGGACTTGCCGCGAGGCTCGCCGGTCTCACACCGCAGGAGCAGGAAGCACTGCTGCTCGACCTGGTCCGGGCACAGGTGGCGATCGTCCTCGGCCACATCGCGGTAGCGAACGTCGAAGCGGATAAAGCGTTCAAGGATGTCGGCTTCGATTCGCTCACCTCGGTCGAGCTGCGCAACCGCCTGCGCGAAGCCACCGGCCTCAAACTGGCGGCGACAGTCGTCTTCGACTATCCCACCCCACTCGCCCTCGCCCGCCATCTGCACGACGAGGTCGACATCACCGATGACGCCCAATCACTGGTGAATTCCAAGATTGACGACATCGAATCACTGATCAGCGGATCGCTCTCCAACGATGCAAAGAAGGCCGGAGTCATACTCCGTCTCCAGAGGCTGGTGACGAAGCTCAATGGACTCGGCGATCAGAAGACGAACTCCGGAGTGGCAGAGCAACTGGAATCTGCCTCCGCTGATGAGGTCCTTGACTTCATCAGCGGAGAGCTCGGAATCTCCTGAGAAATCACGCCTTCACTGATTGCCGCTCCCCAGCCCAGCTAAGGAATCGAAGATGGCCACGGCCGAGAAGCTCCTCAAGTCCCTCAAGCTCGTCACAGCCGAGCTGCACGACCTGCGGCAACAGGTCGCGCGCAGAACCGACGAGCCGGTGGCGATTGTGGGTATGGCGTGCCGTCTTCCGGGCGGTGTGGGGAGCCCTCAGGACCTGTGGCGGTTGGTCAGTGAGGGGCGGGATGGTGTGTCGGGTTTTCCTGAGGGTCGTGGCTGGGATGTGGAGGGGTTGTTCGACGCCGATCCGAGTAGGGCGGGTAAGTCGTACACCGACCGGGGTGGGTTTTTGCATGGGGCGGGCCTGTTCGATGCGGGCTTTTTTGGGATTTCGCCGCGTGAGGCGTTGGCGATGGATCCGCAGCAGCGGTTGTTGCTGGAGGTCTCGTGGGAGGCGCTGGAGCGGGCCGGGATCGATCCGGGGACGTTGAAGGGATCGGATGTCGGTGTCTTCTCCGGTGTGATCACCCAGGGGTACGGGATGCGCGGAGAGACCCCGCCGGAACTGGGAGGTCTCGTCGGGACGGGGTCGACGGCGAGTGTGGCGTCCGGCCGTGTGTCGTACGTGTTCGGTTTCGAAGGGCCGTCGGTGTCCGTCGACACGGCGTGTTCGTCCTCGCTGGTGGCGATGCACTTGGCGGCCCAGGCGCTGCGTCAGGGTGAGTGCTCGATGGCGTTGGCGGGTGGCGCGACGGTGATGGCGAACCCCTCCACGTTCGTCGAGTTCTCCCGTCAGCAGGGGTTGTCGTCCGACGGTCGGTGCAGGGCCTACTCCGCTGCCGCGGATGGTACGGGTCTGGCCGAGGGCGCTGGTGTCGTGGTCCTGGAGCTGTTGTCGGAGGCCAGGCGTAACGGGCATCAGGTGCTTGCGGTCATCCGGAGTTCCGCGGTCAATCAGGATGGTGCGTCGAATGGTTTGACGGCGCCGAATGGGCCGTCGCAGCAGCGGGTGATTCGTCAGGCGCTGGCCAGTGCGGGTTTGTCGGCGGCTGATGTGGATGTGGTGGAGGGGCATGGCACGGGTACGGTGCTCGGTGATCCCATCGAGGCGCAGGCGCTGCTGGCGACGTACGGCCAGGACCGGGAGCCCGAGCGTCCCTTGTGGCTGGGCTCGCTGAAGTCGAACCTCGGGCATGCCCAGGCCGCCGCCGGTGTGGCTGGTGTGATCAAGATGGTGGAGGCGTTGCGGCACGGTGTGATGCCGGCCACGTTGCACGCCGATACTCCGTCGTCACAGGTGGACTGGTCGGCGGGTGCGGTGGAGCTGCTGACCGAGGCTCGCGACTGGCCCGATACCGGCCGACCTCGCCGTGCCGCCGTGTCCTCCTTCGGCGTGAGTGGGACCAACGCGCACCTGATCCTCGAACAGGCTCCTGTGGAGCAGTCCGCGGTGCCGGTGCCTGGGGAGTCGGGGCTGGTGGGAACCGATGGGGGAGTGGTGCCGCTGGTCCTGTCGGCGCGTGGTGCGGCTGGACTGGCGGGGCAGGCGGACAGGTTGGGGTCGTTCCTGTCCGCACACACCGACCTCGACCTGGCCGAGGTCGCTCGGTCGCTGGTGTCGACGCGGGGTGCGCTGTCCGATCGGGCCGTGATCGTGGCGGGGAGCCGGGATGAGGCTCTGACAAGTCTCAACGCCCTCGCGCTGGGCCATTCCGCGGCAGGCGTGGTGACAGGCTCGGCACGGGACCCGAACACAGCGCGCCGGGTGGTGTTCGTGTTTCCGGGGCAGGGCGCTCAGTGGGCCGGAATGGGCGCGGATCTGCTGGAGTCGTCGTCGGTGTTCGCGACCCGGTTCGATGAGTGTGCCCGTGTGCTGGACCCGCTGACAGGCTGGTCCTTGATGGATGTGGCACACGGGGCGGAGCAGGCTCCGTCGCTGGATGCCGTTGATGTCGTGCAACCGTTGTCGTGGGCGGTGATGGTCTCGCTGGCCGCGGTGTGGCAGGCCGCGGGCGTGGTGCCCGACGCTGTGGTGGGTCATTCACAAGGTGAGATCGCCGCAGCGTGTGTGGCCGGTGGATTGTCGCTGGACGATGCGGCTCGGGTGGTGGTGCTCCGCAGTCGTGCGATCGCGGCGGGTCTGTCGGGGCGTGGCGGCATGGTGTCCGTCGCCTGTGATGTGCGGCGGGCGCGGGAGCTGCTCACGGCCTGGCCGGATCGTGTGGAGGTCGCGGCGGTCAACGGTCGCGCGTCGGTGGTGGTCGCGGGTGACCCGGATGCTCTGAGCGAGCTGCTGGCCGTGTGTGAGACGGAGGGCGTGCGGGCGCGGCGGATCCCGGTGGACTACGCCTCGCATTCGGCACATGTGGAGGCGATCGAGCAGGACCTGATGGACACCCTGGTGGGAATCAGGCCCCAGCCGGGTTCTGTCCCGTTCTACTCCACGGTGACCGGTGGTCTGCTGGACATGGCCGCTCTGGACGCGGGGTACTGGTACCGGAACCTGCGTCAGACAGTTCAGTTCGCCCCGGTCATCGGCTCCTTGGCAGCAGGCGGGCACGGCGTGTTCGTCGAGGTCAGCTCCCACCCTGTCCTGGCTCCCGCTATTGAGGAGACCGTGGAGGGGGCGGCCGCAGGTCCCGTAGCGGTGATCGGGACGTTGCGTCGTGAGGAGAGCGGTCCGCGTCGAGTACTGGAGGCGCTGGGCCGACTGCATGCCCATGGTGTCGCGGTTGACTGGCCGGCCGTGGTCGGGCGCGGTGCCGGACGGCCGATGGAGCTGCCGACATATGCCTTCCAGCAGGAACACTTCTGGCTGGCGGGCGGGGCGGGCACCAATGACGCCACCGCCCTCGGTCTGGGCGTGGTGGATCATCCCCTTCTGGGGGCGGTGACCTCGTTGCCCGGTTCCGGAGGTGTCCTGTTCGCTTCCCGCTGGTCCCGGCGTACCCATCCCTGGCTCTCCGATCATGCTGCCGGCACGGAACTGGTTTCTGCCGAGGCGTTTGTCGAGGTGCTGCTGCGTGCGGCCGATGAGGTCGACTGCGGGCTGCTTGCTGAACTCGACGTCGAGGTCCCCTTGCGGCTGCCTCAGCGCGGTGGCGTGCGAGTGCACATCGAGATCGGCGAACCGGACGAGTCCGGTGAACGCCGGGCCCATGTGTACTCCCGGTGCGAGGACGCGGCTGAGCAGGAGGGCTGGACCCGCCACATCACGGCCCTCATCGCCCCCGACAGCGGCCTGCCCGACTTCGAGCTGACTCAATGGCCACCGCCGGGCAGCACGGCGGTGGATGTGCCCGGTCATGAGGGGCTGGACGCGGTCTGGACACGGGGCGGGGAGATTTTCGCGGAAGTCTCCTTGCCCGAGGAAGCAGCGGAATCCGGCAAGTTCTGTCTGCATCCCGTACTGCTCGAAGCCGCAGCGGGTGCACGGTCCTCGACCGAACCGGCTGCGGAGTACTCGGAGCCGGAACTCCGAACCCTGTGGCGGCACGTACGCCTGCACGCCACCGGCGCCTCGATGCTGCGCGTGCACATCCTGCCGGGCGCCTCTGGCACCTTCGGTCTGCGTCTTGCCGACGCGGCGGGAGCTCCGGTCGCGTCGGTGGCAGCGATTACGGTCCGCTCGATCTCACCAGAGGAGCTCAGCGCCGTTCCGGGATCGCGCGGGTTGCGAGATTCCTTGTTCCGGATGGAATGGCCGGAGTCGGCGGTGTCGTCTTCGGGCGGTTCTGCCGAGGTCCGGTGGGTGTCCACAGGTGCGGATCTGGCGGCGCTGGTGTCGGCCGGGACGCCGACGGCTGTGGTGGTGGCCGACCTGATGGACCTGTCGGGCGGGCTTCGGCCGGTCCTGGGGCAGGCGTTGGAGCTGGTGCGGGCGTGGTTGGCGGAACCGGCGCTGGACGGCAGCCGGCTGGTGGTGGTGACCCCGGATGTCAGCGATCCGGTGGCTGCCGCGGTGTGGGGCCTGGTGCGTTCGGCGCAGGCTGAGCATCCGGACCGGTTCGTCCTGGTGAGTACGGACGGCACGGACGAGGGTACGGAGGCGCCTGGGCGTATGCCCGTGGGCGTACTGGCGGATGTGCACGCATCCGGCGAGCCACAGGTCGCACTCCGATCGGGCGCGGTCCTCGTCCCGCGTCTCGCTCGTGTCGCCGATACCGACCGGGCTTCCACCGGCCGTCGTCTCGACCCCGATGGCACCGCGCTGATAACCGGTGGTACCGGTGCGCTCGGTGCGCTGGTGGCCCGGCATCTGGTCGTCGAGCACAAGATCCGGAGTCTGGTCCTGGTAAGTCGTCGGGGCCCGGCCGCCCCGGGGGCCGCCGATCTCGACGCGGAGCTGACTGCCCTGGGTGCCCGCGTGCGAATTGTCGCCTGCGACATCGCGGACCGAGAGGCGGCCGGGGAACTGATCGCCTCTGTACCGCGGGACGCGCCGCTCACTGCCGTGGTGCACACGGCCGGTGTGCTGGACGGCGGCGTGGTCACTGCCCTTACGCCGGAGCGGCTCGATGCCGTTCTCCGGCCGAAGGCGGACGCGGCGCTGGTCCTGGACGAGCTGACCCGCCACCTGGACGTGGCGGCCTTCGTCCTGTTCTCCTCAGCCGCCGGAACGTTCGGCAACTCCGGCCAGGGAAACCTGGCCGCCTCGAACGCGTATCTTGACGCGCTGGCGGTACGACGCCGGACTGCCGGGCTGCCCGCCACATCTGTTGCCTGGGGGGTGTGGGACCGGACCGGCATCAGCGGGGACCTGGGCGTGGCCGATCAGCGGAGGATGGCCCGGTGGGGCCTGGTCGCACACTCCGCCCAGGAGGGTCTGGAGCTGTTCGACGCGGCGTTGCGGGCAGACGACGCGGTGCTCGTGGCCGCGAGGCTGAACTTCGCCGGGCTGCGCGCCCAGGCCGCCTCCGAACCCGTACACGCACTGCTGCGGGGCCTCGTGCGGGCCGGCCGTCGCGCCGCTCAGCAGGCATCCTCCCGCGAGGGCGGCCTCGCCGGACAGCTGGCTGCCACGCCCCCGGTTCAGCGGGAGCAGATCCTGCTGGATCTGGTGCGGCGCGAGGTCGCTGCGGTCCTCGGCTATTCGACACCACGCAAGGTCGACCCCGACCGGGCCTTCCAGGACGTCGGGTTCACCTCGGTGCTGGCCGTCGAACTCCGTAACCGACTCGCCGGGCTCGCAGGGATCCGGCTCCCGGCATCGATCGCCTTCGACCATCCCACACCGCGGCGCATGATGCGCCATCTGCTCGCGGAACTGTGCCCCGAGGATGGCAGCGAGCCGGCGGACCGGGAGGATGAGATCCGCAGGGCCCTGGCGACCACACCTCTGTCCCGGTTCCGCGAGCTTGGGCTCATGGAGCAGATCCTGCACCTGGTGGCGCATCCCAGTGGTGAAAGTGCCGCAGCACCGGACACCGCGGAACCGAAACAGGACGCCGGGCCGCTGATCGCGGAGATGGACGTCGACAACCTTGTGAAGCGGGCGATGGAAAAGGCCCGGAAGCCGTAGTGGACGCACGCCAGAACACGGAGATAGCAGTGGCCAGTTCAGAGAGCAAGGTCGTCGAAGCACTGCGCGCTTCACTGATGGAGAACGAACGGCTGGAGAGCGAGGTCCAGAGCATCCGCGACAGCCTCACCGAGCCGATCGCCATCGTCGGCATGGCGTGCCGGTTCCCCGGCGGGGTGTCGTCGCCGGAAGAGTTGTGGGAATTGATCGCGGACGGCCGTTCCGCGGTCGAGACGTTCCCCACCAACCGGGGCTGGGACCTGGAGAACCTGTACGACCCGGACCTCGACCGGCCCGGCACGACGTACGTACGGGAGGGCGCGTTCCTGCACGACGCGGGCGAGTTCGACGCCGGCTTCTTCGGCATCTCCCAAAGCGAGACGATGGTCATGGACCCACAGCAGCGCCTGATGCTGGAGACATCTTGGGAGGCGTTCGAACGGGCGGGCATCGACCCGGCCGCTATGCGTGGCAAGAACGTCGGCGTGTTCGCCGGCATGGCCGCCGGGCAGGAATACGGGACCGCTTTCCACAGCATCCCCGACGAGCTCGAGGGCTATGTGATGACCGGCGGTCTGGCGAGCGTCCTTTCGGGACGGGTCTCCTATACGTTCGGATTCGAGGGGCCGGCAGTCACGATCGACACGGCCTGCTCCTCGTCCCTGGTGGCCCTGCACATGGCGGCGCAGTCCCTGCGTTCGGGCGAGTCGTCGCTGGCGCTGGTCGGCGGCACCAACGTGATGGCCACGCCCACTGCCTTCGTGCTGACCGCGCGTGCAGGGGGCCTGGCGAAGGACGGCCGGTGCAAGGCGTTCGCGGCATCCGCGGATGGCACGAACTGGGCCGAGGGCGTGGGCGTCCTGCTGCTGGAGCGGCTTTCCGATGCCGTCCGCAACGGCCGTGAGGTCCTCGGCGTCGTACGGGCCACCGCGGTGAACCAGGATGGCGCGTCCAACGGACTCGCCGCGCCCAACGGGCCCTCGCAGCAGCGGGTGATCCGCCAGGCACTCGCGGCCGGCGGCCTGTCGCCGGCCGACGTCGACATCGTCGAGGCGCACGGCACCGGAACCGCACTCGGCGACCCCATCGAGGCACAGGCGCTCCTCACCACCTATGGTCGGAACCGTGCCCCCGGACTGCCGCTGTGGCTCGGTTCGGTGAAGTCGAACCTTGGACACGCGGGCGCCGCTGCGGGCGTCGCCGGTGTGATCAAGATGGTGATGGCGATGCGGCATGGTGTGCTGCCGCGGACACTGCATGTGGACGAGCCGACGCCCGAGGTCGACTGGTCTGCCGGAGCGGTCGAGCTGCTGACCGAGGCGCACGAGTGGCCCGAGGTCGGCCGTCCTCGCCGTGCGGGGGTCTCCGGCTTCGGCGCCAGCGGCACCAACGCACACGTCATCCTGGAGCAGGCGACCGAGCCGACATCCGGGAACCTGCCCGACGAGAAGGCACGCGTGCTGGGCGACTCGGTTGTGCCGCTGGTCGTCTCGGCCCGTGGCAAGGCGGGTCTTGCCGGCCAGGCTCACCGTCTCGGCTCGTTCCTGACACAGCGTCAAGAAACGGACCTGCTCGACGTCGGCCAGTCGCTGGTGCGGAGCCGGGGTCCACTCCCGGACCGTGCGGTCGTGCTCGCCGCGGACCGGGACGAGGCGCTGGCCGGACTCGACGCTGTGGCCCGCGCCGAGTCCGCGCCCGGTGTGGTCACGGGATTTGCCGAGAGCACAGTGGGCCGGACCGTCCTCGTGTTCCCCGGCCAGGGCACACAGTGGGCGGGAATGGGAGCGGAACTGCTCGAAGCCTCACCGGTGTTCGCAGCCAGGATGACCGAGTGCGCCGAGGTGCTCGACCCGCTCACCGGCTGGTCGCTGCTCGATGTGGTACGGCAGGTGGAGGGCGCCCGGTCTCTTGAAGACGTCGACGTCTTGCAGCCGGTGTCGTGGGCACTGATGGTGTCGCTGGCCGCGTTGTGGGAGGCGTGCGGGGTCGTCCCGGACGCTGTCGTGGGTCATTCCCTGGGCGAGATCGCCGCTGCCTGCTATGCCGGTGCGCTGTCCCTTCCCGACGCCGCCCGCCTCATGGTTCACCGGTCCAGGATTGCCGAAGCCGAACTGGTGGGACGCGGAGGCATGGCGTCCCTCACCGCCGATGTCAAGGCCGTCTCCATTCTGATCGAGGAGTGGCCGGGTCTGGAGATCGCCGCGGTCAACGGACCCGCCTCCGTGGTGGTGACCGGTGAACTGCCCTCCCTGGAAGAGCTGCTCGCCCGATGCGAAGCCGACGGCATCCGCGCCCGCAGGATTCGCGGCATCAACGGCGCCGCACACTCCTCACAGATCGACGTGCTGCACGACTCTTTCGTGGAGGCCCTCGCCTCGGTCTCCGCCGGGCCTTCGCGCGTACCGCTGTACTCCACGGTGACCGGACGACTCCATGACACCACGGAGTTCGACGTCGAGCACTGGTTCCGCAACATGCGGCAGACCGTGCAGTTCGACCCGGCCATCCGGTCCCTGGTCGGCGACGGGCACGGCGTGTTCATCGAGGTCAGTGCTCATCCTGTGCTGACGTCGAGCGTCCAGGACGTGCTGGCGGACCTCGAGGCCGGACCGGCTGTCGTCACCGGGACGCTGCGCCGCGACGACGGCGGCCCGCGCCGGTTCCTCGCCTCGCTGGCCCACCTGTACACCCACGGCGTACGGGTCGACTGGGAAGCCGTCCTCGGTCGCGGCGGGGAACGGCCCGTAGACCTGCCGACGTACGCCTTTCAGCGCCAGCGGTACTGGCTGGAGACGGCAGAGTCCCGTGGGGACGCACCGGGCCTCGGTCTGGAGGTGGCGAACCATCCCCTGCTCGGCGCGGTTACCGAGATCCCCGGCTCGGACGGTGTGCTGTTCACTTCCCGGCTGTCGCTGCGCACACACCCCTGGCTCGCCGACCACGCGGGCGCCGGAGTCGTCCTCCTGCCGGGAGCGGCCTTCGTGGAACTCGCAGTCCGTGCCGCGGACGAGGTCGGCTATGGGCTGGTCGGCGAACTGGTCATCGAGCGCCCCCTGGTGCTGCCCGAGAGCGGCGGCGTCCAGGTACGCGTGTGGGTCGGCGAGCCCGACGAGTCCGGCCACCGTACCGTCCAGGTTCACTCCCGCCGGGAGGAAGCCGGCTCGCGAGGGAGCTGGACCCGTCATGTCTCCGGGCGCCTGGTGCCGGAGGACGGCCAGGCCGAGTTCGACCTCACCCAGTGGCCGCCGCCCGGCGCCACCGCGGTCGACCCGGACGCGTTCGCCCACGCGTACGACCACTTGGCAGAGGCGGGATACCACTATGGTCCAGCCTTTCAGGGAATGCGTGCGGCTTGGACTCGTGGCGAGGAGGTGTTCGCCGAGGTCTCACTGCCGGAGTCGGCGGGCAAGGCCGATGAGTACGGGTTGCACCCGGCCCTGCTGGACGCGGCCATGCACACCAGTCTCTTCCGCCCCGATCTGAGCGACGAGAGCCCGAAGCTGGCTCTGCCGTTCGTCTGGCGCGACGTCAGGCTGCACGCCGACGGAGCCTCCACGCTGCGGGTGCACCTCACCCCGCTCGCCCCCGACACGATCCGCTTGCACCTGGCCGACACTTCCGGCACACCCGTGGCTTCGGTCGACTCGTTGGTCCTGCGCCCCGTGGTCCCGGAACTGCTGCGCGTCGGCTCAGGCGCGGCCAAGGACCAGATGTTCCGGGTGGCCTGGGAGCCCATCTCCGTCAGGAGCGTGGACGACGAGCTGAAGGCCGTACGCGTGACGACTGCCGAGGACGTCCGTGCCGTGGCCGCAACGGCCCCGCGTGTGCTCCTGCTCGATGTGGCCGGCGATGGACGTACGGACCCCGACGCGGCCCGGGACCTCAGCGGGCGGGTGCTGGAGGCCGTCCAGGCGTGGCTGGCGGAGCCCGCCTTCCAGGACACTGTTCTCCTCGCTCTCACACACTCCGGGGCGGCCGTCCGGGATGGGGACCCGGCTCCCGATCTCGCGGTTGCGACGGCCGCCGGCCTGCTGCGTGCGGCGCAGTCCGAGAACGTGGGCCGCATCATCCTGGTCGACACGGACGGCACGGAGGCGTCGGCCCGGCGCCTGCCCGATGTGCTCGCGGCCGGGGAACCGCAGGCGGCACTTCGGTCGGGCTCGGTGGCGGTGCCGAGGCTCGTCAGGGCCTCGCCCGCCGAGGCCCAGGGCCGTCCGCTGAACCCCGGGGGTACGGTTCTGATCACCGGCGGTACGGGTTCGCTGGGTCGCCTGGCGGCCGGGCACCTGGTCACCGAGCACAAGATCAGGAGTCTGCTCCTGGCGAGCCGGCAAGGACCGGACGCACCGGGCGCGGCCGAGCTGGAGGCCGAACTCACGGAACTCGGCGCGAACGTCCGGATCGTCGCGTGCGACGTCTCCGATCGGGACTCCGTGGCCGCGCTGCTGGCCTCTGTTCCCCACGACGCCCCGCTCACCGGCGTGATCCACGCAGCCGGGGTGCTGGATGACGGTGTGGTCACCTCCCTGACGCCCGAACGGCTCGACACGGTGCTCCGTCCCAAGGCCGACGCGGCACAGATCCTGGACGAACTCACGCGCGATCTCGACCTTGCCGTCTTCGTCCTGTACTCCTCCATCGCGGGGATCTTCGGTTCAGCGGGCCAGAGCAGCTATGCCGCCGCGAACTCCTTCCTCGACGCGCTCGCTGAACGCCGTCGCGCTTGCGGACTGCCGGCGACCTCACTGGTGTGGGGATGGTGGGGCCAGGTGTCCGGCATAGTGGACAAGCTCGCCGAGGTCGACCTGAAGCGCTTCGACCGGCTCAACATGATCGAGTTCACCGCACAAGAGGGCATGGAGCTGTTCGACCTTGCGCTGTCCGATCGCAGCGCTGCCTTGGTCCTGGCGAAGATGGACCTCAAGGCAATGCGGGACCAGACCGACTCCGCATCTGTCGCCCCGCTGCTGCGCGGCCTCGTCCGCGTGGGTCGGCGGGCCGCCAGTGACGGGGCTTCCGGGGCCGGCGGGCTGGCAGGGCGGCTGGCCGAGGCGTCCCCCGACCAGCGCGGAAAGATCTTGGCCGACTTGGTCCAGCGCGAGGTCTCCGCGATCCTCGGCCACCTGTCGCCGGACCAGATCGGATTGGACCTGTCCTTCTTCGACCTCGGGTTCGACTCGCTGACCGCCGTCGAGCTCGCGAACCGGCTGTCGGCGCTGACCGGCCTCCGCATCCCGTCCACCTTCGCCTTCGACTGCCCCACGGTGGACCTGGCTGTCGAGGCGCTGCTGGAGAGCTTCGAACTCGACGTGGACTAGCCGGAACCTTCGCGCACAGGTGCGGAGCTGGACCAGAGCCAATGTAAACGTTGTTTCCTTCTCGGATGAAGTGGAGTTCGGCGTGTTCGTCAAAAAAGACTATCTTCAGCGTATAGGTTACGAAGGATCCGGCATTCCGAACCTTCAGACCCTGGCGGAACTTCAGTGGCTGCATCTCTGTAGCCTCCCCTACGACACCGGTTACATTCTGCATCAGCCGTACGAGGATTTTGACATGCCCCGCGTATTCGAAGCGGTGATGAAACGGGGCGGAGTCTGTTTCGAGTTGAATTTCCTCTTCCATCGTCTCCTTGTCGAGATGGGATTCGATGCGCACGTGAATTCCGCCAGCACGGCTCTCCCCGGCGGCCAGTGGGGTTCCGAGATCGAGCACATGGCTGTCCGTGTCCGTATAGACGACGTGGATTGGCTCGTCGACGTCGGGCACGGAAGCGTGGCCATCACGGAGCCCCTGCGTATCGATGAACAGGCGGGAAGCGTGGTTCAGATGGGCACGGAGTTCCGCTTGGCCACGCGGGGCGAGTGGCGCGTCCTTCAATACAAGCCAAAGGGCAGGGATTGGCGTGACGCATATCGGATGAAAATCAAAGATCGTGCCATTTCCGATTGGAATACGTGGCGAGAAGAACTGCCGCCCGACGCGGACCCTGTGGTGCCGCGGAAGCGGCGACGCGGTGTGGAGAACGGGCAGGTGACCCTCGTCGCCAATCTCTTCAGGTCCATCATCGGGGGCGAGGAGACGGTGAAGCACGTACGTGATGAAGCAGAGCTGATCGAGATCATGACTACTTACTGGGGAGAGTCCGCACCTATCGTCGGGTACGAACGATGACATTGCCGCCGCCGCGCCGCCCCGTATGAAACAGACCATGAATGAGAGAGCGAGACGGCGTGAGAGGCCGAATACCGGTAAGCATCGGCGACCGTTCGTACGAGGTGCTGGTCGGCCGGGGGGTGCGTTCCTCGCTGGCCGAAGTGATCCAGGGCCTCGGCGCCCGGCGGGTCGCCGTCGTGTCAGCCCGGCCCGCGGAATGGGTGCCCGACACTGGCGTGGAGACCCTGCTGCTGCCTGCCCGCGACGGTGAGCGGGACAAGACCCTCGCCACCGTCGAGGCGCTGTGCGCGGAGTTCGTACGCTTCGGCCTCACCCGCAACGACGCGGTCGTCTCCTGCGGGGGCGGAACCACCACCGATGTCGTCGGCCTGGCCGCCGCCCTGTACCACCGGGGCGTGCCAGTGGTGCATCTGCCGACGACGTTGCTGGCGCAGGTCGACGCGAGCGTCGGCGGTAAGACGGCGGTCAACCTGCCCTCCGGTAAGAACCTGGTGGGCGCCTATTGGCAGCCTGCCGCCGTATTGTGCGACACCGAGTACCTGTCCACCCTGCCCCGGCGCGAGATGCTCAACGGCTTGGGCGAGATCGCCCGCTGCCATTTCATCGGCGCCGGCGACCTGCGCGAGCTCGGCCTCACGGAGCGTATCGCGGCCAGTGTGACGCTCAAGGCCGGCGTCGTCTCGGCCGATGAGCGCGACACCGGTCTGCGGCACATCCTCAACTACGGCCACACCCTGGGCCACGCGCTGGAATCCGCCACCGGCTTTGCGCTTCGGCACGGCGAGGCCGTCGCTGTGGGCACGATTTTCGCGGGCCTGCTCGCCGGCGCTCTGGACCGGATCGGCCCCGCGCGGGTGGCGGAGCACCGGGAGGTCGTCGAGTTCTACGGCCTGCCGGCCGCGCTGCCCGAGGAGATCGAGACGGCTGAGCTGATCCGCCTGATGCGCAGGGACAAGAAGGCGCTCACCGGCCTCGCGTTCGTCCTCGACGGCCCCAGCGGCGCGGAGCTGGTCCACGACGTATCCGAACAAGTCGTCGCCGATGTCCTGGAGCACATGCCACGGCAGCCACTCGGCCGACTCGTCGAGCCGGCACACTTCCACGGAACAGGAGATCCGTTGGCATGACGCGCTCATCAGGGGCAGCGCACGGCGAGGCCAGGACGTCACCGAGTGCCTGGGCGGGGGTTGCGGCCTGGGTGAGGACGACCTTTCGGCCCGCTTCCGTACCGCCTGCGACCCCCGCCTGAACGAGGAGCAGGTCATCGAGCTCGCCTACACCGTCGCCGATCTGCTCGCTGCCGCTGTCCGGCCGGTCACCGACACAGGCTCTCGGAACCCGAGAAATCATGAAACCCCACCCGGGACCGGCTGACGCCCGCACCGGCCACACTCGCACGTCCAGTCGGCCCACATCCGGGCGGACGGCTACCAAGCCGGGGGATGTGGGGCGGTAAGAGCGGTGCCTACCGTGAACGTCGCACATCCGGCCATGTGCCCCGCCCCGCTCTATGCCGTCCGTCGGCCATCGGCCGAGAAATGTTCGAAATGAAGATTTGGAGACGCATGAACGCGCGACGGACACCAGAGTTCCCCACCTGGCCGCAGTACGACGACGGCGAGCGCACCGGCCTGATCCGGGCCCTGGAGCAGGGCCAGTGGTGGCGCATGGGAGGCTCGGAGGTGGACTCCTTCGAGAGTGAGTTCGCGGACTTCCACGGTGCCCCACACGCTTTGGCCGTCACCAACGGCACCCACGCCCTGGAGTTGGCGTTGCAGTGTCTGGGCGTCGGGCCGGGCACCGAGGTCATCGTGCCGGCCTTCACCTTCATCTCCTCCTCCCAGGCCGCTCAGCGGCTGGGAGCGGTTGCCGTCCCCGTCGACGTCGATCTCGATACCTACAACATCGACGTGGCTGCCGCGGCTTCCGCCGTCACCCCCCTCACCAAGGCGATCATGCCTGTGCACATGGCGGGGCTCATCGCCGACATGGACGCGCTCGGCGAACTCTCCGGCGACACCGGTGTGCCTCTTCTCCAGGACGCCGCCCACGCACACGGTGCCCGCTGGCAGGGCAAACGGGTGGGCGAGTTGGGTACGGTCGCCTCGTTCAGCTTCCAGAACGGCAAGCTGATGACCGCCGGCGAGGGCGGTGCGCTGCTCCTGCCCGACGAGGAGACCTACGAGGCCGCGTTCCTGCGGCACAGTTGTGGCCGGTCACGTACCGACCGCCGATACATGCACCAGACCGCCGGCACCAACATGCGGCTCAACGAGTTCTCCGCGGCCGTGCTCCGCGCCCAGCTGGGCCGCCTCGACGCCCAGATCACGCTCCGCGATCAGCGCTGGACGCTGCTGTCCCGGCTGCTCGGTGAGATCGACGGCGTCGTACCCCAGGGCAGCGACCCGCGCGCCGACCGGAACTCCCACTACATGGCGATGTTCCGGATCCCCGGCATATCCGAGGAGGCCCGCAACGCCCTCGTCGACACGCTCGTCGAGGCCGGCCTGCCCGCCTTCGCCGCCTTCCGGGCGATCTACCGCACCGACGCGTTCTGGGAGACGGCCGCGCCCGACACCACCGTCGACAAGCTCGCCGAAAGCTGCCCGCACACCGAGGCGATCAGCACCGACTGCATCTGGCTGCACCATCGAGTGCTGCTCGCCTCGGAGGAGGCCCTCCACACCACAGCCGAGATCATCGCCGACGCCGTGGCCGCACGGTGAGGGTCCGGGCTGCCGTCGTCGGGCTCGGCTGGGCGGGCCGCGACCTGTGGCTCAGACTGCTGCGCGAGCACAAGGACTTCGAGGTGGTCGCCGGTGTCGACCCTGACCCGGACTCCCGGGCGGCCGCTGTGGCCACCGGCCTGCGCGCCCACCCCACCGTGGACGCCCTCGATCCCGGCACGGTCGACATCGCCGTCGTCGCGGTACCCAACCATCTGCATGCCGAGGTTGCGGCCGCCCTGCTCCGTCGAGGGATCTCCGTCTTCTTGGAGAAGCCGGTCTGCCTCACCACTGCCGAGGCCGACGCCCTCGCCGCGGCCGAAGGCAACGGCGCGGTGCTGCTCGCCGGCAGTGCCGCCGCCCACCGCGGCGACATCCGCGAGCTCTCCGGGCTGCTTCCCCAGCTCGGCCGGATCCGCCATGCCGACCTGTCCTGGGTCAGGGCGCGCGGAGTGCCGCAGCCCGGCGGCTGGTTCACCCAGCGGAGCAGGGCCGGTGGCGGTGCGCTCGTCGACCTCGGCTGGCACCTTCTCGACGTCCTCGCCTTCCTCCTCGGCCCCGCCCCCGTCGCCCAGGTGATCGGCTCGATCTCCGACGACTTCGTCAGCAGCAGAGCCTGGTCCGCCACGTGGCGTGAGGACCAGCTCAGCGACGCCCCGACCGGCGACGTCGAGGACACCGCCCGCGGCTTCCTGGTCCGCGAGGACGGTATCTCTGTCTCGCTGCGGGCCAGTTGGGCCTCACACGAGGCGCTGGACGGCTCCGTCATCACCATCGAGGGCAGCGATGGAACGGCACGGCTGCACTGCACCTTCGGCTTCAGCCCGAACCGGGCTCCCGAATCGGTGCTCACCCTCACGCAGGATGGCTCCACACAGCGGATCCCACTGGCCGCCGAACCCATCGGCATTGAGTACGGTCGCCAGCTCGACGGCCTCGCCCGGCTCCTGGCCGACCCGGGCCGACGGGGCCAGGCCGTCGCCCAGGCCCGCAGCACCGTCCGGTTGATCGAGAGCTTCTATGCATCGGCGCGCGCTGCCCCACCTGTGGATCACGCGTCCGAATTCACCGCCCACAAAGAGGTGAGGATCGCATGACCAGAGGGCCGGAATTCCATGCCGCACCGACCATCGAACAGCGCCCCCCGGTCCCCAGACACGCTGTCATCTTCGATCTCGACGGGGTCGTCGTCGACAGCTTCGAGGTGATGGGTGAGGCGTTCTCCCTGGCGTACGCCGAGGTCGTCGGCACCGGCGAGGCACCTTTCGAGGAGTACCGGCGCCACCAGGGCCGCTACTTTCCCGACATCATGCGGATCATGGGCCTTCCGCTGGAGATGGAAGAGCCCTTCGTCCGCGAGAGCTACCGGCTCGCCGACCGCGTCCAGGTGTACGACGGTGTCGTCGACGTCCTGCGGACGCTGAACGAACGCGGCCTCCGGCTGGCCATCGCCACCGGCAAGGCAGGCGAGCGCGCCCGGTCCCTGCTCGATGTCCTCGGCCTGCTCCCGTACTTCGCCCACGTCATCGGCTCCGACGAGGTGCCCCGGCCCAAGCCCGCCCCTGACATCATCAGACGCGCACTCGAACTCCTCGAGGTTCCGGCGGAGCGGGCCATCATGATCGGCGACGCCCCCACCGACCTGGCCAGCGCCCACGGCGCCGACGTCACCGCCGTAGCCGCGCTGTGGGGCTGCCAGGAAGGGGCCGAACTGCTTGCCGCCGACCCCGATGTCGTCCTGCGGTGGCCCGCCGACCTGCTTGCCCTCTGCCCGGCCCTGCCCGGCCACTGAACCGCCAGTGGCAGCCGCACCGCCGTCCTGGCACCTCGGCATCGACATAGGGGGCACCAAGGTCGCCCTGCGCGCCGAGTCGGCGGACGGACGCACCGAGGAGCACACATTCCTCTGGCCGAACGACCAGGGCGGACCGGACCGGGACCTGGCCCTGCTGTCGGACGGCGTCGCCGCCCTGGCGGCCCGGACCGGTGACGGTTTCCAGGCCGTGGGGGTCGCCGTCCCCGCCACGGTGGGCCCTGGCGAGCGGGTCACCTCCTGGCCCAGCCGACCGTCCTGGACCGGCCTCGCCCTCGGTCCCGCGCTGCGCGCCCTCGTGCCCGGAGCGGCCATCGCATGGGCGGACGACGGCGACGTGGCCGCCCTCGCCGAGGCCGCGGCGGCCGACTGCGCCAACCTGCTCTACATCGGCGTCGGAACCGGCATCGGCGGCGGCCTGGTCCTGGGCGGGCGCCTCTGCCCCGGCCCGGGTCGGGGCTCCTTCGAACTGGGCCATCTGGTCGTCGCGTTGGGCGGCCCCGTGTGCGTCTGCGGCCGCCAGGGCTGCCTCCAGGCGATCGCCTCGGGCCCGGCCACTCTGGCCCGGGCCCGCGAACTCCACGGTGAGCCGGTCACCTACGAAGAGCTGCGCGAAGCCCTCCGTACCGCCCGCCCATGGGCTACGGCCGCGATCGACGGCACCTGCCAGGCCCTGGCCACCGCCATCATGGGGGTCACCGAACTGCTGCACCCCGGCCTCGCCGTGATCGGAGGCGGATTCACGGCAGGCATCGACAACCTGGTCGACCGCATAGCCACCCACCTGACACCCATGTCGCGCCCAGGCCGCCCCGCCCCAACCGTCGCTCCGGCGCGCCTGGGTGGCCTTTCCTCCCTCCGAGGCGCGGTCCTGCTGGCCCGAGCCGTCACTGACGGAGCCGTACCTTCTGTGGCTGCCGCTGCCCCGGTTCGCGGGGACACACGCGGCGCCGCATCTACGACACCCCCCGCTCTTCATCAAGAGGAGGCATGAATGTACGAACGTCAGTCCGTCTTCGCCGACATCCAGGATCCGCTGTGGCCACCCACCGCCGTCCGGCCGTCCGCCGAAGCCATCGAGGGATATCGGCGGGAGGGCCAGTGGCGCGCTGAGCACTTCCTGACGGATCTGCATCGGCACCGCCGGGAGCGGCCCGGCGAGATCGCCGTCATCGGTTATCGCGCGGACGGCACCACCGAGACGTTGTCGTGGTCGCGGTATGCCGATCAGGTCGAGCAGTTCGCGTCGGCGTTGCGCGCGCTCGGTGTGGGGCCGGGCCAGGTCGTCGCCGTCCAGTTGCCGAACTGGTGGGAGACCAGCGCGCTGATCCTGGCCGTCATGCGTACCGGTGCGGTGGTCGCCCCGGTCACCGCGGCGCTGCGCGGCCGGGAGCTGGAGAAGCTGCTGGCTCAGCTGCGCGTCACGGTCATGGTGACGGTCGGGGATTGGTATGGCTACGACTATGCCGGGGCGCTTGCCGAGATGGCGGAACGCCTGCCGCACCTGCGGCATCGGGTGGTCGCCGGTCGCGATGCCGGTCCTGGCGAGATGGATTTTCAAGACCACTTCCAGCGCACGCCGTGGGCGCGGCAGTACCCGATGCCACTGGACGAACCGGTGGATCCCGACCAGGTGGCTCTGGTGCTGTTCACCGCCGGGACGACGGGGGAGCCGAAGGGTGTGCTGCACACCTCCAACACGATGTCGGCCGCGGCCGGCGCGATCGTCGGCGAGGAGCGGATCAGCGGCTCGGAGGCGTCCTACACGCCGCACAGTCTGACGAGCATCCTCAGCATCACCGTCTCTCTCGTGTCTCCTGTGCTCAGCGGTAGCCGGGCGGTGCTGTTCGACAAGTGGGCGCCCGGCCGGATCGCGGAGATCGTCGCGGAGGCGCGGGTGAGCATCATCACCGCCGCCGCGTCGTTCATCGACATGATCGTGCGGTCCGCGGTCGCCGCCGGTAACGACACGTCGTCGCTGCGGTATCTGTTCTCGGAGGGCGCGCCGATCCCGCCGAAGCTGGTTCGGGAGGTGTACGAGGAGCTGGGCGTGGCTTTGCGGGCCACGTACGGCATGACCGAGCTGTCGGTCGGGACCTGGACGCGCCCGAGCGACCCGCCGGACTGGGCCGCCCACAGTGACGGGCGTCCCGGGCCGGCTGCGGAGATCGACCTGCGCGCCGACGGCGAGGTCAGCAAGGCGAACCCCGCCGTGCTGTATGTGCGTGGCGCCGGGGTCTGTGTGGCGTACGTCGGCCTGGACACCGGCGCGGTCGAGATTCTCTGCGACCGCGACGACGGCTGGCTCGACACCGGCGACCTGGTCGTGCCGGACGGCCGCGGCGGGATCCGGCACGTCGGCCGGGTCGCGGACCGCATCGGCGACGGCTTCATGATCCCGGTCGTCGACGTCGAGGCCCAGGTGCTCGAGCACCCGGCCGTCGCGGCCGTCGCGATCGTCGGCTACTTCGACGCGGTCGGCAAGGAGACCGGATGCGCGGTCATCGTCGCCGCCGGCCCGCCCCCGACGCTCGAACAGCTCCGCACGTACCTCACGGCCCAGGGCATGGCCGAGGCTTACCAGCCGACGCGCCTCGAGGTCGTACCGGTGCTGCCGCGCAACGCCAACGGCAAAGTCCTCAAGCGTGAGCTCCGGCAGCGGGTGCAGGAACAGTCCGGTCACCCCGCCTAGGGCCTGTCGTCCAAGGGGGCGCCCTGCTCCCGACGCCTGGCACGGCCGCTCGCCGCGTTGTCGCGTCACCCGAGTACGCCCAGTACGAGGGCGACGCTCCGCCTTGCGATCGACCGCACCAGCCTCCCCCGGCTACCGCTGGGAGGTGCCCCCTGCTCGCGGCCGGGCGCCCCCTTTGACGACAGACCCTAGCCCCGACGCCGCTCGGTCAGGGCTTGGTGGCTGTGTCCCGGAACGCCCGCACCCATGCCGGCCCGCAGGTCGTCCACCAGGACCGCTGCGGCCCCCGGTCCCGAGGCCGCCCCGTACACGTGGTAGTCCGGGCGGATCAATACCGCTTCGGCCCCGTGGCGTTCGAGAAAGGCACGGTAGACGCCGCCCACGTCGGCCACCGACATGTTCTGGGGCGTCCCGTCCCCGGGGAGCAGGGTCACCACGTGCGTGCCCAGGCTCGTCAGGAATGCCGACTGCTCTGCGTCGAGGCCGGTATCCGCGCCCTCTGTCAGCAGCAGGACGAAGCCGCGGCCGACCACGTCGTCGAACAGGCCGGTGCCCCTGAGACCACGTACCAGGCCCTGAGGGACCGTCTCGCCGGCCGGGGACACGGGCGAACCGTCCGTACCGCGTCGAAGGAGTCCCTCCGTCAGGGGCCGCGCCAGGTCCGGGACCGCAGGACCGCGGCCACGGCGCCTCGCCAGAATCGTGGCATCACGGTCGGCTGCGGCCACGGGGTCCGTCACGCAGATCATCCGGCCCAGCTGGACCGAGGACAGAATCGACTCGCGTACCTGCGGGCGGCGTTCGTCCGTGTAGGTGTCGAGGAGCGACTCCGGGGCGATGCCCCCGAGCACCAGGTCCAGTTTCCACGCCAGGTTGACGACGTCGCGGATGCCCGAGCACATGCCCTGCCCGGCGTACGGCGGCATCAGATGGGCCGCGTCTCCGGCCACCAGGACCCGGCCTGCTCGCCAGCGCTCAGCCCACTGGGATTGGAAGATGTAGGTGGTGCTGCGCAAGAGCGTCGCGGTGTCGGGGGTCACCCCGTGCGGGGCGAGGAGTCGCCAGGCAGTCTCCGTCCGGTTGAGATCCGCGGCCCGCTCGCCGGGCAGCCGCATGAACTCCCAGCGCCGATGCCCGGGACCGCTACCGACCAAGGTGGTCGGCCTGGCCGGGTCGCAGATCTGAATGTTGGTCGGGACGAACTCACTCGGCTCGTGCAGCTTCACATCGCACAGCAGCCACTCGTAGGAGAATCCGAGGTCGGTGACCGGCACGTCCAGGTGATCACGGACGAAGCTGTTGGCGCCGTCGCAGCCCACTACCCACCGCGCGGTGTACGTGTGGGTTGCGCCCACCTCGTCTTCGGCCGTCACCGTGACCCGGTCGGCTCGCTCCTCGATTCCCACGACCTGGCGGCCCCGCACCACCGTCACACCGGGCAACGCGGCCGCCCGCTCGGCCAGTAGTTCCTCGAGGGCGGGCTGGTGCATGGTATTGGCGTCAGGCCACCCGTACGGGCCCTGCGCGCGAAAGGCGACGTCGAGGAGGATCTCACCGTCGGCCGAGCGCCACTGGTATCCGGTGGCGGGCTCGCTGACCCGGCTGAGGTCCGGGCCCGTCCCGCAGCCGGCGAGCAGGCGCGCGGTCTCGCCGTCGAAGCTGGTCGCCCGGGGCAGGGTATAGGGGCGCCGACGCCGTTCCAGGATCACGGTCTGCCGGCCGCGCTGGGCCAGCAGGACCCCTAGCGTGGCCCCGACCGGTCCGTCACCGACGACGATCACATCTGCGTCCGTCTCGGGGCCCGCGCTGGCGGGCGGCTTGTGCGGTGACGTCTCGGGCACGGGGAACCCTTCATCGCAGGGTGGCTGGGGCAGGCGCAACTGCCGTACTGGGAACGGCGCAAGACTAACCAGGCGTACCGGCGTTCGTGCCGCTCGAGGGGCTGGACTATCAAATCTGGGGATACCGGGTGTCTCCGGCGCGAACCTAGGCTTCCGCTACTCCGCCTCACCAGCCGCGAGGAGCTCGTCCGGTATGACTCAAGCAACGGCGCAGTTCGAGAAATGGGTGAGTGTCTCGCACCCCGCGCCGCAGAGCACCGTGCGGCTTGCGCCGTCCCGCTATCGCGATGGGCGGATACATACGGCGCCCGACCCTGAATTCCCGGCCGAGACGAGGGCGCTCGGCGGCACCGACGAGACGCTGCTCGTTCCTCGCTGACCGCGCGGCCGAGGTCATCGATCTGGTGGCCCGGCGGCTCGGGGGCACTTCCGGCCGATGAACGACGGACTGGATGCGGTGGCTCGGACTCTTCGAACGGCAAGGTGACACATGAGCACGATGCTCCTGCTGAATGGGCCCAACCTCGGCATATTGGGCCGCCGCGAGCCGGCGATCTACGGCACCGACACCCTGGCCGACATCGAGCAGGCGGTCGCCGACGAGGTGAGCGAGCAGGGCTGGAAGGTCCTGTCCCTGCAACGGGACTCGGAGGGTGAACTGGTGAGCGCCATCCACGAACACGGCCCCGACAGCGTCGGCGCGGTGGTCAACCCAGGCGCTCTCATGATCGCCGGCTGGAGCCTGCGCGACGCGCTCGCCAGCTACGAGCACCCGTGGATCGAGGTGCACCTGAGCAACGTGTGGGCGCGGGAGCAGTTCCGGCACGAATCGATCATCGCCCCGCTGGCCTCCGGGCTCGTGGTCGGCCTGGGCGCGTACGGCTACCGCCTGGCGGCCCGCGCCCTGCTGCACGTAACCGGCGCGTCCCGGTAACGGATCCCCGGAGCGGCCAGACACCGTCAACAAGATCACGACAACGTGCTTCGCGATCACGGACCCGTGCGTCGGGAGGACCCCGCGCCAACAGGAGACAGACATGAGCAGCTTGTCCCGAGCCGTGCTGGACGGCGCGTCCGCCACGGAGATCGAGGCCGCCCCGGTGCCCGCCACCTACCTGGCCCTGCATCTGCGGGCTGAGGACACCGACATGTTCAAGGGGGTGGCCGACAAGGACGTCCGCAAGTCGCTGCGTCTCGGCCAGGTTCCCATGCCGGAGTTGGCGCCCGACGAGGTCCTCGTCGCGGTGATGGCCAGCTCCATCAACTACAACACGGTCTGGTCGGCCATGTTCGAGCCGATCCCGACCTTCCACTTCCTCAAGCAGAACGCCCGGCAGGGCGGCTGGGCGGCACGCCACGACCAGCCCTACCACGTGCTCGGCTCCGACTGCTCCGCCGTCGTGGTACGCGTCGGCACCGGCGTACGGCGCTGGAAGCCGGGCGACCACGTCACCGTCCACCCCGTGCACGTCGACGACCAGCAGCCCGAAACTCACGGTGACGGCATGCTCGGCTCCGAACAACGGGCTTGGGGATTCGAGACCAACTTCGGCGCCCTGGCCGAGTACGGGATCGTCCGGTCCACCCAACTGCTGCCCAAGCCCGCCCACCTGACGTGGGAGGAGGCCGCGGTCAACCCCCTGTGTGCGTCAACCGCCTACCGGATGCTCGTCAGCGACCGCGGAGCCCATATGAAGCAGGGCGACATCGTCCTGATCTGGGGGGCCTCCGGGGGCCTCGGCTCGTACGCCATCCAGTTCGTCAAGAACGGCGGCGGCATCCCGGTGGCTGTCGTCAGCTCCGCGCAGAAAGAGGCGGCGGTGCGCGCCCTCGGCTGCGACTTGGTGATCAACCGCACCGAGCTGGGCATCACCGACGAGATGGCCGACGACCCCCGGCTCGTCCTCGAGACCGGCAGGAAGCTCGCCAAGCTCGTCGTCGAGAAGGCCGGCCGGGAACCTGACATCGTGTTCGAGCACACCGGCCGCGTCACCTTCGGGCTCTCCGTGATCGTGGCACGACGCGGCGGCACCGTGGTGACCTGCGGGTCCAGCTCCGGCTACCTGCACACCTTCGACAACCGATACCTGTGGATGAAGCTCAAGAAGATCGTCGGCAGCCACGGAGCCAACTACGAGGAGCAGCAGGCCACCAACCGGCTGTTCGAGAGCGGCGCCGTCGTCCCGGCCATGTCGGCCGTCTATCCGCTCGCCGCGGGCGCCGAGGCGTGCCGGATCGTCCAGACCAGCCGGCAGGTGGGCAAGGTCGCGGTGCTCTGCATGGCACCGGAACCCGGGCTCGGGGTGACCGACCCCGAACTGCGCGGCCGGATCGGGGAGGACCGGCTCAACCCGCTGCGCGGTCTCACCGCCGGCCCCGATTCCAGGGAGCTCTGAAACGTGACCACGGCCCCGCCGGTACGACATGTCGACTTCCGCACTCTTCCCGATGCCCTGTGGCACCGTGGCGAGCGGCAGCCGGACAGAACCGCTTATGTCTTCCTGAAGGACGGCGAGGACGCCACGGAGTCGCTGACCTACGGGGAACTCCACGAGGCGGCGTGTCGCCGGGCCACGACGCTCAGCGCCGCGGGGCTCACAGGCCGTAACGCTGTCCTCATGTATCCCTCGGGCCTGGAGTTCGTGCGGACGTTGCTCGGCTGCATGTACGGCCGGGTGGCGGGCGCCCCGGTCCAGCCGCCACGTCGTCGCGCCGAGGTGGAGCGGCTACGCCGTATCGCTGACGACGCCGGCACCTCGACCGTCCTGACCACGACCGACGTCATCCGCGACCTGCGCGAGCGCTTCGCCGACCTGCCCGCCCTCGACGGGCTCGACCTGGTGGCCACCGATGACCCGGGCGCGCTCCACACAGGAGACCCCGGTACGCCGGAACGCTTGCCCGACCCCCAGGACATCGCGCTGCTCCAGTACACGTCCGGTTCCACCGGGCACCCCAAGGGCGTCATGGTCAGCCACGCGAACTTCCTCGCCAACGTGGTCGAAACCGATGAACTCTGGCCGTGCGAGCCCCGTGGAACCGTGGTGAACTGGCTTCCGCTCTTCCACGACATGGGGATGCTGTTCGGTGTCGTCCTGCCGCTGTGGGCGGGCATTCCCTCGTACCTGATGGCCCCTGAGTCCTTCATCCGCCGACCCGCACGCTGGCTGGAGGCGCTGTCCAGGTTCGGCGGCACCCACTCGGCCGCACCGAGCTTCGCCTACGAACTGTGCGTGCGGGCCGCGGAAAGCGGCATGACCGCAGGCGTGGGCGACCTGTCGAGCTGGCGAGTGGCCGTCAACGGCGCCGAGCCCGTGCGGTGGAGCGTGGTCCGGGCCTTCACCGACACGTTCGCCCCTCATGGCTTCGACCCGATGGCCATGTGCCCCGCCTACGGGCTCGCGGAAAACACCCTCAAGGCCACCGGCACCCGGGCGGACCGTGAGCCCATGGTGCTGTGGCTGTCCGCCGAAGCACTCCGGGAGGGCAGGGCGCAACCCGTCGGGGAACGCACCGACAGCGCCGTCCCGGCAGTTGGCAGCGGACGTGATGTCGCCGGCACTCACGTACGTATCGTGGACCCCGTCACCCGGCAGCCCTGCACGCCGGGCCATGTGGGGGAGATCTGGATCTCCGGACCGTGCGTCGCGGACGGCTACTGGGGCCGCCCCGCCGCCAGCGAGGACACCTTCCGTGCCCGCGTCGCCGACGACCCCGATGACGCCACCCCGCACCTGCGCACCGGCGACCTCGGCTTTCTGTATGACGGCGACCTGTACGTCACCGGGCGGATGAAGGACGTCATCATCCGCAGGGGCCGCAACCACTACCCGCAGGACATCGAACTGTCCGCCGAGCGCGCCGTGCCGGGGCTGCAACCCAACTGTGCGGCCGCCTTCTCGCTCGACGACGGGGAGCGCGAACGACTGGTGGTGGTCGTCGAGGCCGGCGGACGGGTCCTGGCGGCCCTGGGCGCCGATGGTCTGTGCGAGCGCGTGCGCGAAGCGGTACGGGCGGAACAGCGGATCACACCGGACGACATCGTCGTCGTACGCCGCGGCCAGCTGCCGAAGACCTCCAGCGGCAAGGTACAGCGGCGGGCATGTGGCTCGCTCTACCAGGACGGTGAACTGACCCGCCTGGTCCCGTCCGGCCGGGAGGCGTGATGGCGCGTCTTCGCACAGCCGCGGGTCCTGCCCATGCGAGGATCCAGGGCGCCGGCGTGTACCGGCCGTCGCGGGTCGTGACCAACGACGAGATCTGCGCGCGCATCGATTCGAGCGACGAGTGGATCCGCCGCCGCTCCGGCATCGTCACACGGCACTTCGCCGGCTCCGACGAGACCGTCGTCATGATGGGGGCGGAAGCGGCCCGCAAGGCGCTGGCCCAGGCCGGTACCGACCCGGGCGACGTGGGCCTCGTCCTGCTGGCCACGACCTCCTTTCTCGAGCAGGTGCCGCCCGCGGCCCCGCGCGTCGCCCACCTGCTGGGGACCCAGGCGGCGGCCATGGACGTCGGCGCGGCCTGTTCGGGCTTCTCCTACGGCCTGGCGCTGGCCGGCTCCGTCGTCCGCTCGGGCGAGGCCCGGTTCGTCGTGGTCATCGGCTCGGAGCGGATGAGTGACATCGTCGATTCGGCGGACCGGGGCAGCGCCTTCCTCTTCGGCGACGGCGCCGGCGCGGTCGTCGTGGGCCCGTCCGACACACCCGGCCTCGGCCCGGTGGTCTGGTCGTCCGACGGAGTTCAGCACCGGGTGATCGCCCACGACCGCTCCTGGCTGGACACCCGTGACGGGTCCGGACCGTGGCCGACCCTGACCATGGCCGGTCCGGAGGTGTTCCGCTGGGCGACCCGGACGGTCCCGGAGATCTCCCGGCAGGCGCTCGACGCGGCGGGGCTGGATGTCGCGGACCTCGCCGCTTTCATCCCCCACCAGGCCAACGCCCGGATCGTGGACTCCGTCGCCAGGTCGCTGGGCCTCGCCCCGCACACCGCGGTGGCCAGAGACGTCGTACGGGCGGGGAACACCTCGGCGGCCTCGGTCCCGCTCGCCATGGACGCCCTGCTGGCCCAGGGCGGGCTCTCCCGCGGCGATCCGGCGCTGCTCGTGGGCTTCGGCGCGGGACTCACCTGTGCGGCCCAGGTAGTGACCCTGCCCTGACGCTTCCTCGTGGCGACATCGGTAACCGATGTATTTTCAAGACCTTTACGGGCCGGACGCGAGGAGGGCATGTGGAACGCGGCGAGGTTTGGTCGGCTCAGTTCGACGAGGAACGACCTGTCGTGCTGCTCCAGGGAGGCGCAGGGCCGGAATTCCCGGCCATGCAGATCGTCGAACCGGTTACCCCGGCGCAGAAGCTCGGATTCGTCTGGATGTCCGGCGAGCAAGCCGCCGATGCCGACGAGCGACGCCGGATCGTCGAGGAGTTCGGGCCCGAAGCGCTCATCGGCATCGAGGTCTTCTTCGGAGCCGAGGAGGGTCTGGCGGAGAGCGGCGTGGTCCGAGTGGTGCTGCCCAGGGCCGGGAAAGTCTTCTGCACCTGGAGGACGACCGTCGGCGAGGAGTCGCTGACCAAGCGGATCGGTGCTCTATCCCCGGCCAAACAACACGAGCTGGACATCGCCCTGGCACTCGCCGACGGTCAGTGGGCTGCCGCGGACACAACCCGGTGAACGGGGTCGTTCAGGACGACTCCTGATGCCGTGTGCGTACCGGCCGCAGCAGTGCGCTTTCAGCCGTTGCGGGGCGGCTCTTTCACCAGTTCGAGGACCCGCTTCTGCACCGCGTCAGATGCCTTGGCCAGTGAGCCGGAGTCGAAGGGGGGCTGTGGGTCGTACTCGATCCACAGCTGAATCGCCTGGGCGGTCACTTCGTCGGTCAGTAAGGCGGCCAGAGTGAGGGCCATGTCGATGCCGGAGGATACGCCGGCCGAGGTGATGACCTTGCCCTGCCGGACCGTACGTTGGGGGGTGTAGGCAGCGCCGTACGACTCCAGTGCTTCCGCCCCGCTCCAGTGGGTGGTGGCGGTCAGGCCCTTCAGCAGACCTGCGGCGCCCAGCACCAGGGACCCGGTGCAGACCGAGGTGGTGAACCGGGTGCGGGCGTGGATACGGCGCACCCAAGCGAGGAAGTCGGCATCGGCCACCATGGCCTCGACGCTGCGCCCGCCCGGGATCAGCAGGACATCACAGCGCTCCACTTCGGAGTACGTGGCCGGGACGTACGTCGGCAGTGACCCCAGCGCATCCTTCACCGGGCCCTTCTCGGCTCCGACGAACCGTACGGAGGCGCCGGGCATGTAGGCGAGGACTTCGTAGGGTCCGATCACGTCGAGCGGTTCGTAGCCGTCGTAGAGCGGGATCACGATGTCCATGTCGGCTTCCTCTTTCCCGGATGACCCCACGGTGCGGATGTCGGATTGCGGCGCGGACGCTGCCGCCGCACTGGCGGCGAGCGGCAGCGCGGCCGCAGCGGCCATGCCGGTCCCGAGGACAGCGCGCCGGGACACGGCGGCTGTTCGAGCGCGCTTGGGTTTGCTTGTCATGGCTAGATAGTCGGCCGCGGCCCCACGTCAGTTCCCGTACGCGCCTGGCTGAGCCCTCGGATCTCAAAAGGTGAAGGGTGCGGCTCTCCTGAAGGGAATTCTGACCCGCGGCTTTGTCCGATTGCGGTTACCGCGTTGCGGTGGCCAGTGCCACGCGGATGGTGTCCTCGTCGGCCGGTTGGCCCTTCTCGTTCGAGAACGGCCCGTAGGGAGTCCCCCATACCGGCGTGCCTGTCGCCTGCCGCCAGCCATCGGCCAGCGGTCCCGCGTCCACCACGCTGTACCCGATGGACTCGATGAATTCGGTTACCGCCGCCTTCGCCGGTGCGGAGTCCCCGGCGATCGGCAGGTAGGAGCGGTCGGACGCCCCCTCGGGGCGGGCGAGTGACAGCAGGTGCTTGTAGAAGATGTTGTTGAACGCTTTCACGAGCACGGCGTCCGGGATGTACCGCAGCAGCAGCTCGCTCGAGGTGACCGACTTGCTGTCAAGCTCGGGGATGTGCCCGTCGCGCTCGGGGCCGTAGTTGCACGTGTCGATGACCGTCTTGCCGGCCAGTGGCGCGGCGGGCAAGACGGGGAATGCCTTGACCGGCACCGTGACCACGATAATGTCGCCGGCCGCCGCGGCCTCCCCGCTCGTCGCCGCGGACGCCCGCGGCCCCAGTTCTGCGGCCGTGTCCGCGAGCGTTTGGGGACCGCGCGAGTTGCTGAGCACGACCTGGTGCCCGGCCTCGATGGCGAGCCGCGCGATGGTACTGCCGATGTATCCGCTTCCGATGAATCCCACAGTCGTCATATTCTCGGCTTCCTCCAGAAGAGATGTATTCCTGTAATTTGCCGGACCCGCTGCGATTCGAGCCCCTGCCGTCAGCTGGCGGGGAAGTAATGGCCGTTGCCCAGGTCGGCGAGCAGGCCGGGCTGAGCGGGTTCCCAGCCGAGGGTGTGGCGGGTGATGAGGCTGGACGCCGGGAGGTCCAGCGTGACCACAGCCGTGAGGACCCCGAAATATCCCGGCAGCATCAGTTCGTCCGCGGGAACGCTCACGGCGGGCAGGCCCAGACGGCTGCCAATGGCCTCGGCGATCTCGCGGAACGGGATGCCCCCGTCCTCAACCGCGTGCCAGTATCTGCCGGCCGGACCCTTCTCCAGCGCCAGGCGGAACACCGAGGCCGCATCGCGGACGTGCACGGCGCCCCACAGGTTCGCGCCGTCCGCGGGGTAGCCGGCGAAGCCCTTCTCCTTCGCGACCGCGATCAGGGTGGGGAGGAAACCGGCATCGGTCGTGCTGTGCATGATGGGGGGAATCCGCACGACAGAAGACCGCACTCCCCGCTCGGCGAGGCCGACTACGGTGGCTTCCACGACGTTACGAGCCCGCAGGGTGCCCTTGTGCTCATCTCCGACGGGAAGGGCCGGGTCCTCCTCGGTGGCCGGTCGGCCCAGGTTCCCCCCGTTCCCGGGCGAGCCTATGCTCCCCGCCGCGACCAGCGGCTTTCCGGTTCCCGCGAGTGCCTCGCCGTACGCAAGCACGACCGCGAGCTCCGCGGCGGACACGGCGTCCATCCCGCCGGACGGAAGCAGGTCTTGCCTGTGCGCGACGTGGATGACTCCGTCGGAGTCCGCGGCTGCCTCCTTCAGCCCGTCGAGATCCTCGAGGTCGCCGCGGCGCACCTTCGCACCGAGCGCGGACACCGCCGCCGCGGCCGTGTCCGACCGGGCCAGGCCGGTGACCTCGTGCCCGGCGGCGATGAGCTCGGGGATGATGTACGAACCGGAATGGCCGGTCCCGCCAGTGACCAAAACGCGCATGCTGCTGCTCCTGTGAGTGATGTGGCGCGAGACGTGGTGGTGCGGGTGCGCTCAGCTGAGCATGCTGACGCCGAGGAAGAAGTTGGTGTGCTTGACGGAGTGGGCGACGAGGCCGAGCTCCAGCAGGCCGGCGTTCTCCAGTGCCCGCGCCATCGGCAGCTGCCCGGTGTCCATCGGGCGCAGTCCCAGGCTCTCGATGAACGTCGACACGCGTGCCTTTGCCTGGGCGTCGTCGCCGGCGATGAACACGTCCAATGGGCGGCCATCGGCTGTGCCGGCGGCCAGGACATTGGAGAACAGGGTGTTGAACGCCTTGACGACATGCGCGCCGGGGGCGGCCTTGGCGATCTCCTGCGCGCCGGAACTGCCCTCGGGGGTGACAAGGCCCCTGAAATCGGGGGAAACGGGGTTGGTGATGTCGATGACGACCTTCCCGCGCAGTGCGTCCCCGTACTCGCCTACCACCGCCGCCGCGCTGGCGTACGGCACGGCGAGGATAACGATGTCCCCGGCCGGGGCGGTGCCGGCCGTCCCAACAGTGGCGCCGCCGAGCGCGGAGGCCAGTTCCTTGGCCTTGGCCGGGTCGCGGCCGATGATCTCAACGGAGTTGCCGCCGGCGAGCGCCCGAACGGCCAGGGCGCCGGCCATGTTCCCCAGGCCGATAATGCTGATGCTGCTCATTGGTGTGCCTGCTTTCTGGAGCTGGACAGGACGCCATTCCCGCCCCGTCGTTGTCAACGGTCGTGTCGACGATGCCGTCGAATGGCGCGATGGACCGGGCTGAATTCCTGATGTGCTCATTCTGCTTCTGGACTGCTATCAAATCCCGATGCCGAATTCTTATGCCGAATTCTCGGCTCCATCGGATCCCTATTGAGGCTGCCATTGGCATGAGCAAGTGTCCAAGACCTCTTTCGACCGTTGCGATACCCTGAAGGCATCGCCGGACCGGGAGGCTCCATGGATCTGGACCTGCGCAAGTTGCGCTACTTCGTCGCCGTCGCCGACAAGCTCCACTTCGGCCGCGCCGCCGATGAGCTGCACATCGCGCAGCCCGTGCTCAGCCGGCAGATCCGCGCGTTGGAACAGGATCTCGGCACCCTGCTGCTGACAAGGGACAGCCACGGCGTGGAGCTGACCGACGCCGGCAAGCAACTGCTGACCGACGCCGGCCCGCTGCTGGCCTCCGCGCATGCGGTCCGCCGCCGGGTGACCGTGGCCGCGCGGGGCAGCCAGCGACTCATGGTCGGCTTCCGGGCAGGCATCGCGGTCACCCCGGCGGTGCGGCTGTTCGGCGACCGGCACCCGGACGTTCTGGTGGACGTGCAGCGGATCGAATGGGACGACCAGGCGCCGATGCTGCTCGACGGCCGCATCGACGTCGGCTATGTGCGGCTGCCCATCGACGAGGCCGGCCTGCGCGTCGCCCCGCTATACACCGAGCCGCGGGTGGCGGTGCTGCCCGCCGGCCACCGACTGGCCGGCCGGGAGCAGATCACCGAGGCCGACCTGGCCGGCGAGCCGCTGGTCTGGCATGCCGACACGAGCACGCAGCCCACCAGGCGCCCGCACCCGAACGCCGGGTACCTGGTGCGCGGGGTGGACGAGACGCTCGAGCATGTCGCGGCCGGCCGGGGCATCTCTTTCCTGGCCCGTTCGGCGACCGTGTTCTACTCACATCCGGACGTCAGCTATGTACCCGTCCCGGATCTGGCGCCCGACCAGGTGTGCCTCGCGGTGGCGGTATCGCGCACCTCGCCGCTGGTCGCCGACTTCTTCACCGCGGCTCAGGCGGCCGCCGAGATCACGGCAGAATGCGGGAACTATGAAATGTGGCAGCTCGGAAGCGGTGCCGTCGCAGAACACGGTTGAGCGGCTCGGCTGACAACAACAGCGCCAACAGAGGGCACGAGTCCACGGCAATGGCGAAGACATTGAGCTCGGGGGCGGAGCTGGTGTTCGCGCACAATGAGAATGGCAGGCTGGTCAAACATCTTCCAGTCTTGCTTCCCGGCCCAGTCGACGGATGATTCCAGCGTCCGCCTTCTTCGCCCAGAAGCATGGGGCGCTACAGAACGAACGGGCACTGCTCAAACCAGGTGGAAGCCCTGCTCGCTGCGCGCGATCCACGGGAGTTCGTCAACGGCAGGCAGGAGTTGACCGTGGACGTGCCTGATGTCGCCGATGGGACGGTTGTCGCGTGGAAGTGGCGGCCGATGACGACAGGCTGCTGCCGTCCGCCAGCGCCGTGGATGTGGAGACAGGCCACACTGGCAGACGCAAAATCCTGCGCAATGACGGGGACGGACGCTACGGGCGCTGTTCGTGTGTCAGAGAGACGGCACGGTGGATGGCGCGGACAGCTGTTCCGGTGATCTGGCCGGTTTGAACGACCGCCCCATGCTGTACTGCACCGTTGATCACATTGCTGACGCCGGGCGACTTCTGGCCCGCGAGCGTACTGCCACTCGGCCGAGATGCCCCGCACGGCGTTTCAGGGCCCGGAACTGTCACCTGTTGCGCTGTTCATGTCGAAGTCATCGTTGAATGGGGTCGTGGGCGCGTCGAAGAGACGTAACAACTCTTCTGCCGTTTCATGACGATCTTGGGTGACGAGGATTTCGGCGATCTGCCGGGTGAGGATTCCGCGCCGGACATCGCCGGCTTCCAGCCCCATTCCCTGGAGGAACGCGTCGAAGTGGTCTGCCGTGGAGCCCGTCTGTCCCAGAGGCTGGTCGGCTGTTCCAAGGCTGTCTGCTTCTTCAGGTTCCGCGTCTTCGGCATTCGGCGGTGAGAGGAGATGCAGGAGGCGCTCAGGAACGTCGGTGTCATTGGCCGCTGAGGTCAGCTGGGCGAGGAGGCCAAGGTCCTCCACGGCCTTGTGCACCTGATCGTCGTTCTTGGCCAGCCACCACACGACGGCGCTGCCGGTGTCCTTGAGTACGTCGTCGCCCAGGTATTCGCGTTTGCTCTGCTCGTACTTCCTCTGGTGCTCCCAGACGGCCTTGTCCTTGCGTACCGAGGCAAGACTGCTCAGACGTTCCTGATCGTGTTCGGAGAGAGTGAGGGTGATGGCCTCGGCCATGGCTTGGAGGTGTCCCGTGGGCTCCGGTTGCATCCTGCTCAGCGCACCGCTGAGTTCGTGCTGGACGAACGAGGCCCAACCGGGTTCACGATCCTTGGTTATCGCGCGGGCGCGTTTGAGGACTGCTTCGACCGCCAGCCCGGCAGGGTTGACGATCGGTTCTTCCGCTGGTTTGCCCGTCGGGCACCAGCGGACGGTTGCGGAGAACAGGAAGTCGTAGTCCTCCCAAGCGCTCGGCAGCGAGACATGCGAGATCTGCTCCTCCCTGCGCTCTACGGGCACCGGCGGGAGGTAGGGCGTCAGCTCGGGGGGTAAGGACCGACGGCGGATGCCTGCGATCTTTGTGATCAGCAGAGGAACGCCGAGGAGCAGGGCAACCAGTGCGGACCAGGCCCACCATGGCCAGTTGCCGCATATGGCGACGATGGTGAGCAGCAGGCCACAGAGGACGGTGAGGAAGACGGTCACTGTCTTGGCGCCGGATGTCATGATGTTGTTTCCTCGGAAGTGTGTCGTGGTGACTGCTGCGGTATGCCCTGAGCTGTGGAGATCTTCCGCAAGAGGAGATCGGTGAGGGCAGAGCCGTGTTCTCTGCCACCGGGAGCCGTGAGTTCTGCCCTCCGTGCGGTCGCGTACAGGGCTCCGAACACCTCTCCTCGACCGGCTGCGCCGCTGACCAGGATGTCGAGGAGGGGGTCTGTGTGATGTTCGTCGGAGCCTGCGGTGTGCAGCCAGTGCCGCACATGCTTCTCCCACGCGGATAACGGGAGTTGGCCGAACACCATGCCCCACCCCGCGATCAGCTGATCACGGACGATGGTTTCACCGAGGAGAGAGTGGGCGCGTCCGCCCAGGTGCGTCAGGGCTGCGGGATCAGAAGTCTTGAGGAAGAGGTCAATGTCCGCCGACCAGGAGGTGGGGCTCTTGACGAGCCGGTGCAGCATGCGTCGGCGCAAGCGGTGGTCCTCCTGCATCAGTCGACAGAGAGCATCACGTGCGCGAGTGGTGCGGCGCTCCCGCCTGGCCAGGTGATGGAGGCGGACCAGTGCCTGGTCTGGGTGTTGTACCGCGATCACTTCGGCGCATACCTCGACGAGGACCTGCGCGAGTGGTTCGCCCAGCCGGCTGTTTCTGGACCAGTCGTAGATCTTGTCCCGGAAGGAGCGGCCGTGCCGTTCGTCGAGAAGACCGCGTTCCAGTGCCTGTGCGGCTGACCGCAACCGTCGCGCGGTGGTGGGCACCGCGGTCCACTGCTCCGCGAGTGTCGCCAGCTCCTCACACCGGCCGGTGCGCAAGTATTGGTCCGACAGGTGCTGTACCACGTGGTGGCGGTCGTCCGGGGACAGCGCCGGGTCGGTGAGCTCTACGGTCCGCCCTACCCAGGTACCCAGGTGCTCGCGGAGGTCGGGCCTGTGGTCCCAGAAATGAGTTCGGACCGCGGTGTCGTACTCGAGTTCCTTGAAGCGCACTGCCCCGTGCTGGGTGAGTCCGGCGGACACTTCTTCCAGCCGCATGGCCAGGTCCGCGTGTTCCAGGAGCGGGCGGTCGTCCTTGGGATGGTCGACGGCATGTAGCAGGAGGGTGGTGGCGCTGTGTATGGCGTCGGAGTGGGCTCCGTGCAGCATGGCCGTGGTCAGCAGCAGCGCCCGCTGCGGTCCTCCGATCATGGCGGCGACATGCTTCGCGACCTGCGGACCTCGGTCGGCCATGGCTGCGCGGGCGATTTCACACCAGTCGATGAAGCTGTCCTCGGATGGAGCGGCTGCCTGTGCCCGCACGATCAAGCTGGCGAATTCGGCGATTTCCCTCATCGGTCGTGGTGTGTCCAGGAAGTCGGACACGGCCGGAGCCGAATGGGCCCGGTCGGCCTGCTGAAGGCCGTCTTGGCGTAGGTGGCGCAGCAGCACCTCCATGCCTCGCGGGCGATAAATCTCCACGCGGTGCCGATCGAGCTCCACCGGCAAGCGGTCCGTCCGACGCGAGGGCAGGACGACCACGAGGTGCGCGCGGTGGTCGACTACCGTCTTGCGGAAGGACGGAAGCTCCTCCAGCACTTCCGCCCATCGCGATTCGTCCGCGGCTACCAGGTCCAGCAGCAGTCGGTCCTCGTCCCCGACCAGGTCGGGATCGAGGAGGGATTCGCCTTCCTCACCGGGCAGCAGCTCGTGGAATGAGCCGACATCGCGGCGTAGCTCGTGAAGAAGGACGCGGGCCGCTGACGTTCTCCCGCTACCGGAGGCGCCATCGAGCAGGACGGTGCTGGTCTCGGCCAGCATGTGGCGTGCCTCGCCGAATCCGCTCGGATAGACGAACCGCTGCCAGAGCCAGAGAAGTTGGTCTTCGGCGAGGCGCCGTGGGTTGCGGCCTTGGCGGTCCTTCCCGAACGCTTCGAAGATGAGGTTGATCTGGTCTCCGAGGCCACTGTGGACCGGGCCGCGTGGGTCGTGGATCCGTGATTCGGCGGAATCGCTCACCGGTCGTCGCCCTCGCGGCGGGGGCCATTACCGAAGCGCTGGTGAATGCCTCCCTGATTGTCCCCTTCGAAATACGTCATACCGTCGCCGGAGAAGTGCCGCCCGCCGGAGATGTGGCGTGAGTTGTTGTAGATGTCGCCTTTTCCCGTGTGAACCGGGCCCGAGCTGTCTTTGATCACGGTGCCCACATCCCCGGTGATGTCCCGGCTCTGTATCACCGGGCCGTTGACCTCCCCCGTCGCATTGCTCACCGCGTCGGCCCCGGGGGAGGGCCGGTCGTGGCGCTCGTGTGCCTTGAGCGATGGCACCATGTCGGCGACCACGTCGCCGAGGCGCCTGAGATCCGCCACCGCGTTCTGCATGTCCAGGCGGACGGATTGCACCTCAGCGAGCCGCTCCAGCTCGGGCGGAAGATCGGCTCCATTCAGCCGTTCCGTCTTCCGTCCCTCGAGTACGGGGACGACCGGTACTCCGCACTCGAACGCCTCGAGGATTTCCCTGCGGACCCAGTCGTCCGGCCGACGCAGCTCAGCGAAACGTGTCCACGCGGACCCGATCACAGCCAGCAAAAGAGCGCTGCGTCGAACGCTTCGGAGTAACTCCTCGGGGTAGCGCGCGCCGGGTGGGATGGATTCCGAGGCGCGGAACGCACTGTTCTCCCCGAAGCGGTATGACAGCTCCCTCTTGATCAGGGCAGCCGTCTTCTCCCCGTCGCCCGTACGGTAGTTGATGAATACCTCGGCCATGGTGGCCCCTTTCTCATGGGGTGATGAGACGTAAGGAAGTGCCGAGCTGCGGTGCCAGTGCGCGGACCGATGGATTGCGTGGGTGGCGGCCCAGAGTGTGTGCGAGACGACGCAGGTCGGCTGAGATGGTCGCGGAACTCACTGCGGCGGCACCACCGAGCAATTGGGTTGTCAGGTCACAGGCTTGCTCGATGTCGCCAGCGGCCGCATGCGCGAGAGCGCGGCGCACCCCGTAGCGGACCTGAGTGCGCAGAGCGTGTGGGGGAACTCGCGCCAGCTGTTGATCGAGGGTCTCGGCTGCCTCGCGTGGACGCCCCAGGTCGTAAAGACACCAGCCGGTGATCATGCCTACCGGATCGGGTAGATGCATGGTTCCGATGACGGGTGTGCCGGAGTCCGGGGTATGGCGGTCGAGCAGCTCGCGGGCTCGGTCGAGGGCGCGCAGACAAGCGTCTCGGTCGCCGGCGATCGCGTGTCCCTGGGCTTCACGTTGGGCGGCAAGCCCTCGAATGCGTGGGGGAAGGGTGCTGTCCTGGGCCTGCCGGGCCAGCGCGATGGTCTCCTTCGCGTCCTCGTGGTACAGCGTGACCAGGGCCCGGCGCACCAGGGCGTACCCGGCCAGATGCCGGTCACCGCCGGCGGCTGCCAGGTCGACGGCACGCTGTGTCCACCACAACGCGGCTCGTTCGTTGCCGGACTCCTGTACCAGCCAACCGACGTACTCGGCATACCGGGAGCCGAGCGCGAGCAACTGACGGCGGGTCCGCGGGTCGGCGTGGGTGGACGTCTCCCGCAGCGTGTGCGTCTGCGCGATGAGGCCGGGGAGGAGGAACTCCGGACTGACCGTCTGGCCGAGGCGCCGATAGTGGTCGAACAGCGAACGGGACACCTCCAGCACTCGCGCGCCACCGGGTGTGGACAAGGCTTCCGAACCGCCGGCGCCCAGACCCATCAGCGAGGCGGCGCCCGCGCTCACCACCTGCCTGCGGGGCACGGACTTGAACCAGCTCTCGCCGTCAGTGGACAGCTGCATCAGCCATACCTCCTCGTCGAAACCATCTGGCTCCTCAGCCCGGGCGTCGGCGGACGGGACCGGCAGCAGTGCCACAAGCGCACCCCCGGCCTCGAGGGCGGCATCGCACAGACGAGCAAGGTCACGACTGGGAGTCTTGACCCCACGCTCGACCTTGCTCAGCTGCCCTTTGCTGTAGTGGACCCTCAGGGCCAGTTCCGTGAGGGTCAGGCCGGCATTGAGGCGTCGCTGCCGGAGTTCTTGCGCGAACGGAATGGACGGCATCTTCACACGCACCTCCGTACCCGTCCGTCCGGCGAGCGTGGATGCCGCACCACAGACTGCGGCAGAGCTCATCGGACGGACAAGGCGAACACGGGTGTTTCCCGTTTCCTCTTCTGGAGACAAGCGGAAGCGGTCCGGCCTGTCGAGATGGCACCGGCGACTGGGCGGGCTTGCCTGCGCGTCCTCCGTGAGCGAAGGCGGTTGCCCATGGCCCATCCTGTGGGTGCACGAGGCGTTCTCTCAGACGAGGCATCATGCCCGCAGATTCATCGGCACACGCCGACTGGCGACGGGACGGTCGGCCAGGCACCTGTGCAGGCGCTTGGCATGGTGCGCCAGCAAGACCGCAAATTGCCGAGGTGGCCGTGTCCTTGAGCTCCACCGAGCAGGTCGGTGTGGTTGGCGCGGCCGTCTCCCGTCTCGTCGACACACTCGCCGCGGGCAGCAATCGTGCCTTGGCCGCGATCCGCACCGCCCGCGCTCAAGCACGCGAGCACGCCTGGAAGTTGGCCGGCGCCTCGGCTCAGGACGCGGACGGGCAGGTGATCGTGGAGCTCGATGGGGTGCTCGTCATCGCGCGCTCCCACAAACAGGACGCACGACCACGGCCGCGGTGGGCCGGAGAACCAGTGGTGGGGGGCGCCGCACAGGGGAATGCGGGCCCCAACACCGCCAGTGATCACATCGATGCTGCCGGCTCGCGCTCGCCCAACTGCCCGAACGCTACCGGCGCGGACGGCAGACCCTCATCCGCTGCGATTCCGCCGGTGGCACCCGCGAGTTCGTGGCCTGGCTTGCCAAGCACGGACGGCGGCTGTCGCACTCGGTCGCCATGACCATCACCGACGCCGTCCATGCCGCTGTCCTGAAGAGCCCGGCGCGCGCGTGCCCCTCCGCGACGTCCCCGCCACCGCACCTTTGGGGACCACTGTCTCGCCCCGATCCTCCCCGGCACTGCGGACCTGGACTTGGACCTGGACTTCTGGGCGGAGTCCTTCAAACTCTCGGGCGGCAACATGCGCTCGATGGTGGCGGCCTACCTGACGGCGGAGTCCGCCGGCCCCCTGACGATGCCCCTCCCGATCTACGCGATCCAACGCGAATACCAGAAGCTGGGCCGCCTGACGCCGACCTCAGAGTTCGGGCCGTACGCGGTCCCGCTGGTGTGAGACCGGCACGGCTCGAGAGAGGCGGACGTCAGGAGAAGAACCTGAGAGCTCCTTCTGGATCTCCCTTCAGGAGCCCTTCGGCATCCTCCTTCGTGATCACTGGGTGACCGTACTGCGGGGCGTCCGTCAACCCCAGCCCCGGACGGCACAACCGGTATCCCCGGGCGCTTCCGTAACAGGCCACGCCGACCCCAGCAGTCTGCAAGCGCATGGTCACGCGCCACTCCAGCTCCTGCGAGAACTGCACCCGGCAGCCTTTCTCGACGAGCTTCGGAATGACCTCCCGGTACGAGACGTCGGACAATGGGTTTCCCGTCACATCAACCTGGAGCAGCGTCGGTACGTGCAGCAGGGGTGCGATGTCGGCAACGAAGTCACGTGGCATCGAGAAGTTGAGGATCGGAAGAGATTCAATCCCCGAGATGTCTCGCAGCGCGCTGTCCTCGATGCTCAGCATGCGAAGCTTTTCAAGCGACTCGATCTGCCTCACGGAAACAGGGTCGCATCCCACCATGATCAGCTGTTCAAGGGAGCGAAAATCCACGATCGGACCGAGGTCGCGCACGCGCTGCATCACCAACTCCGTCACCGATGCGCGCTCCTGCGAGGTGACCGGAAAACCGTGCCCGATCGCTCTGGTGATCGACCTGTCGAACTCGGGATCAACCTTGCCCATCGTCATCCCCGTTCAGTGGAATTAGGCTCACGCTCTCGCGAGGCGGACTGACCGAATCTTGATCAAAAATGTGGGAAGTTGCTTCTGACCTGCAACGACAGGACTTGCTGAGGGTCCTGTTGGTTGCGAGGGAGGCAGAACTTCCCAGGTGAAGAAGCGTATCGGGTCGTATCCGCGTGTCCGTGTCGAGGGCGGCGGCCGCCGGTGGTCTCCCAGGCCGGGGCCGTGCCGCTGGTGGAGACGAACCGCGAGGCCGGCCTTGATCAGGCGATATCTGCCGCGCTCGCCCCGTGGCACAGGCAGCGGGCCGTCCACGACCGGGGCAAGGTCGAGGAGTTGGCGGTGGACCGCGGGAACGGCAGTGACGCGGACGGTGTGGCCCGTGCCGCGTCGCACGGCCTGGCCGTGGTCGAGCGCGGCCCGTTCGACGTCGTCCAGCTCGGTGGTACGGAGAAGGTCCGCGGCCTTGCCGGGCATGTCGAGGGTGATGGGGAGCTTCGGGGCCGGGGCGGGTTCGTCGTCGGTGACGTGCTTGGGCAGGAGGTCGGCGACGGCGGTGCGCACGGCGCCGCGGCTGACGCTGTGCCTCGCGGGCCAGGGCGGCGAGGGACTGGCCCTCCAGGTATGCGGTGCGCCGTCCGGGAACCGTGGGGTACGCTCGCGCACGGCGGTCGGGTCGTCGTCTTGTCCGGGGACGACGTCCGGCGCCCACGGCGGCGCGGTACCGATGTTGCTCGCCCTGCGCGGGGTAATCCTCGGCGGTAAGCGGTGCGACCCCCGGACGCTGTGCGGCTGGGTTGCGCGGCGCGGTCACGGACGGCCCCGCCTGTCGAACGTGTACAGCATCACCGAGACCACGGTGCATGTCACCCGTCACCCCTTGGAGCCCGCCGACCTCGATGGCCCGCCCGGCAGCCCGATCGGGGTCCGCATCCCTGACCTGTGCACCTATGTCCTCGACGAGCGGATGAACCCGGTGCCGGAAGGGATCCCGGGCGAACTGTACGTCGGAGGCCCCGGGGTGACGCGCGGATACCTGGGACGGCCCGCACTGGCGGCATGGCGGTTTCTGCCCGACCCGTATGCCGGCTCGCCAGGAGCCCGCCTCTGCCGGACGGGCGACCTCGTGCGCCGGCGGCCGGGCGGGCGGCTGGAGTTCCTCGGCCGGGTGGACGACCAGGTCATGATCCGCGGTCACCGTGTCGAACCGGGCGAAGCGGAGGGCGCGTTGCGCGCCCAGCCGGGAGTGCGGGCAGCCGGGAGTGCGGACATGTGCGGTCGTCCCGTACGAGGACGTGGCCGACAGGTGTGCCCTGGCCGCGCATGTCGGACCGGCCGGGGAGGACCCGCCCGGTCGGCGGGACCGCGCGGCTTCCTCGCAAGGCGGCTGCCCGGCCGCATGGTCCCGGGTGCGTGCGTCGTCCTCGGCCGGTTGCCCCGCACCGCCAACGGCGAGGTGGACCGTGCGGCCCTGCCCGTCGCGGAGGTGGCCACCGCACGGTCCAACGCGCCCCGCAGCGGTGCGGAGGCCGCCCTCTCGGACATCTGGGCCTATGTGCTCGGCCTCGACGAGGTCGGTGTCCACGACGACTTCCTCGACCTCGGCGGTCACTCGCTGCTGGCCGTGCGGATCACCAACCGGGTCAGGGATGAACGTGGCTTCCCGCTCACCGTCCGCGGGCTCTTCGAGCATCCGACGATCGAGGAGCTCGGTCGGCTGATCGGCGGTACCGGCGAGGAGAACTCACCTGTCCGGGAGAGGTCACTCGGGGTGCGGAATCTCCTCGGTCCGCGGGGCCTGCCGTATCACGGGAAGCGTGGTGACGACGGCGGCCAGCACGACCATGAAGACGGCGTACGCGACCAGCGTGCCCCGCGCCCCCAGCGACTGGAGCAGGCCCCCGGCGGCCAGCGAGGCCAGAGGGACCGCCCCCCAGGTGATCAGCCGGGCGGCGCTGACGGCGCGGGCCTGAAGACGGTCAGGGGCGAGCGCGTAACGGTACGACGTGACGACCACGTTGAAGGCCGGTTCGGCCAGCGCCGTCACGGCGACCACCGCGCCCAGCGCCAGGGGAGAGGTCAGCCACATCAGCACCGCCGTGCCACAGGCCCACAGCCACAGTGACCCGATCACCACGGTCCGCGGCCGCAGACGACGGTGCAGCCACGGAGCGGCGAAGGCACCGGCGATCGCGGTCCCGCCGGGCAGCGCCAGCATCACCCCGATCAGCGAGGGCGAGGCACCGAGCTCCTGGGCCCGCACGATCATGACGAGGGTGAGCGCGGACAGGACGAGGTTCACGGCACCGGTCAGGGCCACCAGGGCCCGCACCAGACGCTGGTGCCACAGCCACACCAGCCCCTCGGAGATGTCGGCGAGCAGTCCCCGCCGCCGGTGGTCGACGTCGCTCCGGTTTTGAAGGCCGGGCCGTACGAAGAGCATGGCCAGGAAGCCGAGCACGTAGGACAGCAGGTCCGCGACGAACGGCAGGATGTGGCCGGCGGCGAACAGGGCGCCGCCCAGCGGGCGTCCCGCCAGATCGGCGCCGAGTTCGCGGGCCTGGTTCTGGGCGACCGCGGTGGGCAGTTGGTGCCGCGGGACGATGTGCGGCAGCGCGGCGGACTCCGCGAGCTGGAAGAACACGAAGCACGCGCCGTCGATGAAGACGACCGCCAACAGGGCCGCCACACTCAGCCCGTCGACCGCGAGCGCCAGTACGACGAGTCCGAGCAGCGCCGCTCGGACACCGTCGGCCGCCAGCATCACGTGCCTGCGGTCCCAGCGGTCGACCAGTGCCCCCGCGGGCAGGTAGAGCACCAGGAACGGCAAGGTCTGGGCGAACCCCACGAGCCCCGCCTGGAACGGCGAGCCCGTCAGCGCAAGCACCAGGAGCGGGTAGGCGAGAGTCGTGACCCGCATGCCCACGGTCGAGACGACCTGGCCGCTCCACAGCAGCATGAAGTCCCGGTTGCGCCACAGCGGTCGCGCGACAGCCGACGAGGCGAGGCTCTCGCTCATCGCCGGCCGCGTAGGTCGCTCGGCGCCCTGCTGGACCTCGGACCTCGGTATCCCGCTGTCCCCACCGCTCTCCGGATCACGCATTCGCCCAAGCGTGACGTGGCACCGCGGGACCGTCCATCCCCACCGTCCTGAACCGGACATGACGGCAGCCCGGTCACCCGGCTCCTTGGGGAGAACCTCAGGCGGCGGCCCCGGAAGAGCACATCAGCGCCGCAGCGAAGAAATCCATGTGCCCGGGCCACCGGTCGGGTGAGTGCCCGTGACGGTCACGTTCCCGAGGAGGCACCCGAGCAGGGGCGCGACATCAGTCGCTCGACGGCGACTCGCCGCCCACCGAATCGTAGAAGCCACGGATGTGCCGGGCGACGAGCGTCTCGGCCTCGTCGCCCTGGCCCGCCTCGACCGCGGTGAGGATGGCGAGGTGTTCCGCGGTCAGGGAGGCGACGGCGGCGTCCCAGTCGTGTACTCGGGCGAAGGCGGCCAGCATTTCGTTCTTCACCGCGTCACGGAGCGCCTGCATGAGATCGGCGGCGAGGGCGTTGTGTGATGCGCGGGCGAGCCGGATGTGGAACTCGCTGTCCAATTCATGGAAGCGTTCGTGGTCCAGTCCGGGCCGTGTCATTGCCTCGGTGAGGGAGCGGAGCTGCGTCAACTCCGCGGGGTCGGCCTCGGCCGATGCCTGGCGCACCGCCAGCCGCTCGAGCTCGATGCGTACGTCGACCAGGTCCCCCAGGCGGAACTGCGCCAGGGCCATGTGCAACCGCAGCAGGTTGCTCAGCGCGTCGGTGGACCGGCCGGCGACCGTGGAACCCGCGTCCCGGCCCGATCCGGTGTGGGCGTCGACGATTCCCATCGCCTCCAGCACCCGCAGTGCCTCGCGCACGCTGTTCCGGCTGACGCCCAGCACCTGGACGAGCTCACGCTCGCTGGGCAGTCGGTCGCCGATCCGTAGCTGTCCGTTGAGGATCCTCTCCTGGATCTGGATCAGCACCTGCTCGTGCGTTCGGACGCGCCTGACGGTCCGCCACTCCGGGTCCGCGCTCACACCCGTCCTCTTCGGTTCATCGTTCCTGTGGTCCGACCACGCTAACACCGCTGTCACGGGGCGCGGCCGGTGGGAGGCCGGCGGCGTCGGGTGGGGTGTGTGGCGCATGTCGATCGCTGTGTGCGTGATGTCGGTGGGAGAAAGCCGGTGACGGACCATTGCCCATGAGGTCAGCCAGCTCTATGGTCCTACCACATAGAGGCAGGACCGCCTTCTCCAGGGGAGCGTGGTGATGACGGCAGTGCAAGAAGAGACGGTTGCCGAGCCGATCCGGGTGATGCTCGCGAAGATCGGTCTGGATGGCCATGACCGGGGTGTGAAGGTGGTCGCGCGCACGTTGCGCGACGCCGGCATGGAGGTCATCTACACCGGCCTGCACCGCAGACCGGAGCAGGTCGTCGAGGCGGCGGTGCAGGAGGACGTGGACATCCTCGGCATCAGCCTCCTGTCCGGGGCCCATATGCCCATCTTCACGCGGCTCTTCGACTTGCTGGCCCAGCTCGACGAGCCGTACCGGTTCGCCATCGTGGCCGGCGGTGTGATGCCGGACGAGGACGAGACGGAACTGAAGCAGATGGGGGTGGGCGCGGTGCTCGGCCAGGACTCCACTCCTGAGTCGATCGTCGCCGAGATCCGCTCCCTGGCCGGGAGGTGAGCCGATGACCGTGGACACTTCCATGGAGCAGTGGACCTGGCCGCCGCGCTACGACGAGACCTATCGCCCTCCGGAAGGCCAGACGCACTGGCTTCCGCGCCGCGAGACCATGCCCGCCGAACAACGCGAGGAGCTGATCCTCGCCCGCATCCGGCAGATCATGGCCTATGCCTGGGACAACGCCCCCTTCTACCGCCGCAAGTGGGACGAGGCCGGCATCCATCCCTCCGCCATCCGCACCCTCGCCGACTTCGAGAAGGTCCCCGTGGTGCGCAAGGAGGAACTGCGCGCTGACCAGGCCGCCCACGAACCCTTCGGCAGTTACCTCTGCGTGCCGCCGGACGAGGTCAAGCACATCAACGGAACCTCCGGTACCACCGGTCGTCCCACCGCGTTCGGCATCAGCGAGCGCGACTGGCGCAGCGTCGCCAACGCGCACGCCCGAGTGATGTGGGCGATGGGTATCCGCTCGTCCGACACCGTGCTGGTGGCCTCCCCGCTCAGCCTCTACTGGGGTTCGTGGGGCGCCTACATCGGCGCTGAGCGGCTGGGCGCCCGGGTCTTCCCCTTCGGCGCCGGCGCCCCGGGACAGACGGCGCGAACCGTGCGCTGGATCAAGCAGATGGGCGTCACCGTCCTCTACGGCACCCCCTCCTACGCCCTGCACCTGGCCGAGGTGGCCGAGGAGGAGGGGATCGCCCCGGCCTCGCTGGGCTTGCGCGCGATGGTCTTCTCCGGTGAGCCGGGCGCGAGCATCCCCACCATTCGCTCCCGGATCACCGAGGCGTTCCAGGTGGGGGTCTATGACTCCGGCAGCATGGCGGAGGCCGCGCCGTGGATGAACCTCGGTGCGGCGGCCGATGAGCCGGGCGTGCTGTGCTGGCAGGATCTCGTCTACACCGAGGTGTGCGACCCGGTCAGCCATCAGCGGCTGCCCTACGGCGCCGAGGGCACCCCGGTCTACACGACGCTGGAGCGCACCAGCCAGCCGATGATCCGGCTGCTCTCGAACGACCTCACCCGCTGGGAGGCACCCTCGGCGGAGCGCGGGCGCACTTACCCGTTCCTGCCGCGCGGCATCTACGGCCGGATCGACGACATGTTCACGGTCCGTGGCGAGAACGTACATCCCAGCGCCATCGACGAGGTCATCATGGCGGCCCCCGGCTACGGCGGCGAGCACCGCATCGTCATCAGCCGGGAGTCGGCGATGGACACCCTGGTGGTACAGGTCGAATACGACCCGCGCCAGCCCGAGGAGTCGCTGCCCGGCTGGGTCGAGCGGATCTCGGGCCGACTGCGCACCGTGCTGGGCGTGGGCGCGCGGGTGGTCCCGGTGCGACAACACACCTTCGACCGTACGGGGTTCAAGGCCCGCCGGGTCATCGACAACCGTGAGCTGCTGCAACGCATGGTCACCGACCCGCCTCCGGGGAGCATCCCGTGACGGCGACGGCGCCGCTGGCCGAACGCGTGCTGCGCGGCGAACAGGGGGCGCTGGCCAGGGCCTTGACGCTGGTGGAGCGGCGTGCCCCCGGCTGCGACGAGGTCGTGGCCGAACTGCACCGCGCGGCCGGCCGGGCCCATGTCATCGGCGTCACGGGCCCGCCCGGCAGCGGCAAGAGCACTCTGGTGGCCGCGATGGCGGCGGAGTACCGCAGAGCGGGGCGCACGGTCGGGATCATCGCCGTCGACCCGTCGAGCGTGTTCACCGGAGGCGCCATCCTCGGCGACCGCATCCGGATGTCCGAACTGGCCGGAGACCGCGGTGTCTTCATCCGCTCCTTCGCCACCCGGGGAGCGCTCGGCGGCCTCGCACGGGTGGCACTGGACGCGGTGACGGTGCTGGACGCCGCCGGCCGGGACGTCGTCGTTCTGGAGACGGTCGGGGTGGGCCAGGCGGAGGTGGATGTCGTCAGCGGTGCGCAGTCGGTGGCGGTGGTGAGCGTGCCCGGCCTCGGCGACGGGGTGCAGGCCATCAAGGCGGGATTGCTGGAGATCGCCGATGTCCATGTGGTCAACAAAGCCGACCGGGAGGGCGCCCACCGAACCGTCTCGGAGCTGCGCGAGATGCTCAGGTTGAGCCGGCGCCGCCCCGGCCAGTGGAACGTACCCGTCGAACAAACCGTCGCGCACAGCGGCGAGGGCGTCCCCGATCTCATCGAACGCTTCGACGAGCACATGACGTGGATGGTCGGCAACGGCGAGCGGGAGCGGCGTGCCCGGCGGGCCGCCGCCACCCGGATCCGGTGGGCGGCCGAGGAGCTGGTACGCGGTCGGCTGCGCCCCGGCAGCCCCGCCTTCGACGCGGCCGTGGACGAGGTCGCGGGGAAGCGCGACGACCCGGCGGCGGCCGCCCGGCGACTGCTGGAACAGCTGTGAGAACAACGATACGAGGAGCGGCACGTGGCTGACGACAACACCCGCCGATCGGAGAGGGGCACCGCCCGCCTGACCACCGACGAGCTCGCCCGTGCCGTCACCGACGAGCTCGCCGACTGGGAGCGGACCGAGCTGGCCGCCTTCACCGCGCGCCGACCGGAGACCAGGGAGAGCTATCTCTCGGGAAGCGGACTGCCGGTCAGGCGCGTCTACACCCCGGCCGACCTGCCGGCCGACTGGTCCGACATCGGCCTGCCCGGACGCTATCCGTTCACCCGCGGCCCGTACCCCACCATGTACCGGGGCCGCACCTGGACCATGCGGCAGATCGCCGGTTTCGGGCAGGCCGAGGAGACCAACCAGCGCTTCCGCTACCTCATCGCCCAGGGTCAGACCGGTCTGTCCGTCGACTTCGACATGCCCACCCTGATGGGCCTGGACAGCGACGACGCGATGAGCCTCGGCGAGGTCGGCCGCGAGGGCGTGGCCATCGACGTACTGCCCGATATGGAAGCGCTCTTCGAGAGCATCAACCTCGAGGACATCAGCGTCTCGATGACCATCAACCCGTCGGCGTGGATCCTGCTGGCGATGTACATAGCGGTGGCCGAGCGGCGCGGCTACGACCTGAACAAGCTCTCCGGCACCATCCAGAACGACATCCTGAAGGAGTACGTGGCCCAGAAGGAGTGGATCTTTCCGGTCCGCCCGAGCATGCGCATCGTGCGCGACACCATCGTCTACTGCTCGCAGCACATGGCCCGCTACAACCCGGTCAACATCAGCGGCTACCACATCAGCGAGGCAGGGGCGAACGCCCAGCAGGAGATCGCCTTCACCATGGCGATCACCAAGGCATACGTCGAGGACGTGGTCGCCACCGGTGTGGACGTGGACGCTTTCGCACCCCGGCTGTCCTTCTTCTTCGTCAGCCAGGCCGACCTCTTCGAGGAAGTGGCCAAGTTCCGCGCCGTACGCCGCTACTACGCCAAGATGATGCGCGAGCACTTCGGTGCCCGGAGCCCCGAGTCGATGCGGCTGCGCTTCCACGCACAGACGGCCGCCGCCACCCTCACCAAACCGCAGCCGATGAACAACATCATCCGCACCGCCTTGCAAGCGCTCTCCGCCGTGCTCGGCGGAGCGCAGTCACTGCATACCAACGGCCTCGACGAGGCGTACACCATCCCCAGCGAACAGGCGATGAAGATCGCCCTGCGCACCCAGCAGATCCTCGCCGACGAGACCGGGGTGACCAGCGTCATCGACCCGCTCGGGGGCTCGTACTACGTCGAGAACCTCACCTGCGAGCTGGAGCGCGGTATCGATGACCACATGCGGAAGGTCGAGGAGCTGGGAGGGGTGGAGGCCGCCATTGAACAGGGCTTCTTCCAGCGGGAGATCTCCGACACCGCCTACGACTTCGCCCGGCGCAAGGCAAACGGGGACCGTCCTGTCGTCGGTGTGAACAAGTACATCGACGAGGGCGAGCCCGAGAAGATCGAGACACACCAGCTCGACCCCGCGTCCGAGGCCCGGCAGATCGCCCGGCTCCGGCAGATCCGCGCCGACCGCGCCCCCGACCGCGCGACCGCGGCCCTGGAACATCTGCTCGCCGTCGCCAAGGACGACAGCGCCAACCTGATGCCCGCCACCATCGAGGCGGTCAAGGCACATCTGTCCATGGGGGAGATCACCGGAGCGCTGCGCGAGGTCTTCGGCTCATACACCGAAACCCCCGTCTTCTGACGGGCAGGCCAGGTCCCCACACCGACCGTCCTCAGCGTCGAGGAACCGGGAGGGTCCCATGTACCAGCAAGTGATCGACCCAGTCGGCTCGAGTCTCGGATGGTCTGCCCTGGTGGCCGCCATACCGCTGCTCGCTCTCTTCACCCTGCTCGGCGTCGTACGCATGCGCGCCTGGCTGGCCGCCCTGTTCGGGCTGTCGCTGACGCTCCTCGTGGCCGTCGTGATGTACGGGATGCCGGCCGGGCAGGCGTTCAACTCGGCTCTGGAGGGCGCCGCGTTCGGGCTCTTCCCGGCCATGTGGATCGTGGTCAACGCCATCTGGATCTACCGGATGACCGTCGCCTCGGGCCACTTCGACGTGGCGCGCCGCGCTTTCGCCAGGGTCAGCGACGACCAGCGGGTGCAGGGCATCATCATCGCCTTCTCCTTCGGCGCACTGCTGGAGGCGCTGGCCGGGTTCGGCACGCCCGTCGCCATCTGCTCCGTCATGCTGATCGCCGTCGGGCTGCCTCCCCTCAAGGCGGCGACGGTCGCCCTCATCGCCAACACCGCGCCGGTGGCCTATGGTGCCGTCGGCCTGCCCGTCATCACCCTGGCCCGGGTGACCGGGCTACCGCTCGGCGACCTGAGTGCGATGACCGGCCGCCAGGTCCCGGTGCTCGCCCTCTTCGTGCCCCTGGCGCTCTTGGTCGTCCTCGACGGCCGACGCGGGGTGCGCGAGGCGTGGCCGGCGGCGCTGACCTGCGGCGTGAGCTTCGCGGCCGTGCAGTACCTCATGGCCAACCACGGGCCCATGGAGCTGACGGACGTCGCCGCCGCCTTGGTCTCGGCGGGGGCCGTGCTGTTGCTTCTGCGAGTGTGGCGGCCACGTGAGGGCACGTCCCAGGAGGCCACACCACACCCGGCGGATGATTCCGCGGGCACGGGCACGGGCACGGGCGGGGACGGAGGCGGCGAGAGCGCCGGGCTCGGCACCGCCGTCCGAACCGAGGCCCCGCCACGGCGGCCGGACACCCGAACCGAAGTAGTCCGCGCCTTCGCCCCGTACGCGGTCATCATCGCGCTGTTCTCGGTGGTGTCCGTGTCCGCGGTCAGGGACGCGCTCGCCCGGACCACCGCGTTCTTCGCCTGGCCCGGCCTGCACATCGCCTCGCCCGACGGGAAACCGCTCGCGCTCGTCCAGTTCAAGTTCGACTGGCTGGCGGGCGGTGGCACCGTGCTGCTTGTCGCCGGACTGGTCACGGCGGTGGTGCTGCGCGTCCCGATGCGGCAGGCAGCCACGGCTTACGGGCATACGCTGCACCAGCTACGCACGGCCGCGGTGACCGTGACCGCGGTGCTGGCACTGGCGTACGTCATGAACGCCTCCGGGCAGACGGCCACGATGGGCGCCCTCCTGGCCCGTGCCGGGAGTCTGTTCCCGCTCCTGTCACCGGTGCTGGGCTGGTTCGGCACCGCGGTCACCGGCTCGGACACCTCATCCAACTCGCTGTTCGGCGCCCTACAGGTGAGTGCGGCCGAAGGCTCCGGGCACGCACCCGTGCTCACCGCCGCCGCGAACACCTCCGGCGGCGTACTCGGCAAAATGATCAGCCCCCAGAACCTGGCCATCGGCGCCGCCGCCGTCGGGCTCGCCGGCCGGGAGGGCGAACTCTTCCGCCGCGTACTGGCCGCCACGGCGGTCTTCGTCCCCTTCCTCTGCGTGCTCGTCTACCTGCAATCCACGCCCCTGCTCTCCTGGATGGTGCCCTGACGATGACCGACCCGCCCCTCGCCCGCCTGACCGCCTGCGGCGATGTGGAGGAGGCCAACGCCGCCATCGGCGCGGCCATCTCCACCAACTCGATGGAAGCCGAACACGACACCCTGCTGGGCACCGTCCAGCGGGACCTCCTCGACCTCGCCGCCGACCTGGCCGACCCGCGGTCGACCCGGCTGAACCCGGCAGCTCACCGACGCCTCGACAGCGCGCGGCAGCAGTACGCCCCGTCGGCCCCCGCTCCGCCCGGCAGCCACGTCCTGGCCGGCGGAAACGAGGCCGCGGGCCTGCTGCGCCTCGCCCGGGCCGTCACCCGGCGCGCGGAGCGCTCGGTGCGGATCCTCGCAGCCACGGAACCGGAACGCGTGCCGCCCTCGGCCGCCGCCTATCTGAGCGCCCTGGCCGCACTGCTGTCGGCCGTGGCCTTGCGAGTGGACCGGGAAGACCCCGGAAACCTGGCGATGGGGGCGTGCGGGGACCGACCGCCCAGGGCCCGTCCGGCATAGCGCCGACGAGAATCCCGGCCCGGTCGGTGTGCGCTCGGGCGACAATGTCGGTGTGGAACTTCGCCAGATCGAATACTTCGTCGCAGTCGCCGAGGAGAGTAGCTTCACGCGTGCCGCGGAGCGGTCGCAGGTGTCACAGTCCGGTCTCTCCGCGGCGATCCGCAGTCTGGAGCGCGAGCTGGGATCCTCTCTCTTCCACCGCACCACGCGCAGCGTGCAACTGTCGCGGGCGGGCATGGCGCTCCTGCCCAAGGCGCGGGAGATGCTGAGGCTGGCCACGGCCGGCCGTGATGCCGTCGCGGCCACCACGGCGGGGTTGCAGGGATTCTTGCGGCTCGGTGCCGAGCAGTGCCTCGGCGTCATCGACCCGCCGGCGCTGCTGGAGAGGTTCAAGCGCCGGGAGCCCGGCATCGACATCGCTTTCACGCAGGCGGGCAGCGCCTTTCTCCTGCGCCAGCTGCGCGAGGAGCAGCTGGACATCGCCTTCGTCGCACGGCCGGAGTCCTCCCGGCGCGGTGACGACCTGCACTGGATCCAGCTGTCTCAGCAGGGTCTGGTGCTGCTCTCCGCGCCTGCCACGCCGTTGGCTCACGGGGACGAGGTCGCCTGGGAAGACCTGGAAGGACTCACCTTCGTCGACTTCGAGGAGGGATGGGGAGCCAGGGAACTCAGTGACCTGGCATTCGCGGCACGCGGGGTGAACCGGCGCGTGCAGTACACGGTCAACGACGTCCATACACTGCTCGACATGGTGCGCCGCGGCCTCGGTGTCGCTCTCGTTCCTGAGCCCGTCTCCCGCAAACCGCAGGCCGAGGGGCTGGCCGTCCGGCGCCCGGCGGTAGCGGGCAGCTGGGTGGTCTCGATAGCGACGCGCCCCGCACTCGTCGCCTCACCGCACGTAGCGGTGTTCCTTGAGCTCACCGCCGAAGAAGCCGGACTCCTCAAGGATTAAGAAGCGGTGCTTCTCAGTGCGATGACCAGCTCCTGTTGGACTGCTGAATCAAACCCGCGCACCATGGAGGACGCCAAGAGCCCGCTTCGGCGGAGCGTCCCTTCTGTCACCGTGACACGGAGAACACCATGAATTACGTCGCAGACCCCTCCCGCTACGAGGGCTCGATGCACTACCGCCGCACTGGACGCTCCGGGCTCGACCTCCCCGCCCTCTCGCTGGGCTACTGGCACAACTTCGGTGACGACATGCCGTTCGAGAGTCAGCGGCAGATCGCGCTGCGGGCCTTCGACCTCGGCATCACCCACCACGACCTGGCCAACAACTACGGCCCGCCCTACGGTGCGGCCGAGATCAACTTCGGCAAGATCCTCAAGCGGGACCTGAGTCCGTATCGGGACGAGCTCGTCGTGTCCACCAAGGCCGGATGGGACATGTGGCCGGGCCCCTACGGGCAGGGCGGTGGCTCCCGCAAGTACGTACTCGCCTCCCTCGACCAGTCCCTGAAGCGCATGGGTCTGGAGTACGTCGACATCTTCTACTCGCACCGCCTCGACGCCTCCACCCCGCTGGAGGAGACCATGACGGCGCTGGACACCGCGGTGCGACAGGGCAAGGCCCTCTACGTCGGCATATCCTCCTATGACGCGGAACGCTCCCGGCGCGCCGCGGCCATCCTCCGTGACCTGGGCACTCCGCTGCTGATCCACCAGCCCTCCTACAACATGCTCAACCGGTGGATCGAGACCGAGGGCCTGCTGGACGCCGCGGCCGAGGAAGGCTTCGGTGTCATCGGGTTCACCGCGCTCGCCCAGGGCCTGCTCACCGATCGCTACCTCAACGGTGTCCCCGACGGCTCGCGCGCCACCCAGGACAAGTCCTTCGACAGCGACTGGCTCAACGCGGACACCCTCCAGCGGCTGCGCGCGCTCAACGACATCGCCTCCCAGCGGGGGCAGACCCTGGCCCAAATGGCCCTCGCCTGGGCACTGCGCGACGATCGCGTCACCTCCCTGGTCATCGGTGCCTCCCGCGTCGAGCAGTTGGAGCAGAACGTCGCGGCGCTGGGCAACCTCTCCTTCACCGACGACGAGCTCGCCGCCATCGACAAGCAGGCGACGGTGCGGGACAGCGTCGATCTGTGGCAGCGGGCCCGCACCGGCGGCCTCGGCTGAACCTGCCCATCGTCGGCGAAGTACTCAGCCCCGGTGCCGCGCCGCGCTGCCGCGGTGACGGCGGTGCGACGCTCGCCGGGGACTTTCTCGCGTCATGGTCAGACGCCCCCTGGGCCCCGCCGCCTGCCGGATTCGTCGAGTGTCCGTAGACCCTGGATGAGCAGGTGCAGGCCGAATTCGAAGTGGGCCGTGAAGTCGGTGCCGGTGAGGGTGGGCAAGGCGGCGACGAGGTGTGGGAACGGCCCGGACGCCACGGCCTGGCGCAGGCGTTCGGGGTCCGCGTCCGCTTCGTCGCCGGGCCGGAGGGCGGCCTGTTCCTCCAGGGTGTGACCGACCGTGAAGTTGGCCACCGCCATCAGGGCGCGGGCCGCGTCCTCATCGGCGAAGCCCGCCTCGCGCAGGACGCCCGTCACGGTTTCGGAGAAGCGCAGGGTGTGCGCCCCCGTCGAGTGCGTACCGGCGAATACGCGAGCGCCGTCGCGATGGGTGAGCAGGGCCGTGCGCATCGCTCGGGCGAGGTCGGCCAGGCGCTCATCCCAGTCGCCGTTCTCGCGGGGTGCGGGGATGTCGGCCAGCATCCGTTCGGCCATCGCGGTCAGCAGGTCCTGCTTGGTGGCGAAGTGGCGGTACAGCGCCCCGGCCCGCACACCCAGGGAGTCGGCCAGGCGGCGCATGGTCAGGTCGTCGAGGCCGAGGGAGTCCAGCAGTTGCAGGGCGGTGTCGACGGTGCTCGACCGGTCCAGCCGGGCGGGTCTGCCTCGGCCGGGACTTGACGTGGAACTCATGGTCCGCACTATAGTGAACAGCGTTCTCGTGAACGTTGTTCACTAAATGGAGGGCCCCGCCTATGCATGCCGACGTGATCGTCGTCGGTGCCGGACCGACCGGCCTGATGCTCGCCTGCGAGCTGGCGCTGGCAGGCGTCCGCACACGGATCATCGAGCGGCGCACCGAGCCGCAGCGAGACTCCCGTGCGCTGACCCTGCATCCGCGCAGTGTGGAACTGATGGACCTGCGCGGTCTCGCGCCCCGATTCCTCGCGCTCGGCCGTACGGTGCCGGGCTGGCACTTCGCGGGCCTGGACACCCGGCTCGACTTCGCCGCGCTCGACAGCCGGCACGGCTACACCCTGTTCCTCCCCCAGGCGCGTACCGAATTCCTGCTCCAGGAACGGGCGTTGGAGCTGGGGGTGGAGATCGCCCGCGGCTATGAGAGCACCGGTCTCCGCCAGGACGCGGACGGCGTCGAGGTGCAGGTCCGCGGACCGGGCGGCCGCGCGGAGACCCTGCACGCGCGGTATGCCGTCGGGTGCGACGGCGGTCGCAGCGGGGTGCGCGAGGCCGCCGGTATCGCCTTCCCGGGCGCGGACGAGACCTTGACCGGCGTACTCGGGGACTTCGCGGTGGTCGACGCCGATCCGACCGCGCTCGACCGGGCGCGGGCGCGCGGTGTGCTGGTGGCGCCTTTGGACGGCGGACTGACCCGCCTGGTGTATCTGGATCCGGAGCGGATGCGTACCCCGAGCGGTGTGCCCGTGTCCTTGGAGGAATTCCGTACGTCGCTGACCCGGATCTGCGGCTCCGACCTCGGGGTCGCCGAGTCGCGGTGGCTGTCGCGCTTCGGCAACGCCACCCGCCTCGCGGACGGCTACCGGCGCGGGCGCGTGCTCCTGGCGGGCGATGCCGCCCACATCCATTTCCCCGCGGCCGGCCAAGGGCTGAACACCGGTCTCCAGGACGCCATGAACCTGGGGTGGAAGCTGGCCGCCGAGATAAACGGCTGGGCGCCGCCCGGTCTGCTGGACGGCTACGACGCCGAGCGCCGGCCGGTCGGGCGAGCCGTCACCGAGAACACCGAGGTGCAGACTCTCCTCGCGGAGTTGACGCTCGTCCCGCGGTACAGCCGCCCCACCGCCGCCCTGCGTGGCCTGCTGGACGAACTCCTGGGCATGCCGGAGGTCAATCGCCGGATCGCGGGCCAGGTTTCCGCACTCGACACCAGCTACTCGGCCGGCGACGCCCACGCCGCCGACCCGTTGGTGGGCCGGCGGATGCCCGACATCGAACTCATCGACGCCTCGTCGGCGGCGACACGGGCCTACGAGCTGTTCTCCCGGGGCCACTTCGTCCTCCTCGGCCTCGCCGGAGACACCGGCTTGGGGCCGACCGTCGCCGCCGGATGGGACTCACGGGTCACCGCCGTCACCGTCGCCCGGCACGACGGCCATCCGGAACTGGACGGGGTCACCGAGGTGCTTGTCCGCCCCGACGGGCACATCGCCTGGGCCACTCGTACCACTGAGCCGGACGCCCGGCGCGCCGAGCGGGCCACCGCCCTCGCCACCTGGGCCGGTACGACGCAAGGGATGGCCACGCGGTGACCGTGACCCCAACTGTCCGGTCAGGCCGCCTCGGACGCCAAGGGACAGCCGGTCGGACCGGGCGACCACGCGGCCCAGGTGGTACAGATGGCCCGCAGTCTCGGCGCGGCGCCCAGGTCGTCGTGCCGATGTCCCCAGGCGACCGCGTGGAATGCCGAGGTGGCGCAACCACCAGGCAGTCGGACTCCCCGGCGACATCGAGTTCTGGCCCGCGGACAGCGGATGCGCATCAGATCTGGTTCTCGCCCCCGTCGACGTACACATTGGCGCCCATCATGTAGCTGCTGTCCGCGGAGGCGAGGAAAGCCACCGCAGCGGCGACCTCCTCCGGGCGCCCGATCCGGCCGATCGCGACCTCGGCGCCGAGTTTCGTCTTGAAAGCCGCTGAGTTCTCCTCGCCGACGAGTTCGGTGATGCCGGAGGTGTCGATCGGCCCGGGCGAGATTGCGTTGACACGAACGCCCCGGCTGTTGAGTTCGTTGGCCCAGGTCCGCGCAAAGGACCGGACAGCGGCCTTGGACGCCGCGTACGCGCCGAACGCCGGTGTGCCGTGGTCGGCGGCCGTGGAGGCGTTCAGTATGACCGAGGCGCCGTCGTTGAGGAGCGGCAGCGCCTTCTGCACGGTCAGCAGCGTGCCCTTGACGTTGACCTCGAAGATGCGGTCGAAGTCCTCGCCGGTGATCTGCTCCAGCGTTGCGAACGAGGCGGTGGCCGCATTGGCGAACAGCACGTCCAGGCCCCGCCCCCGCTCGCGCACTGTGTCGTACAGCCGGTCCAGATCGGCCGTGTCGGTGATGTCACCCGGCACCGCGGTGACCGTGGAGCCGATGGACTCGACCGCCTCCTTCAGCTCGGCCTCACGCCGGCCGGTGATGAACACGTGCGCCCCCTCGGCCGCCAGCCGTGCGGCCGTGGCCCGGCCGATCCCCCGCGTTCCGCCGCCCGTGACGACAGCCGTCTTGCCTTCGAGTGTTCCCATGACGTGACCTCTCCCTATTTCTGTCCCGATCGGAACAGAAAGAGACCGTAGCACTTCCGGTCCACTCGGTACAGAAGAGGTATGATGCGCGGTGTGGAAGCTATGCGCAGGGCACCGATCGGCCGACCGCGAGGGTTCGACACCGATGAAGCCCTACAGCGGGCCATGGTCGTCTTCTGGGAACACGGCTACGACGGCGTCAGCCTCACCGACCTGACCCGCGCCATGGGAATCACCAAGACCAGCATGTACGCGGCCTTCGGCAACAAGGAGGACCTCTTCCGAAAGGCCCTGGAACGTTACGCCGAGGGTCCTGCCTCCTACAGCGCCCGCGCACTGCACGAGCCCACCGCCCGGGCGGTGGCCACCGCCTATCTCGCCGGGTCCATCCATGCCTCCACCCAGGCCGACCGTCCGGCCGGATGCCTCGGCGTCCAGGGCTTCCTGGCCGCAGGCCACCTCGGACAGAGCGCCGGCAACGCGCTCGCTGCGTGGCGCAACGACAACCGAGCACACCTTCGCGACCGCTTCCAACGCGCCATCGACGAAGACGACCTGCCCGCGGGCACCGACCCGGACACCCTCGCCCACTACCTCATGACCATGGCGAACGGCATCGCAGTCCAGGCGGCCACGGGCGCCACCCGCGACGAACTCCAACGGGTCGCAGACGCCGCCCTCCACAACTGGCCACCCGCCTAGACTGGCTCTTTGTCCTGGACGAGCTTGTCGTGACACGTCGTGAACGCCGTGGGAACGTCACGGTTGAGCGGTGGGCCCGGCGAGGCGATCGCCGGACAGCAGCGTGCCTGCTTGCTTGACGTGCCGTAGGACAGGTGAGACTTCCATACTCTGCAAGCCAGGCAGGGCCCCGATGCGATCCGATGTGAATTCGAAGAGTTCGTCGAGGTCTCGGCAGTGGGCGACGGCATGGACGTTGTAGGGGCCGGAGATGGCCGCCGCGAAAGCGATTTCGGGTTCTCGTGCCAGCGAGCGTCCGACATTCTTCACCTCTGACGGATGCACTCGCAGCCACAGGTTGGCCCGCGCGTGATAGCCCAAGGCTGCTGGGGCGATCTCGACGTCGATGTGGACGACGCGTTCCTGAAGCAGGACGCGGAGGCGGCGGGATACGCGGCCCGGTGTGGAGCCCGCCGCTGTGGCGAGGTCGACGAGACTGGCCCGACCGTCTGCGGCGAGCGCGTCGAGAATCTTCTCGTCTTCGGCGGTGAGGTGAACGGGGCCGTTACTGACGACCGGAGACTCCGTGAACGGGGGGCCGTCACCCCCGAGCATGGCTTCCTGCTCCGGGGACAGCGCGCCGTGGAGCGCGGCCCAGTAATGGCCGCGGCCTCCCATGAATTGGCGGAGCATGGCGAAGGCACTGATGTCGAGCACCGCGGCGGTGCGCGGAAGCCGTTGGCCGAGCAACTCTTCCCGCTGCGCTTGATCCCGTGACTGAGTCGCGCAGGTGACTTCGGAGCCCGCCGCGCCCAGGGCTACCCAGTTGACATCGTCTCGCTTGGCGAGTGCGCCCGCGATCGCCGCGACGCTCCCGGGCCGGCAGCGTAGTCGTACCAGCCATCTGCTCTGTCCCAACGCTCCCGGGTTGACCACGCCGACGACGCGGATGACGCCGTCGGCGTGCAGGCGCCGATATCGGCGGTTGATGGTGCCTTCGGTGAGGCCGAGCGCGGCTGCTATCGAGGCGAAGGGGGCTCTCGGGGCGACCTGTAGTGCACGAATGATTCGGACATCATCGGGTTGTATCGCGACGGATTCAAACACTGATGCACCTGCCATAGCGGGAATCCTACAAATTGATCTGCCTGGCTCGCACCCGCGGCAGCACGGCAAGCAGACTGTTCCGCACCGATGAAGAGCCACAGCGGCTGTACTCCGGTGCCGCCCGGGGCGGTGTCGGTCATGGACGCACGAAGTGGCCTCGCGACGCAAAGGAACGGAGATGACGCTGCATGTCATCGAATGTCACAGGGCAGCACACGCCGACCGCCCTCATCGTCGGGGCCTCGCGCGGCCTCGGCCACGCGATGGCGGCTGAATTCCTCGACAGAGGCTGGAACGTCATCGGCACGGTCCGCGACACCTCTGTGCGAACGCCCCTGCACGATCTCGCCGACCGGGCCGAGGGCCGCGTCATCATCGAGCATCTCGACATCAACGAGCCCGACCACCTCGCGCCCCTGCACGAGCGTCTTGCGGAACGCCGGCTCGACCTCCTCTTCGTCAACGCCGGCACCACGAACAGCGAGCGGATACCCATCGGCAAGGTGGCAACAGACGATTTCGTCGAGGTGATGGTCACTAACGCTCTCAGCCCGATGCGCGTCATCGAGGCGCTCGAAGACCTGGTGTCCGCCACCGGCCTCATCGGAGTGATGTCGTCCGGGCAGGGCAGCATCACGAACAACACGACCGCGGGCCGCGAAGTCTACCGGGGAAGCAAAGCGGCCTTGAACATGTTCATGCGCAGTTTCGCGGTCCGGCAGGCCGAGACGCGGCGCGGCTTCGTCCTCCTGGCACCGGGCTGGATCCGCACCGCGCTCGGGGGGCCGGACGCGCCGTTCACCGTCGAGGAGAGCGTCCCGCTGCTGGTGAATATCCTGCTGTCCAAACTGGGCACGCCCGGCCTGGCATATCTGGACCGCTCGGGGCAGACAGTGCCCTGGTAAGCACCGCCGAGCGACCATGGCGGACGGCCCGAGGATCAGCCGGCACCGTAAGCGGTCTCAGCACTCGAAACGCCCCATCGCCCGCGTCTGACCTGGCCGATACGCATACGCAGGAGACCGCAAAAGATGACGAATATGCCTCTCATCGCTATCGAAGAACACTGGATTATGCCGGACGTGACGTCCGCCCTCCGAGCCGTGCCGCAGCCTGACGAAAGCCTTGTCTTCAATGAAATGGGCGACAACCAGGAACGCCTGGAGGATCTGGGGGCCGGCCGCATTGCGGCCATGGACGCTCAGGGAATCGACGTATCCGTCCTCGCCCTGACACCGCCCGGAGTCCAGCCGCTGCTCCCCAGGGCAGCGCTGACTCTCAGCCGCGCCGCGAACGATATGGCTGCGGCAGCCGTCGCCCGACACCCGGACCGCTTCCGATCGCTGTCCACTCTCCCCATGTCGTCACCAAGGGACGTCGCGGGCGAGCTGGAAAGAGCTGCGGGCATGGGGCACGTAGGCACCATGGTCTACGGCCGATCGGGCGACCTGTTCCTCGACGACCCTGCCTATGACGACTTCTTCTCCGCCGCGGCGGAACTCGGCCAGCCCGTGTTCATCCATCCGCAGCTGCCCTCGACCTCAGTCCGAGACGCCTCATATCGCGGATTCGACTCCATGACGGATCTCGCCCTTGCCACTTTCGGGTGGGGGTGGCACCTGGACACCGCAATCGCGGCGCTCCGGCTGGTGCTGCGAGGGACGTTCGACCGGCATCCCGACCTTCGAGTCGTGCTCGGCCACTGGGGGGAGATGCTGCTCTTCTGGCTCGACAGAGTCGACAGCCTGTCCCGTATCGCCGGACTGGAGCGATCCGTATCGGACTATGTCCGGTCGAACTTCTATATCACCACCTCCGGCATGCTCAATCCGGCACTCCTGCGGCACGCCCTGTCCGTCACCTCGGTCGACCGGTTGATCTTCTCGACCGACTACCCGTTCCAACGGCCAACCAGAGAAGACATCGATTCCTTTCTGAATCACTTCTCGACAGACGCGGAACGCGAGCAGTTCTCGTCGGCCAACGCGGCATCCTTGTACGGTATTGACTTCTCGGCAAAGCCGTAAATTCTCGGCAAAGCCGTAAATTCCGGAGCGGTTACGTCGCCGATGCGGGCGGTTCGGTCAGTGAGGCGATGCACGTGGTGAGCAGGCGCCGCATCTGATCCTGTTCGTTGGCATCCAGATTGGCCAGCATGTCTCGTTCGACGCGGCGAACCGCGGCGCTGGCCACCTCGAGCTGGCGGCGCCCGCGGGCGGTCAGCTCGGTGGGCAGGACCCTGCCCACGGGTGCCCGTGCTGGGCGGATGACGAGCCCCTCTCGTTCGAGGGCCTTCAGGAGCACATTCATCGACTGCCGGGTGACGAAGGTGCCGCGGGCAAGCTCGGAGTTCGACAGACCCGGTCGCTGGGCCAGCAGCTCCAGGCAGGAGTAGTGGGTGATCGTCATGCCGAGCGGACTCAGCACGGCCTCCAGGGCGGAGTGCAGAGCACTCGCGGCCGCCTTCAGCATGTAGCCGACCGATGTGTCCAGCTCGATTCCGGGTTCGCCTTGACTCATGTCAGTAGTCTGACATACATTGCGGCATGTCAGAAGACTGACATGCCTATGAGGAGGTAGGAATCGTGGCCGTCACCGGACCCGACTTCATTTCACTACAGGTGCGCGACCTGGAGCGCTCTGCCGTTTTCTACGAGCGGTACTTGGGGCTGAAGCGCTCTGACGCAGGACCGCCGCACGCTGTGGTGTTCGACACCAAGCCGATCGCGTTCGCCGTCCGCGACGTCGTCCCGGGCGTCGACCTGGACGCGATCGCGCAGCCGGGCCAGGGGATGGCGCTGTGGCTGCACGCCCCCGACGCGCAGGACATCCACGACGCCCTCGCCGCCGCCGGCACGACGATCGTCTCAGCGCCCATCGACGGGCCGTTCGGCCGCACTTTCACGTTCGCGGACCCCGACGGTTACCACGTGACCCTCCACGACCGCGGCTGAGGGGCGGCCCGGCCTCCGGCGTGGCGGGCTACGACCTCGACTCGGGGCTCGCCCGCGGCGGGGAGGGGAACACCGCTGGAGGGTGTTCAGTTCTTCGTTCACACATCAGCCTTGAACGCCCTCCTCCCACGTCTGCGGACCGACCTCAGCTCACGCGATCTTCATGCGATCAACCGCCTACTTCGGCCTTGAGCGCAGGTGGTTCGCGATCGCCGCGTCCTCGTTCGCGCCGTACATGTCGTCGATCAGCGCTGCGAACGATCTCACGACGGCATTGCGCTTGATCTTGCCGTTCGCGGTCCGCTCGCCTCGCTCGATTTCCAGGGACCGTGGCAGAACGCGAAAGTCCTTCAACTGCTCTACGCGCGCGAGGTCCGCGTTGACCCGTGCGACCTCCGCTCGCAGGCGCTCGGCCAGCGACTCCGCCGACCGGGCGTCCGCGGTTGTGCTCGGCTCGAGCAGGACAGTGAGGTACTTGCGGGCGTCGCCGACGACGATCGCTTCGTTGATCAGCGAGCTCTCCTTCAACCGGGTTTCGATGGGCTGAGGATTGATCGTTTTGCCGCCTCGGGTGATGATCACGTCCTTCTTGCGGCCGATGAGCCGGATGTCGCCGTGGGGTGTGCGCTCCATCAGGTCACCGGTACGGAACCAACCATCCTCGAAGACAGCCTCGGTCTCCGCCGGGTTGCACCAGTATCCGTCGAAGAGCAGCGGCGCGCGGAGCAGCATTTCGCCATCGTCCGCGACTTTCACCTGGAACCGTGGGTCAGGGAATTCCTTGCCGATGAAGCCCGGACGAGGGAACGGCTGGTCGAAATGAGCGATGGGACACCCGGCGGTCTCGGTGAGACCGTAGTTTTCGCGAAGATCGAGCCCCCAGATCTGCCAAATCGCGATGACGCTCTCGGGCATCGCGGCAGACGCGGTGTAGGCAACCCGGATGCGATCCATTCCGACGGTTGCCCGCAGTGGCAAGAACACCCAACGAAGTGCGGCGGCGTACGCGATCCGCAGCGGCACCGAGGGTCGGCGATGGGACCAGCGGCGTTCGGCTACCCTGCGGCCGGCCCACATGGCGGCGTCATAGGCGTAGCGACGAAGTCGCGGCCAGCCCTCCGTCTGTGCGATCAGTTCGCCGGCGATCTTCTCGTAGAACCGCGGTGGCCAGAGCACTGCCGTCGGCCGCACCGAGCGCAACACATCTTCGTAGTCACCCATGCGGCAGTACGTGACCACCAGCCGTGCGAGCAGCGGCGCGAACACCGACACCAACGCCGGCGCCACGTGGGCCAACGGCAGGAAGCTCACGACATCGTGCTCGTGGCGGAGGATCTGCGGGTAGAGGCCGACGAAGGTCTGAACCGAGTGCTGAAGCGTGCGGTGCGAGTGTGTGACGCCTTTCGGAACTCCCGTGGATCCCGACGTGTAGAACAGCACGGCGGCATCGTCGAGGGATCCGCCGGCGACCAGCTCGGACAGCGGATCGGCGCTGTCGTCGGCGTACTGTGTTCCTTCTTCGCACAGCGCTTCCCACGTTGTCCTTTTGATCACCTCGGGCAGCTCCGGCGGAGTGGCGTCGATTCCGACCACGAGCCGCAGCTTCGGTGTGTGTGCGGCGACCTCCGCCACCTTGGTGAGCTCCGTCGTCGTCTCGCCGATGAAGGCGACGGCCTCGCTGTGTACGAGGAGCTGCTCGATCTCGGCAGGTGAGTTGGTCGGATAGACGCCGATCACGACACCGCCGACGCTCTGCACGGCCAGCGCGGCGAACACCCACTCCGGGCGTGCGCCGCTCATCACCGCGACGCGATCGCCGTGCCGCACACCTTGTGCGACAAGGCCGAGCGCGAGATCTTGCACACGATCCCGGTATGTCCGCCACGTGATCGCCTGCATAGCCCCGTCACGCCAGTGACGCAGCGCGACGGCGTCGGGTTCCCTGTTCGCGCGGTCGAGCAGCAGCCCCGGTAGCGTCCGGGTTGGCTCGAAATTGGTCAGATCCATGACACGGCCTCTCTTCCAGAGCCGACAAGTCCGGGCCCGATGAGATTCATGCGGCACTCTCCCCGAGGTGCAGGAAGTCACCTCGGTACCACGTCACCGGCTCGCCGCTGCCCGTCCGCGCTTCGTGTACACGGCCGATGAGGATCACGTGATCTCCGCCGGGTACGGCTTGCTCCAGTTCACAACGGATGACCGCCGCCGCATCGGGCAGCAGCGGATGGCCCGTCTCATCGAATGCGAAGGCTCCGTACGCGAACTTGTTCTCACCCTTTGTCGCGAACTTGATCGCCAACTCGGCGTGTGCGGGTGTCACGATGTTGACGATGAACCGCTCGGCCGCCATGAAGACGGGAGCGCAGTCCGCTCCTCGGTCCAGGCACACCAGGACGAGCGGCGGATCGAGCGACAGCGCCGCAAAGGAACTCGCGGTGAACCCGTGCAGCGTGCCTGACGCGCTTCGCGTCGTCACGATCGTCACGCCTGAAGGGAAGCGGGCCAGCGCCGAGCGGAAGGCGGCCGAATCCAGCCTTTGAAATTGATCAACCATGGAATCCCTCGCGGGCAGCTCGGGCGGCAGGGTCGTTGAAGACCGTGCGCGCGTCGGCAACCGTGACCCGGAGCTGCTCTTCGACCGGCCAACTGGACGTCCCTGAGTGAAGGGCCCGTTTCAGCGCCGCGAACACGGCAGGTGGTTTCGCCGCTGCCGCCCGCGCGTCCGCCATCGCGATCGTGAGCAGGTCGTCCCGCTCGACCACCTGGTCGACGATGCCCACCGTCTTCGCATCGAAAGCGTCGAAGGGCTCTCCGCCCAGCAGGAGGCGCCGGGCCGCGCGGTCACCCAGGACCTCACGTACTCGAGTGATTCCCTTCACGGCCGGCAGCATCCCGTGGTTGATCTCGGGGAAGACGAAACGCGCCTCGGTCGACGCGTACACCATGTCGGCGAACAGTGCCATTTCGATGCCACCACCGACGCACCAGCCGTTGACCGCACACACCAGCGGCCGGGCAAAGTCCTCCAGAGCGCAGAGCAGCGCGTGAAACGACGCCATCCGCTCGACCATCGAATCGGCGCCGAAGTCGATGGCTTCCTTGATGTCGCCACCCGCGCAGAAGAAGCGCTCACCAGCTCCCGTCAGGACCACCGCGGGGGTGCCGGGGCCGTCGGCGAGGGTTTCCAGCGTCGTTGTCAGCTCGCTGACGAGCGCGTTGCTGAGCGCGTTCGCCGGCGGGTGGTTCAGAGTGAGTACAACCACGCCGTCCACTTCGTCGGACGCGTGCACAGCGCTGGGCGCTGTGTTGTGCGAGGCAATGCTCATGCTCGCCTTCCCTCAGTTCGCCGGTCCGCCAACGGTGCGAGCGGAGGGGAAGTCCACGGGGCGCTTCTCCCGGAATGCCTGGCGTGCTTCGGCGTAGTCGGCACCGGCGAAGTCGAGGATCTCGAGTGCCGAGGACAGCTCGTGCTGAGGCATCGCGTTGGTGAGCCAGGCGTTGAGCGCGCGCTTGGTGAAACGGAGCGCCTGCTGGGAACCGCGGGCCAGCTGGGACGCGACCTCGAGGGCGCGGGGCAGCACCTGCTCGCGGGGGACGGACAGGCTCACGAGCCCGATCCGCTCGGCCTCGGCGCCCGTCAGCTTCTCGGAGGTGAGCACGTAGTACTTGGTCTTGGCCATGCCGACAAGCAACGGCCAGATGAGTGCGGCGTGGTCGCCGGCGGTCACACCGACCTTGGTGTGGCCTTCTATCAGCACCGCGTCGTCCGCGGCGATGCTGATGTCGGCGAGAAGCGCGGTCGACAGCCCGTAGCCGACCGCGGGGCCGTTGATCGCGGAGATGATGGGCTTCTCGATGCGCAACATCGTCGCGACCCGCTTGCGTTCGGTCTCCAGCATCGCGAGCGCGTCCTCGGGCGTGGGGTCGGGCTGAGCGACGTCCATCCCGGTACAGAAGGCTTTGCCGGCCCCGGTGATGACGACGACACGGGTCTGTTCGTCGCGCTCGACGTCGGCCCAGATCTGGTTCATCTCCTCGAACATCGGCAGGGTGAGCGCGTTGTACCGCTCGGGTCGATTGATCGTGATGAGGAGGACACCGTCGTCGCGGCGTTCGACTAGGACGTCGCCAGTGCCGTGCTTGTAGAGGTCACTCATCGCGCGGTCTCCTTGGTGTGGTTGGCGTGGTATTGGCGGAGTGCTTCTTCGTGGGCGGGGCGTGCGGCGCGGATGTCGGCGAGGACGTCGTCGGCCGAGCGCACGACGTTGCGGGGGTGCTTGAAGCGGGGGATGACGTACTTGCCGAAGAGTTCGATCGAGCGCATCAGCTGGTCGTGGGGCAGGCTGTCGACACGCAGGACGAGTGCTTCGACGCCCATGTCCGCGTATCGCTGGACGTGTTCGATGCAGTGCTCGGGGTCGCCGACCATGAAGCCCTGGGAGCGTTCGAACATGTACTCTTCGTCGTTGAAGTCGATGTCCTTGACAGCGCCCATGTAGGCGTAGTCCTTCGACAGCTTCGACAGGCGCTCATATGCGTCGGTGGACAGCTTGGCCATCTCGAACAGGGGCTTCGCCTCGAGGCGGGCCTGGGCAGTGGTCTCGGCGCAGTGCATACCACCGGCGACCGCGACCATCTTGCGTGGTGTGATCGGGTAGGGGTGGTTGGTGGCGGCGAGGGTCTTGTCGTAGAGCTTGAGCATGTTTTCGACGAGGTCGAAGCCGAGGTAGAGGCCGCCCATGATGGCGCCGATGCCCATGGAGGCGGCGGTTTCGACGGAGCTGGGGCTGCCGGCGGCGGCTGAGATGGGTGGGTAGGGGCCCTGTAGGGGCTTGGGGACGAGGCTGCGCGGCGGGATCTTGTAGTGCTCGCCCACGTACGAGAACACGTCGTCGAGGAACGCGCTCCGGATCAGCTCGATGCCCTCACGCCACTGAGCCTTGTTCTCGGAAGGGTCGACCTCGAACGCGCGCAGGGCGAGCGTGGTGTTGCCGCGCCCGGTACCAAGCTCGACACGGCCGTTGGACAGGATGTCCTCGGTCGCCACACGCTCCGCGACGCGCAGCGCATGGTTCATCCGTGTCGGCAGCAGTGTCACCAGGTGGATGAAGCGGATCCGGCTGGTGAGGGCCATGAGGTAGGGGTAGAGCACCTCCGGAGCGGAGACCGAGGCCGTGCCGAGGGCGACGTGCTGTTCGGAGCTGCCGAAGGCGTCGAAGCCGACGCGCTCTGCGAGCAGTACTTCCTCGATCAGTTCCCGGTAGCGGTGTTCGTGTGTGAGTCCGACCGGGGTGTCTCCCTCGGTCATGAGGATGAAGTCCATACCGTCCCTTCCACCGAATGTTATTCGGCGATAACGTAGGACGTAGCCCAGCCCAGGTCAAGCCCCCGTTGGGGGTGATAGGTGTTAGTTACGATTAACGTGTGCGGGTCTGGACTGCGGGCCTCTAGGAGGAGTGACCACACATGAGCGAGTTGCGGATTGAGCGTTTGACCTCGCCTGACATCGCGAGCGCCATCGCGAGTGGTATGCGTACGGCGGTCCTGCCGTTGGGCGCCACGGAGCAGCACGGTGCGCACCTGCCGATGTCGGTCGACAGTGATCACGCCGATCGGCTGGGTGTTCTTGTCGCCGAGCGGCTTGGCGACGCGCTTGTGCTACCGACGGTGCGGATCGGCTGCTCGTCGCACCACCTCGGCTTCGCCGGAACGCTCTCGCTGCGGGCCGAGACGCTCGAGGCGATCTGCGCCGACTGCTGCGCGAGCCTTGCCGCGCACGGCTTCCGCCGGGTGCTGATCTTCTCGGCGCATATCGGCAACTACCCGGTGCTCAGCGACATCGAGCCGAAGCTCGCCGCGCGGCTTCCCTCCGACCTGGACGTCATCGCGTTCGCGGACTCGGCAGCGGTCCTCCGTGCGTGGCGCGATGCCGCTCAACGCGTCGCCGGCCTCGCCGACCACGTCGGAGGCCATGCCGACATCGCCGAAAGTTCGATCATGCTGGCCGTGCGGCCGGACGCCGTGAGGAACGATCGCGCCGCCGCAGGTTTCACCGGGTCCATGGATGACGCGTTGCTGGCCCGTGTATTCACTGACGGTGTCAAGGCAGTCTCACCTGGCGGGGTGCTCGGTGATCCGCGCGGCATGTCGTCTGAGCTGGGCTTCGCCTGTCTGACCGCGGTGGCGGACCTGCTTGCGGAACACGCAAAGGCACGTTATCGGCCACTCACCTAGACTAGACTTCACGCGTGTCGAGCTCACCTACACCCCGTACCGCGTCTCCCCGTGCCACCCGTCGGCAGGTGCTGATCAAGGTCGCCGGAGAGTTGTTCAACGAGCGTGCCTTCGATGCGGTCACCACTGAGATGATCGGCGCGCGTGCCGGTGTGACCGGCCCCGCGCTCTACCGGCACTTCCCGAGCAAGCAGGCGTTGCTGATCGCCGTGCTCGAGGATCCGCTGAACGAACTGCTGGTTCATGCCCGCGAGACGGCGGCCGAGGTGACGGATCCACGCAAGGCACTCGAGGAGATGATCGATTACCACGTCAAACGCAGTCTCCAGAACGTTCCGTCCACGCTGGTGTTCCTGAAGAACGAACACAACGTCCCCGAGGACGAACGCCACCGCATGCGACGCATGATGCGCCTCTACGCCGAAGAGTGGAGCGGACTGGTCTCCCGGCTGCGGCCCGACCTGTCAGACGCGCAGACCCGCATCCTCACCCACGCCGTCTTCTCGATGATCAACGCGGTACCCCAGTTCAACAGCGGCCTCGATCCCGACATCGTCGCGACGACCATCCGCACCGCCGCGATCAACGCGCTACTCATTCCCGCGGACGCGGTCTGAAAGAGGAGCCGCCTTCAAGAGCGCGGCTCGTAGCCGGCGACCTGATCCAGGCTGTGATGTCCAACCGCGGCGCGTGCGGTGACCGCTACCGCAGCCCGTAGATCACTACGGTGTTGCCCCATGGGTCCCGGGCCACGGCCCGGACCTCGTGCGGGCCCTGCTCGGGCTCCCGGACTACGGATCCGCCGCCCTGTACGAGGGCGGTGAGCGCTGAGGCCACGTCGGGGACTTTGAACGACGCCGCGGGCACCCCACCGGTGACGTCCTCGGCCGGGCCGGTCAGGGCCAACGTGGTGCTGCCGGCGTCGAGGGCGGCGTAGCGGTCGCCGTCGACGAACTTCGTGGCCAGGCCGAGGGTTTCGGTGTAGAAACGCACGGCGGCGTCGATATCGGCCACCGGGTGCAGCACGTTCCCGATCTTCACGGGGTCGGTCTCCACGGATTCGCTCACCGGACCCAGAGCTGATGAGCCGGGTTCGATGTCCTTCATATAACGCTCTGCCCGAGGTGGAGGAAATCACCGCGGTACCACATCACCGGCTTGCCGCTGCCTATGCGCACGTCGTGCACGCGACCGATGAGAATTACGTGGTCGCCGCCGGGTACGGCCTGCTCCAGCTCGCAGCGGATGACCGCTGCGGCCTCGGGCAGTATCGGATGACCGCCCTCATCGGACTCGAAGCTCCCGTGCGCGAACTTGTCCTCGCCCTTCGTGGCGAACCTCATGGCCAACTTCGCATGCGCGGGCGTCGCGATGTTCACGACGAACTGCTCAGCCGCTATGAAGGCCGGGAAGCAGTCCGCTCCTTGGTCCAGGCAAACGAGAACAAGTGGTGGATCGAGCGACAGCGCCGCGAAGGAACTCGCGGTGAACCCATGCAGAGTGCCCCCGGCACTTCGGGTCGTCACGATCGTCACGCCGGCAGGGAAGCGGGCCAACGCCGAACGGAAGGCAGCCGCGTCCAGCCCTTGGACCTGATCAGCCATTCCACACCTCGCGGACAGCTCGGGCGACAGGACCGTGGTGGACGATGCGCGCGTTGGCGAGGGCGGCGCCGGGCTGCTTCTCGTCGGACCACCTGTCAGTACGTTCACGCGCGAGCCTGGTCGGGGTGTTCCCCTCAGCCATGATGATGACGTCCATACCGACCCTTTCGCTCGAATGTTATTGGCGAATAACATATGGCTTGGCTTAGGCGCGGTCAAGTCCCTGGATGAGGGGGCAGAGCCGTTAGTGTGCGATAACTAAGGGAGGTGGCCGGAGCGCGTGGTGGCGTTCCGGCCAGCCGCTGTGGGTGGCGCTTCAGGCCGTCGGGCGCTTGACGTGGGCGGTGAGGCGTTCCCAGTTGCGGTGGCCGATGTCGGCCTTCTGCTCGTCGGTGAAGGGTGAGTTCTCCAGGAAGGAGCGGGCTTCACCGTTGCTGGTGTCGACGTAGGGGAAGCCGCCGGGGCGGAAGCCGTAGGTGAAGGGGTAGTCGGTGGAGTACAGCATCCGGTCGGTGCCCATCACCTCGGCGGTCCAGCGCAGGTAACGGGGGCTGTTGGTGCCACTGCCGGCAACCCAGAAGTTCTGCTTGAAGTAGTCCGCCAGGGGCTGCCGCAGACCGCCTGCCTCACCGAAGTAGCCGGTGTGGTCGAGGTAGAACATCACGACCTCTCCCCAGTGTCCGGCGATCACCCGCAGGTCGGGGAACCGGTCGAAGACCCCGGAGAAGATCATGCGCAGGTACTGGACGCCGAGGTCGTAGTACCAGCCGAGCCCGGCGCCGGCCAGCACCGGGCCCATGGGCTCGGGGAGGTTGGAGTAGTACGCGTCGATGACGGGCTGGACCGGTGTCTGCGGGTGGAAGTGCAGCGGCACGGCGAGGCGCTCGGCCATCGCGTACAGCTCGTCGTTGTCCGGGTGGTCGGCCAGCTTGTCGCCGGTACGCCCGTACAGCATGGCCCCGGGAAAGCCCAGCTCGACCACCGCGCGCTCCAGCTCGGCCGCGGCCGCGGCCGGCGACTGGGTGGGAATCGCGGCGAACGCCTGGAAGCGATCGGGCCGGGAAGCGACGATCTCGGCAAGCTGGTCATTGGCCTCGCGCGCCACCGCCACGGCGTCGGCCTCGGGCAGGTCCTGCACGCCCGGAGTCGACAGGGACAGCACGGCGACGTCGATGCCCTGGTCGTCCATGTGGGCCAGCCGCTGCTCGCCGACCTCGTGCAGGTTCTTCGCGGTCGGGCTGTCCCCGAAGCCGCGCGAGTAGATCTGCGGCGATCCGGCCCGCTGGTACGCCTCGTAGACGGCCGGTACGACGACGGTCTCTTCCACCCCGATGATCCGCAAACGGTCGGACATGACGGTTCTCCTCGTGCTGATGTTTCCAGTGGAACTGATAAAACGTTACCACCGATAATATCGATGCCAACGCGAAGCGGACGCCGTGGCCGGCCTGCTGGAGAGCGGGGGTCGCGACGCGGTCACCACCCGGGAATCAGCTGTGGAGGAACCGGGGCCGGGCGGCGCCGCCCGTGCCATGCGCGCGGCATTGCCCGGCCGGAAGGGCCTCAGTCAGGCCGAACGGCAGCTTCTGACGGAATGGCTCCAGCGGCTGTCCGTATAGCCGCGCCCCGCGACCGGCCTTAAGTCCATGATCGTCGGCTTGGTGGCAATCGCTGCTCCACAAGGCCGATTCCGCGGCCGCGGCCCAGACGATGGAAGCCCGCGCTCCTGCCGCTCGCCGCGGGTCACGATCAAGGGCGCCGGGTATGGATCGGCGTGCTCTCGCCACGCCCTCGCTCGTCGGCCTCGTCGTTATCGACAGATAACGTTTTCGCCCTCTATCAGGGCCTTGACCTGGGCTGGGCTACGTCCTACGTTATCGCCGAATAACATTCGGTGGAAGGGACGGTATGGACTTCATCCTCATGACCGAGGGGGACACCCCGGTCGGACTCACACACGAACACCGCTACCGGGAACTGATCGAGGAAGTACTGCTCGCAGAGCGCGTCGGCTTCGACGCCTTCGGCAGCTCCGAACAGCACGTCGCCCTCGGCACGGCCTCGGTCTCCGCTCCGGAGGTGCTCTACCCCTACCTCATGGCCCTCACCAGCCGGATCCGCTTCATCCACCTGGTGACGCTGCTGCCGACGTGGATGAACCATGCGCTGCGCGTCGCGGAGCGTGTGGCGACCGAGGACATCCTGTCCAACGGCCGTGTCGAGCTTTACGACAAGACCCTCGCCGCCACCCACCACCCGCACCCGATCACACCACGCAAGATGGTCGCCATCGCAGGCGGAATGCACTGCGCCGAAACCACCGCACAGGCCCGCACCGAAGCCAAACCCCTCTTCGAGATGGCCAAGCTCTCCACCGACGCCTACGAACGACTCTCCAAGCTCTCCCAGGACTACGCCTACATGGGCGCCGTCAAAGACATCGACTTCAACGACGAAGAGTACATGTTCGAACACTCCCAAGGCTTCATCGTCGGCGACCCCGACCACTGCATCCAACACGTCCAGCGATACGCCGACATGGGCGCCGACGCACTCGTCCTACGCGTCGACAGCCTCCCCCACCACCAACTACTCCGCTCCATCGAACTCTTCGGCAAATACGTCATCCCCCACTTCAAAAACCCCCGCAACATCGTCCGCCCAGCCGACGACGTCCTCGCCGACATCCGCGCCGCACGCCCCGCCCACGAAGAAGCACTCCGCCAATACCACGCCAACCACACCAAGGAGACCGCGCGATGACCCACGACGTGGACTCCTTGTCCTTCGAGCCGTTGACCCCGACGTCGTATCTGGATCGTGCCGCGGCGGCGCACGGGGATCGGGTCGCGGTGGTCGATGGGCGGTCCCGGTGGACCTATGCGGAGCTGCGTGATCGGTGTCAGCGGTTGGCGGGCGGGTTGGCCTCGTTGGCCGGGGGGCGTCCGGTGGCGGTGCTGGCACCGAACACGCATGTGTCGCTGGAGGCGCACTACGGGGTGGTGTGGGCGGGGGTGCCGCTGGTCGCGGTGAACACCCGGCTCTCGGTGGGTGAGGTCGCCTACATCCTGGAGCACTCCAAGGCGTCCGTGCTGATCCACGACCCGTCGTTCGACGTGTTGGTGGACGAGGCCCTCGCCCGGCTGGACGCCCCACCGCACCGGATCAGGGCGGGGCAGGAGTACGAGGATCTGCTGGCCGCTTCGGAGCCGCTGCACCTGACCCCGACCGACGAACGGGCGCTGCTGTCGATCAACTACACCTCGGGGACCACGGGCCGCCCGAAGGGTGTGATGTACCACCACCGGGGCGCGTTCCTCCAGGCCGTGGCGATGGTGGGGCACACCGGACTGACGCCGTCGAGCGTGCACCTGTGGACGCTGCCGATGTTCCACTGCAACGGATGGACGTTCCCGTGGGCGGTGACCGCGGCGGCCGGGACGCACGTCTGCCTGCCGAAGGTGGATCCGGCGGAGATATGGCGGCTGCTCCGGGAGGAGGGCGTCACCCACCTCAACGGGGCGCCGACGGTGCTGTCGATGATCGCTTACGCCCAGGAGGCCGCGCCACTGGACCGCACGGTGCGGATCGCCACCGGTGGGGCGCCGCCGTCGCCGGCGATCCTGCGGCGGACGGCGGAGCTGGGGTTCGAGGTCACGCACCTGTACGGGCTGACCGAGACCTACGGCCCGGCGATGCTGTGCGACTGGCGCCCGGAGTGGAACGACCGCGACGCCGCGGCACAAGCGCGGCTCAAAGCGCGCCAGGGCGTCGGGAACATGATCTCGTGCGTGCCGCGGGTGATCGCGGATGACGGTACGGACGTCCCCGCGGACGGTGTCACCACGGGGCAGATCGCGTTGCGCGGCAACAACCTCATGCTCGGCTACCTCGACGACCCGGAGGCCACCCTGGCGGCGGTGCCGGACGGATGGTTCCGGACCGGGGACATCGGCATCCTGCACCCCGACGGGTATGTGGAGCTGCGTGACCGCTCGAAGGACGTGATCGTCTCGGGTGGGGAGAACATCGCGTCGGTCGAGGTGGAGCAGGCGATCATGGATCATCCGGCGGTGCTGGAGGCGGCGGTGATCGCGGTGCCGGACGAGCGCTGGGGCGAGGTCCCTGCCGCCTATGTGAGCCTGCGGGAAGGCGCTACCGCCACCGAGGCGGAGATCATCGAGCATGTGCGGGGCAGGCTGGCCCGGTTCAAAGCGCCGAAGGTGGTCACGTTCACCGAGTTGCCGAAGACCTCCACCGGGAAGATCCAGAAGTTTGTGTTGCGGGACGAGGCATGGGCCGGGAGCGAGAGCCGCATCCGGTGAACGACATGAACGGTCCGGTGGCACACGAGGTCGTCGTCAGGGACTCCCTGAACGCGTCCGGTCGGCCCAGGTCTCGGGGCCCGCGGCAGGTGGTCGCCGTCATCCTCATGTGGCGAGGGCGCATCGGGTTGTTCAAACGCAGTGGATCTGTCCAGCATGACGCGGGCTTGTGGCATTGCATCACCGGATATCTGGACGCTGACAACGACCCGGTGCGGCAAGCCATCCAGGAGATCTGGGAGGAGACTCTGCTCCCCGCCCGCGCTCTGGAGCAGCTGACCGCGGGCCCCACGCTGCGTCTGGCCGACCCTCGTGGCGGGCCGGACTGGACCGTGCACACCTTTTTGGCCCGCACCGGTCAACGCCGACTCACTCTCAACTGGGAGCACAACGCATACCGGTGGGTACGGCCCTGGAAGCTGGCACAGTTCGACGGGCAGGTCGCATGGCTGACGGATGTCCTGCGAGCAGTCGACTCTCTGCCGTCGGCCACGGCGCGTGATGGGGCCGCGCGAGGTGGTCTGTGATGGTCGTGGAACCGAGGTCGGCCGGTGGCAACGGCGGTCCTGCCCAGGCGACGGAGCTCGCCGCGCTGAAGGTGGTCGGGCAGCGGGTGCTGTGGCTGTCCACCGCGATCATCGACCACGCCAACCGGGTACGTCGGTATAGGCGCCACCGCTCCTCTGTGGGGCGCCCTCGCACGGCGCTACGTGGAGGGGCCCTTCGGCGGTGCCGGGAGGGGGCATCCCGCACATCTCCACGGGCGATCTGTTCCGGGCCAACATCAGCAGGCAGACCGGGCTCGGGAAACGCGCGAAGGTCTCCATGGACGCCGGCGACCTCGTCCCCGACGAGCTCACCATCGCGATGGCGAAGGACCGCATGCAACAGCGGGATGCCGAGAACGGCTTCCTGCTCGACGGTTTCCCGCGCAACGTCTCGCAGGCCGAGGCGCTCGACGAGCTGCTGAAGACCGAGGGCAGCAAGCTGGACGCGGTTCTTGACCTCGAAGTCCCCGGGGGAGAGGTCATCAAGCGCATCGCCGGCCGGCGCATCTGCCGCAGCCGGCCGGCACATGTGGACGAGGTCACGCGGCGGGCGCTGGAAGCCCTCGAACGCCGCGTGTCCGATGCGTTCTGGACGGCCTCAGCCTGTCTCGCGGCCAGGCCGGACGCGAACGTGGCGGTCGCGTCCAGCGCCATAACCGGCGGCGGCCATGACCAGGCTCAATGCGGTGAGGAGCAGAAGAGCACCAGTCCAGCTGCCGCTGGTGTCGTGGAGGACGCCCAGAAGAAGGGGTCCGGCCGCGGCGACGAGATAGCCGATGGACTGAGCCATCCCGGCCAGGGCTGTGGTCTCGCTGGGACCAGTGGCACGCTGGCTCTGGAAGCTCAGGGCGAGCACGAGACAGACCCCGGCGCCCAACCCGAGAAGAGTGCACGCCGCGAGTGCGAGCGTCGGAAAGAGGAGCAGAAGCGCGAAGCCCGCGGCGACGATCGCTGAGCCCGCGGCGGCGGCGAAGCGCTGGTCGTGGCGGCCTCGAGTGATCAAAGGCAGCAACATGCCCGTGACCAGTGCGACGAGTTGGTAGTAGAACAGCGTCCAGCCGGCAGCCGTGGTGCTCATGCCCTGCTGACTGAGGATGCTGGGCAGCCAGGCGACGGCGGTGTAGAAGGCGAGGGATTGCAGGCCCATGAAGAAGGACACCTGCCACGCCAGCCAGGATCGCCATGGGGTTCGGGCGTGTGTCCCACGAGACCGTACGTCGCCGTCGGGCCGGGACCCGCGTAGCCGAGGCAGCCACACGGCGAGAGCGGCGACGGTGACGACTACTCCCCAGGCCAGGGCGGAATGCCAGGTTCCGGGTAGGACCCCGGCAAGCGGGACGGAGATGCCGGACGACAGAGCGGCGACCACTCCCATAGCGGTGACGTAGAGAGCGCTGACGGTATGAACCCGCGGGCCGGGCACGTGGGTGCGAATCACCGTAGGCAGCAGGACGTTGCCAACTGCGATCGCCACCGAGAGGATCACGGTTCCGACGAACAGACAGGCAAGCGAAGGCAGGGACCGGATCACGGTGCCCGCTGCCAGCACCGCGAGGGCGGCCACGAGGAGGCGGGTGGTGCCGAACCGGTGCGAGGTGCGCCCGACAAAGGGCGATGTCACAGCAAACACAAACAGCGGCAGGGTGCTCAGCACGCCACCCTCCGACGCGGTCAACCCGGTGTCGTGCTCGATGGCCGGCAGCAGTGTGCCCACACCCGTCAAGGTCGCGCGCAGGTTGGCCGCCACCAAAAGGATCGCGATCAGGAGGCCGACGGAAAGGGCGGGTGTAGTAACCGGTGTCTTCGGGGTGGCGATCCGGTCGGCCTTCGTAGCCGTGGTGAGGCCGGCGCGGGAGTTTCTCGAAGTGGTCACTGCTGTCGTTCCGTTCCGGTCTCGGTGAGCTTCACGATCTCGGTGGCGCAGTAGCGTGCGCCGACCTCGTCCTGGGCGGCGATCGCCTCGACGAGACGCCTGTGCAGAAGGCTGTGCTCCGCGGCCGTGGCGCTGGGCCAGACCATGCCGCCGATCTGTTCGGTGACCGCGATGCTGAGGACGTCGTACACCTCGGTGAGCAGGGCGTTCCCGCTGGCACTCACCACGGCCTGGTGGAAGCGGGTATCGACCTCCGCGCTGGCGGCCGTCTCCGGTGCATCCGCTGCCGCCTCGGCCTCGTCGAGGAGGTGCCGCAGGCGATTCAGGTCGTCTTCGGTACGCCGCAACGCGGCCAAGCCCGAGGCGTACTCCTCCAGCACTGCGCGCAGTTCCAGCACGTCGCTCCGCCTTGAGCTGTTGGCACGTCTCATCAGTACCGAGTGCATTTCGCTCGATGTCCGGACGTATGTCCCGTCACCCTTCCGAGCCTCCAGCAGGCCGAGATGCACCAGCGCGCCGAGCGCCTCGCGCACCGTCGTACGTCCGACTCCGAGTTGCTCGACCAGGTCATGTTCGGGCGGAATCCGCGTCCCTACAGGCCATGCGCCGGATGTGATCTGCTCACGAAGGGTGTCCACCAGTTGCGCCGACAGGCTCGCGACACGGCGCGGCGCACGAAGATCTTTCATAAGGTGACCCTAACACCGAATGTCTGACATCTGTACGTGATGTAGGTCGCCACCCGCCTTCGGCCGGGCTGCGTACGGTCCGCGCGGCAGACGTGTCACCCGCGTCTGGTGGAGGCGGTCAAGGGGAACTGAATGGAGCCACAGCGATCGTTCCTGTCAGTCCTTGAGCTCGCAGATGACCGCGCCCGAGGTGATGGATGTGCCGACCTCGGCGGCCAGGCCCTTGACGGTGCCGGCGCGGTGGGCGTTGAGGGGCTGTTCCA
>NZ_JBEZNG010000039.1:0-77462 GCF_040653035.1 Streptomyces malaysiensis subsp. malaysiensis
TTGGCGGGGGTGTTGTCGTCGTTGGAGGGTGGGGTGTCGGGGGTGGTGCATGCGGCGGGTGTGTTGGATGACGTGATGGTGGAGTCGTTGAGTGCCGAGCGGTTGGCGGGGGTGCTGGCGGCGAAGGTGACAGGTGCCTGGAACCTGCATCAGCTCACCCTCGGCCACGACGTTCAGTCATTCGTGGTGTTCTCTTCCGCGGCTGGTGTGTTGGGGGCGGCGGGGCAGGCGAACTACGCGGCGGGGAACGCGTTCCTGGATGCCCTGGCGGCGTTTCGTCGGTCGCGTGGGTTGCCGGGTGTGTCGGTTGCCTGGGGGTTGTGGGAACAGCGTTCGGTGATGACCGAAGGACTGGACGACATCGACCTCACCCGCATCGCCCGCACCGGATTCCAGGAACTTTCCACCGAGGATGGCCTGGAACTGTTCGACCGCGCGACCGAGTCTCCCGAGAGCCTCCTCCTGGCCGCCCGCCTCGACCCCCGCGCCCTCGGCACGGCCGACCCGAACGCTCCTGTGCACCCCATGCTGCGCACCCTTGTCCGACGGCCCGTGGCCCCCCGCCGCCGAGCCCTCGCCGCACCGGAGGCCGGTCCGGAGGCCGGTACCGAGGCCGACGGGCCGACCGCGCTGCGGCGGCGACTGCTCGCCCAGCGGCCGGACGACCGCCGGAACACGGTGCTCGATCTCGTACGCACCCGGGTCTCGGCCGTCCTCGGCCACGACGACCTGGGCGCCGTCGCACCGGATCTGGCGTTCAAGGACCTCGGACTGGACTCCCTGACGGCCGTCGACCTCCGTAACCGGCTCAGCACCGCGACCGGACTGCGACTGCCCGCCACACTCGCGTTCGACCATCCGAGCAGCAGCGCCCTCGCCGGGCACCTCCTCACGGAGATCCTCGGCCCGGACGCCCTTGCTGCGCACGCCCTCGGGGCGGAAGGCGAGGTCCTCCCGGCCACCACCGACCCGGGGCCCGCCGACGCCACCGGCAGCCCCGACGACCACGACCTGATCGCCATCGTCGGCATGGCCTGCCGCTACCCCGGCGGCGTCACCACCCCCGAGGACCTGTGGCGGCTCGTCACCTCCGGCGGGGACGCGATCGGCGGACTGCCCACCGACCGTGGCTGGGACCTCGACGCTCTGCACGACCCCGACCCGGACGCACCTGGCCGGACCTATGTCCGCGAGGGCGGATTCCTCTATGACGCGGGCCGCTTCGACGCGGAGTTCTTCGGTGTCTCGCCCGTCGAGGCGCTGGCCATGGACCCGCAGCAGCGCCTGCTCCTGGAGACCAGCTGGGAAGCGGTCGAGCGGGCCGGGATCGTCCCGGCCGCGCTGCGCGGCAGCCGGACCGGTGTGTTCGTCGGCTCCCACTACCAGGAGTACGGCCCCCGCCTGCACGAGGCCGGCCAGGGCGCCGAGGGGCATCTGCTCACCGGCACCGCCGGCAGCGTCGTGTCCGGGCGGGTCGCCTACGTCCTCGGCCTCGAAGGGCCCGCGGTCACCGTGGACACCGCGTGCTCGTCCTCCCTCGTGGCCCTGCACATGGCCGTACGGTCGCTGCGCACCGGCGAGTGCGACCTCGCCCTGGCCGGAGGCGTCGCCGTGATGCCCGGACCCGGCGCCCTGATCGGCTTCAGCCGGCAGCGCGGCCTGGCCGCCGACGCACGCTGCAAGGCGTTCTCCGAGGACGCCGACGGCACCTCCCTGGCCGAAGGCGCGGGCGTCCTGCTGGTCGAGCGCCTGTCGGACGCCCGCCGCAACGGGCACCGCGTCCTGGGCGTCGTACGTGGTACGGCGACGAACCAGGACGGCGCCTCCAACGGGCTGTCGGCCCCGAACGGACCCGCTCAGCAGCGCGTCATCCGCGCCGCCCTCGCGGATGCCCGGCTCGGCCCCGCGGACGTGGACGCCGTGGAGGCGCACGGCACCGGGACCAGGCTCGGCGACCCGATCGAGGCCCAGGCCGTACTGGCGACGTACGGACAGGACCGCGGCGGCGCACGACAGCCGCTGTGGCTCGGCTCGATCAAGGCGAACATCGGGCACACCCAGGCCGCGGCCGGAGTGGCCGGCGTCATCAAGATGGTGCAGGCGCTGGAACACGGCGTACTGCCCGCCTCACTGCACCTCCGCCGCCCCTCGGAGCACGTCGACTGGTCCAGCGGTGACGTCGCACTGCTGCGGGAGCCCGTGGCCTGGCCCGCGGCGGACCGGCCGCGGCGCGCCGGCGTCTCCTCGTTCGGCATCAGCGGCACCAACGCGCACGTCATCGTCGAAGAGGCTCCGCCCGCGGACGGGATGGTCGAAGAGGCTCCGCCCGAGGACGGGGCGGCCCCGGCGCCCTCGCCCTCCCAGGCCGGGACGACCGTGCCGTGGATCGTCTCCGCGCGGTCCGCGGACGCCCTGCGGGACCAGGCCCGCCAGCTGCTCATCCACCTGCGGCACGGGCGGCACGTGGTGCGCACCGGCGTGCCCGCCGACGCGGCGGACGTCGCGACGGCCCTGGCGACCCAGCGGTCGGTGTTCGAGCACCGGGCCGCCGTGCTCGGCGAGCGGCAGGAGGACCTCACCACGGGGCTCGCCGCGCTGGCCGTCGGCCGGCCCGCGCCGCGCCTGGTGACCGGCACCGCCACCACCGGCAGGACGGCCGTGCTCTTCACCGGCCAGGGCAGCCAGCGCGTCGGCATGGGGCGCACGCTGCACGCGGCCTACCCCGTCTTCGCCGACGCCTTCGATGCGGCCTGCGCCCACTTCGACGCGCTTCTGCCCGGACGACCGGCCGTGCGTGACGTCGTGCTGGGCGAGCACGAGGGTGCGGAACGCGAGCTGTCCCGCACCCTGTACGCCCAGTGCGGGCTGTTCGCCGTGGAGACCGCGCTCTACCGGCTCGTCGAGTCCTGGGGCGTACGGCCCGACGCCGTGGCCGGGCACTCCATCGGTGAGGTCGTCGCCGCGCATGTCGCCGGTGTGCTCACGCTCCCCGACGCCTGCGCGCTCGTCGCGGCGCGCGGCCGGCTCATCCAGGAGCTGCCGGACGGCGGCGTCATGGTGGCCGTCCGGGCCGCCGAGGCCGATGTCCTGCCGCTGCTGGCCGACCACCAGGGCGCGGTGGGCGTGGCCGCCGTCAACGGGCCCGAGGCCGTCGTCCTCTCGGGCACGCGCGACGCCGTCGAGAGGGTCGTCGCCGTACTGCGCGAACGCGGCGCCGAGACGAAGCGGCTCGATGTGTCGCACGCCTTCCACTCGCCGCTCATGGAACCCGTACTCACCGCGTTCCGGGACGAGGTGAGCCGACTGGCCTTCGCCGCGCCCGAACTGCTCGTGATGTCCCATCTGACCGGCGAGCCGCTGCCCGCGGACCGGCCGTGCGGTGCCGACCACTGGGTGCGGCACATACGGGAACCGGTCCGGTTCGGCGACGGTGTGACCGCGCTCGCCGCCCAGGGGGTCACCACCTTCCTGGAACTCGGCCCGGACGGAGTGTTGTCGGCCCTCGGCCAGGACTGCGCGCCCGACGCGGAGTTCCTGCCCTCGCTGCACGCGGACGCCGACGAGACGGCGTCCCTGACCGAGGCGCTCGCCCACCTGTTCGTGCGGGGCACGGACGTCGACTGGTCCGCCGTCGCCCGCGTACCCGGCCGTACGCCGCGCCCCGTACGCCTTCCGACGTACGCCTTCCAGCGCGCGGACTACTGGCTGCCCTCCACGGGTGTCGCCGCGCACCGCGACGACACCCCCGACGGCCGCCTACGCGACGCCGCGGCGCACGGTGACGACGCGGCACTCGCAGCCGAGCTGGCTCTCGGCGACGCGGAGAGCACGGCCGCGCTGCTGCCGCTGCTCGCCGCCTACCGACGCCGCCGCCGCGACGACGCGCTCGTCGACGGCTGGCGCTACCGCACCACATGGACACCGGTGGCCGTCCCGGCCGCCGAGCCGGCCGGCACCTGGCTCGTCGCCGTCCCCGAGCGGCTCGCCGCCGACCCCTGGGTCATCCGGGTCACCGAGGCGCTGTCCGCCGGAGGCGCGACTCCGGTGACCGTGCCCGTCACCCACCCCGGCGGCCTCGCCGGGGAACTCGGCGACGCGATGGCCGGTGCCGGCCCCGTCTCCGGGGTGCTGTCCCTGCTCGCCCTCGCCGCGGGAACCGACCCCGAGCACGACGCGGTGCCCCAGGGCGTGGCACTCACCCTGGCGCTGTCGCGGGCCCTGGACGAGACCGGAGTGCGCGCCCCCGTGTGGCACGCGACCAGGTCCGCCGCCGCCGTCGGCGGCGGCGAACGGGTGCGCCGGCCCGAGCAGTTCGGCGTACGGGCCCTCGGACGTGTCGCCGTCCTGGAGACGCCCGAACGGTGGGCCGGCACCGTCGATCTGCCCGAGCACCTCGACGGCTGGGTGGGCGATCGGCTCGGCGCCGTCCTGGCGCAGGGCGTCGGAGAGAGCGAGATCGCCATCCGCGGCTGGGGAGTCTTCGCCCGCCGCGTCGTCCCGGCCACCGCCCCCGTCCCGGGTTCCGCGCCCGCCGCCCCCGCCGCCCGGCCGTGGCCGTCCACCGGCACCGTCCTGATCACCGGCGGCACAGGTGCCCTCGGTCGGCAGGTCGCCCTGCGGCTGGCCCGCGCCGGTGCCGGACACCTCCTGCTCGCCTCGCGGCGCGGCCCGGCCGCCGACGGGGCCGCCGCGCTGCGCGACGAACTCAAGGCCCTCGGCGCCCAAGTCTCCCTCGCCGCCTGCGACGTCGGCGACCGCGCCGCCGTCGCCGCCCTGCTGGACGGTATCCCGGCCGAGCGGCCGCTGACCGCTGTGGTGCACACCGCGGGAGCCATCGACCACGGCCATCTCACGGAGCTGACCACGGCACGGTTCCAGGCGGTGGCACGGGCCAGGTCGCAAGGCGCCCGGCATCTGCACGACCTCACCCGGGACCGCGACCTCACCGCCTTCGTGCTGTTCTCGTCCCTCACCGGCACCGTCGGCGCCGCCGGGCAGGCCGGCTACGCGGTCGCCAACGCCCTGTTGGACGCCCTCGCCGAGGAGCGGAGCGCCGCGGGACTGCCGGTGACCTGTGTGGCCTGGGGACCGTGGGCCGACACCGGCATGGCGGACGCGGGCGGTGCGGGCGGCCGTACCGTCGGACACGGCGGTCTCACCCCGATGGAGCCCGATCTCGCCCTGCGGGCGCTGGAGCGTGCCGTGGCCGCCGGGGACAGCCGTGTCGCCGTCCTCGACGCCGACTGGCCGCGCTTCGCCGGACACCTCGCCGACGACCCCGGGGCCCGCCCCCTCGCCCGGCTCCTCGACGGTATCCCCGCTGTCCGCCAAGCGGCCACGGCCGCGGCGTCCCCGAGCCCGCACAGTCCGGAGGAGTTCGGGAAACAGCTCCAGGCCCTGGCCCCGGCAGAGCGCGAGGCGGAGCTGTTGCGCGTCGTGTGCACCCACGCCGCCGTCGTCCTCGGGCACGGCACCCCGGACGTCATCGCCCCCGGCCGTGGCTTCGTCGAGATGGGCTTCGACTCCCTCACCGCCACCCGGCTGCGCAACCGGCTTGCCGCCACCACCGGCCTCCAGGTCAGCGCCGCGACCGTCTTCGCCCACCCCACCCCGGACACCCTGGCCGCGCATCTGCTCGGCCTGTACGACGCCCCGCGCCCCCGGGAGCGCCCACGGCTGCGCCCCCGCGGCCGGGACTGACAGTGCGCCGAACGAGGGCGGACATGTCGTCAGTACCGGTTCGCGGCGGCCGAGGACGCCCGCCCCGGGCCCTCGTCGTGGGCACCACGTGCCGACTCGGGCCGCTCCCGTAACTGCGGCGAGCACTGGTGCCGTGCACGACGCCCTCATGGAGCATCACATGTACACCCAACCGGGCTTCTCGGCGCTGCTCATCAAGGACCTCGGCATCGAGCCGTCCCGCCGGCGGCTGGACATGGGGCCGGGGTCGACCATCGACGGCCCTGGTGGGCTGGTGACGGAAGGGATCGCTGCCGACATGAAGACGAAGCCTGACCGGACCGGGCTGCCCGACGGACTGGGCGTCTCCGCCCGGCTGGACGGCGGCAGTCCGCTACCCGAGCTGACCGCGATGGTGAACGCGGTGTGCGAGGAGGTGGAGGACCTGCGCGCGCGGACGGTTGTCGTCCTGTGGTTCCCGCCCGCCCCGGCCCAGCCGCGCGAGTGGCCCGGCGAGGTCTCCATCCAGGAGGTCAACCGATGGGAACGCGCGGTCCGCCGGCTGGAACGCCTCGACGTCGTCAACATCGCCGTCGCCGAGGGCACCTGCGGCGGGCCGGTCCTCGATCTGCTGCTCGCCGCGGACTTCCGTATCGGCACCCCCGATCTGACCCTCATGCTGCCGATCAACGACGGTCACTTCTGGCCGGGCATGTCGCTCTACCGCCTCGTGCACCACATCGGCCTCGCCCGAGCTCGCCGCCTTGTGCTGTGGGGCACCGACATCCCGGTGGCCGAGGCCACCGACCTCGGCATCATCGACCAGGTCAGCGGCGACCTGACGGAGGCCGTGCACGCCGCCGCCGTGCTGCGCGGCCGGCTGTCCGACCACGAGACCCGAATCCGGCGGCGCCTCCTGGAGGAAGCCGCGTCCGCCGAGTACGACGACGCGCTGGGCGCCCATCTCGCCGCTTGCGACCGCGAGTTGCGGCGGCTGCGCACCGCGGAGGGGCCGGCCGCGGACGGGCCGACCGCGCCGGAAGCGGAGGCCGCCGGATGACCGCCGTCCCCCTCGTCCCTCTCGTCCTCGAAGGCGACCTCGGGCTGGACACCGTCCTCCTCACCACGTACATCCAGGAAGGAGAGGAGCGGCTGGCCGCGCTGCCGCCCGCACCCGACCGCAGCCCGGCCGACCGGAACCGGGCCGCCGCCGTCCACGCGGCCGCCCGACGGGCCCGCCGGGCCTTCCTCGCCCGCCACACCGAGACGGTCTACGGGCTGCTCACCGATGGGCTGACCCGCTCCGTCCGACTGCCGGACCTCGTGTACCAGGCCGCCGACCGCTTCCCCGGCCTGGTGCCGACGCGTGACCAGATGGCCGCCGAACGGGCGCTCGTCCAGGCCCACAAGGAAGGCCGCGAGATCGACCAGGGACTGTTCTGCGGCGCCGTGCTGCGCTCGCCCACCGCCGGCCGGCACCTCGTCGAGACGATGCTGCGGCCCACCCCGCGTGCCCTCGCTCTCCTCGACGCCTTCCGCGCCGACGGCCGGGCCGAGCTGGACACGGTGCTCGTGACACGCCGCGGCACGGCGGCGCACGTCGAGTTCCGCAACACCGGGCGGCTCAACGCCGAGGACGAGCGGCTGATCGGCGATCTCGACACGGCCGTGGACCTGGCCCTCCTCGACGACGCGGTCACGGTCGGCGTCCTGCGCGGCGGCACCGTCGACCACCCCAAGTACCAGGGGCGGCGCGTCTTCAGCGCGGGCATCGACCTCACCGACCTGCGCGACGGGCGGATCCCGTTCGTCGAGTTCCTCCTCGGCCGCGAACTCGGCTACCTCCACAAGATCCTGCGGGGCCTGCTGACCGACCCGGAGCCCGGCGGGTGGACCGAGCGGGCCACGAGCAAACCGTGGATCGGCGCCGTCGACACCTTCGCCATCGGCGGCGGAATGCAGCTCCTCCTCGTCCTCGACCATGTCATCGCCGGGCGGAACGCCTACGTCAGCCTGCCCGCCGCCGAGGAGGGCATCGTGCCCGGCCTCGGCAACCTCCGGCTCACCCGGCACACCGGGGCCCGCCTCGCCCGCCAGGTGGTGCTCGGCGGGCGGCGCATAGCGGCGACCGACCCCGAGGCCCGGCTCGTCTGCGACGAGATCGTCCCCGCGCACGGCGTGGACGAGGCCGTCGACCGGGCCGTACGGACCCTGTCCGCGCCCGCCGTCGCCGCCAACCGGCACATGCTCACCGTCGCCGAGGAACCCCTCGACCTGTTCCGCGCCTACCTCGCCGAGTTCGCCGTCGCCCAGGCGGAACGCGCCTACGCCCCGGACGTCCTGGCCAAGGTCGAGCGCAGATGGCGGGAGCGGGAGCGGCGGCGCGCGGTGGAGAGGAGCGGGTCATGACCGCCACGCCCGACCTGTACGTGCGGGACCTGCACGGTTCGCTCCAGGACCCGGTCCTCGGCTCCATCGGTTTCCTCAACGAGGTGATGGGCCGGTACCCCGACGCCATCTCCTTCGCGCCCGGCGCCCCGCACCCGGAGTTCGTGCGGGACCTGGACACCCGGGTGCTGGCCGACCGGTTCGTCGCCCACCTCGTCGCCGACCGTGGCCTGGACCCGGCCCGCGCGGAGCGCGTCCTCTACGAGTACGGGCCCGCGCAGGGGCTGATCAACGGCCTGGTCGCCCAGGCACTCAGCGGTGACCAGGGCATCCACGCCGACCCCCGCGAGATCATCATCACCGTCGGTGCCCAGGAGGCGCTGCTGCTGACGCTCCGCGCCCTGTTCCGCCACCCCGGCGACGGTGACGTCCTCGCGGTCGTCGACCCCTGCTACGTCGGCATCACCGGCGCCGCCCGGCTGCTCGACATCCCCGTGGTGCCCATCCGGGAGGGGGCTGCCGGACTCGACATCGACGACCTCGCCGCCCGGTGCGGCGAGGCCCGACGGGAGGGCCGCCGGGTCCGTGCCTGCTACGTCGCCCCCGACTTCTCCAACCCCGGCGGCGCTCGTATGCCCCTCGGTTCGCGACACCGGCTGCTCGACCTGGCGGCCCGCGAGGATCTGCTGCTCATCGAGGACAACGCGTACGGCTTCACCGCGCCCGAGGACGACACCCTGCCCGGCCTCAAGGCCCTCGACACCCGGCGCCGCGTCATCCACGTCGGCACCTTCGCCAAGGTGGGCTTCCCCGGTGCCCGCGTCGGCTACGCGGTCGCCGACCAGCGCGTCGGGCACCCGGACGGGGAGCGGCTGCTGGCCGAGGAGCTGGCCGATCTCAAGACGATGGTCACCGTCAACACCGCACCGCTGGCCCAGGCGGTCGTCGGCGGCCTGCTGCTGGACCACGGGCGCTCCCTGACCGCGCTCGCCCGCCGCAAGGCGGAGCGCTACCGGCGCAACCTCGACTGCCTGCTCGACGCCCTGGACCGGCACTTGGCCGACGGCCTGCCGCCCGGCATCGCCTGGCACCGGCCCGCCGGCGGATTCTTCGTCCGTGTCGACCTCCCGGTCCCCGCCGACATCGACCTGCTGGAGGTGTCCGCCGCCGAGTACGGCGTGCTGTGGACGCCGATGAGCCAGTTCTCCCTCACCGGTCGCTGCGACCGGCAACTCCGGCTGTCGTGCAGCTATCTGGACCCCGACCGGATCGAGACGGGCGTCCGGCGGCTCGCGACCTTTCTCCGGAAGGAGGCGGTGGCATGAAGGGCGGAACAACCCACACCTCGGCACCCCACCTCACGGAGCGGTCCGGGCCCTTCGAGCAGCCCGCCGGGGACGTCGGGTCCGGCGGCCCGCTGCCACCCGCCGGGGACTCCGACAGCGCGTCGCCACCCGCCGCCGACCGTGACCGAGAACGGTTCCCCGACGCCCCCGACCGCCGCGACAGGACCGTTCGCGGAGTCCACCGCCCGCCCGTCACCTGGTGACGGCCACCGACCCGAAAGGCCCCCGCCGATGCGCCTGAACAGCTACGATGACTTCACCCCGCTGAAGGAGGTCGTCCTCGGCTCCGCGGACGGCTACCTCGACCGCGTCCGTGACATGTCCTTCGACATGTTCATCAGCGACAACCTCTCCGGCGCCCGCGGCTACTACCCCTCCCTCTCCACCTGGCGGGACAGCGAGGAGCGCCGTGAGCGCAACTCCCCGCACCGGCTCGCGATGAAGGAGCGGTTCCTCGGCGAACTCGTCGAGGACGTCGAGGGCCTCGCCGCCCAGCTGACCGCGCTCGGGGTCACCGTGCACCGCCCCCGGCAGCCCGACCCCGGCCTCACCCGGGTCGCCACCCCTGCCTTCGAAGCCACCGTCACGCCGCCGCTCAACGTCCGCGACAACACCCTCGTCCTCGGTGACGAGATCATCGAGACCCCGCCCATGCTGCGCGACCGCTACTTCGAGACGCAGTTCCTCAAGCCGGTCTTCCAGGACTACTTCCGGCAGGGCGCCCGCTGGACGACCATGCCGCGCCCCATGATGACCGACCACTCCTTCGACCCGGCCAACGTGGCCCATGCCGCCCCGAACATCGAAGTCCCCCTCGATCCCCGGGACTCGCTCTACGACGTCGGCCTGGAACTCATGATCGACGGCGCCAACTGCCTGCGCCTGGGCCGCGACCTGATCGTCAACGTATCCAACGCCAACCACGCGCTGGCCCACGACTGGCTGGAACGCCACCTCGACGGGCGGTTCCGTGTGCACCGCATGGACCGGCTCACCCAGAGCCACATCGACAGCGTCGTCGTCCCGCTGCGCCCCGGCACCCTGCTGCTGCGTGACCCGGGCGTCATCGACTACCTGCCGAAGGCCCTGCGCGGCTGGGACACCATCGTGCCGCCGCCGCCCGGCATCGACGACTATCCGCAGTACGAGAACGGCGACCCGATCCCGGCCAGCCCGTACATCGACCTGAACGTGCTCTCCGTGGACGAGCGCACCGTCCTGGTCAACGACGCCTGCAAGACGCTCATCGCCACCCTGGAGCGGCACGGCTTCGACGCCGTCCCGGTCCGGCACCGGCACCGGCGGATCTTCGGCGGCGGTTTCCACTGCTTCACCCTGGACACCGTGCGCACCGGCGGCGCCGAGGACTACCTCGCCTGACCGTCCCCCGCGGCGTCGCCGTCCGGGCCGGTCTCGATGGACGCCACCGCCAGCAGCCGCCCGGAGGCCGCGTCCCGCAGTGCCATGTCGGCGATCTCCGCGCCGGGCCGCTCGGACCCGGCGCCGCGCCAGCGCCGCACCTCGATCCGGAGCATGGTACCGGGGTCCGCGTTGCCGAAGAAGCCGATCCGCTCGTCCACCACGCGACGGCGGAGGAACTGCTCGTCGGACCGGCCCAGCGAGCGCCACGACCGCAACAGGGCGGTGTCGAAGATGGCGAAGTAGGCGGCGAAGTACACCAGGCCCGCGCCGTTCAGGTCCCGGACGGTGTCGAGTTCGTAACCGCAGCTGAAGCCGGGGCCCGCCGGAGCGAAGCCGGGCGGGGGAACGGCGTGGAAGGTGCCGGCCTCCCGGGCCCGGCCGACGGGGGAGCGCGGTGAGTGGGCGTTCGGCAGCCGGGGCAGATGCCGGTGGGCGAAGCCTGGCGGGGCCGTCCGCGCGAGGCTCTCGTTGCTGCCGGGGCGGGAGCGGGCGATCCAGCGGTTGAAGTTCTCCGCGTAGAGGCAGTCCGGATGGGGCCGCTCGAACACCTCCGCCGGGTCCAGCGGCCCGTCGGGCAGGTCGAGTCCGGCCGGGGCCAGCCGGTGCAGAGTGACGGCGGACTGACCGCCGTACTGGAACACGCGGGAGTCGACCCGCAGTTCGTCGCCGAAGGTGAGGCCGTGCGGATGCAGGGTGCGGCCGCCGCGCACCCGGTAGTAGTAGAACGACAGATAGGCGGGACGGCCGTCGGCGGTGCGCGCGGCGTGCACATTCGTGCCGCAGGCCGCGGCGACCGCCTCCCAGGTCCAGTCGCCGATCTGTCCGAACACCAGCGAACCGGCGCCGCACATGCCGGGCGAGACGAGGACCTCGCGGCGCAGCGAACTCGCGTCGGGCCGATGGATCCGCTGCCCCGGCACGGCCTGATGGGTCAGCTCGCTCATGTCCCGGTCACCGCCTCTGCGGTGCGGCGGGGCCGGGGCAGCGTCATGAGGCGCCCGGGGCCGGGGCGGCGGCGGTGGCGCCCGGGGCGGCCGCGCGCCGCTCGGCCACCAGGTCGGCGATGTCCGCGACGGTGTCGGCCTCCAGCAGCTCGTAGTCGTGGATCTCCACGCCGTACCGGTCGCCGAGCAGGGTCGCCAGCTCCACCGCCGCGAGCGAGTCCAGGCCGACCTGTTCCCGGCCGGCCGTCGGAACGACGTCTTCGGCCCGCATCTGAAGGTCGTCGACCAGGATGCCCTTGAGTTCCTCGTACACCTGTGGCCTTCTTTCTCGTCCCGTTCCTCGTCCCGCTCCGGCGGGCTCCTCCTTCAGGGCGAAGGCGACGTCCACGATCAGGTCCTCCTGGCCGGCCACGGCTTGCCGCCGGCCGAGTTCGAAGAACACGTCGCGCGGATCGACGCCCTGCCGTCCGGAGACGTCGAGGACCCGGTTCTTGAACCCGGAGAACACCCCGGCCAGGCCGCTGACGACGCCCACCGAGTCGATGGTCGGCGGCTTCGGCATCAGCTCGCGCTCCGCGATGTCCGCCGCGTCGAGCAGCCGGTAGACGTCGATGCCGGTACGCCAGCCCATCCGTTCCAGGACCGGGACCAGCACCTCCAGCTGGGTGTTGCCGGCCCCGGCGCCGAAGCCGCGGGCGCAGGCGTCCAGGATGTCCGCGCCCGCCTCGGCCGCGGCCACCGAGTTGGCGACCGCCATACCCAGGTTGTTGTGGCCGTGGAACATCACCGGTACGTCCACCGCGGCGCGCATCGCCGCGATCCGGGCGCTCACGTCCGACGGGAGGTAGTGGCCCGCGGAGTCCAGGATGCCGACGCCCTGCGCGCCGTATTCCACCAGCCGGGCGCACTGGTCGGCCAGTTGCGCGGGCGAGGCCATATGGCTCATCAGCAGCACGCCGTGCGCCTCGACGCCCGCCTCGCGCAGCAGGCCGAGGTGGCGCTCGGCGAGGTCGGCCTCGGTGCAGTGGGTGCCGATGCGCACCACATCCGCGCCGTGCGCCATCGCGCGCCGCAGGTCGCGCATGGTGCCCCAGCCGGGCAGCATGAACACGCCCATCCGGCTGTTGGAGAGGGCCTCGCGGACCACCGACAGCATCTCGTCGTCGCTCAGCCGTGCCCGCCCCGCTTGCAGGGACGAGGCGCCCAGGCCGTTGCCGTGCCCGACCTCGACCACCGGAACGCCCGCCGCGTCGGCCGCTTCGGCGTATCCGCGCAACTGTGCCGTGGTGAGCTGGTGGCGTACGGCGTGGTGGCCGTCGCGCAGCGTCGGGTCGTGCACGAGGACGTGCCCGCGGGTGGTGTCGTCCGTGCCGGTGGTCTGCTGGCTCATGACGTCTCCGTACCGCCGGTGGGAACGGCGAGGGTGGTGTGGCCGGGCTTTGCGGGCGGGGTGTCGGCCGGGCCGGGCCCGGAGGCGTCCGCGATCACCTCCGCGACCTGGAGCGCGGCGGAGTTGATGAGGTCGAGATTGCCCCCGTAGCGCGGAATGCGGTCGCCGCCGGCGGCGACCTCGACGGCGACGAAGGCCCGTTCGCCCTCCGCGACGCACGCCGTGACCTCGAACCCGGCGGCGTACGTCCGTACTCGGCCGGCCGCCTCCTCGGCGGCGGCGCGCACCGACTCGGGGTTGAGCTCCTGGCCCACCATCGACATCGCGACCCGGAAGGTCGCGGGGGGCCGGGCGGGACTGATGTTGAGGATCGCCTTGACGTCCTTCACACCGGTGAAGTCACGGACGGCGTCCTGGGTGGTCTCCACGTACTCGTCGAGGTTGAGCCGGGTGCCCCGGCCCACGCTCCGGCTCGCCGCGGTGGTCACCACCTCCACGTGGTCCACCCGGTGCCGGCGGGTGATGCCGTGCAGCAGCGGGATCGACGCCTGGCCGCCGCAGCTGACCATGTTGATGTCACGGTGTCCGACCGCCTCGGCGCCGTTCACCGTCGGCACCACCATGTGCCCGACCTGGCTCGGCGTCAGGTCGATGAGCGTCGTGCCGAACGGGCCGAGCAGCGCGGCGTGTTCGGCGTGCGCCATGGCGTTGGTCGCGTCGAACACCACGTCGAAGGGTTCGTCGGCCGCCAGCAGCGAGCCGATGCCGTCGGTCGCCGTTGGCAGGCCCATCGCGCTCGCCTGCCGCAGGCCCGGGGTGTCCGCGGCACGCGCCACGACGAGCCGGCAGTCCAGTGCGCGCGAGCGCGCCACCTTCGCCGCCAGGTCGATCCCGATGAGCCCGGCACCCAGCACGGCCACGGACAGTCGTCCGTTTCGTTTCATGGCTGTATCGCCTTTCCCGTCGCCCGTTCTCGCCTCGGCGAGAGCGCGCGTCGCTTCTACGCGCCGTCCACGTGCAGGGTGACGGTGCCCAGCCGGTCGAACTCCGCGGTGAAGGTGTCGCCGGGCCGCATCGGGACCGCCGCGTGCAACGCGCCCGTCATGATCAACTGGTCCCGTTCCAGGGCCACTCCGCGCTCGCCGAGGGTGTTGGCCAGCCAGGCCACGACGGCGTACGGGTCGCCGAGCGCCGCGGCTCCCGCCCCGGTGGCGATCAGCTCGCCGCCGCGTCGGAAGACCATGCCGGTCAGCCGTAGGTCGGCGCCCGCGGGTGGCGCGAGCGGGCGGCCCAGGACGACCGCGCCGTTCGACGCGAGGTCGGCGATGGTGTCGGCGAGCCGGATACGCCAGTCCTCGATCCGCGAGTCGACGATCTCCAGGCCCGCCGACACCTCCGCGACGCTCTCGCGCGCCTGCTCCACCGTGACGCCCGGGCCCTTCAGCGGGGCGCCGAGCCGGAAGACGATCTCCGCCTCCACCTTCGGCGCGATGAACGCCCCGAACGGCACATGCGCCCCGTCCGCGTACACGGTGGACGCCAGCACGGGCCCGTAGTCCGGGGTGCCGACGCCGAACATCTCCTGCATCGGCGCGGACGTCAGCCCCGCCTTGTAGCCGACGACGCGGTCGCCGTCGGCGAGCAGCAGCCGGACCAGCTCCCGCTGTACGGCGTAGCCGTCGTCCATGCCCAGGGAAGGGTCGCTGTCGGTGAACGGCGGCACGGGGACGCGCCGGGCCCGCGCCTCGTAGAGGGCGCGTGCCCGGGGCGCGGTGTCCTGGTCCGGCATCGCCGAGCGGCTCCTGTCCGACGGCGGCCCGGCCGGCGTCATCCGGCGGCCTGGAAGACGCGGCTGCCGGGCATCCGTAGCGGGGTGCTCGATACGTCGGTGAACCCGGCGCGGCGGAACGCCTCGTGCCACACCTCCGTGGGTGGCAGGTTCACCTCCATCGAGGAGGCGTGCAGATAGCTGAAGAGCGCGCTGAAGGCCCGCTCCCGCGGGTCCGGCACATACGGCACCGCGTCCGTCACGATCATGCGGCCGCCCTCCGCCAGCGACTCCCGGCAGGCGCGCAGCACCGCGTCGAGGACATCGGGCCTGGCCACCACGTCGTGCAGGACGAATCCGGCGTGCACCACGTCCGCGCCCCGCACCGGTGCCGGGTCCTCGGCGATCGACTCGATGGAGCGGTGCACCACGTCCAGCCGGTCGGCCACACCGGCCCGCCGTGCGGCCCGCAGGGCCTCGTCGCAGGCGGCGGCGCTGAGGTCGAGGGCGAGACCGGTGCTGTCGGGCAGGTCGCGCAGCAGCCGGATGAGCAGCCCGCCCGCGCCCGCCCCGAGGTCGACGACGCGGCGTGGCGCACCCGAGGTGATCTCCTGGATCACGCCCGGGTAGAAGCCCCGCGAACCGATCCACCGTGAGGACACCGCGACCTTCCGCCCGTCCCGCGCGTACTTCTCGCCCGCTGTCTCCGGATCCCGCAGGAACAGCGCCGCGTGGTCGATGTAGGGGCGGTTGGCGTTGAGCGCCCAGGACAGATAGCCGGCCCGGTAGCGGCGGTCGGCCAGATCGGCGACGGGCGTGTACGGCCCGTCCTGCGCCGCCTGTTCGACCAGGCCCGCCGAGACCAGGGCACCCAGATACGCCGCCGCGCCCGGTGCGGGCACCGCCGCGAGGTCGGTGGCCTGCCGCAGGGTGAAGGGTTCGGCACGGTCCAGTAGGTCGGACAGCCCAAGCTCCTCGGCGATCTCCAAGAGCGCCGCCTCGGCGGCGAGATCCGCGGCGGTCTCGGCGGAGTCGGTCCTGTTCATGCGTCACTCCCGAAGGTGCGAAGGGCGTATGTCTCGAAGGAGGGCGGTGCGCGCCGGGCCGCTCCGCGTCGCCAACCGTCCGCCGACGCGGTTCTGCCCGCCGGGCGGCCCGCGCCCGGCACCCGATCTGTCCAGCGCCATGATTCGGCGCCCCGCGCGGACGGGCATCCGCGACCCCCGCCGTTACGGTCGCCGCGGCCCTGGGCGGCACGCTCCACACGGGTACCCGGAGTGCCGTCGGCGCCGGGCGCGTCGCGCGGGCGGCCCGTAACTGTGGCTCCCACCGATGCCGCCACCCGCGTGGCCCAGCACGATCACAACCGTCGGAGTGGAGCCGGACACGTCGGCCGGGCCTGCCGCCGCGGACCGGACCGGCGACCGCCCCGCGTTCCGCCCGGACACCCGTTGTCCGTCCCTCACCGGATGCGCTCGCACAGACGGATGTGCCCGCACTGCACTAAGGAGTGCACGTGATTCCTGCGTCGTACGCGCAGCGTCGGCTGTGGTTCCTGGACCGTCTGGAGGGGGCCGGCGCCCTCTACAACGTTCCGCTCGTCCTCCGGCTGTCGGGCCGGCTCGACGTGGCCGCGCTGCGGGCGGCGCTGACCGATGTGCTCACCCGGCACGAGAGCCTGCGCACCCGGTTTCCGCAGCACGACGCCGAGCCCGTCCAGGAGATCGTGCCCCCCGACGGCATCGGCGACCCGTTGACCGTAACCCCCGTGCCCCCGGACCGGCTGGAGGCGGAGATCGCCCGCGCCGCCCGCCACGTCTTCGACCTGGCCCACGACCTCCCGTGCCACGCCCGGTTGCTGACCGCCGGCGACGAGGAGTCCGTCCTTGTGCTGGTGCTGCACCACATCGCCGCCGACGGCTGGTCGGTGGCCCCGCTGTGGCGGGACCTGTCCGCCGCCTACACCGCGCGCGTCGCCGGGAGCCCACCGCGCTGGGAACCGCTGCCCGTGCAGTACGCCGACTACACCCTCTGGCAGCGCAAACTCCTCGGCGACGCCGAAACCCCCGGCAGCGTGCTGGCCACCCAGCTCGCTCACTGGCGCACGGCCCTGGCCGGCGCCCCCGAGGAACTCTCCCTGCCCACCGACCGGCCCCGCCCCACCACTTCGGCACGCGCCGGCGGCACCGTACGCCTCGATGTGCCGGCCGGTCTCCATGGACGGCTCGCGGAGCTGGCGCGCGCCGAGGGCGCGACCCTCTTCATGGTGTGGCAGGCCGCGATCGCCGTCCTGCTGTCCAAGCTCGGCGCCGGCGAGGACATCCCCGTCGGCACCCCCGTCGCCGGACGTGACGAGGTCGATCTGGAGGACCTCGTCGGGTTCTTCGTCAACACCCTCGTCCTGCGCACCGACCTGAGCGGCGACCCCGAGTTCACCGAGATCGTGGGCCGGGTCCGGCAGGCCACCGTAGCGGCCCTGGAACACCAGGACGTGCCCTTCGAACGGCTCGTGGCGGAGCTGGCCCCGAACCGGTCCCTGACCCGCCACCCTCTGTTCCAGATCAACCTGACCCTCCACAAGCCCCCCGAGGCCACCGTCGAGCTGCCCGGTCTGACGGCCACCGCGCACACCGCCGAGCTGCCGCTCGCCAAGTTCGACCTCGACTTCCAGGTCCTGGAACGCCGCGACGCGCGGGGCGGGCCCGCCGGGCAGGACGTCGAGATCACCTACTCCGCCGACCTGTTCGACCACACGACCGTGGAGTCCTTCGCCGCCCGCCTGCTGCGCGTGCTGCACGCCGTCGCCGCCGACCCCGGTACCCGGCTGCACGCCGTCGACGTCCTCGACCCGGCCGAACACCGCGTGCTCCGCCAAGCGGCCACCGGCCCCGCTCGCGCCCTGCCCGGGACAACCCTCCCCGACCTCTTCGCCGAGCAGGCCGCCGCCCGCCCCGACGCGGTCGCCGTCACCGCGGACGGCACGAGCCTCACGTACGCCGAACTCGACGCCGCCGCCAACCGGCTCGCCCGCCATCTGATCGGGCAGGGCGTCGGCCCCGAGACCCGGGTCGCCGTTGCCATGGACCGCACCCCCGACCTCGTCACCGCGCTGCTGGCGGTCATGAAGGCGGGCGGCGCCTACCTGCCCGTCGACCCCGCGTATCCGGCCGGCCGGATCGCCACCCTCCTCACCGACGCCACCCCCGCGGTGCTGCTCACCACCAGCGGCCTCGCGGGACGCCTCCCCGAAGACGTGGACACCCCCCGCGTCCTGCTCGACCGCCCGGCCGTCCGCGCCGCCGTCGCCGCCCGTGCCCCGGACCCGCTCACCCAGGAGGAGCGCTCCGCCCCGCTGCTGCCCGGCCACCCGGCGTACGTCATCCACACCTCCGGCTCCACCGGCTCCCCGAAGGGCGTCGTCGTCGCCCACGCCCAGGTCACCGACCTGCTGCGGACCGCCCGCGAACGATACGGATTCGACGGCCGGGACGTGTGGACCTGGTTCCACTCCCACGCCTTCGACTTCTCGGTGTGGGAACTGTGGGGCGCCCTGCTGACCGGCGGCCGGCTCGTCGTCGTCGACCACGAAACCTCCCGCTCCCCGCGGGAGTTCCTGCGTCTCCTCGTCCGTGAAGACGTCACCGTCCTCAGCCAGACCCCCGCCGCCTTCCACCAGCTGGCACACGCCGACGCCCAGGAACCCGGCACCGGCCTCGGCACCCGGCTGCGGCTCGTCGTCTTCGGCGGCGAGGCACTGGACACCGCCCGGCTCGCCGACTGGTACGCCCGCCATGACCCCGGCGCTCCGCTGCTGGTGAACATGTACGGCATCACCGAGACCACCGTGCACGTCACCCACCTCACCCTCGACACCGGTGCGGGCCCCGGTCCGCACGGCGCGAGCCCGATCGGCCGGCCCCTGGACAACACCCGCGTGCATGTCCTCGACGCCCATCTGCGCCCCGTACCGCCCGGCGTACCCGGCGAGATGTACGTCAGCGGCTCCGGCGTCGCCCGCGGCTACCTGAACCGGCCCGCCCTGACCGCGGACCGCTTCGTCGCCTGCCCCTTCGGGCCCGCCGGCGCCCGCATGTACCGCACCGGGGACATCGCCCGGTGGACGCCCGACGGCACCCTGGAGTACCTGGGCCGATCCGACGACCAGGTCAAGATCCGAGGCTTCCGCATCGAACCCGGCGAGGTCGAGGCCGCCCTGCTCGCCCATGAACGCGTCGCGCACGCCGCGGTCGTGGTCCGCGAGGACACCCCCGGCGACCGGCGGCTGACCGCCTATGTCGTATCCCGTCGTCCCGCCGACGCCACCGGGGAGAGCGGTACCGCGCTGGCCCAGCTGGTCCGCGCCGCCGTCGCCGAACTGCTGCCCGCCCACCTGGTGCCCGCGGCCGTCGTCCCGCTGGAACGGCTGCCGCTCACCGTCAACGGCAAACTCGACCGGGCCGCCCTGCCCGCGCCCGCCCATACCCCCGGCCCCGCCGAGGGCCGTGGCCCCGCCACCGTCCGCGAGGAAATCCTCTGCGCCGTCTTCGCAGCCGTCCTGGGCGTGGACCGGGTGGGTGTCGATGACGACTTCTTCGCTCTCGGCGGGCACTCCCTGCTCGCCGTGCAACTCGTCGAGCACCTGCGCGACCGCGGCGTGCTGGTCGACATCCGGACCCTGTTCACCGCGGCCACACCGGCCAGGCTCGCCGCCGTCGCCGGCCACGAGCCCGTCGAGATCCCGGAGGGCACCGTACCGTCCGGCGCCACCCGGATCACCCCGGACATGGTGCCGCTGGCCGGGCTCACCGCCGCCGAACTGGACACCGTCACGGCCGCCGTCCCCGGCGGCGCCGCCAACGTGGCCGACGTCTACCGGCTCGGCCCGCTCCAGGAAGGATTGTTCTTCCACCACCGGCTGCACACCGAGAGCGGCACCGACGCGGGTGACCCGTACATCGTGCGGTACATCATGCGGTTCGACACCCGGACGCTGCTGGACGCCTTCCTCGACGCCTGGCCACGCGTCATCGAGCGGCACCAGGTGCTGCGCACCGGCCTCGCCTGGGCAGGGCTCCCGCATCCCGTGCAGGTCGTGCACCGGCACGTCGAGCTGCCCGTCACCGAGGTCGATCTCGGCCCCGACACCCCCGGCGCTCCCGGCGCCCCGGCCGACGACGCCGAACTCGTCGAACGGCTCCTGGCCCGCGCCGACGATCCGATGGACCTGCGCCGCGCCCCTCTGATGGACATCCGTACAGCCACCGAACCCGGCACCGACCGCTGGCTGCTCGTCGTCCGCATGCACCACATCACCCAGGACCACACCACCCTCGAACTGGTCCTCCGTGAGGTCACCGCTCTCCTCGCCGGCCGCGGCGACGACCTGCCGGCCCCGCTGCCCTACCGCACCTTCGTCGGCCAGGCCCTGCTCGGCACGCCCGCCGAGGAACACGACGCGTACTTCGCGCGCGTGCTCGGCGACGTCACCGAGCCGACCGCCCCCTTCGGGGTGCTCCAGGTCCGCGGCGACGGCCGCGACGTCACCGAGCGCCGCACCGTCCTGGACCCGCTCGTCACCGCCCGGTTGCGCGAACAGGCCCGCCGCGCCGGAGTCGGCGCCGCCACCGTCCTGCACATCGTCTGGGCCCGGGTACTGGCCGCGCTCGCAGGCCGTGACGACGTCGTGTTCGGCACCCTCCTCTTCGGCCGTATGCAGGCCGGCGGCGGCGCCGACCGGGTTCCGGGCATGTTCATCAACACCCTGCCGGTGCGGGCCCGAACCGGCGGCACCGGCGTGGCCGACGCGGTGCGCGCGATGCACACCCAGCTGGCCGACCTGATGGTGCATGAACACGCCTCGCTCGCCGCCGCCCAGGGCGCCAGCGGCGTCCGCGTGCCCGCCCCGCTGTTCACCGCCGTTCTCAACTACCGGCACAACTTCTCCGGCGACCCCGAGACCGTCCTCCCCGCCGGCGCCGACGTGCTCGCCTTCCGGGAACGCACCAACTACCCGCTGCTCGTCTCCGTGGACGACCACGGCCACGGCCAGGAGATCGCCTACGTCGTGCAGGCCGCCGCGGGGATCGACCCCGACGCCGTCACCGGACTGCTGCTCGCCACCACCGACCACGTCGTGACCGCCCTCGAACGGGCCCCGCACAGCCCGCTCGCCCACATCGACGTGCTGCCGCCCGGCGAACGGCACCGCATCCTGGTCGAGTTGAACGACACGGGCCATCCCGACACGAGCCATCCCGACACCGGCCACTCCGGCCACCCCGCCACCACCCTCGCCGACGTGTTCGCCGACCGGGCCGCCGCCACCCCCGGAGCCGACGCCCTCGCCTTCGGCGCCGAACGCCTCCGCTACGCCGAACTCGACGAGCGCGCGAACCGGCTGGCCCGCCACCTGGTCGGCCACGGCGTCGGACCCGAAGGCCGGGTCGTGCTTCTGATGGACCGCTCACCCGACCTGATCACCGCGCTCCTGGCAGTGCTGAAGTCCGGCGCCGCCTATGTGCCGATCGACCCCGACCAGCCCGCCGAACGCATCGCCCACCTGTGCGCCGACGCCGCCCCGGTGGCCATCCTCACCACCACCGCGGCCGCGGCGGCCACCCCGCTGCCCGGACCGGCCCCGATCGTCGTCGACGCCCCCGCCGTCCAGGCCGCCGTCGCCGCCCTCCCCGGCCACCCCCTCGCCCAGGCCGACCGGACCACCCCGCTGCGCCCCGACCACCCGGCGTACGTCATCTACACCTCCGGCTCCACCGGCACCCCCAAGGGCGTCGTGGTCCCGCACGCCGGCGCCGTGAACCTGCTCGCCTTCCGGTGGCCGCACCTGGAGCCCGGCGGCCGGCTCCTCCAGTTCGCCTCGATCGGCTTCGATGTCGCGACCTGGGAGATCATGACGGCCTTCGCCGCCGGTGCCTGCCTCGTCGTCGCCCCCGCCGCCGAACTCCTGCCCGGCGCCGGTCTGGAGGAGACGGTCGCCCGGCACGGCGTCACCCATCTGCAACTCCCGCCCACCGTCCTCGGCATGGTCGCGGAGCCGCACCGGCTGGCCTGCGTACGGACCCTGCTCGTGGCCGGTGAGGCCCTGGGCTCCGCACTCGTCGACCGGTGGGGCGCCGACCACTGGTTCGGCAATGCGTACGGGCCGACCGAGATCACCGTCATCGCCGCCGCGGACGGCCCGCTGCGCCCCGGCGACGCCCCCACCATCGGCCGCCCGCTGCCCGGCGTGCGCCTCTACGTCCTCGACGCCCATCTGCATCCCGTACCGGACGGCGTGGACGGCGACCTGTACGTGGCCGGACGCGGGGTGGCCCGCGGCTACCTCGACCGGCACAGCCTCACCGCGGAGCGATTCGTCGCCGACCCGTTCGGGCTTCCGGGCACGCGCATGTACCGCACCGGCGACACCGTCCGCCGCACCCCCGAAGGCCGTCTGCTGTACGTCGGCCGATCCGATGACCAGGTCAAGATCCGTGGCTTCCGTATCGAGCCGGGCGAGATCGAGGCCCACCTCGCCGACCACGTACGAGTCGCCCAGGCGGCGGTCGTCGTCCGCGAGGACACCCCCGGCGACAAACGGCTCACCGCATACGTCGTCCCCGCCGGGCCCGCCGGACCGGACCTGCCCGCCGCCCTGCGCGGCCACCTCGCGTCCCGGCTCCCCGCCCACCTGGTGCCGTCCGCCTTCGTCGTCCTCGACCGGCTGCCGCTGTCGGTCAACGGCAAGCTCGACCGCGCCGCTCTGCCCTCGCCCGAACACGGCACCGGCCCCGCCACCCGTCCGGCCGACCCGCGCGAGGAACTGCTGTGCTCGGTGTTCGCCCAGGTCCTCGACGTGCCACGGGTGGGTGTCGACGACGACTTCTTCGCGCTCGGCGGGCACTCCCTGCTCGCCGTCCGCCTCGTCAGCCGGATCCGCACCGTCCTCGGCGTGGAGATCCCCGTGCAGGCCGTCTTCGAGTTGCCCACGGTCGCCCTGCTCGCCGCCCGGCTGGCCGGGTCGGGCGGTACCCCCGTGCGTCCGGAGCTGACGGCGGGGGTGCGGCCGGATCGGTTGCCGTTGTCGTTCGCGCAGCGCCGCCTGTGGTTCGTGGACCATATGGAGGGTGCCAGCGCGCTGTACAACATTCCGCTGGTGTTGCGGTTGGCCGGGCGTGTCGATGTCGGTGCGCTGCGTATGGCCGTCGGGGATGTGCTGGCCCGGCACGAGACGCTGCGTACCCGGTTCCCGGAGGTGGACGGCGAGCCGTACCAGGAGATCGTGCCCGCTGATGAGGCCGTGGTGGATCTGCCGGAGACGGAGGTGGATCCGGCGGAGTTGGAGGCGCGGATCGCGGAGGTGTCGGGCTACGTCTTCGATCTGGCCGTTGAACTTCCCCTTCGGGCGGCCCTGTTCACCCATGGGGCGGAGAGTTCCGTTCTTGTGCTGGTGGTGCATCACATCGCGGGTGATGGGTGGTCGATGGGTCCGTTGTGGCGGGATCTGTCGGCGGCGTATGCGGCGCGGTGTGGGGGTCGGGCGCCCGTGTGGGAGCCGCTGCCGGTGCAGTATGCCGACTACGCGCTGTGGCAGCGCGACCTCCTCGGCGATCCCGACGACCCCGACAGCCTCCTCTCCGGCCAGCTCGCCTACTGGCGCGCGGCACTGGCCGGCGCCCCCCAGGAACTCGCCCTGCCCACCGACCGGCCCCGACCGGACGTGGAGAGCCACGCCGGTGACCTGGTGCCGCTGCACATACCCGCCGAACTGCACGGGCGGCTCGCGGAGTTGGCGCGGGCCGAGGGCGTCACGATGTTCATGGTGTGGCAGGCGGCCGTCGCCGTCCTGCTGTCCCGGCTCGGTGCGGGGGAGGACATTCCGCTGGGCAGCCCGGTGGCGGGCCGCACCGACGGGGCCGCCGAGGACCTCGTCGGCTTCTTCGTCAACACCCTGGTGCTGCGCACCGACCTGTCCGGCGACCCGGACTTCACCGAGGTGCTGGCCCGGGTGCGGCAGGCCGCGCTCGGCGCCCTGGAACACCAGGACATCCCCTTCGAGCGGCTGGTCGAGGAGCTGGCACCGACCCGTTCCATGGGCCGCCACCCCCTCTTCCAGGTCGTCCTGGAGGTGCGGTCCACCCCGCTCACCGCCCCCGAACTGACCGGCGCCGACGTCGAACCGCTCCCGTACGGCACCAGCGACGCCAAGTTCGACCTGGACCTCCAGATCGCGGAGAACTTCGACGCCGGGGGCCGGCCCGCGGGCATGGCGGGCGCGCTCATCTACGCCACCGATCTCTTCGACCCCGGCACCGCCGAGACCCTTGTCGCGCGCCTGCTGCGCGTCCTCGACGGCATGGCACGGGACCCCGGCCGCACCGTGCACACGGTCGACGTCCTCGAACCGGTCGAACGGCGGCACGTCGTGGCGGAGTGGCCCGGTCGGCAGCCGCACTACGCGGGCCCCGACGCCCGCGTCTATGTCCTGGACGCCCACCTCGCCCCCGTGGCCCCGGGCGTACCCGGCGACGTGTACGTCATCGACGGCGCGGCCCGGGACGATGACGCCTCCGTACCCTGCCCGTTCACGGACGACGGGAGCCTCATGCGGCCCACCGGCAGCCGCGCCCGCTGGGACCGCGAAGGCCGGTTGCACCCGCTCGACCCGGAGCCCGGCCACACCGCCGACGACACCGCCGCCGGGGTGCCCGCGCGGCGCCCGGTGAGTCTGCGCGAGGAGCTGCTGTGCTCGGTGTTCGCGCAGGTCCTCGGCGTGGACCGGGTGGGTGTCGACGACGACTTCTTCGCGCTCGGCGGGCACTCGCTCCAAGCGGTGCGCCTGGCCAGCCGGATCCGCGCCGTCCTCGGTGTCGAACTTCGCGTCCGCACCCTGTTCGAGGCGCCGACCGTGGCGGGGCTGGCGGCTCTGCTGGCCGGGTCGGGCGGTACCCCTGTGCGTCCGGAGCTGACGGCGGGGGTGCGGCCGGAGCGGTTGCCGTTGTCGTTCGCGCAGCGCCGTCTGTGGTTCGTGGACCGCATGGAGGGTGCCAGCGCGCTGTACAACATTCCGCTGGTGTTGCGGTTGGCCGGGCGTGTCGATGTCGGTGCGCTGCGTAGGGCCCTGGGGGATGTGCTGGCCCGGCACGAGACGCTGCGTACCCGGTTCCCGGAGGTGGACGGCGAGCCGTACCAGGAGATCGTGCCCGCTGATGAGGCCGTGGTGGATCTGCCGGAGACGGAGGTGGATCCGGCGGAGTTGGAGGCGCGGATCGCGGAGGTGTCGGGCTACGTCTTCGATCTGGCTGTTGAACTTCCTCTTCGGGCGGCCCTGTTCACCCATGGGGCGGAGAGTTCGGTTCTTGTGCTGGTGGTGCATCACATCGCGGGTGATGGGTGGTCGATGGGTCCGTTGTGGCGGGATCTGTCGGCGGCGTATGCGGCGCGGTGTGGGGGTCGGGCGCCGGTGTGGGAGCCGCTGCCGGTGCAGTATGCCGACTACGCGCTGTGGCAGCGCGACCTCCTCGGCGACTCCGACGACCCCGACAGCCTGCTGCGCGGGCAGGTCGAGTACTGGCGGGCCGCACTCGACGGCGCCCCCCAGGAACTCACGCTCCCGCTCGACCGCCCCCGTACCGCGGACACCGGACGCGGCGCCGGCTGGGCGGACATCGCCGTACCCACCGAACTGCACGGTCGGCTGGTGGAGTTGGCGCGGGCCGAGGGCGTGACGATGTTCATGGTGTGGCAGGCGGCCATGGCCGTGCTGCTGTCCCGGCTCGGTGCGGGAGAGGACATTCCCCTGGGCAGTCCGGTGGCGGGCCGTACGGATGAGGCGGTGGAGGACCTGGTGGGGTTCTTCGTCAACACCGTCGTGCTGCGCACCGACCTGTCCGGCGACCCGGACTTCACCGAGGTGCTGGCCCGGGTGCGGCAGGCCGCCCTCGGCGCCCTGGAACACCAGGACATCCCCTTCGACCGCCTCGTGGAGGAACTCGCCCCCACCCGCTACACCGACCGCCACCCTCTCTTCCAGGTCATACTGGCCGTGCAGAACATCCCGCAGAGCGACGTGGTGCTGCCCGGCCTCGAGGTGGACGCCCGTCCGGGCCCGCCCACCCTGGCCAAGTTCGATCTCGACTTCCAGGTCATCGAGCTCTTCGACGACGCCGGTGAACCGGACGGGATGCTCGGCGGCCTCACCTACGCCACCGACCTCTTCGACCCCGGCACCGCCGAGACCCTTGTCGCGCGCCTGCTGCGCGTCCTGGACGCCGTCACCACCGCCCCTCACCAGCCCGTCGCCCGCGTCGACCTCCTCGACCACACCGAACGGCGGCGCCTCCTCACCGAGTGGAACGCCACCCGCAGCGACACCCTGGCGCTCACCGTCCCGGAACTGTTCGCCATCCGCGCCTCCCGGGCCCCGAAGGCCGTCGCCCTCACCTCCGGCACTGAACAGCTCACCTACGGCGAACTGGACACCCGCTCCAACCGGCTCGCCCACCACCTGGTCGACCTCGGCGTCGCCCCCGAGACCCCGGTCGGCGTGGTCATGGACCGCTCGACCGACCTCGTCACCGCTCTGCTCGCGATCCTCAAGGCCGGCGGCGCCTACGTCACCGTCGCCCCGGACCAGCCCGCCCCCCGGATCGCCGAGGTGCTCTCCCGCGCCGGGGTCGGCGTGTGCCTGGCCGACGGCAGGTACGCCGACGACGTGCGCGACGACGTCGCCACCGTGGTCGTCGCCGACGACGGCGGCACCGCCTGGGCGGACCGCCCGGCCACCGCGGTCACCGGGCGCAGCCTGCCCGACCAGCTCGCCTACATCATGTTCACCTCCGGCTCCACCGGCGAACCGAAGGGCATCGCGACCACCCACCGGGACATCGTCGACCTCGCCGGGGACCGCTGCTGGCAGTCCCCCGGCACCGCCCGCGGCCTGTTCGCCGCACCGCACACCTTCGACGGCTCCACCGTGGAGCTGTGGGTGCGGCTGCTCAACAGCGGCGAACTCGTCATCGCCCCGCCCGGCCGCCTCGACGCCGCCCGGCTGCGGTCCCTCGTCGCCCAGTACGGGCTGACGCATGTACATATGACGGCGGGCCTGTTCCGCGTCATCGCGGAGGAGGACCCGTCCGCCTTCGCCGGCGTGTCCGACGTGCTCACCGGCGCCGACGTCGTCCCCGAGGCCGCCGTACGGCGGATCCTCGAGGCGGTCCCCGGGATCGTCGTCCGCAGCAGTTACGGCCCCACCGAGGTCACCGTCATCGGCACCCAGATTCCGCTGACCGACCCCGAGGGGATCGGCCAGAGCGTCCCCATCGGCCGGCCCATGGACAACACCCGGATGTACGTCCTGGACAACGCCCTGGACCCGGTCCCGGCGGGAGTCGCCGGAGAGCTGTACATCGCCGGGGCCGGTCTGGCTCGTGGCTACGTCGGCCGCGCCGGACTCACCGCGGAACGCTTCGTGGCCTGCCCGTTCGACGGGGTCGGCGAACGCATGTACCGCACCGGTGACGTGGTGCGGTGGCGGGCCGACGGGGTGCTGGAGTTCGTCGGTCGCGTCGACGACCAGGTGAAGATACGCGGGTTCCGGGTGGAGCCCGCGGAGGCCGAGTCACTGCTCGCCGCGCACCCGGCCGTGGGCCAGGCGGTGGTCGTCGTCCGGGAGGACACTCCGGGCGACAAACGCCTGGTGGCGTACGTGGTACCGGCGGCCGACGCCGCTGAATCGGGCGACGCGCTCCGCGACCATGTCGCCGCCCGACTGCCGGACTACCTGGTGCCGAGCGCCGTGGTCACCCTGGACCGGCTGCCGCTGACCGGCAACGGCAAGGTGGACCGGGCCGCCCTGCCCGCCCCCGAGACGGTCGCCGCCGGTGCGTTGCTCCGCCCGCCGTCGCTGCGCGAGGAGCTGCTCTGCTCCGTCTTCGCCCATGTGCTGGGCGTGCCCCGGGTGGGTGTGGACGACGACTTCTTCGCGCTCGGCGGGCACTCGCTGCTCGCCGTACGCCTCGTCAGCCGCGTCCGCGTCGTGCTCGGCGCGGAGATCCCCGTACAGGCCGTCTTCGAGACGCCCACCGTCGCCGGACTGGCCGCGGCGATCGACGCCACCGGCGCCCTCCCGGCCCGGCCCGCCCTCACGCCCCGGCCGCGGCCGGAGCGGCTGCCGCTGTCGTACGCCCAGCGCCGCTTGTGGTTCGTGGATCGCCTCGAAGGCGCCAGCGCGCTCTACAACATCCCTCTTGTGCTGCGGCTGACCGGCCTCCTCGACATCGGTGCGCTGCGCGCCGCCCTGGCCGACGTGGTGGCCCGGCACGAGAGCCTGCGCACCCGCTTCCCGCAGCAGGACGGCCGGCCCCACCAGGACGTCGTACCCGCCGACGAGGCCCGTCCGCACCTGGACGTCGTGCCCGTCTCCCGCGCCGCGCTCGACGCGCGGATCGCCCAGGCGGCCGGCCACGTCTTCGACCTCGCCGGGGAACTTCCCGTGCGGGCGACCCTGTTCGACCTCGGCGGGCCGCCCGTCGGCGACGCGGCGGAAACGGCGGAGGGAGCCGTACCGGCTGAAGTGGCCGAGGCCGTGTTGGTCCTCGTCACCCACCACATCGCCGCCGACGGCTGGTCCATGGCCCCGCTGCTGCGCGACCTGTCCACCGCCTACACCGCCCGTCGCGCCGGGAGCGCACCGCGCTGGGAACCGCTGCCGGTGCAGTACGCCGACCACACCCTGTGGCAGCGCGAACTCCTCGGCGACTCCGACGACCCGGACAGCCCCCTCAACGGCCAGGTCGCCTTCTGGAAGGACGCGCTGCGCGGCATCCCGGAGGAGCTGGAGCTGCCCACCGACCGGCCCCGGCCCGCGGCCGCGAGCCGCGAGGGCGGCTGGGTGCCGCTGCGGGCGACGGACGAGTTGCACCGTGCGCTGGCCGAATTGGCCGCCGCGCAGGGCGTCACCATGCACATGGTGTGGCAGGCGGCCGTCGCCGTCCTGCTGTCCCGGCTCGGTGCGGGCGAGGACATCCCACTCGGCAGCCCGGTCGCCGGCCGCACCGACGAGGCCGCCGACGACCTGGTCGGCTTCTTCGTCAACACCCTGGTGCTGCGCACCGACCTGTCCGGCGACCCCACCTTCGCCGAGGTCCTCGGCCGGGTACGGAGGTCGGCGCTGGGCGCGCTGGTCCACCAGGAAGTGCCGTTCGAGCGGCTGGTGGAGGAACTGGCACCGGCCCGGTCCATGGCCCGGCACCCCCTCTTCCAGGTCATGCTGGCCGTGCAGAACGTGCCCACCGCCACCATCGACCTGCCGGGCCTGCGCGTCGAGGGCGTTCCCACCGATGTGCCCGGGGCCAAGTTCGACCTCGACTTCCAGGCCGTCGAACGGTTCGACGACGAGGGCCGGCCCGCCGGTGTCGACGGCGGCCTCACCTACGCCGCCGACCTCTTCGACCGCGCCACCGCCGAGACCCTGGCCGCCCGGCTGCTGCACGTACTGCGCGTCGTCGCAGCGGACCCGCGGCTGCGGGTCCGCGACATCGACCCCCTGGACGCCACCGAACGGCACCGCGTCCTCACCGAGTGGAACGCCACCGACCGGTCCGAACCGGCCGCGACCGTGCCCGCCCGGTTCCGCGCGCAGGCCGCCCGCACCCCGGACGCTCCCGCCCTGGTCGCCGACGGCACCCGTATGACGTACGCCGAACTCGACGCGGCCTCCGACCGGCTCGCCCGGTATCTCGTGCGCCACGGCGCCGGGCCGGAGAAGTACGTCGCCGTCGTCATGGACCGCTCACCGCAGATGGTCACCGCCCTCCTCGCCGTCCTGAAGACGGGCGGCGCCTATCTTCCCGTGGACACCGGATACCCGGCCGCCCGCGTCGAGTTGATGCTCCGGGACACCGGCCCGGTCGCCCTCCTCACCACCACCGACGTCGCGGCCCGGCTGCCCGCGACGACCGCCGTGCCGGTCCGTCTCGTCCTGGACGACCCGGCCACGCGAGCCGCCGTGCACGCCGAGGACGCCACGCCCCCGGCACCGCTCCCGCACCTCGACGCGGCCGCCTACACCGTCTACACCTCCGGCTCCACCGGCACCCCCAAGGGTGTCGCCGTCACCCATCGCGCCATAGACCGGCTGGTCCGCCCCGCCGACTACGCGGACGTCCGGGCCGGGGACGTGGTGGCGCACATGGCGTCCGTGTCGTTCGACTGCACCACCTTCGAGATCTGGATCACCCTGCTCAACGGCGCCACTCTCGCCGTCGCACCCGCCGGGACGCCGTCCGCCGCCTCGCTGCGCACCTTCCTGGCCGCGCACCGCGTCACCGTCGCCGTGCTGCCCACCGGACTGCTGCACCAGGTCGTCGACCTCGACGTCGACGCGCTGCGCGGCGTGCGCTCCCTGCTGACCGGCGGCGATGTGCTCTCCGTCGAGCACTGCCGCGCCCTGCTCGACGCGCTGCCCGACACCGTCCTGATCAATGGCTACGGCCCCACCGAAAGCACCACCTACACCCATAGCCACCCCGTCGGCCGCGCGGACGTCGACAGCGGCCGGGACATCCCCATCGGCCGCGCCCTGGCCCGAACCCGCGGCTATGTCCTCGACAGCGCCCTGCGCCCGGCTCCCGTCGGTGTGCCCGGTGAGCTGTACATCGCCGGTGACGGGCTCGCCCGCGGCTACGCCGGACGCCCCGGACTGACCGCCGAACGCTTCGTCGCCTGCCCGTTCGAGGGCGCGGGCGCCCGTATGTACCGCACCGGCGACCTGGTGCGGTGGCGGGCCGACGGGGTGCTGGAGTTCGTCGGCCGCGTCGACGACCAGGCCAAGATCGGCGGATTCCGCGTCGAACCCGGCGAGGTGGAGGCCGTCGTGTCCGCGCACGCCGACGTGACCCAGGCCGTGGTCACCGTCCGCGAGTACGGCCCGGGGGACAAGCGCCTGGCGGCGTACGTGGTGCCCGCCGACTCCACTGACGGTGCCGAACTGGCTTCCAGGTTGCGGGAGTTCGTGGCCGAGCGGCTGCCGAAACATCTGGTGCCGTCCTATGTGACGGTGCTCGACCGGCTGCCCCTGACCGCGAACGGCAAGGTGGACCGCGCCGGTCTGCCGGAACCCGAACCCCTGTCCGCGACCGGCCCCGGACGTGCCCCGGCCTCCCCGCGGGAGGAACTCCTGTGCACCGTCTTCGCCTATGTGCTCGGCGTGCCGCGCGTGGGTCCCGACGACGACTTCTTCGCCCTGGGCGGGCACTCTCTGCTCGCGGTGCGGCTGGTCAGCCGCATCCGGGCCGTCCTCGGGGTGGAGACCTCGGTACGGGCGGTGTTCGAGGCGCCGACCGTGGCCGGACTCGCCCGGAAGCTGGCGCAGGCCGTCGGCCCGGTACGGCCGCCGGTGGTGCCCATGCCCCGGCCCGCCGTGCTGCCGGTGTCCTACGGGCAGAGCCGCCTGTGGTTCCTGGACCGTCTGGAGGGCCCCAACCACCTCTACAACATCTGCCTGCTGCTGAGGCTGTCCGGGCGGTTGGACACCGCGGCCCTGCGGGCGGCCCTGGCCGATGTGGTGGCCCGGCACGAGAGCCTGCGGACCACCTTCCCCCTGGTGGGCGATCAGCCGTCCCAGCTCGTCCACCCCGCCGAAGAGGTGACCGTCGACCTGCCGACGACCACCATCATGGCGGCGGAGCTGGCGGAGCGCCGCAGCGAGCTGGCCGCCCACGCCTTCGACCTCGCCGCCGAACTGCCCGTGAAGGCCGACCTGTTCCGCCTCATGGACGGTGAGTCACCCGGCGGCGAGGAATGGGCGCTCTCGCTGGTCGTCCATCACATCGCGGGTGACGGATGGTCCATGGGTCCCCTGTGGCGGGATCTGTCGGAGGCGTACGCGGCGCGGTGCGCGGGGTACGAGCCGGGCTGGGAGCCGCTGCCGATGCAGTATGCCGACTACACACTGTGGCAGCGGGACCTGCTGGGGGACATGGACCACCCGGACAGTGTGCTCGCCCGACAGGTGGCCTACTGGAAGGCCCAGCTCGCAGGGGCACCCGAGGAGCTGGCCCTTCCGGTGGACCGGGCGCGGCCGGCCGTGGCCGGCCGCCGGGCCGGATGGGTTCCGCTGCGGATACCGGCGCGACTGCACGCGCGACTGGCCGAACTGACGCTCGGCCAGGGCGTGACGATGTTCATGCTGCTCCACGCGGCGGTCTCGGTGCTGCTCTCGAAGAGCGGCGCCGGGCGGGACATCGTGATCGGCAGCCCGGTGGCCGGGCGGATGGACCAGGGCCTGGACAAGCTGGTCGGATTCTTCTCCAACACCGTGGTGATGCGGACCGACCTGTCGGGCGACCCGGACTTCGTGGAACTGCTCCACCGGGTGCGTGCCGCCGGCCTGGAGGCGTTCGAGCACCAGGACGTGCCCTTCGAGCGGCTCGTGGAAGAGCTGGCACCGGCCCGTTCGATGGCCAGGCACCCGCTGTTCCAGGTCCTGCTCGCCGTGCAGAACAACCCCCGGTCGGTGCCGCAGCTGCCCGACGTGCGGGTGACCGAGGATTCCACCGGTCTGCCGTCGGCCAGGTTCGACCTGGACATCGAGGTCCACGAGCAGTTCGACGAGACGGGTGCCCCGGCGGGCCTGGACGGCGGGGTGGTGTTCGCGGCCGAGCTGTTCGACCAGTCCACCGTGGAGCGCCTGACGGCCCGGCTCGTACGGGTCCTGGAGGCGGTCACCGCGGACCCCACCACGCCGGTGCACGGCATCGACCTGCTCGACGGCGCTGAACGGCGGCGGGTGCTCGAGGAATGGAACGACACCGCCCATCCGGTGCCGGACGCGACCCTCGCCGAACTGCTCCACCAGCAGGCCCGACGCACCCCCGACGCCATCGCCCTGCTCGCCGAGGAGGAGCGGGTCTCCTACGCCGAGCTGGACGCGCGGACGAACAGGCTGGCCCGGTATCTGATCGCCCGCGGGGCGGGGCCGGAAGCCCCGGTCGGCGTGGTCATGGACCGTTCCGTGGAACAGGTCGTGGCGATCCTGGCCGTCATCAAGGCCGGCGGCGCCTACCTGGCCATCGACTCCGACCAGCCGTTCCAGCGCGTGAACAGCTCGCTCGCCGACGCCTCACCGGTGGCCGTGGTGAGCACGGAGGCCGTCGCCTCCCGGCTCCGGCGCCCCACCGGCCCGTCCCGGCCGGCGGAAGCCGTGGCGGAGTGGATCAGGCTGGACGATCCGGAGGTACGGGCGGAGGTGGCCGCGGCGGATGCCCGGGAGGTCACCGACGCCGACCGGACAACGCCACTGCGGCCCGGTCATCCGGCCTATGTGATGTACACCTCCGGGTCCACCGGCACCCCGAAGGGCGTCACCGTCCCGCACCACGGGGTGGTCAACCAACTGGCCTGGATGCAGCAGGAGTTCCAGCTGGGAACCGCGGACCGGATCCTGCAAAAGGCTTCGTTCGGGTTCGACGCCTCGGTATGGGAGCTGTTCTGGCCGTTGCTGACCGGCGCCGGGATGGTGCTGGCCCGACCGGGCGAGCACCGGGATCCCCGATACCTGACCGACTTGATCAACCGGGCACAGGTGACGGTCGTTCAGCTCGTTCCCTCCGTGCTGCGGGCGTTCCTCGAAGACGCGGCCATGGAGAAGTGCACCAGCCTGCGGACGGTCCTCTGCATCGGGGAGGCGCTGCCGGCACCGGTGCGCGACCGCTGCCAAGCCGCGCTGGGCGTGCCGTTGCACAACCTCTACGGGCCCACCGAAGCCTCGGTCGCCGTCACCTCCTGGGAGTGCGATCCGGAGCGGGACGGCGAGACCGTGCCGATCGGAGCGCCCATCTGGAACATCGGGGCCTATGTGCTCGACGATGGTCTCCGGCCCGTGCCGCCGGGCGTGGCGGGGGAGTTGTACGTGGCCGGCGACGGGCTGGCCCGGGGCTATCTGGGGCGTCCGGCACTCACCGCCGAGCGGTTCGTGGCCTGCCCGTTCGGACCGGCCGGTGAGCGGATGTACCGCACCGGCGATGTGGTCCGGTGGGATGCCGCGGGTCGGCTGGAGTTCGTCGGCCGAGTCGACGAGCAGGTCAAGATCCGCGGTTTCCGGATCGAACCGGGTGAGATCGAGGCGGCACTCGCCGGGCACGAACAGGTGGCGCAGGCGGCGGTCGTCGTCCGGGAAGCGGCTCCCGGTTCTCCGCGCCTGGTGGCCTATGTCGTCGCCCACGCCGGAGCCGATGCCGACGGCGAGCGACTGGCGGCGGCGGTGCGGGAGTTCGCGGCGAGCCGGCTGCCGGAGTACATGGTGCCGGCGGCGGTGGTCGTACTGGAGAAACTGCCGCTGACGGCGAACGGCAAGCTGGACCGCGCCGCGCTCCCCGCCCCCGACCACTCCGCCGGCCCCGGATCGGGCGGCCGCGGCCCGGTCACACTGCGGGAGCAACTGCTCTGCTCGATCTTCGAGCAGGTGCTGGAGGTGCCGTCCGTCGGGGTCGAGCAGAGCTTCTTCGAGCTGGGCGGGCACTCGCTGCTGGCGGTGCGGCTGGTCAACCGCATCCGGGCGGTCCTCGACGCGGAGATCCCGGTACGGGCGGTGTTCGAGGCGCCGACCGTCGTCGGCCTCCTCGACCGGATCGCCCGGGGCGGGCAGCGCAAGAACACGGATGTGCTGGTGCCCATGCGATCGAGCGGCGACCAGGCGCCGATCTTCTGCGCACACACCGTGCTGGGGCTCGGCTGGGAATACGGCTGGCTCGCCAACTGTGTGTCGGACCGGTATCCGCTCTACGCCCTGCGGCCCCGGGGCACGGACACGGGCACGGCCGAACTGCCCGACTCGCTGTCGCAGATGGCCGCCGACTACGTCGCACAGATCCGTACGGTGCAGCCCACGGGCCCCTACCAGCTGCTCGGTTGGTCCTTCGGCGGGAACGTCGTCCAGGAGATGGCCGCCCAGCTCCGGGATGCCGGCGAGGAGGTGTCGCTCCTGGTCGTACTGGACTCGAGCCCGATGGACGGGGACCCCACCGCGGAGCAGCGGGCGGGCTTCGTCGAGCAGGAGGACACGGTGGCCGGGGCGCTCACCGGAGAGGAACACGAGGCGTACATCCGGATCGTGCGCAACAACACGAAGATCCTGCTGGCACACCGGACCCGGAAGACGGCCGGTGACCTGCTGCTGCTCTCCGCCGACGCGGAACCGAAGGCCGACCTGTGGCATCCCTTCGTCGCCGGCGAGGTCCGGGAGCACACTCTCGACTGCTCCCACCGCGAGATGTTGCTGAACCCCGAAGTCGCCCGGCGGATCTGGGACATCGTGGCCGCCGAGCTGGACGGGGGGCGGGCCGACTGAGCGCTCCGCCGGAAGTGCCCTGATCCGCCGTCGACCGTCCGCGGCGCCGTCGTGGCCGGTCCCACGCGACGGAGCCGCATATCGACACAGCCGCGGCGGAGCCGCCCATCGACACAGCCCCGCGCCCCTTCGGGGCGCCACCGAACCGCAGCCGACTTCCGCCGATCCGATTCGTTCCCGCCGGGACCATCCGCGGGGGAGCCGCCCCGCGCCGTTTCACCGATCAGCAGGAGGAGACCCCCATGCAGGACACAGCCACCGGTGCCCTCGGCGCCGAACGGGCGGCGCCCGGTGAGCGTCCGGAGGCAGTCGCCGCCCTGGCCCGCTCGTGCGGCGCCGAGGCCGAGGCGGTGTGGCGCGCCGCACGGCTGAAGGTCGCCTCGGTGGTCCTGGGGGCGCCCGCGCTGCCGCCCGGCGCCACCTGGCGCGACCTGATCCTGCGCGTGGCCACCGCGGAGGGGCGTGAGGAAGCCGAGGAAGCCTGGGAAGGCGCCGGCGCACAGCCCCACATACCCGCCGAGCGCCTGGACCACTATGTCCGGCGCGCCCTGCGACTGCTGACCGGCGCCCCCGACGCCCCGCACACCCGGCACGGGCTGCTCTCGGCGGCGGAGGCCGAAGAGGTCATCTCTGCCGGCTCCGGCCCCGTACGGCCGCTGCCCGGCCGCCGCTTCCACGAACTCTTCGAGGAGCGCGTCCGCCGCCACCCCGACGCGGTCGCCGTTGTGCACGGCCCGGCCACCCGGACGTACCGCGAGGTCAACGAGGACGCCAACAAGATCGCCTGGGCGCTGCACCGGCGGGGGCTGCGCCCGGAGGACGTGGTCGCCGTCGTCACCGAGCGCACCCCGCACTGGCTCGCCGCTGTGCTCGCCGTGTTCAAGGCGGGCGGCTGCTACCTGCCGCTGGAGCCCCGTTTCCCCGCCGGGCGCATGGCCAGGACCCTCACCCGGGCGGAGTGCCGCTGGGTCCTCGCCGACCGCGACGTACCGCCTCTGGACGAGGCACTCGACGGCCGCGACGGGGTGCACCGCATGGACGTGACCGAGGTGATCGACGCCGACGGCCCCCGCCACGACCCGGACCTGCCGGTGGCCGGTGACCAACTGGCGTACGTGTACTTCACCTCGGGCTCCACCGGCGAACCCAAGGGCGCCCTGTGTGAGCACGACGGCTTTCTCAACCATCTCTACGCCAAGATCGAGGACCTCGGCGCCCAGGAGGGTGACACGGTCGCTCAGACCGCGCCGCAGTGCTTCGACATCTCCCTGTGGCAGCTGGTCTCCCCGCTGCTGCTGGGCGGCCGCACCCTGCTGGTCGAGCAGGAGGCCGTGCTCGACGTGCGCCGGTTCGTCGATCTGCTGGCCCGCCACCGCGTCCAGGTCGCCCAGGTGGTGCCGACCTACCTCGAACTCCTCCTCGCGGAGACGCCCGACGGCCGCGCCGCACTGCCCGACCTGCGTGTCATGGCCGTCACCGGGGAGGCGCTGAAGAAGGAGCTGGTGCGCCGCTGGTTCGCCGCCTTCCCCGGCGTCCCCCTGGTCAACTGCTATGGGCTCACCGAGGTCAGCGACGACTCCAACCACGGCGTCATGCACGCGCTGCCCGGCCACCGTTCCATACCGCTCGGCGACACCATCCGCAACTGCCGTGTGTATGTGATGGACGAACAGCTCCACCTCGTGCCCATCGGCGCGCCCGGCGAGATCGTCATGGCAGGTGTCTGCGTCGGCCGGGGCTACGTCAACGACCCCGACCGCACGGCCGCCGTCTACGGGCACGATCCCTACCGCCCCACCGACCGCCTCTACCGCTCGGGCGACTTCGGCCGCCGGCTGCCCTCCGGGGACTTCGAATACCTGGGGCGACGCGACTCCCAGGTGAAGATCAGCGGATTCCGCATCGAGATCGGCGAGATCGAGGACCGGCTGCTCCAGGTGCCCGGCGTGCGCGACGGCGCCGTCGTCGTCGCCGGCACCCAGGACGATCCCCAACTCGTCGCCTACTACACCGGCGAGGACGCCCCCGACGGCGACGGTGTCGCCCGCGCCCTGGGCGCCGCCCTGCCCGACTACATGGTGCCGCCCCGGCTGTACCACACGCGCGAACTCCCCCTGTCCGGCAACGGAAAGATCGACAAGATCGCCCTCACCGCCCGGGCCGGCCACGACCGCGACACCGGCGGCGCCGACGTCGCCGGTACGGGCACTCCGCGGCTCGCCACGGACACCGAACGCCGCGTCGTGGCCCTGTGGGCCCGGTTGCTGAAGGTGCCCGAGGAGCGCATCGGCCGCGACTCCCGCTTCGCCGAACTCGGCGGCACCTCGCTGTCCGCGATCCGGCTGTCCATAGCCCTGGACCGCCTGGTGACCGTCGCCGACCTCAAGGACACCCCCACGGTCGCCGACGTCGCGGCCCTTCTCGACCGCGTATCCGCGACGGCCGGGGCGGGGGCCCCGGCGGCCCCCGCCCCGCCCGCGCCTGCCCCCGCTCCGGTCCCGGCCGCGCCCGCCCCGCTGCGCGTGCTGGACGCCCGTGGCGGCCCGGACCCCGCCGGGCGGGCCGCCGCGCACCGCGCCGCGGCCCGCGCCGTGCTCGCCGAGTCCGGCGCCGTCATGCTGCGCGGCTTGGGCGTCCGCACCCCCGGCGACATCGCCGACGTCGCCGCGGCGCTGGGGATCGCGGCGATGACGGAGCGCGAGGGCTTCGCGCCCCGCACCGCCCATGCGCCGGGCGTCTACTCCGGCAGCCACTGGCCCGCCGACGAACCGATGTGCATGCACCACGAGTTGAGCTACGCCGCCACCGTCCCCGGCACCCTCCTCTTCGGCTGCCTCACCGCACCCGGCAGCGGCGGCCGCACCACCGTCGCCGACTCCCAGCGAGTCCTCGCCACCCTGCCACCGGGCCTCGTCGCCCCCTTCGAGCGCCACGGCTGGCTGCTGCGCCGCATGTACCACGACGTGGGGGTCGCCTGGGCCGACGCGTTCGGCACCACCGACCGCTCGGCCGTCGACGCCTACTGCGCCGCCGCCGGGATCGAGCACGCCTGGCTGTCCGACGACCGGCTCGCCACCCGGCAGCGTCGCACCGCCGTCGTACGCCACCCGCGCACCGGGGCGCCCGGCTGGTTCAACCAGGTCGCCTTCCTCAACGGGCTCACCATGGACCCGGCCGTCCGCGACTACCTCACCGATGTTTACGGCCCCGACGGGCTCCCCTTCGACACCTCGGCCGGCGACGGCACCCCCGTCACCGCCGCCACGGTGGACGGCATCAACGCCGTCTATGACCGGTTCACCGTCGGCGAGCCGTGGCAGGAGGGCGACGTCCTCCTCGTCGACAACATCCGCACCGCCCACGCCCGCGAACCGTACGAAGGGCGGCGCGACATCGCCGTCGTCCTGGGCGACCCCACCGAACTGCCCGGCCATGTGCTGCCGGTGAGTGACGGCGAGCACCCATGACCCGCCGTGGCCCGACGGCGACCACCACACCGGTCGGCGCCGCCGACCGGGTTCCCTGCGCGCGGAAGGTCCATCCCTCATGACACATCCCACCGACGGCAAGGTCTATGACGTCATGGTCGCCGGGGGTGGCCCCGCCGGTTCGTCCGTGGCGGCGTTCGCGGCCATGCAGGGCCACCGGGTCCTGCTGCTGGAGAAGGAGGAGTTTCCCCGGTACCAGATCGGCGAGTCCCTGCTGCCGTCCACGGTGCACGGGATCTGCGGTCTGCTCGGCGTCACGGAGGAACTGGAGAGCGCCGGGTTCGTGCGCAAGCGCGGCGGCACCTTCCGCTGGGGCTCCAACTCCGAGCCCTGGTCCTTCGACTTCGCGCTCTCCGAGAAGTTCGCCGGTCCGACCTCCTACGCCTACCAGGTCGAACGCGCGAAGTTCGACCAGCTGCTCCTCGACAACGCCCGCCGCAAGGGCGTCGAGGTGCGCGAACGGTGTGCGGTGCGCGACGTCCTGGAGGACGACGGCCGGGTCCGCGGTGTCCGGTACACCGACCCGGACGGTGCCGAGCGCGAGGTGCACGCCCAGTTCGTGGTGGACGCCACCGGCAACCAGAGCCGGCTTCAGCGCTACATCGGCGGACAGCGCCGCTACTCGGACTTCTTCCAGAACATCGCGCTGTTCGGCTACTTCGAGGGCGGCCGGCGGCTGCCCTCGCCCAACAGCGGGAACATCACCTGTGTGGCCTTCCCCTCGGGCTGGTTCTGGTACATCCCGCTGAGCGACACCCTCACCTCGGTCGGCGCCGTGGTCCGCAAGGAGTGCGCGGACCAGGTGCGCGGCGACCGGGCCGAGGCCCTTTCCGCGCTGATCGCGGACTGCCCGCTGATCGCCGACTACCTCTCCGACGCCCGGCGGGTGACCAGCGGCCGGTACGGCGAGGTCCGCGTCCGCAAGGACTGGTCCTACCTCCACGACACCTTCTGGCAGCCGGGCATGGCCCTCGTCGGCGACTCCGTGGGCTTCATCGACCCGCTGTTCTCCTCCGGCGTCCATATGGCGACCTACAGTGCCCTGCTGGCCGCCCGCTCCCTCAACACCGCGCTCCGCGGCGACCTGGGGGAGCGCGAGTGCTTCGCGGAGTACGAGGCCCGGTACCGCAAGGAGTACCAGTCGTTCCACGACTTCCTCGTCAACTTCTACGACGTCAACCGCGATGAGCAGCAGTACTTCGAGGTGGCCAGGCGCGTCACCCGGGACACCGCGCCCGGCGCCGGGGCGTTCGTCGGGCTGGTCGGCGGCGGCGCCTCGGACGAGGCGGCGCTGACCTCCGAGTCCTACCGCGACAAGCGCAAGAAGGACCTTCTCGACCAGTCCCGGGCCGTCCACCACGAGGGTCACCGCATCCAGCTCCAGGCGGCTTTCGGCGAGGCGGTCGACGACACCCCGCTCACCGCGGACGGCCTGGTCGTCAGCCAGGACGGCATGCACTGGGAGAAGAGCGTGACGTCCTCGACGGTGTGACGCGTTCGCCGGCCGACGGGGGCACCCGGTCCGGCCCGGACCGGGTGCGGTCGGCGGATCCGGAGCGACCCCGGGACGGCCTGCACGTGGGCGGGCCCGTATTCAGCATGCGAGTAGCTTTCGAGCATCGTCACGTAGATGCCGTCGCGAGATGAGGTTTGGCCATGGATGAATGCCCGCACACCGTCACCACGATGCCGACGGCGCGGCAGCCCGGCCGCCCCTTCGACCCGCCGGCGGAGCTGCTCGACGCCCGACGGCACGGCCCCATCAGCCGCTATATCTTCCCCGGTGGAAAACCCGGCTGGCTGCTCACCGGATACGACCTGATCAAGTCGGTCCTGGCCGATTCGAGGTTCAGCTCACGCCAGGAGCTCATGCTCCACCCGACCATCGACTACACGGACGCCGAGGTCTCCCCGGCGCCGCCCGGCGAGTTCCTCTTCATGGACGACCCCCGGCACAGCCGTTATCGGAAACCGCTGATGGGGAAGTTCACCGTACGGCGGATGCGACTGCTCACCGAGCGGGTCGAGCAGATCACCGCCGACCACCTGGACGCCATGGAGAAGGCCGGGCCTCCGACGGACCTGGTGACCGCGTTCGCCAAGCCCATCCCCGCCATCATGATGTGTGAGCTGCTGGGGGTGGAGCACCGGGACCGGGACTCCTTCCGGGAGCAGATCGACGCGTTCAGGGACGTGGAGGCCGACGGCGAGGATGTGATGGCGGCCTATACGGCGACTCGGAACCACCTCGCGGAGTTGGTGGCCGCCAAGCGCGCGCACCCCACCGACGATGTGCTCAGCGACCTCACCGACAGCGATCTGGACGATGAGGAGCTGAAGGGCATGGCCCTGTTTCTGCTGGCGGCCGGGCTCGACACCACCATGCATATGCTGGCGCTCGGCACCTTCGCGCTGCTGCGCAACCCGGATCAGCTGGCCGCGCTGCGCGCCGACCCCACGCTCATCGACCGGGCCGTGGAGGAGCTGTTGCGGTATCTGAGCGTCGGCAAGACGTTCATGCGGACCGCGCTGGAGGACGTCGAGCTCGGAGGCCGGACCATCAAGGCCGGCTCGCCGGTGATCCTGTCGTACAACACCGCCAACCGCGACCCCGAGCGCTTCCCCGACCCCCATGTGCTCGACCTTCACCGGCAGGACGGCGGGCACCTGGCCTTCGGCCATGGTGTCCACCAGTGCCTGGGCCAGCAACTGGCCCGCGTGGAGATGCGTGTCGCCTTCCCCGCGCTCCTCGACCGCTTCCCCACACTGCGCCTTGCCATACCGGCCGAAGAGGTCCCCCTCCGCCCGGAGGCGGAGATCGCGGACGTCTATGGAGTGAAGAGTCTCCCGGTCACCTGGGACGCGTGACCGGCCACGACGGTGCCGCGGACGATCGGCGGCAGGTCAGGGTACTTCCGGCGGAGCGCTCAGTAGCCGACGCGGGCGTTGATGCGGCGCGGGTAGTACCGTTCGTCGCCGATCTGCTCATAGTCGGGCTTGCGCGGGGTGTCGCTCGTGGGCAGGTCCCCGGAGACGACGACGCGCTGGCCGCGGCGGTATTCCTGGTAGTCGTTGATGGCGACGTGCTGGGTGGCCCGGTTGTCCCAGAGTGCCACGGTGTGCGGGTCCCAGCGATGCCGGCAGGTGAAGCGCGGCTGCTCGGAGTGTTCGAACAGGTGCTGGAGCACGGCGTCGCTCTCGTGCCGGGACAGCTGCGGGATGTGCGAGGTCCACATCCGGGTGACATAGAGCGACCGGCGCCCGGTTACCGGGTGGACCCGCACGACGGGGTGCTCGGCGGACATCTCGACGACCGGCGGTACCTTCAGCACGTGGACGGCGGTGAGGCCCTCGAGCATCTCCTGGAACGTCGGGGACAGAGTCTCGTACGCGAGGTACTGGTTGCTCCACATGGTGTCGCCGCCCGATGGCGGACAGGTGATCAGGTGCAGGATCGCGGCGATGGGCGGATTGGGACTGAAGCTGACGTCGATGTGCCACTCGTCGGCCTTCCCACCCTTGTCGGGCTCGATCAGCGTGACCTCGGGGTAATCCTCCAGCCTGGGCAGGTTCGGGTGGACCTTGACGTCGCCGAAGCGCCTGCCCAGCGCCACGTGCGCCTTCGGGGTCAGGTTCTGCTGGTCCGGGAAGAACAGCACGAGGTGTTCGAGCATGAGCGCGTGGATCCGGTCGAACTGCGCGTCCGTGACCTCGTTCAGATCGATTCCGCGGACCTCGGCGCCGAGGGCGCCGGAGACGAGGCGGATGTCGAGGCCGTCGCCGGAAGCGGAAGCGACGGCCGGAGCGGTGGTGGTGGGCTGCCGGGATGCGGACTGCGTCACAGAGGTGTCTCCTTCATCTGTAGGGGAGCCGAGGTACGAGGGAGGGCGGTGGCGGTGCGGTGGCTCGGCCCCCGGCACCCGGTGGGAGCGCGGACCGGGTGCCGAGCCGACCTGCTGGAACCGGTCCAGCGGGATCATGGGCAGCGGCTGAGGCCCGCCGCCGGAGGTCATCCGAGTGCGCTCGCTCCGCCGCCGTCGGCGGGCGGATCGCGGTGCAGCCAGTCCAGGAACGGCCGCGGAGCGAGGGGTGCGACCCGCTTCCGGTACGCCTCCAGGTCGTCCTCGGTCAGGAGCTCGCGGCCGGCGCCCGAGCGTCCTTCGCGGAAGAATTCCACCGGATCCGTGAGGATTTCCGTGTCCGGCGCCAGCCACTCCGCGCGGGCCTTCATCTCGTCGAACGTCGCGGCCTTCACCAGCTCGGGCCGGACCGCCTCGTCCACCGTGATGCCCAACCACTCGGCCAGCGCGGCCATTTGGCCCGCGAGGTCGGTGCACAGATCGTCGTAGTGCAGGAGCCTGACGTTCGGCTGCGCCCGCCGTTTCCAGGCGTCGAGGGGATGGTGGAGCTCGGCAGCGGCCACGTCCTGTTCCCAGCCGTCGGCCGGATCGGGCTGACACCACTTCAGCAGCCACTCGCGCGGCGGCGGAAGCGTGAGCGAGGAGGGGCTGGAGGACTGTGCGTCCGGGTGGTCCTGGAAGGCGTGCAGCCACTCGGCGCGGGTGCCGGCGGCCTGGTGGTACAGCGACAGTGCCCGGTCGAGAGGGTGCCGGGCGACCACAAGGTAGTTGACGCGCGGGTCGAGCGGTAGACCGTCGAGCGGGACGTGCGTCTTGATGAAGCGGCGGTGTTCCTGCTCGGCGAGTTCCGCGTACACCTTCTCCCGCGGGGTGAACGCTTGGTCCAGCCACGGTGACAGGGCTGACAGCGGCTTCGGGAGATCAGGCGTCTGAAAGATGAGCAGCGCACAGATCATCTGCACCCACGTCGTACCCGACTTCGCCGGGCTGCTGATAACGATGTCACCGGCGCGCACCGGGAAGTCGTCCCAGCGGGCACTGTCTTGTTGCGGCGAACGATACCGGCGCGGTGCTTCCGTCATCATCGCCCCCCGACCCGTGGGAGGACGTCGCTCGGCACCCCTGCGCCACCGTCACAGGTGGCCGGAGGCGGCACGGGGCGACATTTCTTCAGGATCGGGTCTTGGCCACTCATATGACGGCACTCCTCAAATGAGAACGAGAGGCGGCGGATACCGCCCCAACCTGCCGTCGTCGTCGTGGGGAAACATCCACAATCACCACAGTTACGGCCGTACGGCGGTCCCTCCGCCGCGCGGCGAGCGGGAGGACGACCGCACGGCGCCGAGACTGGCGCTGATGACCCGACGACCGGCGACCGGCGACCGAGTGCCGACGATCGGGCCCCGGCGGCCGGCCGTCGCTTCGTCAGACGGGGGCGGCCGGCTCCGACAAGGCGGGTGCCATGGCCATCCTGCGGTCTGCGTCTGTCAACGCTTGACGCCCAGGCTCAGCCCGTGCTCGTACGGCAGCCCGCCGACCGTCCTGACCTCCTCGAACCCGGCCCGGCCGAGCCACCGTTCGTAGTCCCGGGCCGGGTAGGCCATGCCCCGGCCGCTGGCGAGCACGTTGAAGTAGAGCCCAAGCCGGGCGCCGAAGATCCCTTCCGTCTCGTCGTCGGAGACGTTGTAGCCGTAGAGCAGCACCTTCCCGCCCGGCGGCAGCGACGCGTACGCCTTGCCCAGCAGGTGCATGATGCCCTCCTCGTCGAAGATCTCCAGGACATGGCTGAACAGCACCGCGTCCGGACCGTCCGGGAACGGGTCGGTGAAGATGTCGCCCGCGAGGAGGTCCACCCGGTCCGGTCGCCCGGCGGAATGTCCGGCGTCCTGTGCGCCGTCCGCGAGTCGCGACACGCTCGGCATGTCGAACACCGTCGACCGCATCCCCGGATGGCGCGCGACCAGCCGCGCCGACGTGCTGCCGTCGCCACCACCCACGTCCAGGACGTGCCGGACGTCCCCGAACACGGGTTGCTCGATCAGCGCGTCCACCGAGCGGAGCGTGAACGCGGTCATCGCCCGGTGGAAGACCTCCTCCAGCGGTGGATTGTGCGCAAGCCGCTCGTAGAGGGTCGGCTCGTCGCCGGGGTGGATGTGCAGCGCGGTGTTGGTGCCGGCCCGCAACGCCTGCGTCATATGGGCGAACGCCGGATAGTACACCTCCTTCCAGCCGGTCAGGATGTGGCGCCAGCTGTCCGGCCCGTCCGGGGCCAGCAACTCCTCGGCGACGGCGGAATTGTGGTAGCCGCCGTCCCTGCGTTCCAGCAGCCCGGTCGTGCACACCGCCTGTAGCAGGACGCGCAGCTGATGGGCGGGCAGCCCGCTGAAAGCGCGGATCTCCTCCGCCTGGGCCCCCGGTTTCCCGGACAGGAAGGAGAAGACGCGCAGTTCGGCGGCGGTGGTGACGGCATTGAACAGTGCGGGTGCGTTGACGAGGAAATGGAACCGGTCGAGAACCGGGTCGTCTTCATGCTCGTTCTTCATGACCCTCCGCATGGTGGTGGTTTTCGCAAAGCCCTTCGGCTTCATACCAGGAAAAGCCGGGGCGGAGACTCATCCAGGTCCGTAACTGCGGTGAGTACTGGTGCGGTGGGCCCGCGCTCTCCCGGAGTATCGGGGATACCCCGATGAGTAGGCGGTGCCCTGCGTGCGTTTGAACAGCTTTGACGAATGGTCGCCCTTGCGGGAAGTGGTCGTCGGATCCGCGGAGAACTATGTCTCCCACGAGCGGGAACTCTCCTTCGACCTTTTCTTCCACGACAATCTCATGCACGACAATGCCGAACAGCGGGGATCCGGACGGTCCGAGTGGTACTACCCTCGGCTGACCGCCCGCCGTGGCGAATCCGGCCGGTGGCACACGCCGGTGGCCCGACGGTACGTGGACGAGCTGAACGAGGACCTGGAAGGGCTCGCCGACACCCTGCGCTCCCTCGGCGTCACCGTCCACCGGCCGCTCACGCTGCCCGCGGACACCGCGGAGGTCACGACCCCCGCCTGGTCCGCGTCCGTCGTCCCGCCGCTGAACGTCCGCGACAACACGCTCATCGTCGGCGACGAGATCATCGAGACCTCACCGATGATCCGCTCCCGCTACTTCGAGACACAACTCCTCAAGCCGCTCTTCCAGGACTACTTCCGCCGCGGCGCCCGCTGGACCGTTATGCCGCGCCCGCTCATGACCGATGCCTCCTTCGACCTGTCGTACGCGGGCACCGCGACTGCCGGCGGGCCCACCGAGCCCGTCGAGGACCCGCGGCCCTCACCCTGGGACGTGGGGGTGGAGATGATGTTCGACGCGGCCCAGTGCCTCCGGCTCGGGCGGGACATCGTCGCCAACGTCTCCACCGAGCACCACGCGCTCGCCGTCACCTGGTTGGAGCGCCACCTCGAAGGACGCTTCCGCGTCCACCGGGTGCACAAGCTGAGCGACAGCCATATCGACAGCATGGTGCTGGCCCTGCGCCCCGGTCTGCTGCTGGTCCGCTCCGACGCGGTGGCCGACGCGCTGCCGCCCGCGCTGCGCCGCTGGGACCGGATCGTCGCCCCCACACCCCGGCAGAACAACTTCCCCCGGTACGAGGCCGACGCGCTCATCCTGACCAGCCCCTTCATCGACCTCAACGTGCTGTCCGTCGACTCGGAGACGGTCCTGGTCAACGAGGCCAGCCCGGAACTGGTCCGGACCCTGGAGGACGCGAAGTTCACCGTCGTCCCGGTACGCCATCGGCACCGGCGGCTGTTCGGCGGCGGCTTCCACTGCTTCACCCTCGACACCGTCCGCGACGGCGGACCCGAGGACTACCTCACCTGACCCAGGAACGGCCGGTGTCCCACGTACCAGGCCGTCGCACGGAAAGGGGCCGCGACGTATGGACGAGCATCCGCTGACGCGGTATCAGGAGCAGATCCGGACCGGCCGTGTCGACGGCCGCCGCGAGTGGACCCGCCGCGGGCTGTCGCGAGCCGGTGGGGGCGAGGGCGCGGCCCCGCGCGTGCGTGGAGCGGGGCGTGGCGGAGGCCCCCGAGGACGTCGTCCGGCGTGATCGCGCCTCGGCGTCCTCGTCCTGGCGTGGACCGCCCTGGACGCATTCGCCCTGAGCGCCTGTGACGAGGGGATACCAGCCGGACAACCACGCGCACCCGCCGCATCACGGCCAGCACCGACAAGCCGAAGGGACACCGACCCCGCCATGGCACCGCCCGTCACCCCCGCCAGTCCGTGGTTCCGCAGATTCCACCCGCGTCCGGACGCCGAGGTCGCTCTGGTCTGCCTGCCGCACGCGGGAGGATCCGCGAGCAGCTACTTCTCCCTGTCGGGGCGTCTCTCCGCGAGCGCCGACGTCCTCGCCGTGCAGTACCCGGGGCGCCAGGACCGGCTGCACGAACCGTGCCTGGACAGTGTGCGGGACCTCGCCCGTGGGGTCGCGGCGGACCTGGAACGACTGGTGGCGGGGCGGCCCTTCGCCCTGTTCGGCCACAGCATGGGTGCCGCTGTCGCCTTCGAACTGGCACTTCTCCGCCGGCGCGAGGGCGCCCGCGCGCCCCACACCCTGTTCCTCTCCGGCCGTGGCGCCCCACCGTGCGGCACCGACCGCGGGATCCGCTTCCTCGACGACGACGGCCTGATCGCCGAGGTGCGGCGGCTGGCGGGCACGGACGCCCTCGTCCTCGACGACCCCGACCTGGTCGAGCTGGCCCTGCCGTCGCTGCGCGCGGACTACACGGCCGCCGAGACCTATGACGCCGGACCCGGAGCCGTCGTGCACTGCGACATCGTCGCGCTCACCGGGGACGGCGACGACCATGTCGGGATCGCCGACGCCGAGGACTGGCGCGACCACACCACGGGCGCCTTCGACCTCCGGGTCTTCAACGGTGGCCACTTCTTCCTCGGCGAACATGAGCCGCGGATCGCGGAGATCGTCGGTACCGCCCTGCGCGCGGCGGAACGCCCCCGCCCCGGCGCCCGGGGGCCCGGCGCCCGAGGAAAGGAGGACGACCGTGCGCGTTCGATCCGTGACGCGGGCTGACCGCTCTCACCCGCTGCCGATGGTCCCGCTGGCCCGGTCGCTGTCCGCGGCCGGCCACGAGGCCCAGGCCGCCGGCACCCCCGCCCTCGCCGGCCCCGGTCTGTCGGCCCACGCCGCGCCCGACAGCGGCGGCGTCCTCGCCGCCGACACGGCCGCGGCCCTCGGCGGCCTCACCACCGACCTGCCGCGCGAGGGCGTCCGACGGCTCGGCCACCAGCCCTCGTTCAGGACCGGGGCCGAGCGGCCACGCGCGGAGAACCTCGCCAGGCCGGGTCCGCACGACCTCGCGCCCGTGCCGGAGCGCCGCACCGCGGAGCGCCGCCGATGACGGGACGCGAGCCGGTGGTCACCGGTGGCGGCCGATCCGCCCCCGGCGAAGACCGGCCGCCGCCGGCCTCCTACGCCCAGGAGCGTGCCTGGTTCGCGTCCCGGCTCACCCACGATCCACCGACGTACTGCGTGGTCGAGGAGTTCCCCCTGCACGCGGACATCGCCGCGTCCGACATCCGCGAAGCCCTCGCCCTCCTGACGGCACGCCACGAGCCGCTGCGCACAGGACTCCGCGTCCTCGACGGGCAGGTGACCCAGGATGTGCGCCCTCGAGTGGAACTGCCCGTCGAATGGGTCGACTTGACCGGACTCGACCGCACCGAACAGGAGGAGGCGAGAGACTCCCTGCGCGCCGCGCTGGCACGCCGGCCGTTCGACCTGGAGCGGCCGCCGCTGTGGCGGGCGGCGATCCTCGGGCTGGGGGAGGGGGCGTGGTCGGTGATCCTCGCCGCCCACCACACCGTCTACGACAGCGCCTCCCGCTTCAACGCGCACGCCGAGCTCATCGAGATCTGTGCCGCCGTGGAGGAGGGGCGTGAGCCCAAACTCCCGCACCTGCCGCGCACCTACAGCGATCACGCCAGGCGCGAGCGCGCTCGTCTCACGTCCGCCCGGCGCGCGGAGCTCGCCGCTCATTGGCGCTCCCGCCTCGCCGGGCTGCCACCGGTCCACACATTGCCGCTTGACCGGCCCCGGCCCCCGACTCGCACTTTCCGCGGTGCCGAGGTGCGCGCCCCGCTGCCTGCCGGTGTCCTCGCCGCCATCAACGCCGGTGCACGCCACCACGGCACCCGCCCCGTGGTGCTGCTCCTCGCCGCGTACACCGCCCTGCTGCACCACCACTCCGGCGCCGTGGACATCAGCCTCGGCCTGCCCGTGGCCGGGCGCGCCGAGGCCGAGACACTGCCCATGGTCGGCACCCTGGTCAACATGCGTGTCCTGCGCGTCGACGCCACCGGCGACCCCGACATCACGGTGCTCGTCCGCCGGCTGGACGCCGCCCTCAGCGCCGACGAGCGATACGACATTCCGTTCCAGACCCTCGTCGAACTGCTGCCCGCTCCGCGCCTGCCCGGAGTCCCGCCCCTGTACCAACTCGCCTTCAACCACGCTCCCGCGGGCGATCTGGGAGCGCCCGTGTCCTCCTGCGAGGAGGATCTGCTGCTGGACATCACCGACGACACCCTCCGGATCGTCTACGACGTGGCCCTGTTCGACCGTCCCACCGCCCGGACACTGCTGTCCGACTACCTGCGCCTGCTCCCCGCCGCACTGGACACCCCGGGCATGCGGCTGTCCGGGCTGGGAGCCGTCCTCGGCCTCCGCCGCTCCGCGACGAAGGCGCGCCCCCCGGCCGGACGGCCTGCCGCGGCCGCCCCCCGGACACCGGCCGAGAAGTACGTGGCCGCGGTGTGGGGGGATCTCCTGGACGTGGAGGTCGTCGACGTCCACCAGGACTTCTTCGGCCTCGGGGGCCACTCGCTCCAGGCCCTGCGCCTGTTGTCCCGCATCGCCCCGTACGACCCCGAGGCGACGCTTCGGGCCTTTTTCGCCGACCCGACAGTGGCCGGACTCGCCACCGTATTGCAGCGCATGTGCCCCGGGAGGACGGTATGGCAGTGACCGGCCGGATCGACGGCATCCCCCACGACGTCTGGCACACGGAAGTGCTCGCACCGCAGTTCACCTACGAGGTGAAACATCTCCTCGGCCACTACCTCGCCATCGAGAAGGTCCTCCTTCTGGAATACGTCCGCATGGACCTGGTCGGCGCCGTGGACGCGGCCGCCCTCGGCACCCGGCTCGACACCCTGGGTCCGGACGCCGTACGCGCCGACCCCGAACAGAACATGTCCGATATCTCCTTCGCGGTGGAACGGCACGTCCAGACCGGTGACACCCCTCCCTTCCCCGCCTGGCACGTCGACCGCAGCCGCAACGACCTCCAGGCATGCGCCCAGCTGATGGCCGCCCGCGAGGACCTCGCGGCCGTCGCGGAGGACCTGACCGCGTTCGCACGGGCGGTCCTCGACCTCGCCGGTCGGTACACCGACACCCCCATGCCGGGGTACACCCACGGCCAGGCCGCCCAGATCATCAGCCCCGGCTTCCACCTCGCCGCGCTCGCCGCCGAGACGATCGGCGCGCTGCGCCGCATGCTGCACACCTACGACGAATGCGATGCCTGTCCCCTGGGCGCCGGCACCATGGCCGGGCAGGAACTGCCGTGGGACCGCGCCCGGATGGCCGATCTCCTCGGATTCGCACGTCCTCAGCCGCACGCCCTGGTGGCCGTCGCCTCCCGCACCTGGACCACCCTGATCGCGGGGGACCTCGCTCACTACGCCGTCGTCCTCAGCCGCTTCACCACCGACCTCATGACCTGGGCCGGCAGCGGGTTCGGCTTTCTGGACCTGCCCGACGAACTGGCCGGCATCTCCGCCGCCATGCCGCAGAAGCGCAACTTCCCCGTCCTGGAACGCATCCGCGGCCGCTGTGCCCATGTCGTGGGCCGCGCCACCGACATCGCCTCCGGACAGCGCAACACCCCGTACACCAACACCGTCGAGGTCTCGAAGGAATCCGGCGGCCAGCTGCGGGTCCAGGTCGACACGATGCGCTCCGTGCTGCGCCTGGCCCACGCCGTCGTCGACGGCGCCACCTTCCGCGCCGACCGCATGCGCGCCGCATGTGCCGAGGACCATCTGGGAGGATTCACCCTCGCCAACCGGCTCACCCTCGACCAGGGCATTCCCTGGCGCACGGCCCAGATCATCGCCGGACGGTACGTCAGACACGCCGTGCGCAAGGGCCTGACCTCCGGTGAGCCCGACGCCGCGCTGCTGCGCGACTGTGCCGCCGAGTCCGGCTATGACCTCGACGGCATGGGTGCTATCGGTGATGCCGGCGACCTGCTCACGGCGGCCTTCGACGTCGACCGCGGACTGCACGCCAAGCGGTCGGCGGGCTCCGCCCACCCCGACCGGGTACGAGAGCTGCTCGCCGGGCAGGACACCGAACTCGACGTCCTCGGCTCCGCCTGGGCCGAGCGTGCCGCCCGTCGGGCAGAGGCCACCGGCCGCCTCGGCACCCTGCTCACCGACCTCGGTCAGCGGTCGTCATGACGGAACCGGCACTCGTCGCCCGGCGTGCGGGCGTGGACCTGAACGAGGGCACCGCCGCCGCCTGCGGCACCTTCGGAGAACTGCTCCAGGGCGTCCTGCCCGACGGCACCGACTTCCTGGTCACGTTCCCCATCACCCGCGGCACCCGTGCGTGGTTCCGGTACGACCGGGTCGGCCCGCTGCGGGTCTACCCCACCCACAAGACCAAGTCGCTCCGCCTGGCGCGGAGCATGCTCGACGCCCGGTGCGCGAACGGCGGCGGATCCCTCGTCCTCGACAGCGATCTGCTCATCGGCAAGGGCCTCGCCAGTTCGTCCGCCGACCTCGTCGCGACGGCCCGGGCCGTGGGTACCGTCCTCGGTCTGGACACCTCGCCCGCCACCGTCGAGGACTGGCTGCGTCCCATCGAACCCACGGACGGCGTCATGCACCCCGGGATCGTCGTGTTCGAGCACCGCGCCGTCCGGTTCCGCGCCCGCCTGGGAATCCTGCCGCCCACCACCGTCGTCGCGGTCGACGAGGGCGGCCGGCTCGACACGGTGGCCTACAACCGGCGCGACAGACGGGTCCCGCCCGTGCTGAGAGCCGGGTACGCACACCTTGTCGACGAACTCGCCGCGGCGGTACGCGACAGCGACCTCCAGGGCGTCGGCGCCGTCGCCACCCGCAGCGCCCGGCTCAACCAGCGATGGCTGCCCAAGCACAACCTCGACGCTCTTCTCCGCATGGCCGACGACCTCGGTGCCCTGGGAGTGATGTGCGCCCACAGCGGCACCATGGCCGGGGTCCTGCTGGATGCCACCGCCCCGGGCCACCGCGACACGCTCGCCGCCGTCAAGGCCGCCTGTGCCCGGCTGCCCGGCACCGTGTCCGTCTACCGATCCGCCACCCCATCAGGCGCCTTCCCAGGGAGCACGCATGCGTCATGACACCCTCATCGACGCCATCGGCAACACTCCGGTCGTCCGGTTGCGTATGGATGTCCCGGAGGGCGTGGAGGTCTACGCCAAGCTCGAAATGCACAACCCGTACGCGATGAAGGACCGGGTCGCCCGCCGCATGATCCTCCAGGCCCGCCGCACGGGTGCCCTGACGGACGGGGCGCCCATCGTGGAGAGTTCCTCGGGCACCATGGCGCTCGGCATCGCCCTCGTCGGCACCTACCTGGGCCATCCCGTCCACATCGTCAGCGATCCCCGCATCGACCCCGTCACCCTCGCCAAACTGACGGCGATGGGCTGTACGGTCCACATCGTCGAGGCGATGACGTCCCAGGGATGGCAGAGCGCCCGGCTGGAACGCCTCGCGGAGCTCGTCCAGGACCTGCCCGGCGCCTACTGGCCGCGGCAGTACAGCAACCCGGACAACCCCGCCGCCTACCGCGCCCTCGCCGAAGAGCTCATGGACGACCTGGGGACCGTGGATGTCCTGGTCGGCTCCGTCGGCAGCGGTGGTTCGCTGTGCGGAACCTCCGCCGCGCTCCTCGAGCGGCTCCCGGACCTCAAGGTCGTCGGAGTGGACTGTGTCGGCAGCGTCCTGTTCGGCCAGCCCGACATGGCGACCCGTAAGCAGAGCGGCCTCGGCAACAGCCTGTTCCCCGACAACATCGACTACCGGCTCATCGACGAAGTGCACTGGCTCTCCGACGACGAGGCGTTCGATGCCACCCACGGCCTCGCCCGGGAACAGAAGATCTTCGCCGGCAACACCTCCGGCTCCGTCTACCGAGTCCTGTCCCACCTGGCCGCCCGTGCCGCACCGGGCACCCGTCTGGTCGGCATCATGCCTGACCGTGGCGACCGCTACGCCGATAGCGTCTACCGGCACCAGCCGTCCGGCCCGATCGCCCAGGCACCCGCACGGGTGGCGTTCGGTACGACCGTGACCAGTTGGTCGTACGCGTCCATCCCACGCCACGACCGTCCGGTGCTGGTCTTCCTGGAATCCAACACCACCGGCACGGGAACGCTCGCTCTGCGCACCGCGACCCGGCTCGGCTTCGCACCCGTCCTCCTGACGGCGGACCCCGGCCGCTACGCCGCGTTCGGCACCGCCGGCTGCCCCACCGTCACCTGCGACACCGAAGACCCCACGGCCGTGCTGGACGCGGTACGCGGGGCCGCCGGCGGACGTACCGTCGCCGGTGCCACCACGACCAGCGACTTCTATCTGGAGCACACGGCGCGCCTGGCCGGCTCGCTGGGTCTGCCCGGCCACGCTCCCGCGACGGCGGCCGCCTGCCGGAACAAGGCCCTGACCAGGGCAGCCCTGCGGAACGCGGGTGTGCCCCAGCCCGCACACGCCGTCGTCGCGGACATCGCCGGGGTCCCGGAGGCGGTCGCGCGTGTCGGCGTGCCCTGTGTCGTCAAACCGGTCGACGGATCCGGCTCACAGGACGTGCGGTGGTGCCCGGACGAGGCCACCGCCGTGGAGCACGCCGCCCGCGTCCTCGCCGTCACGGAGAACGTGCGCGGGCAGAAGAGCGCGGGAGAGGCGCTCGTCGAGGAGTTCGTCGGCGGTGCGGAGTACAGCGTGGAGATGTTCTGCACCGGGGGCGAGGCCGTGTGCGTGGGGGTCACCCGGCGGACCATGACCCCGTTGCCCCACTTCGTGGAGACCGGGCACCTCTTTCCGGCAGGTCTGCCAGCGGCGCGGCAGGCCGAACTGGCGGAGGCCGCCCGGCAGGCGCTCAAGGCCGTCGGGTTCGAGCACGGCCCCGCCCACATCGAGATGCGGCTGACCCCGGTGGGACCCGTGGTCATCGAGATCAACGGGCGGCTCGCCGGTGGCATGATCCCCGAGATCGTCCGCGCCGCGACCGGGCTCGACCTCCTCGAACAGCAGGTCCGCGCTGCCACCGGACTGCCGACGTACCTGGAGCCGGCTCGTTCCCGCCAGGCGGGGCTGCGCTTCCTCACCGCGGGGGACGTCGGCCGGCTGGTGGCCATCACGGGAACCGCGGCCGCCGAACGGGTGCCCGGCGTGGTGGCCGTCGTCACCACCGGCACGCCCGGCCGCGCGGTCCGGCCGCCCAGGGACGCCTACGACCGCCTCGGCCACATCATCGCGGTCGGTGACACTCCGCAGGAGGTGGAGGCCACACTGGACACGGCGATGGCGCTGGTGCGGGTGGAGACCACCGCCGGCTGAGCGACGCCGGAGAGCGCGCGGGGGGCACACCCGCCCGTCGGGTGTGCCCCCCCACGCGTGCCGCCACGGCTCACCGCGCCAACCGCCTGTTCGGGCTTCAGGTGTACCCGCTCGCCGAGTTGTCGAGGGCCTCCCGCAAGCTGCGACGTCCCGGAATGCCCAGCTTGCGGTAGCAATTCGTAAGGTGCTTCTCGGTCATCCGGGATGATATGCCCAGCTGCTCCGAGATCTCCGTGTTGCTGCTGCCCTCGGCCGCCAGCCGCGCCACTCTGAGTTCCGCCCGGGTCAGCCGGGATTCCTCCATTTTGGTGCTGGTGTATTCCCTTTCCAGCTTGGCGCCGATTTTCTGCACCATCCAGTCGGCGCCGCATTCCATACCCAGGTCGTAAGCCCGTTTCAAAGTGTCCGTCGACCGTATCCGGCTCGTTTTCTCGTGGCTTCCCAGGGCGTACAGCGCCCGGCACAGCTCATGGCTGTTACTGCCCCTCTCCAGTACGGCGACGGCCTCCTCCAGCACGTGGGCCCCCCGGCGTCCGGGGATGATCCGGCCCAGTGCGACGAGTGCGTGGCCCTCCGCCGCCGGGGTGCCCCACTCACGTGCCCGTTCCACCTCCAGCCGAGCGGCACTCAGCGCCTGGTCGGGCTCGCCGAGGCGGTGATGCATCAGGGCGGCGCACGAGGACCATGGCAGCAGGACGGGGTTGAGCCATCCGATCCGCTCCATCCGCTGGCCGGCCGTGCGGAAGTGGGTGAGGGCACTCCGCGGCTCGTGGCGCCGGGCCGCGAGCAGGCCGCGCGCCATATGCAGCAGCGCGGCCAGATACTGGTTGGTGTGGCCGAGCCGATGACGGGTGAGGAACTCCTCCGCCAACTCCGGCTCTTCGCTGTGCAGCGCGACGATGGCGAGGATGGCGGTGCAGAGCGCGGGCAGACCGCTCGCCTCCGGACCGGCGAGGACATCGGCCCGCAGCATCTCCTGCTTGGCGTCGGCCACATTGCCGACAGCCAGCGCGATCATGGCCTGTTCGGCCCGTATGACCGCCCGCTCCACCTCTCCGCCCTGACGGTGCGCCCGTCGACCGGCCACGCGCAGCCAGTCGGCCATCCCTTCCGTACGCCCCGCGGCGGCCAGGACGTTCACGGCCAGCGGCAGCGTGGTGTGGATGTGCTCCGGGCCCGGCCGCTCCCGCTCCAGCAACTGGGCGCACAAGGCCGCCGATTGACCGGCCGTTGTGCTGTTGGTGACGAACGCGATATGCGCCAGCGAGGCGACCAGCTCCCGTTGACCGGTTGTGCGCAGCGGCGGGCGCGGGCCGAGCTCCCTGAGCCTGCGCATGGCCTCGGGGACATGGGAGGGGTCATGGGCGGCCAGGGCGTGTCTGCGGGCCTCCAGGCGCAGGGCCAGCTCGCTCGTCACAGGGTCGTCCGCGCCCGGTCCGTCCAGGCCATCGGCTATGTCGCGCAGCAACGAGTCGATGGTGAATTCCGCCGGTTCCATCAGCAGCGGGCCCAGCCGTGTCACGGCTGCCGCGCGATCCCGGGCGGTGCCGAGCAGCGGTAGGGCCTCGGCGACGTGGCGCAGCGCGGACATGGTGGCGAAGCTGCGCTCCGCCGACGCCAGATCGGTCAGCAGATCCGTGCGGACGGAGCCGACGGCCGAGCTGTCCAGCAGGGCCTGCCTCAGATAGCGTGCCGCGTCGCGGGGCGCGCCCCAGCGCAGTGCGCTGTCCGCGGCCTCGCGGAGGATGCGGACGGCTTCGGGGGTGTGCGGGGCAGGGGCGGACAGCAGCTGCTCCGCGGCGACTTCGGCCGGATGCCCCGCTCGGTGCAGGAGCTTTGCGGCCATGCTCCGCAGGGCGGTGAGCTCTTCGGTGGGAATGCTGTCCACCAGAGCGTCCCAGAGGAGCGTTCCGCCCGCCCGGGCACCGGACCGCTCGTCGAGGAAGCCCAGGAGCCCCAGCACACGGACCGCCTCCGCGTGCCGGTGCGCGTCCAGCCCGGCGAGCTGGGCCGTGACCGGTAGGTCCACGGTCCGGCCGAGCACGGCCAACGCGTTGGCCGTGCGTCGTACATGATCGGGCTGGGACCGGAGGAAACCGGCCAGGCGCTGGTACAGGTGGTCGGGGCGCAGCGCCCGGACGGCGTCGGCGTTCGCGGCGGTCGGGCTCAGCCCACGGAACCGCACCTCATCCATCACAACCCGCGTCAACAGAGGATTGCCGCCGGACCGCTCATACAGGGCGCCGACGAACTCCTCTTCCGCCGTCGTCTCGAACGCGTCCCTGATCAGGGCCCGTGTGCCGATGGGGCCGAGGGCGGACAGGACGACCGTCCGGTCCGCGGTCCCGAGCAGGTCCTTCATGGCGGGCCGTTCGGCGCGCACGTCGCCCGGCAGTACCGAGAACACGAACAGCAGCCGCCGGTCGTGCCGCCGGGCCACTTCCCGAGCCAGCGCCCGCAACGACTCCGTGTCGGCCATGTGCAGATCGTCCACCAGCACGAGCAGGGCTCTGTCCGCCGACACTGTGTCCAGGAGAGATATCAGGTCCGGCGTGTGCTCGGGCGTGGTGCGGGGCAGCTGCCCGGGGGCCGTTGTTTTCCCACCGGACTTGGCCACCATGGCCGGGGTGGCCCGTGGCCTCGTGGACCTCACCGGGACGCCATGGCGGCCGGAGTCCGCCAATTGGCGCACCACGCCGAGCGCCAAGCCTTCCTCCGCGGCAGACGCCTGGGCTCTGAGGAGCCCGGTCCGCTCCTCCTGCGCCAGCTGGGCGAGAGCTTCCAGGAACGACGATTTGCCCGTGCCCAGCGGGCCTCGGACGACAAGGAGCGATCCGCTTCCGCTTACGGCCTGCCGCAGGGCGGCTGCCGCCTTCGCCAGTTCAGTCCTGCGTTCCAGTAACACCATGCCCTCCTCAATGCGGTAACGCCTGGGCCAGAGGCTTCGGTCGGCTTCTTCGAGGAGGCGCCACCGTCGTTCGGGCGAGGCGGATGGCCGGCGCCGTTTCACCACGGCGGGGATCGGCCTCGCACAGCGAGAACGGGAGCCGACGTCCGGACCTGCCCGGTGGCAGAGGTGGCGTCGGCCGGGACGCTACGGGCGGAAGCGGCCGAGGCTTGCACGCCTCGGCGTCGCGTCATCGACGCCGGTGGAGCTCATCGTCGCGGCCATGGTCCGGTGGTCGCCCAGGCCCATCCGGTCGATGGCGCCAGGAACGGCCTGCCCGCGGCGCTGAACCCGTGTGTACAGCCGCCCGGGCGGTCAGCCACGCCGCTCGTGACCGCGGTGTGGCGGTCAGGCCCGAGACGTCCGCACACCGGGGAAGGCGTCTGGATCACACCATCCCGGCTCTCTTCGATGGTGGGCCGCGGGGTCGCCCCGGTGTGCCCGATGAGCGCTACGGTGGTTCGGCTGGTGGCTGAACCCGTCCGCAACCGCGGCCCCGGTGCCCCTACCGGTAGCGGGGATGACGACTTGGACGGGATTCTGTTGGCTCACGAGTTTCTCGTCTTTCGTATGTGCCAGGTCGGAACAGCCCGACTTTGTCGCCCCCGCGGCCGTAGTCTAGGGCGCGTATCGAGTCGTGATCAATTAGTCGATTCGCCCTCGTGGCGAGGCATACACCGGTAAATCTTCTTCACCCGAGCCCAACTGACGTATGCGCGGCGCCGCCGGAGGGCGCCCCCCGGGTCAGATCTGGATCTCGCCGCCGTCGACGTACAGGTTGGCTCCGAGGATGAAGCTGCTCTGCTCGGAAGCGAGGAAGGCCACCGCGTCGGCGACCTCGTCAGGGCGGCCGATCCGGCCCAGCGGGACACCCGCGGCGAACTGTGACTTGGCGGGGCCCGTGTCTCCCGCGGCCACGGCGTCCAGTCCAGGAGTGTCGATGGTGCCCGGGGAGATCGCGTTGACCCGGATGCCACGGTCCTTGAGCTCGTTGGCCCAGGTCCGGACGAAGGACCGTAGTGCCGCCTTGGAGGCCGCATACGTGCCGAACGCCGCGACACCGTCATCGGCGCGCACCGAGGAGTTCACGATCACCGACGCGCCGTCGTTGAGCAGCGGCAGCGCCTTCTGCACCGTGAACAGCGTGCCCCGGACGTTGACGCCGAAGGTCTTGTCGAAGTGTTCCTCGGTGACCTGCTGAAGCGTGGCGAACGACGCGGCGGCGGCGTTGGCGAACAGCACGTCCAGACCCCGGCCCCGGGCGCGGACCGTCTCGTACAGCCGGTCCAGGTCGGCCAGGTCGGAGATGTCGCCCACCACCGCGGTGGCCCTCGCCGGGCCGATCTTCTCGACGGCCGCGTCCAGCACGTCCTCGCGCCGGCCGGTGATGAACACGTGCGCGCCCTCCGCTGCCAGTCGTACGGCGCTGGCCAGGCCGATCCCGGTGCCGCCGCCGGTGACGACGGCGGTCTTGCCGTCAAGCTGTGCCATGAGAATGACCTCCGCGAAATTCGGTATCGATCGGTACTGAAGTCGACCGTAGCACATCTGAACCGATCGGTACGGAAGAGGTATGATCGATCGCATGGAGACGCGGCGGAAGTCATCGATCGGCCGGCCGAGGGGTTTCGACACCGACGAGGCCCTCGAACGCGCCATGCGGGTTTTTTGGGAACAGGGCTACGAAGGTGCCAGCCTCGCCGATCTGACCAACGCCATGGGCATCACCCGCACCAGCATGTACGCGGCCTTCGGCAACAAGGAGGACCTGTTCCGCAAGGCCCTCGAGCGCTACACCGAAGGCCCCGCCTCGTACGCGGACCGGGCCCAGCGGGAACCGACCGCCCGGCAGGTGGCCACCGCGTTCCTCGACGGCTCCGTGCGGGCCACCACCCGCCCCGGCTGCCCCGCCGGGTGCTTCGGCGTCCAAGGCTCCCTCGCGGCCGGCGACCCGGGGCGCAGCGCTCGCGACGCCCTCATCGCCTGGCGCAACGAGGGCACCCTGCGCCTGTGCGGCCGGTTCCGGCGCGCCGTCGACGAGGGCGACCTGCCCCCCGACACCGATCCCGAACTGCTCGCCCGCTATGTCATGACCGTGGCGAACGGCATCGCCGTCCAAGCCGCCAGCGGCGCCACCCGCGACGAGCTCCAGCAGGTGGCCGACATGGCCCTGCGAAGCTGGCCACCCGCCTGACGGCCCTGACGGCCCTGACGACCGAGGGCGCGGAGGAAAAGGGATTGCTCCGGGGGAGGGCGCGGCGTTGAGTGGGCGCATGACCGAACTGCGCACCGACCGCCTCACCCTGCGCCGATGGCGTGACGCCGACCTCGAACCATGGGCGGCGATGAACGCCGACCCCGAGGTCCGGGAGCATCTGGGCGAACCGCTCACCCGTGAACAGAGCGACGCCTCCGTGGCGCGGTTCCAGGCCGAGTTCGACCGACGAGGCTACGGGTGGTGGGCCGTCGAGGTTCAGGCCACGGGCGAGTTCATCGGCTTCGCGGGCCTGGATGAGGTGGATGACGGCATGCCGTTCACGGGAGTGGAGATCGGCTGGAGGCTCGCCCGGCCGGCCTGGGGCCAGGGGTACGCCACCGAGGCCGCGCTGGCAGTCCTGGCCCACGGCTTCGACACGCTTGAGCTCGCCGAGATCCTCGCCGTGACCACGGCCGCCAACCTCCGTTCCCAGGCGGTGATGCGACGGATCGGCATGACCCGGGACCCGGCCGAAGACTTCGACGACCCCGCCGCGCCCGAAGGGCCACTGCGTCCGAACGTGCTGTTCCGTATCGCCCGCGGTGCGCGAGGCTGACGTTCTGCTGTGGCGAAGGGGCAATGGCGCGGGTTTCGGCGTCAACGCTGCCTTCCGGCACTTCAGTTGGCGAGGGACTCCTCCCCATTGAGCTGTCGCAGCAGGCCGAGCAGGGTTGCCCGGTCTGCGGACGGGAGGGGGGAGAAGCACTCTTCCAGGACCTTTTGGCTGACCTGATGGCCGGCGGCCAGAGTCTGTTCGCCGGTGGGTGTGAGGCGATGTTCGACGCGGCGTCCGTGGCCCGGACTGCGCTCCACCAGCCCCTGGGCGGCCAGGCGGCCCGCGAGCGCTCCGAATGCCTGCTCGCTCTGGAACGTCGCCGCGGCCAGCTCGCGCGCCGACGCTCCGGGCCGGTAGCTGATGGCGCGCAGCGCGTCCCACTGCGCCAGCGTCGTACCGACCTCGCCCAGCGCACTGTCCAGCGCTCGGTGCTGCCGGTACTGCGCCTGCTTGACCGCGCGGCCCAAAAACTCCAGATCAGCATCCATGCGGTAAGTCTACCCGCAGTGAAACTAGCTTAATTAAAGAACCTTAGTTAGAGTCTGGGGCATGACCACGGACTCCCATTCCCTTGCCCATGCGGCCGCCTGTGACGACCTCGACCTCACCCTCTCCGAGGCCGGTACCGGCCGCCCGGTGCTCGTCCTGCACGGAGGCGGCGGGCCCGCCACCGTCGCCGGCATCGCGTCACATCTCTCGCGCACCGCGCACACGCTCACGCCCGTGCACCCCGGCTGGGAGGGGACGCCTCGCCCCGACTGGCTGACCGGCGTGGACGATCTGGCCATGGCCTACCTGCACCTTCTGCACGACCGCGGTCTGCGCAACGTCTTGGTCATCGGCTCCTCGCTCGGCGGCTGGATCGCGGCCGAGATGGCGGTACGTGACACCGCGGGTGTTATCAGCGGCCTCGTCATGATCGATGCCGTAGGGGTGCATATCGCCGACGAGCCGATCACGGACTTCTTCGCCCTGGACGCCCGCGGTGTGGCGAAGCACTCCTGGCACGACCCGGACCGCTACTACGTGGATCCCGCCGCCATACCGGCCGACCAACTCGCCATCCGGCAGGCCAACATGGCCACCATGCGCGTCCTCGCGGGCGAGCCGTACATGCACGATGCGAAGCTGCTGCGTCGACTGAGCCGTGTGCATACACCGGCACTGCTGCTGTGGGGGGAGAGCGACCGCGTGGTCACACCGGCCTACGGCGCCGCCTACGCCGCGGCCTTCGCCAACGCCCACCTCGAAGTCATCCCCGAGGCCGGCCACCTGCCCCATATCGAACGGCCCGAAGCCACGCTCGCCCTGATCGACGCCCACGCCCACCGCACGGACACCCCCGACGCCACCTGAACTCCTCGTCCCGCGCGTCTGCGCGGCAGAGCGAGAATGTGCCGGAAACGATCCGGGCGGCGATGTCGGCGTGTTTTTCCACCCCCGCAGGGATGCTTGATCACCGGTGGACCGTCGCGGTGAGCCGTCGCAGTGCGGCCTGGGCGGGCGGGCCCCAGGTGGGCTTGCCTCCGGGGCGGCCATGGACGCCGGCGTCTCCGATGTGGATGCCGGTGAGGGCGCGCAGCACCGCCCAGCCGCGGGCGCGGCGCAGGGTCGCGGCGTCCGGGCTCGGCCGGTAGCTCTCGTGGAAGCGGTCGGCGGCGCCGTCCGGCAGCAGGATCCAAGCGGCGGCGAGGTCGAAGGCCGGGTCACCGGCGAAGAGGTCGCCGAAGTCGATCACGCCGGAAAAGGTGCCGTTCGTGGTCAGGATGTTGGCTGGATGCAGGTCGCCGTGGAGCCAGAGGCGTGGGCCTGCCCACTCCGGCGCGGCGGCGGCGTCTTCCCAGACCGCGCGGACGGCGTCCGGATCGCGGATCAGTCCCAGTTCGGTGGCCGAGGCGAGGTCTCGGGCGAAGTGTTCGGCGGTGTCGGCCAGCGGGCCGCCGCGGTGCCGGCCTGTGGGCGCCCCGTCAGGGGCGGGGCGGTGGAGGGCGGTCAGAAAGGCGGCCAGGGTGACGGCCGCCTCCGCGGCGCGCGTAGCGGGGGCGCGGTCGGCGGGTTCGCCCGGCACCCAGGTGGTGACGAGCCAGGGCCGCGGAAACCGTTCGGAGGGCTCACCGAGGCGCTGCGGGACGGGGATCCGGAGAGGAAGGCGCGGGGCGAGGAGGGGCAGCCAGGTGTGTTCCTTGCGCAGCAGCGCGTCAGCGGACCGCGTCGCCCAGGACAACCGGACGGCGAGGTCGTCGCCGAGCCGCCACACTTGATTGTCCCAGCCGAGCGCTCCGAGTTTCAGTGGATGATCCGCCAGATCGGGGTGCTGCTCGCGCAGCAGATCCCGGATCAAGTCTTCGGTGATGTCCGTCTCGGTGGCTGTCATGTGGAGCTACGGTAGCGTCGAGGAGCCGACCACCGGCCTGAATGACGAGGTCAGTACCCGTATGCGTGCCGCTTGCTCGGACGTAGGTGTCTCTGCTGGTGGTCAGGCTTGTGCGGTGGGCCGGACGACGACCTCGCTGACGTCGATGCCGGCGGGCTGCTCGATCGCGTAACCGATGGCGGACGCGATGGCGGAGGGCGGGATGGCTATCTCGTCGCGCAGTTGGGTGGCCGCCGCCGCTGCCTCGGGACTCGCCCCCTTGCCCACGCCCTCGGTGTGGGTGAACCCGGGAGAGACCAGGGTGACACGCAGGTGGGGCCCCGACTCCTGCCGCAGCCCCTCGGTCAGCACCTTCACCGCCGTCTTGGTGGCGGCGTAAACGGCCTGCGGGGACTTCACGACGTAGGCCGCGGTCGAGGCCACGTTGACGAACTGGCCGGAGCGCTGGCGCCGGAAGACGGGAAGCGCCGCCCCGATACCGTTCAGCAGGCCGGTGATGTGCGTGGCGACCATCGCGTCCCAGTCGTCCTGGCGCAGCTCGTCAAACGGTGACACCGCCATCGTGCCGGCGTTGGAGACCAGCACATCGAGCCGGCCGAACCGGTCGACCGCCGTGTCCGTCAGACGCTTGAGGTCCTCGCGGCGCGTCACGTCGACGACGATCCCGACGGCCGAGCCGCCCTGCGCCGTGATGCGGTCCACCACCTCGTTCAGCCGGTCCTCCCGCCGGGCCCCGAGCACGAGCCGGGCGCCTTTCTCGGCGAGGTGGGTCGCGGTCGCCGCTCCGATGCCGCTGCTGGCACCTGTGATCGCTACGACCTTGCCTTCGACACCTGACATGATCAACGTCCTTCCAAAGGGGATGTGCGCAGGTCAGATCATGACCTACAGTAAGTGGGGGTGCCCCCACTTACGCCACACTAAGTGGGCGCGCCTCCGTTTAGCAAGCTGAAGAGGGTCGGAGAGGGGAATGGCGACCGCTGATGGCCGGCAGTGCACAACGTCCGTTGCGAGCTGACGCACGGCGTAACAGAGACAGGATCCTCGCGGCCGCGGTGCGCATGTTCGGCGAGGAGGGGCTGGACACCCACCTGGAGCGCATCGCCAAGGAGGCGGGCGTGGGCAGCGCGACGCTGTACCGCAACTTCGCCACCCGGGAGGCGCTGATCGAGGCGGTCTACCGCAACGAGGTGGCCCAGCTGTGCGACGCCGCCCCCGAACTGCTCCAGGAGAAGCCGCCCTACGAAGCCCTGCGCGCCTGGACACGTCTCTTCCTGGACTACGTCACCACGAAATTCGGCATGGCCGAGGCGTTGCGTGCCATCGCCGCGACGGGAGGCAATCCGTACGGCCACAGTCGGGACATGATCCAGGCCGCCATCACCGACCTGATGGGCGCCTGCGCGGCCGCCGGGACGATTCGCACCGACATCAGCCCCACCGATATGGGCGCCGCCCTCGAAGGCATCGCTCTCACCTCGGCCAACCCCGAACACCGGGAACGGGCCGAACGCCTGCTCGACCTCACCCTGGACGGGCTGAAGGCCGGCTCGTGATGCCGTCTCGGCGGCCGCGAACCGGTCACATGGTGGCCGGATGGGTTACGCCGTGACGTCCACCAGGACCTTGCCGACCGCGCCGCTCTCCACCGCTCGGTGTGCGTCGGGGGTGCGGTCGAGCGGGAAGCGGACCAGTGGCAGACCGTGTTCCTCGCCGACCGGCAGTGCGCCGGCGAGGACCGCGGCGGCGACGTCGTCAACGGCCGCGGTGAGCGCTTCCGGACCGACCGTGTAGAGGACGAGGAATTGCAGGCGTGTATTCAGCATCATGTTCTGCGGCACGTTCAGTTCGACCGGCTTGTCACCGTCGTTGGCGTAAGTGGCGATCGTGCCGCGTGTCCGGAGCACGGCCAGATCCAGTGCGAGGTTCGCGCCCAGCGCCACCTCGGCGATGATGTCGACGCCGTCCGGGGCGATCTCGCGGATCTCGGCGGCCGGGTCGCCCTCGCGATAGTTGATCACGTGGTGGGCCCCGGCGGAGGTGGCCAGGCGGGCCTTCTCCGGGCCGCTGATCGTGCTGATCACGGTGGCGCCGGCCCATCGGGCCAGCTGGATCACCGCGTGCCCGACGGCCCCGGCTCCGCCCGCGGCGAGCACCACCTTGCCGTCGAGCGCCCCGGGCCGCAGACGGCGCGGCCCGTCCTCGGCGACGGTGAGCGCGCGGTGTGCGGTGAGCGCGGGGACCCCGAGTGAGGCGCCGATGTCGAAGCCTGCCTCGTCGGGCAGCGGCACGGCCCGCTCCGCGGGTACGACGGTGAACTCGGCGGCGGTACCGGTGGGCCGCCCGGCGGCGGCCATGAACAGCCAGACCCGCTGACCGACCCGGCTCCGGTCGACCCCCTCACCGACGGCGTCGATCGTGCCGGCGCCGTCGAGGTGCGGGGTGACCTCGGGGAATTGCTTGGGGCGTGTGGTGCCGGAGCGGGTCTTCCAGTCGGTCGGGTTGACCCCGGAGACGGCGACCCGGACTCGTACCTCGCCGGGGCCCGGTGTGGGCAGGTCGCGGTCGAGAAGCTGAAGAACCTCGGGGCCGCCGAGATCGCGGTAGATGATGGCCTTCATGATCCGTCCTTGGAAGCTGGTGGGTTTTCCGGGGCGGTCCGGTGCTCGGTCAGGTGTCCGGCGCGGAGTGCCCCGGGAGGCGTTGGGTTCCGGTCAGCCGATGGGACCCTCGTTGGAGCGGGACTTGATCGCGTCGAGGGTGGCGAGGGTCGCGGCGTCGAGGGTGATCTCGCTGACGGCCATATTGGCCTCCAGGTGTGCGGCGTCCGCGGTGCCGGGGATGAGAAGCACATTCGGGGCGTGGTGCAGCAGCCAGGCGAGGCCGATCTGGGAGGGTGTGACGCCCAGGGCCGCGGCCGCGGTCTGAACGGCCGGCTCCTCGGTCACCTTGGGCAGACCGGGGAAGGCCCCGCCGAGCGGGAAGAACGGCACCCAGGCGATGCCCTCGGCCACGCACAGTTCGAGCATATCCTCGTCGTCGCGCGAGGCGAGACTGTAGGCGTTCTGCACGCAGACGACGCCGGCCGGCAGGGCGCGGCGCAGGCCGTCGAGGGTGACGCTGCTCAGGCCGATCGCGCCGATCTTGCCCTCGTCGCGCAGGGCGGTCATCGTCGCGAGCTGGTCGTCGAGGTCGACGACCTGGTCGCCCTCGGGGCGCAGCCCGGGGCCGGTGTCCAGGCGGCGGAGGTTGACCACCGGGAGCCGGTCGACGCCGAGGCCGCGCAGGTTGTCCTCGACGCTGGCGCGCAGCTGCTCGGGTCGCTGTGCCAGACGCAGCGGCAGGGGCCCGTCGGGGTCGGGGTCGGCCCCGACCTTCGTGACGACCAGGACCTCGTCCTCGGGGCGCAGCGCCTCGCGGATCACGTCGTTGGCGAATCCGAAGCCGTAGAACTCGGCGGTGTCCACATGGTCGGCGCCCAGCTCGACCGCGCGGCGCAGCAGCGCGACGGCCTCGCCGCGGCGGTCGTGCAACCGCTCGAGCTGCAACGCGCCGTAGCCGATCCGGAAAACGGTGCGGCCGGCGAACGCGGCGGTCGGGGTGGTCATCGAGCTGTCTCCTCGGTTGGCGATCGCAAGGCGGTGTACAGCAGTTCGGCCTGGTAGAGCGACATCACCCGGTGCGCGATCGGGGCGGCGTGCTCCCGGGCCCCGGCCGCCTCGTGATGCTCGACCTTGACCAGCCACGCCGTGAGGCAGTTGTGCAGCATCGCGCGCATCCGGTCGGTCATGTCGACGACGATGTCGCGGATGACCGGGTCGGTGGTCGCCTCGCCCCAGGTCTGTACGCCGACCCGGGCCTCGACGGGGTCGATCGCGGCGATCAGGCGCGCGAGCAGTTCATCGGGGCCGGGCGGGGTGTCGCTCGCGGCGTACGCGCCGAGGACCTCGGCGCGTTTGGCGAGCACCTCGCGGGCGGCGGCCTGGATCAGGTCGGCCTTGTTGCGATAGTGCGCGTAGATCGAGCCGGCGGAGAGACCGCACTCGGCCGTGATGTCGGCGATCGAGGTCCGCTCCAGGCCGTTGCGGCCGAAGCAGCGCACGGCGGCTTCGGCGATCTGGGCACGCCGGAGTTCCTTGCGTGCGTCGGTGAGCCGCGGCACCACACACCCCCTCGCAAAAAGAATGGCGCTTCTGCTTGTGGATGCACACTAACAGAATCGCTGTTCCGTTTGCGTTATGGGTGTTCCTGTCTCGTTGTCAGCCGACGCGGCGCGCCAGTACCTGTCCTGGCCAGGTCTGGGACAGGAATCGTTCGGTGGGCGTGAATCCGTGGCGCCGGTAGAACGCGACGAGTTTGCCTTCGCCGCCTGCCCAGCAGTCGACTCGCAGCAGCTTCACGCCGGCTTGCCGGGTCGCTTCCGCGGCATGGGCGAGCAGTGCTGTGCCGATGCCGAGTCCGGCGTAGTCCCGGTGGGAGACGAGCAGCCGGATGTACCGTTCGGGTTCGTCGGCGGGTGTGATCGGCATCTGCGGGCTGGGCCCGGAGTCCATCACCAGGGCTCCCACGGGCGTCTCATCCAGTTCCGCGATGTATGGGGTGTTCACGGTCAGGTACCGTTCGACTCGCGCCACCCCGCCGGGCTTTTGCGAATACGGTGTCGTGCCCCATTGCTCGGTGTTGCCGCGAGCGTTCATCCAGGCCACCGCGGCGTCGAGCATGTCCAGAACGGTCGGTGCGTCGGCCCGGGTGCCGGGTCTGATGCGTATGCCGTTGCCATGTGTGGTGTCGTTCACGACGGAAGCCTAGGCGCCGTCAGGTGGATTGAGCCGACTGTCGTAGGCGTGGGCTACGGTGAGGATCGTCCTTGCAGCGGCGTTTGCGCCGGCGGGGACGCCCTTTGAGCCCTTGAGCCTTGTCGGTCGAGTGCGAGGTCGGTCGAGTACGAGGAGAATCCGGAGTGACCCCCGAGCAGTTGCGCTCCTTCTGCCTCTCGTTCAACGCGGCGGTGGAGGAGTTCCCGTTCTCGCGTCATCCGGACGTGTCGGCTTTCAAGGTGGTCGGCAAGATCTTCGCTTTGACGACGCTGGACGCGCGTCCGCTCACGGTGAACCTGAAGTGCGATCCGGCGGACGCGGGCCGGCTCCGCGAAGGGCACCCGGAGCTGATCGTCCCGGGGTGGCATATGAACAAGCGCCACTGGAACACGGTGACGGTGGACGGCGGGCTTCCGGACCGGCTGGTCCGGGAGCTCATCGAGGATTCCTACGACCTGGTGGTCGCCGGGCTGCCGAGGGCCGAGCGGCTCCGTCTCGACCGTCCCTGAGGGGGTGCGGTCACGCGCTCGTCAGAATCGCGCTCGTGACCACCTCGAAGAGGTGGTCGGCGCGTGGCGTGAGCGCGGGTTGATCGCCGAGCCACGCAAGCGCCGCCACCAGCGCGAACAGATCGGTGCCATCGAGGTCGGTCCGCGCCGCACCCGCGTCCTGGGCGCGGGCGAGGAGCCGGGTGCCGGCCGCGCGCATGGTGACACACGATGCATGGAGCGCGGACTCGCTGTCCTCGAGGGCGGCCGTCATCAGCGCCACAACACCCCGGTACTCATGTGTGCACGCGACGCAGTCGCGCAGCCACGCAACGAGGGCGTCTTCGGGTGAGCTCGACGTTTCGAGTTCGCCCGCCGTTGCCGTCAGCTCGTCGAAGCGTGTGCGGAGCAGGGCATCGAGCAGCGCCTCGCGCGTCGGGAAGTGGCGGAGCAGCGTCGCGAGCCCTACGCCGGCCTTGCGCGCGATGTCGCGCAGCGATGCGTCGACGCCTTGCTCGGTGATGACGGCGCCCGCGACGGCGAGCAGATGGTCGTGGTTCTTCCTGGCGTCGGCCCGCATCTGTCCCCTCTTGACTATCCGGATCAGTGGTCCATATATTCGGATCAGTGGTTCGGATATATGGACCACTGATCCGATAGCGTATCCCGCGGCGCGGGGCTGGAGAAAATGATGCCGATACACACGATGAGGGCGATCCGGCTGCACGAGTTCGGCGGCCCCGAGGTGCTACGCCATGAGGAGGTGCCGGTTCCCGAACCGGGGCCGGGCGAGGTGCTCGTCCGCGTGCACGCGGTCGGCATCAACCCTCCTGACTGGTACGCACGCGAGGGGATGCCCGACGTACCTCCCGAGCTCAAGCCCCCGTTCGATCTCCCCCTGATTCCGGGGACCGATGTCTCGGGCGTCGTGGAAGCCGTCGCCGCCGACGTCAACGGCTTCGTGGCCGGAGACGAGGTGGTCGGGCTCCTGCGCTTCCCGACCGCTCTGCAAGGCAGCGCGTACGCCGAGTACGTCACCGCGCCGGCGTCCGACCTCGCCCGTAAGCCCGCTGCCGTCGATCACATACACGCCGCCGGGCTGCCCATGTCGGGGCTGACGGCGTGGCAGTTCTTGATCGAGCTCGGGCACGGCCATCCCTCGCCGTTCCAAGAGGCCCCGCACCGCCCGATGGCACTCGACGGCGAGACCACGGTGCTCATCAACGGCGCTGCCGGTGGAGTGGGGCACCTCGCTCTCCAACTGGCCAAGTGGAAGGGGGCCCGCGTCATCGCCGTGGCCTCCGGAGCCCATGAGGCGTTCCTGCGCAGGCTGGGCGCCGACGAGTTCATCGACTACACCAAGGACCGGCCCGAGGAAGTCGCCCGTGACGTCGATCTCGTCCTGGACACCGTCGGGGGTCCCGACAGCAGGCGCTTCCTGCGCACCCTCGAGCGCGGCGGGTCCCTCTACCCGGTGTACTTCGGCGAGTTCGACGACGAGGAGAACGCGGAGCTGGGCGTCACGGTCACGGCCACCCAGGTCCGCTCGAACGGCGCGCAACTCGCTGAACTGGGACGCCTGCTCGACGCGGGCACGGTTCGCGTCGCGGTGGACAGCACGTTTCCGCTCGCGGAGGCGCGGGCGGCGCACGAGCGTGCCGCCCGGGGACATATCCAAGGCAAGATCGTGCTCACGGTCGCTTAGGGACCTGCCGTTCCACGGATGCGCTGTACGAGATGAACCGCCTGGGCCCCGAGATGCGTGGTGGCATTGGCGCGCCCTACTGGCGGAGGGCTTTGCGCTGCGCCGGGCTGAGACGGTCCGGTCTCGTGGTGAGGGTGTACGTCCGGGGTCCGACGGTCCTCAGGGCGAGGGGATCGGCGATGGCCGGTTTGCGTCGGATCGCGTCCAGGGCGGCGGTGGCGCGGTCTTCGGGCCAATCGAGCGCGGTGGCCAGCGTGCCCAGGGTGAGCGGTCGGTCGGCGTGCACGAGGGCGGCGAGCACGGTCAGCGCGTCGTACACGGCGGCCTCGGTGAGGGTGCTGCCGCTCATCTGCTCGCTGAGCCAGGCGAAGAACCGGCCCATCGCGCCGAGTCGGATGCCGGCCGTCGTGTCGGTGCCGAAGATCTCGACGCCCCGCCGTGCGGCGGTTGCGATCTTCGAGTGTGCGCCGGTGTCGGCCTGCCACGCCCGGAGCCAGGCGTCGTCGTCGATGACGTACCGTTCGCGGCGCCCGCCGGGATCCGGTCGGCGCACCACCAGTTCCATGGCTGCGAGGTGGCCGATGGACTTGGATACCGACGCGGGACTGACCTCCAGCCGGCGCACCAGGTCGGCTGCCGTCAGACCGTCGGCGTCGGCGGTGAGCAGGCAGACGAACACCCGGGAGGTCATCCGGGGCAGACCGGTCGCGGCCAGCAGCGTCGCGAACTGGTCCACGAAGCCGCGCACCACCTCGGCCGGCTGCTCGCCGGGCGCCGACTCGGCGGGCCGGGCCGGCTTGCGGCCGCGCGCACGGTGGCCGGAGACCCGCTGTGCGTGGTCGGCGACATAGTCGCCGGATGCCCCGTTGCGTGCGACCTCGCGACTGATCGTGGACGTCGGTCGGCCGAGCCGTCGGCCGATCTCGGCGTACCCGAGCCCTTCGGCCAGCCACGCCGCGATCCTCCGGCGATCCTCGTGGGTCAGCCTGCCTCCTGGCACCGATGCGACTCCTCTCCTCGCGTTCAGAGCGTTCAGAGCGTTCAGCAACAGTACATTGCAACGACTCGATTGAAGGAGTTGCGTTCATTGACATTTCTGTTGCAACGATCCTGGTTTGACGGGGATTTGCGTCCTCATTTTGTTGATGGGAGGTGAAACGCAACGTAGCTTTTCCTCATCCGGAAAGAGAGGACACCATGGTGTACGTGATGGTCGTGTCGACAGTCTCGGACGACGGCAAGTTCTGGAGTGGGCTGAAGAAGGCCCACGCCAAACTCCCCAAGGGCGCCACTTGGAAGGTGGCGGTCGCGAGCAAGGACGGGGCCAGGGCGGTGAACATCATCACCCACGACTCCATCGATGCCGTCCGGGACTTCTTCGAGGCATACGCCGGCCCCTACGCCACGACGGAGTACTGCGAAGCGGACGCCGCGAACGCGGTCGGTCTTCCGCGATGACGCTCGACGTATCACGGATCCAGGCCAGGGTCGCCGAACTCCTGGCGGAGTACGCGATCCCGAGCGCCTCGATCGGCGTGCTCCACGGCGGAGAGTTCACCGAACTCGCGGTCGGCGTCAAGAACGTGGAAACGCGGGAAGCCGCGACGACGGACACCGTCTACCAATGCGGCTCCATGACCAAGACATGGACCGCACTGGCCTTCATGCAGCTCGTCGACGAGGGGAAGGTCGACCTCGACGAGCCGGTGCGAACCTACCTGCCCGGCTTCGCGGTGGCCGATCCCGAGGCAAGCGCGAAAGTCACCCCTCGCCATCTGCTCCACCACACCAACGGTATCGAGGAAGCCTATGGCGACCCTGGTGAAGGCGACGACGTCTACGCGCGCATGGTCGAGAACATCGCCGACGCACCCCAGGTCTTTCCGCCGGGCCGCACCCACGGTTACAGCGCGGCGCTGGGCTACGCGATTCTCGCGCGGATCCTGGAGGTGCACGACGGCGCACGCTGGGACGACATCATGCGGCACCGCCTCTTCGAACCCATGGACCTGACCAGCACGAACAGCTTGCATGAGCAGGTGGACGAAGCCCGGGCCGCGACCGGGCACCTGATCCGTTCCCTGGACGAGGGCCCCATCGTCACACCGGTGCGCCACCTGCCACGCGCGTTCGGCCCCGGCGGAAACATCACCTCGACCTCGCGGGAGGTGCTCGCCATGGCGCACCTGCTCCTCAACGACGGCATGGCGCCAAGTGGAAAGCGCGTCGTCTCGGCCGAGAGCATTCGAGAGATGCTGCGTTCGAGGGTGCCGATACCGGATCCCCATATGTTCGGGCCGGCATGGGCACTCGGCCTCATCGTGTGCGACTGGCACGGCGAAACCGTCTACGCGACCGATGGCAGTACGATCGGCCAGAACGCCCGGCTGCGGCTCCTGCCGGACTCGAACACCGCCGTGGTGATGCTGACCAACGGCGGACCGCGGGAGAGCTTTCACCACAAGGTGTTCAATGAAATCCTGGCCGATCTGGGCACGGTCACCATCCCTGACCCGCCCGCACCGGACGCGACGCTGAACCTCGACCTGTCCAGGTACGAAGGCGTCTACGAGCGCCCCGGCACACGGTACGAGGTGTCGGCCGAAGGCGGAAAGCCGTACCTGACCCTGGTCCTCGATCCGACGCAGGCAGAGTTCCTCCATAAGCCCGACCGCATCAGATATGAGCTGCTCCCGGTGAGCGAGACCCATTTCCTGATGCCGCCGGCCGATCCGTTGGAGGACACCCGGACGGTCGCGATCTACGACTTCACGAACGGCACTGCCCAGTACCTCCATACCAACTGCCGGGTGAACCCACGGCAAAGCTGACCACGCGGTCATCGACGCCACCGCGCCACCGTGATCCATGCGGTTCGGTTCGCTGCCTCAACGCCTCCCGGCTTCCGCGCGGTCAGAGCCCCAGACCCGCGTGTTCCAGGGCCGCCACATGGCTGTTCCACACCAATGTGTCGTTGAACCCGCCTCCCAGGTCCGGGAGTTCGGCGATGTCCTCCGGTGGCAGGGGTGGGGGGAGTGCGGGTCCGGCGGCCGAGCGGAGGGTCATCGTCGCGAGCGACTCGACCGACAGGGCCCGTACCACCGCCTGCTGTACGGAGTCCCCGGTGGCGACGATGCCGTGGCCGCGGAGGATCGCGACCGGGCGGTCGGCGAGGGCCTCGGCCACCTCCTGGCCGAGGTCGGCGCGGGTCACCAGGACCGCCCTCGGGTAGACGGGGATGCCGTCGAGCGCCATGCGCATGGCCGGGATGTCGTACGCGCCGACGATGGGGCGCAGGGGCAGACCGGCCAGGTCGGCGGCCACCACATGGGGCGGGTGGACGTGGACGACCGCCGCGACATCGGGGCGGGCGCGCAGAATCTCGCGGTGGATGGGGAGTTCGTTGGGGACGCGGTAGCCGTCGGGCGGCGCCGGTTCGCCGTCCAGGGGGACGGGGTGGACGTCGGAGGGCTCGGTGAGGAGCAGCCCTCGTTCGTGTGGGCCCCGGCATCGCAGGTACAGGGCACCGTCGTCGCGGCGCAGGGAGATATGGCCGAGGATGTCGGCGGCCAGACCGCGGAAGGCGAGGATCCGGCAGCCGAGCGCGATCAGCTCCCGGGGAGCGGGCGCGGACGTCACAGGACGAAGGTGTCGGAGGCCGACGCCAGGACCAGCTCCTCCGCCGTGCGGCGGCGGGCGACGAGATGCTGTTCGTGCTGGTAGCGGGCGAAGGTCTCCAGCGTGGTGCGGTTCTTCTCCAGGCCGTAGTCCCACCAGCCCTCGCCGAGCGCCTCGGCCGTTGCGGTCACATGCTCCTGCAACCACGGCAGCATGATCTTCAGCGCGCTGCGGTAGCGCAGGTCGTCGTAGGCGATGCGGAGGGACTCCTCGAACGCCTTGGTCAGCGAGCGGGCGATCCACGGGTGTCGTTCGGCGAGGCTTCCGCGTACGGCGACCACGTGCATGATCGGGAAGATGCCGGTGCGGGCGTAGTAGTCGCGCTCGACGGCCGGGAAGTCCTCGAAGAGGTGTCGGATATGCGGGTCGCGGCCCATGCAGGAGGGCTGGCTGGCGCTGTAGATCGCGTCGATCTCGCCGTCGACGAGCATCCGGGAGAGGGTCTGCTCCGGGCCGATCGGCGTGATCTTCACCGTGGAGGGGAGGTCGAGCGGGAGCTTCTCGGGGCGGCCGGGCTGCTCGATGCCGCCGGTGAAGTAGTGGACCGACTCGACGGGCACCCCATACTCCTCGGCGAGGATGCCGCGCTGCCACACACCGGCCGTCATCTGGTACTCGGGCGTGCCGACACGCTTGCCGACGAGGTCCGCGGGCTTCTCGATACCGCTGTGCCGGTTGACGTAGATCGACTGGTGGCGGAAGAAGCGGGAGGGGAAGACGGGCAGGGCGACGAAGGGCGGGTCGTCCTGGTCGAGGGTCATCGAGTAGCTGGACAGGCTCAGTTCGCTGATGTCGAACTCGCGGTGCCGGAGCTGCCGGTAGAACGTCTCCTCCACGCCCAGCGGCAGGAAGGTGAGGTCGATGCCTTCCGGCCGCACACGGCCGTCCTGGAGGGCGCGCACGCGGTCGTAGTCACCGCAGGCGAAGGAGAGGTGGAGGCGGCGGGTCATCGGGGCTGCTCCTTCGGTCACACACGGGAGGGGAAGGGCGGGAGGGGCGGGTGTGTGCTGAGCACGGTAGGCGGCACCACATGAAAGAGTCAATGGTTATACCAATAGCGGGAAGCGGCCCGGGTCAGTCGCGGATGTCCTGGAGCAGCCAGTCCCGAGGGATCTCGCGTCCCAGGCCCCGCTCCCGCGCACGCTCGTAGATCAGGGCGGCGACGGCGTGGAACTGGGCGCCCTGGATGTTGCCGCGCTCGGAGAAGGTGATCTGGCGATCGTCGGTGCGGGCCCGCGCGGTGTCGTCGAGGAGCTCGCGGAGGCCGACCCTGCGCGGCCCCTGGGGCGGGCGGCGGGTGTGGCCGTGGCGGTGGCGGGGCCAGACGGGGTCGTCCGGACGGGCGCGGTAGACCACATACTCGTCGTCCGTGGCCCAACTCGGCCTGGAATACGGAGCGTTGGCATCCCCGAGCCGCAGCCATACGTCGAGCCGCTCAACGGCGCGGCGGTCCAGGCGGCCGCCGACGCAGGTGATGTGTGTGCCGGGGGCGAGGTGCTCGCCGAAGATCACTTCGCCGACCGCGTCCGTGCAGCCGGCGACGAGGTCCGCGCCCCGGTGGGCGGACGCGGCGTCCGCCACGGCGACGGCCTCGAGCCCGTACCGCTCGCGCGCCTCGGCGGCGAACCCCTCCCGGTGGGCGCGGGTCGGGCTGTAGACCTGGACGCGCTCCAGCGGGAGGACGGTCAGCAGCGCCTCCAGATGGCTGCGGGCCATGCCGCCGGAGCCGAGCAGCCCCAGGACGCGGCTGCCGGGGCGGGCGGCGTAGCGGGCGCCGAGCGCGGAGTCGGCGCCGACCCGCAGGTGCTGGAGCAGACCGTCGTTGAGCAGGGCCAGCGGCTCGCCGCTGCGGATGTCCAGAAGCAGGACGAGACCGCAGTAGCGGCCGGGTGTGACGCAGTACTTCTCCTGGGTGCGAGCCCCCTCGGGGCCGGTCTCGATCAGGAGGTCCGACTTCATGCGGATCGCGGCGTACCCGGTGCGGGCCGAGCCGCCCTCCATCGTGCCCCACTGGTAGACCCGGCCGGCGCCGGCGGGGAAGCGCAGATCGATACGCGGGCGGCAGACGCCCTCGCCCGTGACGAGGTCCCCGTAGGAGCCCTCCAGGGCGGCGATCGCGTCGGGCATCGTGAGGACGGCGGCGGTGACATCGTTGCCGAGGAGCAGCACGGGACCTCCCGGACGGATCTCCCCAAGGGCCTTCGCCAATGGAATTTTGGTATGACGTTATTCCGTTGGTCACAACGAGGTCAAGCGTCGCCCTCTCATGGGAGAATGCCCCTATGTCAACCCGAGCGAGTCAGACTTCGGAGAACGAGGCACAGTCCGGGCGGGCGGCCGTCCCGCAGGAGCTGTTCAAGGCCGTCTCCTCGAGCCGTGTCTCCCAGGTGATCGTCGAGCAGATCCGGCGCCTGCTGAAGGAGGAGCGGCTACAGCCGGGCGATCGCCTGCCCAGCGAGCGCGAGCTGTGTGTGCAGTTCGGCGTCAGCCGGGTCACCATCCGCGAGGCGCTGCGCATCCTGGAGGCCAATGGCCTCGTCGAGATCAGAGTCGGCGCGCGCGGCGGTGCCTTTGTGACGGCGCCGACCTCGAGCCGGGTCAGCGAGGGCCTCGCCGACCTGCTCACGCTCTCGCCGCTCACCGCCTCCCAGGTCACCGAGGCTCGTCTGATCTTCGAGCTGGGTGTGGTGCCGCTGGTCGTGGAGCGGGCCACGGAGGAGGACATCGCCGATCTGCGTGCCATGTGCGACGCCCACGCGGAGGCGATGAAGGAGGGGGAGTACACCATGGAGCTCTCCACCGCCTTCCACATCCGGGTCGCCGCCTGTACGCACAATCCGGCGATCGAGATGCTCGTGCAGTCCTTCCACGGCCCGATGCTGATGAGCCTGCGCGAGGCCCAGGCCATCGAGCCGAAGATGGGCCGGCGCGGCACCAAGGAACACCGCGAGCTCGTCGAGGCGATCGCCGCCCGCGACGCCGAGGCCGCGACCAGGATCATGCGCACCCATCTGGAGCGGACCGCCTACCGAGTGAAGGACTGAACCACATCCCCCACAGCGCCCCGGACTCCAGGAGTTCGGGGCGCTTTCCTATGCCCCGGCGGCAGGGGAGGGGACGGGTACGGCGGCCGCGCCGGCAATCGCTCCGTGCAGAAGGGTTGGCACTCCTCTCAGTCGGTATTATGGTCAGACCGTTAGCCTGTTGAGCTGCCTATAGGAGGACTTCATGGCAAAGAAGGGGCGCACCTTCGTCCGCGGCCTCACCTCTGAGACGTACGGGCTCGGCGAGTTCCGGAATCGGCAGTTGGCCTCCAAGCGTGTCCGGGACGACACGGTGGTCGTCGACGACGCCAAGGTCGCCCACTCCGGCGACAGCGAGAAGTCCCGCACCTGGTGGCGGATCGGTCCCGGTGACGAGGAATTCCTCACCCAGACCGTTCAGGTCCACTTCGTCCAGCTGCCGCCGCAGTCCAGCAACCACGGCCACGGCCACCAGAACGAGGCCGCCTTCTACATCCTCGAGGGCCGCGGTTACGAGATCCACGACGACCAGCGCTACGACTGGGCCAAGGACGACTTCGTCTTCGTCCACACCGACTCGGTCCACCGCCACTTCAACCCGTACGACGAGCAGGCCACCGCGCTGGTGGTGAAGGCCAAGAGCACCTGGATGTTCATGGGCCTGTGGCAGCAGGGCCGCAGCGGCCCGATCGACCGCCCGGAGGAGTTCGGCCCGCGCGAGGACTGGTCGCGGGTGTGGACCCCGGGCGTCCTGGACCGCAAGAAGGTCATCTCCCCGGCCGACACGACCTGGGAGACCACTCCGCTCGGCCGGCAGCGCGTGCTCACCTCGCCCGAGCGCACCGACGCGCGCCTGTTCTCCGTCGACGCCTATGAGCTGGACATCCCGACCGGCAGCCGGTCGGGCAAGTACTGGAAGATGGCCGACGAGGTGCTCTACATCCTCGACGGCGGCGGCTACGCGCTCCAGTGGGAGGTCGAGGCGGAGATCGCGGAGAAGTACTACGCGCGGGTCGCCCTCGAGCCGACCCGGCACGAGATCAAGAAGGGCGACACGCTGTATGTGCCGCAGAACCACATCTGCCAGCTCTTCGCCCACGACGGCACTCCGTTGAAGGTCTTCTCGGCCCAGAACCGGATCTTCAAGCACCTGGGCTACGACACGGTCCACTACCTGGAGAACGCCCCCGAGTACGAGGGCTGACCACCGTCATAGGGAAGCGGCCCGGCCGTGCCGGTCGAGCGGGTCGGGCTTGCGGTCCACCCCGCCGCGGTTCGCGACATGCGC